>NZ_JANJUQ010000001.1 GCF_024710485.1 Flavobacterium sp.
ATATCAATGGCAATGTCAATAGTAATTTAATGCTAATGGAAAACGAGCGTGAAGTTAGCCCCGATTCCTTCGGCAGTCGCTTCGCTCGTGTGTAGCGAGCTACAATGTAGCGCGGATAGCGGGAGCAGGAGTCAAAGAACGACCAAACGTATGCTACTGAAACCAAAAAACGCCTCAAATAATTGAAGCGTTTTTTTAATTCTGTGGAGTCGGGGAGAGTCGAACTCCCGTCCAAACAAGCAACTAAAGAGCTTTCTACACGTTTAGTCTTTGATTAGATTTTCGACAACAAGCTATGCCAAAGACCGCGACTTGTTGCTTAGCTCTATCAGTGTCAGAAAGGATTCAGAACATTACCTTTCCTAGGTTTACTTTTACGGTTCCCCTAAACCAGCCGCCATAAACCAAGGCTTCTGAGGAGAATCCAGCTTCCCGACCTTGTCGAGACTTGGCTAATCGTACTAAACTTCGGATTAAGCAGCTAAAGCGTAATTATTTTCGCCGTTTATAAGTTCGTACCCGTGGATTTACGAGCAATTGGTACCTTGCTCGACGTGCTTACTGTTCAATTCGACTTGCTGTCAAAACCAGTCGACCCCAGTTTTTTTCTGATTAGCAAAAATCAGGCCACAAAAGTAAGGATTTATTCGTCACTATCATTTAACTTGAACGGATAATCTCCAAACAAAGAAGCTAGTTTTTTGGACTGATAGGTTTTCTTAGTGTATTTGTTTGAAAGCGTAATGATGGTTACTTTTTCTTTTCTCAAATTGATAAAAGACGAAGTATTACCGTGCCACCAACCGTTATGAAAAAAGAACGGTTCACCTTCTTCAAACTCGACCATACGGATGCCGAGACCATAGTTTTTTTGTCCTTTGCTTTCATAACTATAGCCTTTGTAGACTTTCTTGAGCAATTCGGGATTGAGGAAGAAAGACGCATAACGGGCAGTATCAAACTTCAGCAAATCTCTGGGTGTGGAATAAATGTTTTTATCACCGTAAACGCCGTCCAGATAGTCGGTACCAATTTCAACGTTGTTGCCTTTATAGGACGGTACAATTTTTTTGCGGTCTTTCTCGAAATCGCATACATAAGTATTGGTCATGCCCAGTGGTGTGAAAATCATTTCTTTCATGGCTTCCGGAAATTTCATGCCGGTTACTTTTTCTACAATGAGTGCCAAAACGGCATAATTGGTGTTGCAGTAGCTGAAACGAGTGTCGCTCTTAGATTCTAACGGAATTTCTTTTTCAATCATCACTTTGATGATGTCTTCGTTAGTAAGCGTCAATTTTTTATCCCAATTGTTGTTTTCATAGGTAAAGTAAGCATAATTTTTCATGCCGCTTCTGTGGTTTAAAAGCGTTTGAACAGTTACCTCCGGATAAGGGAAATTTTTGATGATAGTGTTGACTTTTTGGTCTAACTTTATTTTGTTAGCATCAATTAACATCAAAATAGCCGTGGCAGTTAATACCTTACTCACCGAAGCAGTATGTAATGGGGTGTCTTTGGTAATTTTTTCATCGGTTCGTTTGTTCGCGTAACCCATGTAGTTTTCGTAAATGATTTGTCCATTCTTAGCCACTAGGAAGCTTACGTTGTCATTTTTTTCAGACCACGTTTTTTCGAAGAACATTGACACGGCATACTTTTTATCTTTCAGGAATTCATTACTTAATTTGGGTAATTCTTCTTGTAAAGGTTGCATTATCGGAATGCCTTTTTCATTGACTTTGATAACGCCTTCTTCTGTTTTTTCTTGTTTGGAGCAGGAAGAAAAAGTAGCCATAAGACAATAACTCAGGAAGATATATCGGATATTTTTGAATTTCATTTTTGAGACTTAAAGAACCACAAATATAATTATTCATTGCAGGAGTGGCTTGACTTTTTGAGAAAGCTTTCAACAGTTTTTTCACAACAGTTATTTTCTGCAAAAAGTTTTGAAAACGTTTTCGTTACTAGTACTTTTGGGGCATTAAAAATACCAACGATGAAATTCGGAATTATTAAAGAAAGAAAAAATCCGCCCGACAGAAGAGTCGTTTTTACCCCGGAAGAATTAGTGCGATTGAAAAATGAACATCCAGATGCCATTATAAAAGTTGAGAGCTCGGATATCAGGGTTTTTGCCGATGAAGAATATACCCGATTAGGAATTGAAGTGGCTGAAGATATTTCGGATTGTGAAGTGTTTTTCGGTGTAAAGGAAATTCCGGTTGATTATTTGATTCCAAACAAAAAATATTTTTTCTTCTCGCATACCATTAAAAAGCAACCTTACAACAGAAAGTTGTTGCAAGCCATTTTGGAGAAGAATATTGAATTGTACGATCATGAAACGATAGTGGATGCCGATAACAAACGATTAATTGGTTTCGGACGCTATGCCGGAATCGTTGGAGCTTATAACGGATTTAGAGCTTTCGGAATCAAGTACGAATTGTTCAATTTACCCAAAGCCGAAACGCTAAACGGCAAAGAAGATTTGATTGTTCGCTTGAGAAGACAAATTTTACCTAACCTCAAGATTGTGTTAACCGGTCACGGTAAAGTAGGCATGGGCGCCAAAGAAATTTTGGACGGGATGAAAATCAAACAAGTTTCTGTTGATGATTTCTTGAACAAAGTATACTCACAACCGGTTTATACTCAGATTGATGTTTTGGATTACAACAAACGATTGGACGGACAAATTTTAGACAACAAAGATTTTTACAGCAATCCTCAAGCCTATACTTCTAACTTTGAGCGCTTTACTAAGGTAGCCGATATTTTTATGGCCGGACATTTTCACGGCAACAATGCGCCGGATATTTTAACTCAGGATATGTTGAAAGCCGCTGATTGTAAGATTAAAGTAGTTGCTGATATTTCTTGTGATGTTGGCGGTCCGATTGCTTGTACCATTAAAGCCTCTACCATAGCCGAACCATTTTTTGGGTATTTGCCGAGTGAACACAAAGAAGTACCATACACTCATCCCGGATCCATCATGGTGATGTCGGTTGATAATTTGCCTTGTGAATTGCCTAAAGATGCCAGTGAAGGTTTCGGTGAAATGTTCATGAAACATGTAATTCCGGCTTTCTTTAACGGTGATAAAGATGGTATTTTACAGCGCGCCAAAATTACTGAAAACGGTAAATTAACGCCTCGTTTCGCTTATTTACAGGATTACGTGGACGGAAAATAACCGCAACTATTTTTACATATTATTAACCTTTCGGTCAGATAAGCCGGAAGGTTTTTTTATTACTAACAAGTTATTTTTATCTTTAGCAAAAATAAATTTCATGAAAAATACGTTCACTTTTGTTCTGATGTTGTTGGTTTTTATTGCCAAAGCTCAAACGTTGCAATCGCCTTCCAAAGCAATCAAACTCGATTTTTCCATTGGTGAAAATGGCAAACCTATTTATCAACTCAGTTATAAAAATAAGCCGGTCGTCTCAAAAAGTTCATTAGGTATTTACCTCAAAGGCGACACTGATTTGGCTACTAATTTTAAAATCGACAGTGTGAAAGAGGCTTCTTTAAACGAAACTTGGCAACCGGTTTTAGGCGAGCAATCCAACATTGTAAATCACTATAACGAATTAACGGTAGCCTTATCACAAATCGGAACCAACCGCCAACTTAACATAGTTTTCCGATTATTCGATGAAGGTTTGGCTTTTCGATATGAATTTCCGAAGCAAACGAAACTCAATTATTTTATCATTTCCGATGAAAAAACCGAATTCAATTTGACTGGCAACCATAAGACTTTTTGGATTCCGGGCGATTTCGACAGTCAGGAATACGAGTACAATGAAACTTTGCTGTCTGAGGTCAATACTGATAAAATCGATTTAAACAACGGTATCGGTTTGAAATCAATAGCCGGGAAACACATGGTGCAATCACCGTTAATGATGAAATCGACCGACAATATATACCTCAATATTTTTGAAGCTGCCGTTGTGAATTATCCCGTGATGCATTTGGATTTGAATCCGACTACTTTTGCTTTAACCTCTCATTTGGTTCCGAATGCCATTGGTGATAAAGCCTATCTGCAAGCACCATGCGTTTCACCTTGGCGCACCATAATGGTTAGCAATGATGCTCGTGATATTGTTGGTTCAAAAATGATTTTGAATCTGAATGAACCTTCCAAAATTGACGATACGTTTTGGATTAAACCGATGAAGTACGTTGGGATTTGGTGGGAAATGCACGTAGGAAAATCGACTTGGGATTATGCCGGAAGTCAGAATGCCCAAAACACCGAGTCACAAGCATTGATTGCCAGTGGTAAACACGGTGCCACAACGGCTAATACTAAGCGATACATCGACTTTGCTGCTAAACACGGATTTGACGGGGTATTGGTAGAAGGTTGGAATGTCGGATGGGAAGATTGGTTCGGCAATTGGAAAGAAGACGTATTTGATTTTACTACGCCTTATCCCGATTTTAATTTGGCCGAAATCAGTGCTTATGCTAAATTAAAAGGAGTAAAGATGATTATGCACCACGAAACCTCGGGTTCGGTTGCGAATTATGAAAGACATTTGGATCGCGCTTTGGCGTTTATGAAAGAATATGATTATCCGGCTGCCAAATCGGGTTATGTTGGGCGAATCATTCCACGTGGAGAATTTCACGATGGGCAAACGATGGTGAACCATTTCAATTTTATAGCGCGAAGATTTGCCGACTACAAAATGATGGTCAACTCACACGAAAGTTCACGACCAACCGGTTACCACAGAACGTATCCGAATTACATAGCTGCCGAAGCCGCACGCGGAAATGAGTTCAATGCTTGGAGTAATGGAAATCCGCCTATGCATGAAACTATTTTGCCGTTTACACGATTATTGGGAGGTCCGATGGATTACACACCTGGTATTTTTGAAATTAAAATGAGTTTTTATGATTCAAGCAAAAAAGAGCAAGTTCATACCACCTTGGCCAAACAATTGGCTTTATATGTTACAATGTATTCTCCGTTGCAAATGGCTGCTGATTTACCCGAAAATTACGAGCGCTATCCGGATGCGTTTCAGTTTATAAAAGATGTGGCTGCCGATTGGGATGAGAGTAAATATTTGGAAGCCGAACCGGGAGATTATCTGACCGTTGTTCGCAAAGCAAAAAGACAAGAAAACTGGTTTTTAGGTGCTATTACCGATGAAAATGCCCGAACCACTGAAATCAAATTAGATTTTCTAACGCCGGGCAAGAAATACCAAGCTGTTGTTTATCAGGATGGAAGCGATGCTGATTGGGAAAAAAATCCTAAATCGTATGTTATAAAAACTATACAAGTGACTTCTAAATCAAAAATTAAATTACATTTGGCTAAAGGTGGCGGAACTGCTATTTCGTTTAAACCTATTAACTAAAACCAAACCAAAAACTATAATTTATGAGTACACAAAATCTAAAAACCAATTGGGCACAATTTATTCCCTTAGTGACGGTATTTTTCTTTTGGGGATTTGTTGCTGCGAGCAATGATATTTTAATTCCGGTTTTCAAGAAAGCATTCGATTTAACCCAAGGACAAAGTCAGCTGGTATCTGTTGCTTTTTATGTAGCATACACCGTGGGGTCCATTATATATATGATTATTTCGTATTTAACCAAAGGCGATTTGATAAACCGAATGGGGTACAAAAATGCATTGGCTTTGGGTCTTGTAATTTCCGCTTTGGGAACGTTATTGTTTTATCCTGCAGCTAATACCGGTTCTTTTCCGTTAATGCTATCAGGTTTATTTATTGTGGCTTTGGGCTTCTCTTTACAACAAACGGTTGCCAATCCTTTAGCTATAGCACTCGGACCTATAACTACCGGTTCGCAACGTTTGACAATGGCCGGAGGAATTAATAACTTAGGAACAACCATCGGACCGTTGATTGTTAGTTTTGCTATTTTTGGTTCAGCCACTTCCGGTAATACCGATATGAGTATTGAAAGCGTGAAAGTACCTTATTTGGTATTAGGAGCTGCTTTTTTATTGGTAGCGGTTTTGTTGAAATTTTCATCTTTACCGGATAAACCGGCTGCTGTAGTGGAAGAAGAAGGCGTTGAAGTAAGTACAAGAAGTTCTGCACTTAAATACCCACAGTTGCTATTGGGAATGATTGGAATCTTTGTTTATGTTGGAGTAGAAGTGTCAACTGCCAGTAATTTACCGGCTTACATGGAAAGCGATTTGGGATTTGACACCAAAGATATTGCTCCGTTTATTTCCTTGTATTGGGCCAGTTTGATGATTGGTCGTTGGACCGGAGCCGTTGAAGCCTTCACTGATAATATGAACACTCAAAGAATATTGCGTTTCGTGGCACCTTACTTGGCTTTTGGTGTTTTCTTGGGAGTGAATAAGTTCATGAACCATGATTTGACACCATTTTATGTGTATGCGTTAATCATTTTAGTTTTAATATTCGCTGATATGGCTAGTAAAGGTAACCCGGCGAGAATGTTGTTGATTTTCTCTGTTCTTGGGATTGCAGCCTTATTGGTTGGTATGGCAACAGACGGTATGGTGAGTGTTTATGCCTTTACCAGTGTTGGATTGTTCTGCAGTACACTTTGGCCTTGTATCTTTACGCTAGCCATTAGTGGTTTAGGAAAGCACACCAGTCAAGGTAGTAGTTTCTTAATTATGATGATTATGGGTGGCGGATTAGTAAGTTGGTTACAAGGTTATGTCGCTGATATTACTTCTATTCACACCAGCTATATCGTTGGCGTGCTTTGTTTTGCTTATTTAGCTTTTTATGCCTGGAAAGTTTCCGGTATCTTGAAGAGTCAGGGAATCGACTTTGATAAAAAAGTAAGTGGCGGACATTAATCCATCTCAATAAAAATCAAAAATCCCGCATCGTGTAAACTTTGCGGGATTTTTTCATCAAAACCTAACCAAAAATCAACTAACCCAATTTATTTTTTTTCTTCTATCAAGGCTTTAGTGCCGTCTGCTTTGTAATAGTAGTAGTCATCATTGTTGGCTTGATAACTGTATACGTTGTTGTTATTGTGGTATACATAACCTTGGTTTCTGTAACCTTTAATGCTTCCAATCATATCTACTATATCACCTCTTCGGTTGTATATAATTTGTAAGCCACCAATTTGTGTCAGGGCAAATCTGTTGTATCTCATATAAACTGTTCCGATTCGGCTTACTCGATCTTTGTTGTCGTAGTTGATAAAAGTGTTGCCCACCCTTCTCACGCGACCAAAACCGTCGTGTTCAATTCTTACGCCATAGTTAACAGAACCACGAGCTGTAACTGCTGCTCCGCGTCTTCCGGCAGTTTTATAGAAATAACCGCCTTGACTGTCTTGTGGACGAGTATTAAAATCAAAGTCTCCGTTTGGAAAAACAAAAAACTCAATACCTCTTTCTATAAAAGAGATTGGCTCGTCAAAGCTGTATCTCGCTCTTCTTTCTTCACCAAAAGTTGTTACTTCAGATGCATTCACTATGTTTCCAACCAGTAAAACAGTAGCTACTAAAAGGGTAATTTTTTTCATAATCAATACAAATTTGAGTTTTGCTTACTCTTCCGATTTTCAGCTTCTTCGAACAGTAGTATTTGCTGTTGTAATGGATATTCCAATTGGTGTGCCAAAATAAAAAATACAATTCTTAAGGTTTGATTAAGTTTGTTTAATGTGTTTAAAGACAGTGTTTTATAAATATTTTTTTTTCTCAATATTAATCACATTGCATAAATTTTAGATTTTTTAAAAAATTGGTACATTTGCCATCATGTTTATCGACTAAAGTCCATTAATACCACACTATTCTCAATGAAAAGCCTACTATTAGCCATTTCTTTTTTCTTTTTAACTTTTTCCGGTTTTGCCCAACAGTATGTTCCTTTTTATGGTACAGTAGTCAACCAAGTTTCATCGACAAATATTATAGATCATTTGACTGAGTTTGAAAACTTAGGTGTAAAAAGAAGAGGAACATCGGCCTTACAGAATACTTTAGATTGGCTAAAAGCAGAATACCAAGGCTATGGTTATAGTGCCGCCCAATTGCAAGAATACAGCTTTACCAACGGAACCAGTATTTGTAAAAATTTAGTTGTAACCAAAGTGGGGACACTTTATCCTAACACTTATGTCATCATTTGTGGTCATTATGATACCATTAACGGAAGAGGAACCAATGACAATGGTAGTGGTGTGGTCACTATTTTGGAAGTAGCACGTTTGTTGCAAAATATCCCAACCGAATATTCTATCAAGTTCATCAATTTCAGTGGAGAAGAAGACGGCTTGGTAGGAAGTCAGCATTTTGTTTCTACTGTAGTGAATGCTACGAATCCGAAGATGGATATCAAATTGGTCTTCAACATTGATGAAGTAGGCGGAAGAGCCAATATGGTAAATAATACTATTACTTGTGAGCGCGATACCGGAAGCCCGACATCCAACAATGCCGCATCGAATACAATCACTAATGAGTTAATGAATTGTGTTGAATTGTATTCACCGTTAAATACCAATTTGTCGTATGCTTACGCTTCTGATTATATGCCATTTGAAGACAACAACGAAGTAATCACCGGTTTTTTTGAAACCAATGAAACACCACATCGTCACACTTCTACCGATTTATTGGTGAATATGGATCCGGTATATGTTTACAATATTGCCAAAGCCGCCACCGGTGCTATGTTGCATTTTGCTGTAGCGGCTACCATATTGTCTAATGATACAACTATTGCCAATCAGGTTAGTTTATATCCATCTCCTGCCAAAGGGTTTATCAACATCAGTATCGGAAGTTTGAACGAATCGAATTATACTTTTTCTTTGATTGATTTAAACGGCAAAAAGGTTTTGGAAAAGACTATCGAAAATCCGCAACTGATTGAAACGGTTAGCTTAGACGGATTAGCCAAAGGAATGTATTTGGCAGTATTCGAAACTTCTAAAGAACGATTGACCAAAAAAATAATAATAGAGTAAATCAAAAAAGCCTTCCGTAATAGAAGGCTTTTTTTATAATTTCTCTTTTAAATAAGCAGCGGTAATCGATTTTTTGTTTTTTACAATGTCCTCCGGAGTTCCGACAGCCAATAGTTGTCCGCCATTTTCACCGCCTTCCGGACCTAAATCAATAATCCAATCGGCACACTTGATTAAATCCAAATTGTGTTCAATTACTATAATCGAATGGCCTTTTTCAATTAAAGCATCAAATGAAGCCAACAGTTTTTTGATGTCGTGAAAGTGCAAACCTGTTGTAGGTTCGTCAAATACAAATAAAGCTTTTTCTTTAGTCACACCTTTTACCAGGAAAGAGGCGAGCTTAATACGTTGCGCTTCACCGCCGGATAGGGTAGAAGACGATTGTCCTAATTGTACATAACCCAAACCAACATCTTGTAACGGCTGAAGTTTTTGGATGATTTTAGATTGTTTATGTTCTTGGAAGAAAGCAATCGCATCATCTATCGTCATCGATAAAATGTCGTCAATATTTTTGCCTTCAAAAGCAACCTCTAAAACTTCCTTTTTGAAGCGTTTGCCGCCACAAGTATCGCAAGGTAAGGAAACATCGGCCATGAAAACCATTTCTACGTTAATCGAACCTTCGCCTTTACAAGTTTCGCAGCGACCGCCGTCAACGTTAAACGAAAAATGTTTGGCTTGGTAACCGCGTACTTTCGACAGTTTTTCTTTGGCATACAAATCACGGATGTCATCGTAAGCCTTAATATAAGTCACCGGATTGGAACGAGAACTTCTGCCTATCGGATTTTGATCGACGTATTCGATGTGTTTGATGTGCGAAAAACTACCGGATAGCTCGCTGAATTGTCCGGCTTTGTCGCCAACACCTTCGAGCTTCTTTTGCATGGCCGGAAACAAAATCTTTTTCACCAACGTACTTTTACCACTACCCGAAACGCCTGTAATGACGGTTAAACTTTCCAGCGGAAAGGTTACATCGATGTTTTGTAAATTATTTTCACGTGCGCCTTTGATTTCGATATAGTTATTCGATTTTCTGCGTTTTTTCGGTACCGGAATTTCGAGTTTGCCACTCAAATAATTCGCAGTTAACGAATCGGCTTCGAGAAGTTCTGCAAACGAACCTTCTGCAACCAATTGTCCACCGTGACTACCGGCTTCAGGACCAATATCAATAATCCTGTCGGCGGCTTTCATGATGTCTTCGTCGTGTTCTACTACGATGACAGTATTGCCCAAATCGCGAAGATTTTGCAAGACTTTAATCAATCGTGCTGTATCTTTCGGATGTAAACCAATACTGGGTTCGTCTAAAATATACATCGAACCTACTAAACTACTACCCAACGAAGTTGCCAAATTAATGCGTTGCGATTCACCGCCGGATAAAGTAGCCGAGTTTCGGTTTAAGGTTAAATAATCCAAGCCAACATCACTCAAAAATGCTAATCGATTGTTGATTTCGATAAGTAATCGCTTGGCCACTTTAGCATCATATTCGGATAATTGCAGTTCTTTAAAGAAAGGAATCAGGCGTTTGATAGGCATATCAACCAATTCGGAAATGGTTTTACCACCCACCGAAATATAATTGGCTTCTTGGCGCAAACGTTTGCCTTTACAACTTGTACATTTCGTTTTACCGCGGTAACGGGAAAGCATCACGCGGTTTTGTATCTTATAGTTTTTCTCCTCTAATTCTTGGAAGAAATCGTTTAAACCGGTGAAGAATTTATTCCCTTTCCACACCAAATCTTTTTGCTCATCGCTCAATTCAAAATAAGGTTTGTGAATTGGAAAATCGAATTTATAAGCGTGATTGACTAATTGGTCACGGTACCAACTCATACTTTCGCCTCGCCAAGGAAAAATAGCGTTTTCGTAAATAGACAAGGAAGTGTTTGGAATCACCAATTCTTCATCGATACCGATAATATTGCCGTAGCCTTCACAAGTTGGACAGGCACCGTACGGATTGTTGAAGCTGAACAAATGAATATTCGGCTCCAAGAAAGTCATCCCATCTAATTCAAAATTAGTGCTGAAATCCAAGCGTTTTTTGGTATCTGCATTTTGCAAATAACAAATGCCTTTGCCTTCAAAAAAGGCTGTTTGTACCGCATCGGCCAGTCGGTTGTAAAAATCTTCGTCTTCGAGCGTTTCTTCGTTGATGACAATACGGTCAATGATTAAAAGGATGTCCTTGTTCTCTAACGAATGTTGGTCGATTTGGTCTAAGCGTACCATTTCGTTATCAACTAATATACGGGCAAAACCTTGTTGCAATAAGACTTTTAGTTTGTCTTCCAACTGTCGGCCTTCTTCCAAATGAATCGGAGACAAAAGCAACCATCGGCTATTGGGAGCCAAGTTTTTGACTTGATTGACTACATCGGTTACCGTGTCTTTTTTGACTTCATGTCCGGAAATAGGAGAGAAGGTTTTCCCGATTCTGGCGAAAAGTAATTTTAGATAGTCATAAATTTCTGTAGAGGTACCAACTGTAGAGCGTGCATTGGTAGTATTTACCTTTTGTTCGATAGCAATAGCCGGTGCGATTCCTTTGATGTATTCGACTTTGGGTTTGTCCAGTCGGCCTAAAAACTGACGTGCGTAAGACGACAAGCTTTCCACATAGCGACGTTGCCCTTCGGCATAAAGCGTATCAAAAGCTAAACTGGATTTTCCGGAACCCGAAAGTCCGGTGATGACTACCAATTCGTTGCGGGGAATTACAACGTCTAAGTTCTTCAGATTGTGAATCTGAGCGCCTTTAATCAAGATGTTTTTTTTCGGTTCTAACGTAGCAATTTCGTTACTTTTCATAGTAATTGAAAAAATGTTAGCAAAGGTAATCATTTCTGAAATGAGAATGGGCAACGTTAGAATGACATTTTTTTGGTTTTTATGTTGACTTCTTCAAAATGAAACAATATTTTTACTTACTCTTAAAAATTGCAAAACAAAACATGTCCAATTATAATTCTTCTTTAAAGTTTGTTGCTGTAGCCCTATTATTGGTAGTACAACTTGTAGCTCAAGAGCTACCGCCTATAGTGAAGTTTGGTTCAACAGCTTACGGTGCCGGAAATCAAAACTGGATGATAACACACGATATTAATCAGTTTGTTTATTTTGCTAATAACGAGGGTTTGTTAGAATTTAATGGTTCAAATTGGAATATCTATCCTTCACCAAATGAAACCATTATACGTTCAGTAAAAGTAGTCGGTGATAAAATCTATACGGGTTGCTACATGGAATTTGGGTATTGGAAGCGACAAGCTAATGGTTTTTTGAAATATACTTCTTTAAGTCAGAAAATCAAGAATAAGTTAATAGAAGATGAGCACTTTTGGAATATCATCAGCTTCGACCATTGGGTGTTGTTTCAGTCTTTTAACCGTGTTTATGTTTACAATTCTAAAAGCGGTCAATTTCAATTCATAGACAAACATCCCTATATTTTCAGATGTTACAAAATCAATAATTCTGTTTATTTCCAAGCCATTGGGGAAGGGCTGTACGAAATTATAAACGGTAAGAGTTTGTTGGTTAGCAACGACGAGAGAATTAAAAATAACCGAATTGTTGAAATTTACAAGCAAGAAGAAGGATTGTTGCTGCAAACAGAACGCGCGGGTGTTTTTAAATTAGACAATAAAGTAATTACGCCTTATTTGTTTGAGTCGGATAGCGAGTTGCGACAGAATTCGTTTTTTTGTGCTAAAATGTTATCAGACGGCGGTTTTGCTTTAGGAACCATCTCCAATGGTATTTACATTCTTAATCGCTCAGGAAAAATAAGATACCATATTACTCAAAATAGTGGCTTAAGCAACAATACCGTGTTATCTATAGAAGAGGATGATGACAATAATTTATGGCTCGGATTAGACAACGGCATTGACTGCATCAATTTACAATCACCTATCAGAAGCTTCAAAGACGACTCCGGTTTTTTGGGGACTGTTTATGCGTCGATTAAATTTAAAGACAAATTATATATAGGAACCAATCAGGGTTTGTTTTATAAAAATGCTTTCGGGAATGATAATTTTAGTCTGATATCCGGTACAAAAGGTCAGGTTTGGACATTGTTTGAATATGACGGGCAACTGTTTTGTGGTCATGATTTAGGAACTTTTATTGTCAATTCCGGTCAGGCTCAGCTTATCTATAAACAATCAGGTACCTGGAAATTCAATGCTGTTCCCAATCATCCCAATTTGATTATGCAAGGAAACTACAACGGACTTTCTATTCTGGAAAAGAAAGGTACAAGCTGGTCGTTTCGAAATAAAATGGATGGTTTTGACATTTCTTCGCGGTATTTCGAGTTGACTAAGCAAAATGAGATTTACATCGGACATGAGTATAAGGGGATTTTAAAAGTTTCTCCGACGGCTGATTTTTTAAAGGTACGAAAGTTTGAAATTTTAAAATCACCTTCCAAAGGGAAACATATCAGTTTGGCCAAGTACAACGGTACAATTTATTACGCCGGAAGAATTGGAATTTATGCGTTGGATGCCAAAACAGGAGTGTTTAAAAAAGACAAAAATTTAAGCAGCATCCTTAAAAATAACGAATACATATCGGGCAAATTGAATGTAGACAAGTCCAATAAAATGTGGCTGTTTACTAAAAATTATATTTACTACTTCACTTCAGGTAATTTTGATGAAGAGTTGAAGAAACATAAAATATCGATTCCGTTCTCTATCACTAATCCGATGATTGGCTATGAAAGTATCACTCAAATTTCAGATAATGAATATTTGGTAGGAAAGACCGATGGTTATTTTGTGATTAATTTGGCTGATTTTAAGATAAAAAGCCATGACATCATTTTGACCAATGTTAGTGTAAACAAGTTGAATGCGCCTGTAGTCAATCTGTCTATGACCGTACAAGGGGAATTGCAACACGATGAGAACAATTTAATTTTTAATTACACCGTTCCGCAATATAATCGCTTTATCGATGTTGAATACCAATATATGCTGGAAGGTCTTCAAGGACAATGGAGCGAATGGAGTACCAAATCGACTATCAATTTCAAAAATCTGGAACCGGGCGATTATGTTTTTAAAGTAAGAGCTAAAATTGCCAATTCTTCACCCCAAAATACAGTAGAGTATAAGTTTACTATTTTAAAGCCATGGTATGCAACTAATTTGGCTTGGCTGGTTTACATTTTATTATTTTTTATTTTGGCCTATTACATTAACAAAGCTTATCAGGATTACTATCGCAAGCAAGAACAGAAATTGATTGAAGAGAATAATTTGTTATTGGAAATTGCCGCATTAGAAAACGAGCAGCAATTGATGAAGCTCAGAAACGAAAAGCTTTCACAGGATGTTGATGCTAAGAATCGTGAATTAGCTGTTTCTACCATGAGTTTAATTAAAAAGAATGAGTTGTTGAATATTATCAAGGAAGACCTGAAGAAGTCTTCGGAAGAAAATAACGGTAGAAATATCAAATCGGTAATTTCAGCTATTAACAGTAATATAGCAGAGAAAGATTCTTGGAAAATATTTAAAGAAGCTTTCGATAATGCTGACAAAGACTTTTTGAAAAAGATCAAAGCGGCCCATCCGAGTTTAACTCCGAGCGATTTGAAATTATGTGCCTATTTACGACTCAATTTAACTTCAAAAGAGATAGCTCCGATGCTAAATATCTCAATTCGAAGTGTTGAGATAAAACGATATCGTTTGCGTAAAAAGCTCAATTTGCTTCATGATGACGGTTTGGTGAACTATATTTTAAGTATATAACTATACAATTAAGCATTCATTTACTACAACATTACCACAACAATAACCTTTTCGAAATCATTTTCGGCTGGTCATTATGGTTAATATTTGTATAGTTCCATCTTCAATTTTCCAAGATTTATAGGTTGTTTTGATACATTCTCAATTTTAATATTGAAAAATTTCATAATGTATATTTTTTGTTGTGGTTGATAATGTATTTGGTATTTTTTAAATAAATAATTTAACAACACTTTAACAAGACATAAAGAGTGTCTTAAAAAAATAACCAAAAACCAAATAATAACAAACGCTTATGAATTTAAAGCTATTTTCTGAAAGATTTAGGAGAAACGTCTTCCTAATGTCTGTGTTTTTTGTCTTTATAGTGTCAGCACAAGCACAAAAAACGGTGAACGGAACAGTTAACTCAGGTGGACTTCCGTTACCCGGGGCTAATGTTGCCGCCAAAGGAGCATCGGTAGAAACTTCAACCGATATTGACGGTAAGTTTACCCTCAAAGTTCCTGAAAGTGTTACTAAGTTAGTAGTCTCTTTTGTGGGTTATGCTACCAAAGAAGTTACTATCACTCAAGGTAACATGATAATTGAACTAACCGAGGAAAGCAATGCCTTGGAAGAAGTTGTAGTTAACGTTGGGTATGGAACCCAAAAGAAAAGTGTTGTTACCGGAGCAATTTCTAAGGTAACAGCTAAAGATTTAGAAAAAGTACCTAATGGTAGAATCGAGCAAGCCTTGCAAGGTAGAACTTCCGGGGTAACAATCGCCATGAATGCCGGTCAACCGGGTTCAACCTCTACTGTTCGTGTTAGAGGTATTACTACTTTAAATGGTGGTAATAATCCAATATGGGTTGTAGACGGAATTATCGTAGACAATGGTGCTATCGGTGCCATCAACCAATCGGATATTGAATCTATTGAGGTCTTGAAAGATGCTGCTTCTTCAGCTATTTACGGTGCTCGTTCAGCTGCAGGGGTAATATTAGTTACCACCAAAAAAGGTAAATCAGGAAAAATCACTGTAAATTATAACGGATTTACCGGAGTTTCTTCTCCGGAGCGTACCTTGAGTTTATTAAATGCTACACAATATGGTGCTATTATGAATGAGCGCTATATTAACGGAGGCGGTACAGGCAACGTGCCTTACCCTAATTTGGGCGCTTTAGGTAAAGGAACTGATTGGCAAAAAGCCATTTTCTCGAATAATTCTACCAGAAGTTTACATGAAATTAACATGAGCGGTG
>NZ_JANJUQ010000012.1 GCF_024710485.1 Flavobacterium sp.
TTCGCCCAACAAGCCGACCAAAAATTCTTAAACGATGTAACCGAGTTCTTAATCGCCAACACCAAGTTCGATTTACCGGCCGAGTTTTTGAAAAAATGGATCCAAACTACCGGTGAAAATCCGTTAACTGCCGAAGAAGCAGAAGCAGAATACGCTAAATCTGAAAACGGTTTGCGTTACCAATTGATCGAAGGTAAAATCATCACCGAAAACGGTTTGCAAATAACCTTCGACGATTTAAAAGCTTACACAACTGAGCTCATCAAAAAACAAATGGCACAGTTCGGGCAAATGAACCCAACCGACGAAGATGTGCAAGGTATCGTGGCGCGCGTGATGTCCAACCAAGACGAAGTACGTCGTTTGTCTGAACAAGTCATGAACGAAAAAATGTTGAACTTGTTCAAAGACAAGGTAAAAGCCAAAACCAAAGAAGTAAACTACGACGAGTTTATCAAAGCGATGTACGGCGAGTTGAAACACTAAAAGATTATTTACTATATTTGAGCGTCAAAGTAATTTGGCGCTTTTTTTATTAGAAGCTAATCCGGCTATACGTTCCAATCTTTTTATTGTTGTCAACCTGAGCGCAGTCGAAGGGTTTTTTCTAAACAATAAAAAGGATTTCCACTACTATCCGGGCTAGGGTTCCAACCTTAAGCGACACAATGTCATCTTTTAAAAAAGGCACAACCTTTGACTAAATCAAAATCATAGGAAGTTTATGGTGAACCACTGTAAACTTTTAAACTCATAAACTTTTAAACCAAAATCTAAAATGGACTACGGAAAGGAATTTAAAAAGTTTGCGACCAAAAAACACGGCGTAAACAGTCTGTATTACGATAAAATCGTAGCAAGCATGACACCTTATATCATCGAAGAACGCCAACTCAACATTTCGCAACTCGACGTGTTTTCGCGTTTAATGATGGACAGAATCATCTTCATGGGAACGGGTGTCGACGATTATATGGCCAACATCATCCAAGCGCAATTGTTGTTCTTAGAAAGTGTTGACGCATCTAAAGATATCCAAATTTACATCAACTCTCCGGGCGGAAGTGTGTATGCCGGACTCGGAATTTACGACACCATGCAGTACATCAAACCCGATGTGGCCACCATCTGTACCGGAATGGCAGCCTCTATGGGCGCGGTATTGTTGTGTGCCGGAGCGGCCGGAAAACGTTCGGCTTTACCACATTCCAGAGTGATGATTCACCAACCGTCAGGCGGAGCACAAGGCGTAGCTTCCGATATGGAAATCAATTTAAAAGAAATGTTGAAACTGAAAGACGAATTGTACCATATCATTTCGCACCATTCAGGCCAACCTTTCGAAAAAGTATACAAAGACTCGGAGCGCGACTATTGGATGATCGCCGACGAAGCCAAAGAGTACGGCATGATTGATGAAGTGTTAAGAAGATAAATTCAGTCTACAGTTTACAGTCTCAGTTCACATAAGAGTGACTGCGACTGCGACTGCGACTGCTAACTAAAAAAAATGGCAAAACAAGTTTTAGAATGTTCCTTTTGCGGGAGGAAAAAACCGGAGACCAATTTATTAATCGCCGGAATTAATGCGCATGTCTGCGATCGTTGTATCGAACAAGCACATGGCATCGTGATGGAGGAATTAAAAGGAAATGCCGTCAAACAATCGGCCGATTTGGTGTTGAAAAAACCCAAAGAAATCCGTGCGTTTCTCGACCAATACGTAATCGGACAAGACCAAACCAAAAAGGTCATGTCGGTAGCCGTATACAACCACTACAAACGTTTAATGCAACTCCAACATGAGGAAGATGTGGAAATTGAAAAATCCAACATCATCATGGTCGGCCAAACCGGAACCGGAAAAACTTTGGTAGCTAAAACCATCGCGCGCATGTTGGATGTTCCGTTGGCTATTGTAGATGCAACGGTATTAACCGAAGCCGGTTATGTAGGCGAAGACGTGGAAAGCATCTTAACCCGTTTGCTCCAAGCCGCTGATTACGACGTGGCCAAAGCCGAAAGAGGTATCGTATTTATTGATGAAATAGATAAGATTGCCCGCAAGAGCGATAATCCGTCTATAACCCGTGATGTTTCCGGTGAAGGGGTTCAACAAGCCATGTTGAAATTACTGGAAGGAACTGTAGTTAACGTGCCGCCGAAAGGGGGAAGAAAACACCCGGACCAAAAATTCGTAGAAGTCAACACCAAAGACATTTTGTTCATCGCCGGTGGTGCCTTTGACGGAATCGAGCGTATCATCTCGAAACGATTGAATCGCCAAGCGGTAGGATATAGTACTTCGAAAAACACGGACAATGTCGACAAAGACAATTTGTTGCAATACATCATCCCAAAAGACATCAAAGATTTTGGATTAATCCCGGAAATCATTGGTCGTTTGCCGGTGTTAACACACATGGATCCGTTAGATAAAGCCACTTTACGCGCTATTCTAACCGAACCGAAAAATGCGTTAATTAAGCAATACGAAAAGCTATTCGCCATGGATGAAGTGAAATTCTCTATTACAGATGAAGCACTGGATTATATAGTGGATAAAGCGTTGGAGTACAAACTCGGCGCCCGCGGATTACGTTCATTGTGCGAAGCGATTTTGACTGATGCGATGTACGATTTGCCAAGCTCTGACGAAAGACAACTTCATATCGATTTGGATTATACGCACGATGCGCTGACCAAAAACTTATTGAAACGTTTAGAAATAGCGTCTTAAAATTGAAAAATCCCTCAGCTGAGGGATTTTTCGTTTACTAATTATAACCAATTTATTTTAGGAATCCTCCACCCGAGTTGGTCTTCTCGATATTGATATTGGTGTTCTCTTTCTTCAAAGACAAATCACCAAAATTATAGGTCAATGATATTCTAAAGGTTCTGGAATCTTGTTTTTGGTAAAACTTGGTCTCCAAATTGGTAGAGGAAACCAAAGCATTCACTTCGTTTTTATTGAACACATCAAAACAATGCAAGCCTATTTTCAGGTTTTTATTTAGGAAATCTTTGTTGAACGAAATGTCAAACTGCTGTATCGGTTTGGTGATTTGGTAGATTTCCCAAGTGCCTTTCGGTAAAATGAAATACGACATAGAGTTTTTAATGTTCCAAGGCAAGATGAATTGGGCTTGAGCTGAGAAATTCCAAATGGGTTTGTTTTCATACGAAAAAGTATAGCCTTCGGTCATGGTTTTGATGTAGTTCACATTTAGGAAAATGTAATTCATTTTGTCCATATTGTTCATGCGATTTTGAAACTCTTCTTTACCTTTGAAAAAGTAATCCAACGGAACAGGGAACGAAGCAAACAAACTCATCGTTTTTACTTTGTCAAACTGTTGGAAGGTTTGGTTGCTCACCAATTCACCGGGTTCAGCAGTGAAAATAAAATTGTTTCTGTCGCGGGCAATGGTATAATTGCCACCCAAACTCACAAATTGGAACGCTGTCATTTTCACTTCAAAGTTGTCAAAAAATGCCGGTTTCAAAAACGGATTGCCTTGCGAAGTATTGTACTGATCGAAGTTGGCAAAGTTGTTTGGGTCCAACACATTGTAATCGGCTTGGAAAATTTTCTTAGAGTACGAAGCCGATAGGTTCATGTTTTCGCTAAACTCATACAAAGCACTGGCATTCGGAAAGAAATTGGAGTTGGTAAAATCAACTTCGGTTTCCGTATCGTCTTGAATGGCCAATCGGTCGACTTTATAATCTTCAAAACGCAATCCGGCAGTCAAACTTAACTTCTTGATTTTTTTACGGGCTTCCACGTAAAAGGCCAAATTGGTTTCGGTATAATTAAAATCGATAACACTGTTCACGGGTGAATTCAAATTGTAAATTCCTTTGTCGTTTACTTTGATATAGTTGTATTTCCCACCAGTATTGAGCGAAAAATCCAGCTTTTTAAATGGAATGGCGAAGTCGTATTTTAAGTAATGGTTGGTCAAGTTAAAATCGATTTTTCCATTGTAAAAAGTTGCTGTTTCATTGTTTTGTCCGTTGGAAACCGTATTCGGGTTTCGGTTGAAAAAGTTGCTGTAAGCGATAATGTCAAAGGTTCTGCCAATGGTATCTAACTTTGTTTTGTACTGTAAACTCAACTCATTGTTGCTGTTTTTGATTTTCGATAAACTATGGTTGGTGAAATCAATCCCGGTACCAACGGTGCTCGCATCTCCTGTAATTCGGTCATTGCCCAAATTCAAGTTGTAATTGAACAGCAAGTTTGATTTTTCGTTCAGTTTGTAGTTGGTGCCGGTTCTCCAATAGAAATTTCGGTTGGTAAACTGCGCAAAATTCTTTTGAAATAATCTTTCATTTGGGGCAAATGAGGTGAAGGTTTGATCGTTGCGATTTTTGCTTTCGCTGTCGATGTAATTGTAGCCTATCATGGTTTGCCAACTCAAATCTTTCACTTTCCCGTTAAGCAAAATTTGCGGACTCGGTTTTTGGTACTGATTGAAATTGTAATTGATGTTAAAGCTCGCATTCAGTCCTTTTTTGCGTTTGGTACTGGTTACAATATTAATAATCGAGCCACTGGCGTCGGCGTCAAAGGAAGCACCCGGATTGTAAATTAATTCTACTTTCTCAATGGCGTTGGCCGGGAGAGTAGACAAGTAGTTTTGCAGGTCGTTGCCACTTAAGGTGCTTGGCGCGCCATCGATATAAATAGTTACGCCGCGACTGTTTAAGGTTATCGTTCCTGTTGGAGAAGTGATGACACCAGGAATTTTCTTTACGGCTTCCAAACTACTGCCGCTGTTGAGCATAGCATTGTCGCGAACACTGATCGTAGTTTTGTCTGACTCTACTTTCAGGTACTGTTTTCTGTTACCGTAAATGGTAACTTCTTTTAACTCGGTTGGGTTTTCTGAAGGTTTTTTATCTTCAGTTTTTGGCGTTTCTTGTGCAAAAGTAAAGGCAGTCGCCAATAAGCACAAAGGAATACTTAGTGATTTCATGGATGTTGATTGATTGATGATTGTCTTGTAAGACTTTCAACACATCCAAATGTTACAACACTACTGAAATTTTTAGCAATTTTGTTTTGAAAAAGGTATCTTTTGTATCGGATTTTCAACTTCACATCGGCTTGGACCGCAACCCAATCTTTTTGGACCACAAGAAGTTATAAAGCCTAAAAGTAGGAGTAAAGCAAATAATTTTTTCATTTTTAA
>NZ_JANJUQ010000036.1 GCF_024710485.1 Flavobacterium sp.
ATGTGGGGCAAACACTTTATTGATTAATAATGACAGATAGAAATAAAGTAGATGTGGGGCAAACACTTTATAACTTTTAAAATTTTTAAGAACGTATTGTTTGATTTGGTTGGACAATATTATCAAAAACATCGTTTAAAACACAAATAAAATCGATGAAATACATAATAATTTAATTATTATAAGATATTTTCTTACTTATATGATAATTTATACAAACCTCAAGGCATAAAAAAAACCACTCCTTTAAGAGTGGTTTTTACTTAATTAGAAATCTTTAAAACATTAAGGTGACAATCGATCAATTTGCCAATTGTAATCTTCCAATAATTTGTAACGAATTCTGTCGTGTAATCTGTTTGGGCGACCTTGCCAAAATTCTACTTCCACCGGACGAACCAAAAAACCGCCCCAATAATCTGGTCGTGGTATCTCTTTGCCTTCGAAAGTTTTTTCTAACTCCTTTAATTTATCGTCTAAATAAGCTCTGGAAGGAATGACTTCGCTTTGCGCTGAAACTATAGCGCCTAATTTGCTGCCATCAGGACGAGAATCAAAATAATTATCGGATACAGTTTCTGAAGTTTTCTCGGCTATTCCTTTGATAATCACTTGACGTTCCATGCTGTGCCAAAAGAAAGACAAACAAATGTTGGGATTATTAAGTATGGCTTTCCCTTTTTCAGATTGGTAATTGGTGTAAAAAATAAATCCTTCTTCGTTGAATTTTTTGAGCAGCACTACCCTACTCTTAGGGAAACCGTCGGAACCGATAGTTGACACTGTCATGGCATTGACTTCCTCAGTGGTACTGAACTCCTCCATTTCATAAAACCAACGATGAAATAAATTGATCGGATCTTCGGTAAGGTTTTGTTCTAACAGTTCGCTTTTCTCGTAAGATTTTCGATAATCGCTTAAGTCTTTCATAGTAGTTAAGGTTATTTGGGTAAAGTTACTAACTTTTCAGGATAAAAATTAGGTATTGCCATCACTGATAAAATTGAGGTCTTTCTCCCCTATTCAAAATCGAATACTTTACCGTCGTCGCCCAAAAGTACATTCGGAAAAATGGCTGCGGCTTCTTGTTGGAATAACTCAATACTACTGTAACGCGTGCTGTAATGACCTAATACCAAATGCTTCACGTTGGCCAACTTGGCAATAGTGGCGGCTTGTTTGGAGGTGCTGTGCATGGTTTTCTCGGCTTTGTCAGCTTCCGATTCCAGAAAAGTAGCCTCGTGGTACAACACATCTGCGTTTTGAATGAGCGGAACGATGGCTTCGTTGTATATGGTATCACTACAAAAGGCGTAACTCTTAGTAGGTTCGGGATCAAAACTGAGTTCAGCATTGGGAATGACTTGTCCGTTATCCAAAGTAATATCGCCACCGTATTTTATTTTTCGGTAATAGGCAATATCGATTTGGTATTTTTCAACGGCTTCCACATTAAGTCTTCGCTCTTTGGGTTTTTCTTGAAATAAAAAACCATTGGTATAAATGCGATGTTGTAGCGGAATGGTTTTAACAATTACTTTATCATCTTCAAAAATGACTTCGCTTTCTTTAGATTCTAACTCGTGGAAATACAAATTATAGCCCGTAAACGAATTGGAATAGCGCAACTGCATTAAGATGATTTCTTTGATGCCTTTCGGTCCGTACACGTGCAAATCGGTTTGACGGTTGAGCAACATAAAGGTAGAAATCAATCCGACCAAGCCATACATATGATCACCGTGTAAGTGCGAAATAAAGATATGGTTGATTTTAGAAAACTTGAGTTTGTTTTTACGGAGTTGTACCTGAGTTCCTTCTCCGCAATCGATTAGAAACATGCGGTTTCGAATTTCCAATACTTGTGCCGTTGGATTGGTAATCGTTCTTGGTGTGGCTGCATAGCAACCCAAAAGGGTTAATTTCATAACAATTAAAATCCTAAATCGCGCTCAATTTCTTCCATTTCAATAATATCATGGGCTTCTAAAACGGTTGGCACTAATATAATGTTCTTGGGCACCGAATTAAAGTTCACATTATTAGCTACTAATACTATCGACTTCTTTTGCTGTTTATGCAATTTAATCAATTCGGAAAACGACTTGACGTCTTCCAACGTTAGGTTTTTATCGTGTGACAAATCCAATATCAAATTGGTATTTTTAAAAGTATTGTGTTCGTGGGTGACTTTCATCAAAAACGAAGCGGTATCACCAAGAGTATCTTTTACTATGGTAGTATGACCTTTTTGTTCAACTTTCATGGTTAGGGAATTGAATTAATTCGAAGCTAATTTAGGAAGATTTTGGCATTTTCAGGTCATACTCCTACTCTTTCTTAATCGGATGATGCAGTTCACAGAAAAAATTGGTTTTTCATCGATGAAATGCATGTTTTTTTAACATTTCCTAGACGAACTGCACGAAAAAAACGCTGAAAACCCCCGAATTCATTGAATTTGTCGATTAAACGACTTTTGAGGTTAATTATCGAAAAAATTTCAGCGACCTATACTCTTGAAGTAGTTTTGACCCAGAAATAACAACAAAACCAAATTTAAGATATGACAACAAATAACTCAATAGCTCAAAAAAATGTAACTAACGTTAGATTATTTGTTTTATTCGTTTTATTAATGTTATCAAGCAATGGAGTTTTCGGTCAAACTAAAGAAGTTACTACTGCTCCAATCGCTACTACTGAGGTTTCAGTTGTTAAAGAAAATGCTATCGAAGTTACTACAGCTTCTACAGTGGCTTCAATGGATTTTGCTGTTTGGTTCATGGGAACTCAAAAAACATCTTCTGAGTCTCAATCTAAATCAGCTTCTTTCAGCAAAAAAGCATTAATCAACTCAGGAATCAACACTAACAGTGTTTTAATCCGTTCTATTTTGAAAAAAGTAAGCACACAAGAAAGCAGTGTGGCATAACTAAATAAAATTAAGTTAGATTAAGTTATATTATAAATTAGGTTAGTTTTGAAAAGTAAAAGGCCAGATGATATCGGGCCTTTTTTTATTTGGTATTTTGCTTAAAATAAACTTCCGTAGCACCTTGACCATATTTTTGATAGTTAGCGTCTTGAAACGTAATGTTATCATAGCGTCCCAACATAAAGTCGAGTTCCGATTTCAGGATGCCTTCTCCCACGCCGTGAATGAAAACGATTTTTGGGATTCGATTTCGAATCGCAAACTCGATGTGTTTTTTAGCGGTTTCACTTTGTAAAGTCAGGATTTCATAATTGCTCATCGATTTGTAGTTTTTGACTAACTTTTCGATATGCAAATCAAACTCGGGTACCGGAACTTCTTTTTTCGACTTCTTTTCTTTATTGATATAGTTAGGTTTTTTAACTTCCTTTTGAGCAATAATGTGGTTTTTATTGAAGTCTATTCGCAGTTCACCTTGATCCATTTTCAACAATTCACTGTCTTTAAAAGTAAGATGAAATCCATCGGTTGTTTCGATAGTAACTTCATTGCCTTTCACTTCGGTTACTACTCCGTCGATAGCATCATCTAAAACGGTTACTTTATCGCCTTTATTGAGTGTCATCTTGGTCTCTATTATCGTTTTCTGAATCTTTACTAGGAATTTTTTCGCTGAGTTTCATCAAACCAAACATCAGCAACACCATAGCGGCTATTAATTTAAACACATTAGGTTGGTCTTGGGCTTGTTCGTAAATTCCGACTGCAATAGCCAAAACCATTATCAAAAGAAAAACTTTTTTCATAAGTTAGATTTGTATTTCCAAAATTAAGGAAGTTTAGCTGATTAATATCACAAAAAAAAGCATCCTCAACAAAAGATGCTTTTTATAAAGTATTCTTTTAAAAATTTATCTCACCGCATTGATACCGATTACCATAACAATTCCGGCTAAAATGTAAAGCGAAATGACTACAATGGCCGCAATTCCTAAAAATTTATGATGAGACTTTAAAGCCCCGAAAGCATCTGTTAAAAGCTGAGAATCTTTACTAAAGATGGCTTTCTTAGTATTGCTAGCGTAACGGTACAGATAATAAATGGGGAACAAATA
This sequence comes from Flavobacterium sp., assembly GCF_024710485.1. Taxonomy (GTDB): domain Bacteria; phylum Bacteroidota; class Bacteroidia; order Flavobacteriales; family Flavobacteriaceae; genus Flavobacterium. The sequence continues at coordinate 4,054 of NZ_JANJUQ010000036.1, forward strand.
AATAACCGCAATCACTATATAAAAAATAGAAATAATTCCGCTTACTGCTCCAAAAGGTCCTGGTGTGTCGGGCACCATAGACATTACCGATGTCATCATGATAGCCATCAGCGCCAAAAATCCGACACCGATAAATCCTAAAATAGCTAAAAACATAGACCATTTAGCACTTTCTCGTAAATAATCTAATGCCGTTTGGTTTAAATGTAATTCAAATGAATCAAATTGAGATTGGTTTTCGTTTTCCATAAAATAGTTTTTGGTTGGTTATAAATTGGTTTGGTTATAATTCAAATTCTTTGAGTGTCTTGATGATGATGGCAATGCAGTCCCGTAATTGTTCTTCTGTCATCACTAGTGGCGGTGCAAAACGAATGATATTCCCGTGTGTTGGCTTGGCCAATAATCCGTTTTCGGCCAATTTTACACAGATGTTCCAAGCAGTTTCACTGTCTTCCGTATCGTTAATAACTATAGCATTCAATAATCCTTTGCCGCGAACTAAGGTAACAATATTGGAAGTTTCGATATATTTAGCCAATTCGGAACGGAAAATTTGACCTAATTTTCGAGCGTTTTGTGCCAAATGTTCGTCGGTTACCACATCCAAAGCTGCCATAGCCACAGCAGCTGCCACCGGATTGCCTCCGAAAGTAGAACCGTGTTGGCCGGGTTTGATGACATTCATAATCGGATCGTTAGCCAATACGGCAGAAACCGGATACGCGCCGCCTGAAATGGCTTTTCCTAATATTAAGATATCCGGAGTTACATAACCGTTTTGTTTTTCACAATGATTTTCGCAAGTACAATTTCCGCAAACCGCCAACAACGAACCAGTTCTGGCAATGCCGGTTTGAACTTCATCGGCTATAAATAAGACGTTATTAGCTTCGCACAAGGCTTTGGCTTTGGTCAGATAATCTTCGCTTGGCACATATACTCCGGCTTCTCCTTGTATAGGTTCTACCAAGAAACCGGCGATGTTTTTGGATGAAGTGATCGCTTTTTCTAAGGCTTCAATATCATCGTATGCAATTTTGATAAATCCGGCGGTGTACGGCCCGAAGTTTTTACGCGCATTTTCATCGTTAGAGAAAGAAATGATTGTGGTAGTTCTTCCGTGGAAATTACCTTCGCATACAATAATTTGTGCCTCGTTTTCCGGAATTCCTTTCTTTTCATAAGCCCATTTACGACAAATTTTTAAAGCGGTTTCCACTGCTTCTGCTCCTGTATTCATCGGTAATACTTTATCGAACCCAAAATATTTGGTGATGTACTCTTCGTAAACACCTAACTTATCATTATAAAAAGCACGAGAAGTTAAAGTTAATGTTTGGGCTTGCGCGATCATAGCGCCTACAATTTTAGGATGACAATGTCCTTGGTTTACGGCAGAATAAGCCGAAAGGAAATCATAGTATTTTTTGCCTTCGACATCCCAAACGTAAACGCCTTCTCCTCTATGCAGTACTACCGGTAGCGGATGATAGTTGTGGGCACCGTATTGGTCTTCTAAAGCAATGGCATCAGCGGAAGTTAATTTTTCTAAAACTGACATGAATGTTGTAATTTAAATTCTGTAATCTCAATTCCTTCTTAACGGAGAGAAATCATCCTAAGTGACAAATGTACGAAAAGCAAACTTCAGTTTATAATGCGCTATTATTTCTTTATCCGTTCCAAAATATCATTCATCATTTCGATTTGAACTTTCTGTATTTCAATCAATTCTTGTTGTTGATGCATGATTAAATGATCGAGCTTTTCGTCGAGCATCCGGATTTCCAACTCGGATTTTAAATTAATCATGTAATCTTTCTTGGCGCGTTCTCGGTCTTTTTCCTCTTGGCGGTTTTGACTCATCATAATCACCGGCGCTTGTAAGGCAGCAATGCAGGATAAAATTAAGTTGAGTAAGATAAACGGATAGGGATCGAAACCTTTATTAATTAATATAAATACATTCGAACCAATCCAAAGCGAAATAAAGATAAAGAAAGCGATAATGAATGTCCAACTTCCGCCAAAGGCCGCTACTTTATCGGCTACAATTTGTCCTAAAGTACGATTGTCTAAATCTTCTTCCATTTTGGAAACAAAAGATTTATCATCGTTTAAGGCTTCTATAACCTTTTTCTGCAACTTAGACAATTGGCCGATTTCGGTATTTAAATATTTGGAGATGTATTTTTCGCGATATACATTCAGTTCGGCATTGGCAATACAATGTTCCGAAGAAAAATCGGGATGCTCACTTTTAATCAAGTCTATAATAGGTTGCCGAATTGATTTACCGCTGACTTTCTCTTTTACCGGAAATTCAATTCCTGATATATCGCTTTTAAATGTGGCTCTTGAACTCATTGAAATGGTTTAGTAAATTAAGTAATGGTTTGAGAAATGTTAATTACCGAACATGGCTAACAATTTATTGACCGTATTCCAATTGCGCGTTGTAGAAATTACGTTCATGCTTTTTTCTATCCATTTATTGTCGAGTTTAGTATTGGCAGGCGACGAATGGTATTTAAGATATATCCGTCTGCCGTCGAGTTGGATTTTATCAGGTTCGATGAAATTCAGGTTCAACTGAGTAACCATTTGCTCCGGCACTTCAGCTGAAATAAACGAAACGTACAATTTTTTCAAATCAACGCCTTCCTCATCTAAAAACCGATTCCGTTCCAAACAAGCCTGCAAATCTTCTTTTCCTATAATCAATACCGGAACATCGTGACCAAAAGAATTCAGGATTGCTTCTCTGATTTGGTTGGCCACGAGATTTCCATCTGCTTCATCAGTAGTCACAAACACATTTCCCGATTGGATGTAAGTTCGCACATTACTAAAACCCACGCCTTCCAAACCTCGGCGTAATTCTTCCATCTTAATTAGTTTCTGACCGGAAACATTAATACCTCGAAGCAAAGCTAAATGAGTTGGCATAAACGTAATTTTCTACTAATTTATATTTTTTTCTTAAATCCCGTTTAAGTTTTAGCCAATAGTTTATTTTTGCGCTATGGGAAGAAAACAAACCAAGAAAGTTATTTTTGAAAACATTACTGTTTTAGATGCCGGAGCTAAAGGTGTTTCGGTAGCCAAAGCACCCGAAGGCCAAGTGATTTTTATTCCGAATGTCGTTCCCGGTGATGTGGTAGATGTGCAAACGTTTAAAAAGCGTAAAGCCTATTTTGAAGGTAAAGCGATTAAGTTTCACCAATATTCGTCTGACCGTGTTGAACCGGTTTGTCAACATTTTGGAGCCTGCGGAGGCTGTAAGTGGCAAAACATGAGTTACGACAAGCAGTTGTTTTACAAAAATCAGGAAGTTTTTAATAACCTGAAACGCATCGGTAAAATCGAATTGCCGATTTTCGAACCCATTTTAGGCTCGGCCAAGCAATTCTTTTATCGTAACAAAATGGAATTCGGATTCTCGGATTCGCGTTGGATGACTGATGCTGAAATTCAGTCCGGTACTGAAATCGAAAACAAAAATGCCTTAGGTTTTCACATTCCGAAAATGTGGGACAAAATTCTCGACATCTCCAACTGTCATTTGCAAGAAGATCCGTCGAATGCTATTCGAAATGAAATCAAACGTTTTGCAACTGAAAACAATATCTCTTTCTTTAACGCCAGAAACCATACCGGTTTACTGAGAACCTTAATGATTCGCACTGCTTCAACGGGAGAAATCATGGTATTGCTACAGTTTTTTCAAGAAGACAAAGCGCTAAGAGAATTGCTCTTGAACCACATTTACGCTACTTTCCCTCAAATTACTTCCTTGTTGTATGTAATTAATGGCAAAGCCAATGATACGCTGTACGACCAAGACATTAAACTGTACCAAGGACGTGATTATATTTTGGAAGAAATGGAAGGCTTGCATTTCAGTATTAATGCGAAATCATTCTACCAAACCAATTCCGATCAAGCTTACGAATTGTATAAAATTACCCGAGAATTCGCCGGATTAACCGGAAATGAAGTGGTGTATGATTTGTATACCGGCACCGGAACTATTGCCCAATTTGTTTCCAAACAAGCGCAAAAAGTTATTGGAGTTGAAGCCGTGCCTGAAGCTATAGCCGATGCCAAAGAAAATGCCAAACGCAACAACATTAGCAATTGTGAGTTCTTCGTAGGCGATATGAAAAACGTGTTTAACGACGAATTCATTGAGCAACACGGCCAACCGGATGTGATTATTACTGATCCGCCTCGAGATGGAATGCACAAAGACGTAGTAGAACAAATTCTGAAAATTGCACCTCAAAAAGTGGTTTATGTAAGTTGTAATTCGGCCACCCAAGCCCGTGATTTGGCTTTAATGGATGAAAAATACAAAGTCACTCGTGTGCGACCGGTAGATATGTTTCCACAAACGCATCACGTGGAAAATGTTGTACTTTTGGAGAAACGATAAGCCCGTAAGATTTGAAATCTATGAAAAAAATAATAATGCTTCTTTGTCTCGTTATGGCATTTTCCGGCTGTGAAAAAGATGATATTTGTGTAGATGAAGTTACTCCGCAATTGGTTGTAGAATTTTATGACATCTCCAATCCTACCGTTTTGAAAAATGTGGTCAATTTAAAAGTCACTGCCGACGGGATGACTGATGCTTTGAATACTTTTAATGGTGTGAGCAAAATTAGACTTCCTTTAAAAACCAATGAAGATATTACCCGATACCGTTTGTTGCTGAACAGTAACAGCAGTACAGCTTTTAATGAAGACATTTTAGAGTTCAATTATACCCGAGAAAATGTTTACGTTTCCAGAGCTTGCGGTTTTAAAACCGTATTCGAATTGAACAATACAAATGGAATATTTTTAAGTGATATTGCCACACCGGACGGATTGTGGATACAAGACACCAACCTTCAAACCAATTCAATTGTTACCGAAAATGAAGTGCATCTCAAAATTTACTTTTAGTATAGCCTTGGTATTGCTTTCATTTTCAGGCAATGCACAAGAAGCAACAACCACTAAAAAGGACAGTATTCCTCCTAAAACAGAACGCTATGGCTTGCGTGTAGGAGTTGATTTGTTCAAACTCACGCGTTCTTTTTACGAAAAAGACTATCGCGGTATTGAATTGGTAGGCGATTATCGTTTAACTCGCAAACATTATTTAGCCGTAGAACTCGGTAACGAAAATAAAACAGTGGATGATGACCAAGTCAATTTTACCACCAAAGGAAGTTATATCCGTGTTGGTTTTGATTATAACTCTTACCAAAACTGGTTAGACATGGAGAACATCATCTCGGTTGGATTACGCTATGGTATAAGCAGTTTTAACCAAAAGTTGAACAGTTACGAAATTTACAATCCGAATCAGTATTTCGGAGAAAATCCAACGGTTATTTCAGGAGCCGAATACAGCGGATTATCAGCCCAATGGATTGAAGTGGTTGCCGGCATGAAAGCCGAAGTTTTCAACAATGTTTTTGTAGGTTTCAGTTTTCGCTTAAACCGATTATTGAGTCAAAAATTACCCAACAATTTTGATAATTTATACATACCGGGTTTCAACCGTACTTACAACGGTGATTTTGGCGTTGGCTTCAACTACACAGTTTCATATTTTATTCCGCTTTATAAAGCAACCGTCAAGGCTAAAGAAAAAGCAACAGATAAAAACAAAGGAAAAAAGAAATAGTTACACTTCCTTTATCCCTTTGATGAACAACCATTTCATAAATATTTTTTCGCCATCTTTAGTTTGAATGGCTTGAAATTTCGGCGCTAAAATGGTTCCGATTACAAAAGCGGTTAATGGCAACCACAACCCGCTCAAATGGGTATATAAGTCCAATAAAAATCGAACGGCTACAAAAATTGCCGCAAAACAAAAAAGGTTGTACAATAAGGCTTTGGTCTTTTTACTCATAACTTTTATTTTCTGGCTCAAATATACTTAATTAAGCCGTTTTGACACAATAGGTATTGATTAAACACATTTTGACCGTTTATCGATTAAAAGTTGTTTTCATGGATTTATAACCTACTGAAAGTCATCTTTTTCATCCAAAATAAACATAATTGTTAATAAAAGGTGGGCATGTTTTTGTTAATTAACATTTATTTTAGTTCAGAAAGCTTAATTTTGCGTTACCCAAGATTACAATAATTAAAATACGACCGCTATGGAGAAGTATTTCAACTACAGCATTCATCGAAAGAATGAAAGTGCTAACCGTGAGACAATAGTACTCAAACAAATTTCAGAAAACAACATTGTACACAACATTCTGGAATTTCCCAAATCCGACATTGATATGGTTATCGAAACCCTTTTCAAATCCAAAAAGGATATCTTTGATGAGGAAATTGATTTACCCAACGTACAGGAAATCAACCCTATGATTTTGGACACTTTGGTTGAATTGTTCTTTTCCGGGATAACGATAGCCGATTTAGCTTCGCAATACAATTTGCCGGAAACCTTAATTAAGCAAAACCTCGAGAAAAAAGGAATTGTACTTTTTGATGACTTTTAACAGCAAACACCTTGAAAAAGGTGTTTTGTTTTTTAAGAAAACTTTAAAAATCGATTTAACACAATAGGGAAAAATAGATTATTTTTGGAAATCTAAACCCTATAAAATCATCGTATGAAGAAAGTTTTGATTGCTTTAGCCTTGTTTCTCTCTTCTTTTACAACCCAAGCCCAGTCGGGTTACGAAATTACAATCGATTTAAAAAATTATAACGATACTTTAGCTTACCTCACTTTTTATCGATTCGACAAAACGTTGATTAAAGACACTTGCACTACTATTAAAAATGGCAGAATTGTTTTTAGTGGTAAAACAAAGCTTCAAAAAGGGATTTACTCTTTAGTTGGTCAACAAAAATCAATTTTGTTTGATTTCTTTGTTGATGATGACACCCAAAAATTACACCTCAAAAGTGAATTTGGTCCAAACATCAGTAATGATTTGTCTGCTTTAAATTCAGATCGCGAAAATGAATTCTTCAATTATATCCGTTTTTTGGGCGACCAGAATAAAGCTTTTATCGAATACAAACAAAAAAATCCGCTGACTACTAAAAAAGATACCTTGGCCTTAGCTGAGAAACAAAACGAACTTGAGCAAAGCATAGCCGATTATGAAAACCAATTCATCAATCGTTTCAAAGGCACTTTTATTGCCGATGTAGTGAACTTGAAAACAGAAAAAAAACTCAAGGACATTCCGAAGAAAGCCGATGGCACACCCGACCATGAGGTTTCTTATAAGTATTACAAAGACAATTTCTGGCGCAATGTGGATTTCAAAGATGATGGCATGGTGCACAATCCGTTTTTATTCAACAAACTAAAGAACTATTTGGATAATGTTGTGGTGAAACATCCGGATTCGGTTAGTGTTGAAATCGATAAAATCTTAGCCAAATCAAAACCAGAAACATTGATTTACAAACTCATGTTGGCTCACCTTACCTACACCTATGAAACTTCTAAAATCATGGGATTTGATAAAGTTTTTGTGCATTTATCCGACAACTATTTTAAAACCGGAAAAGCCAAAGGAATTTATGAAGATGATGATGTGGTACAAAGAATCATCAAACGCGCCGACAAACTTAAAACACTATTAATAGGTGCCAAAGCTATTGACTTATCGATGATCAAAGCCGAAGATTTCCCTAAAATGAAGGCCATGGGATTTGAAGATGCCAAAAACAGTGAGGAAATGACCAAGGTTTTCTACAAAAATGTGAATGAAGTCAATAAAATGTGGGTTAAACTGAGTGATGTTAAAGCCGATTACACCGTTTTAATATTTTGGGATGTGGATTGCGGTCATTGTCAGAAAGAAATTCCGAAACTCGTTACAGCTTACAACGAATTGGTTCAGGAAAAGAAAAACGTCAAAGTATTCAGCGTGTACATGCAACACGAGGGTGATAAATATTTGAAATATATAGCCGACAATAAATTACCGTTCATCAATGTATACGATGGTGCACACTACAACAACGCTATAGAAAAATACGACGTCTACTCTACTCCGGTGATTTATATTTTAGATAAAAATAAAGTCATCAAAGCCAAACGGATTGAAGCAGATAAAGTGAAAGAAATTATTCAATCGTTAGAAAAAGAAGCTAAAAATTAGGACCACTTTTTTATAAATGTTTCCTGATTAATCGTGATGTTGATTGAATTTGGTGCGTTTGCTGCCTTCGTACATTTCGTATTTCACCAAACGCGCTTCTAAACTTCCGTTGAAGAGCTTTATTTTTCGTGATGGTCGCAAGCCAACAAACTTCAATGCTTCCAGATTGGCCGTAATGAACCAAGCAATGGTATTGGGATAATTGTTCTTTAGAGTATCGCCTAATTCACGGTAAAATCGTTCCAAATCGATGTCCAATCGTTCTCCATATGGCGGGTTGAATACCATGTGTAACGGACCAACGGTTTCTTTTTTAGTATCAAAGAAATTGGCTTGGCTAATGGTTACATAATCTTCTAAATTCGCATTAACGATGTTGTCTTTGGCTTTATTAACAGCGCTTGGTGCTTTATCGTACCCGATAATTTTATAATGGAACTCTTTGGTACGTTTCATCAACGAATCGATAATTTGGTCGAACAAATCGTTGTCCCAATCGTTCCATTTTTCAAAAGCAAATTCTTTGCGGTTGATGTTGGCCGGAATATTACAAGCAATCATCGCTGCTTCGGCTAAAATAGTACCGGAACCACACATCGGATCTAAAAAATCAGAACTGCCGTCCCAACCGGAAAGCAACAACATGCCGGCGGCTAAGACTTCGTTAATCGGTGCAATATTCGTAGCGCTGCGATAGCCTCTGTGATGTAAAGAAGCGCCCGATGTGTCTAAAGAAACTGTACATTGATCGCGGTCGATGTGAATGTTGATGCGTAAATCCGGAAAATCTTTATCGATACTCGGACGTTGCCCGAATTTTTCTCGAAACTGATCCACTATAGCATCTTTCGCTTTTTGAGAAACAAATTGCGAGTGTTTGAAATTATCGGAATGAATGGTCGTATCAATCACAAAAGTCTGACTGGCATTAAGGTATTTACTCCAATCGATGCCTTGAATGCCTTTGTACAAACTTTGGTCGTTAAACGCTCTGAATTGGTAAATGGGTTTCAATATTTTTAAAGCAGTTCGCAACGATAAATTGGCTTTGTACATAAAACCTTTATCGCCTTTAAAACTAACGGCTCGTGTACCCATTTCAACTTCTTGCGCGCCTAATTGTTGTAATTCTTTGACTAATATTTCTTCAAAACCGAAAAAGGTTTTGGCTACCATTTTAAAATTTTCCATTTTCAATACAAATTGTAATGACAATATCAGTACTCAACATTGTCATAAGTTCGGCAAAAATACACTAATTTTGCGGGTGAAGAATTCATTTGAAAAGAATAAATGCCTGAAAATTCAAAACCTGAAACCCGCAATGTAAAACCCGGAACCGATATTTGGTACGCTTCCTGGTTTGATACGCCTTATTACCACATTCTATACAAAGACAGAAACTATCGTGAAGCACAAATCTTCATGGACAATCTGACGCATTATTTGAATTTACCGGAAAAGGCCAAAGTACTGGATTTGGCTTGCGGTAAAGGCCGACATGCCATTTACTTAAATCAGTTAGGTTACGATGTCATTGGTGCCGATTTATCGGAAAACAGTATCGCCGAAGCCAACAAAAATGCCAATGAAACTTTGCATTTTGTGGTACACGACAAACGCATTCCTTTTGAAGAAAAATTCGATGCGATTTTCAATTTGTTCACCAGTTTTGGGTATTTTGAAAACGAAGAAGATAACTTAAAAACCCTTATTGCCATCAAAGAGAGCTTATCAGATTATGGTTTTGCGGTTATCGATTTCATGAACGTGCATACGGTTTTGGAAAATTTAATCCCGGAAGAAACCAAAGAAGTAGATGGTATTTCTTTTCACATCAAACGTTATTTAGCTGATTCTTTCATCATAAAAGAAATAGATTTTGAAGACCAAGGCGAAAAATACCATTTTGAAGAAAAAGTAAAAGCCTACACCTTGGATGATTTTAAAAACATGATGGACCAAGCCGGTATTTATTTGTTGGACACTTTCGGCGATTACAAGCTGAAGAAATTCCACAAAAATACCAGTGAACGTCTCATTATGATTTTCAAATAAGGTTATTCCAAGACTTTATCCATTACAACCTAAAACCAAAATGAACTATATACTTCCTTTATTATCAGTTTTAATAGGTTACGCTATTGCGTTGATTATTAAGCCAAAAAAGAAAAAAAACTTAAAGCTACTATTGGCTTTCAGCGGTTCGTTTTTGTTATCCTTAACCGTGATGGACTTGTTGCCGAGTGTTTATGAAAGTCATAATCACAGCATCGGGATTTTCATCATGGTGGGAATACTATTTCAAATTATCTTAGAGTTTTTCTCGAAAGGCGCGGAACACGGACACGTTCACGGACATGAGAAGATTAACAGCATGCCTTGGCTATTGTTCATCAGTTTGTGTATTCATGCTTTTTTGGAAGGATTTCCGGTAGGTCATCACCATGATTTAGCCTTTGGTATTGCCATCCATCATTTGCCGATTGCCATCATTTTAACTACTTTCTTTTTGAATGCAGAATTGAATAGAACCGCATTATTCATCTTTATGGTTTCTTTTGCTTTGATGACACCGCTGGGTACTTTTATTTCCGATTCTGTTCCGAGCATTACACAATATTTCACAGAGATTACTGCAGTTGTAATCGGGATATTGTTTCATATTTCTTCTACCATTATATTCGAAAGTAGCGAAGGACATAAGTTTAATATCGCAAAAATATCAATGATCATTTTGGGAATTTTATTGGCGAGTTTTATTTAAAAATCTGGAGGAATCTCAGTATCTTAGCCACACAAAATTTTAGTATGTCTTTCACCAAAACTACAGAGCAATCCTCACATTATGATAGTTTGGAACAAATGTCGGTACACGACTTGCTGACCAACATCAACAACGAAGATAAAATGGTGCCGCACGCCGTTGAAAAAGCCTTGCCGCAAATTGAAGCCTTAGTGACACAAATAGTCCAAAAAATGAAAAATGGCGGCCGACTGTTTTACATTGGCGCCGGAACCTCAGGAAGATTAGGAATAGTTGATGCTTCGGAGTGTCCGCCCACTTTTGGTGTACCTTTCGATTTAGTTAACGGTATCATTGCCGGTGGCGACAAAGCCATTCGCAAAGCCGTTGAATTTGCTGAAGATGATAAAGAACAAGCTTGGAAAGATTTAGCATCCGAAAACATCTCTGATAAAGACGTAGTGATTGGCATTGCTGCTTCCGGCACTACTCCTTATGTAATTGGCGGTTTGGAAAAATGCCACGAAAACAATATTCTCACCGGCTGTATTACGTGTAACGAGGGGAGTCCGTTGGCTCTGACAGCGCAGTTTCCGGTGGTAGTGGTGGTTGGTCCCGAATTCGTAACCGGAAGTTCTAGGATGAAAGCCGGTACGGCTCAAAAACTGGTATTGAATATGATTTCTACCGCTACTATGATTCAACTTGGCCGTGTCAAAGGCAATAAAATGGTCGATATGCAACTCAGCAATGTTAAGTTGGTGGATCGTGGTGTGCGCATGATTATGAGTGAGATACCCGTAAGTTATCAAGAAGCCTCAGCTTTGTTGGAGCAATATGGTAGTGTGCGAAAAGCTGTAGACAATTATAAAAAAAGATAAGCTCATGAAAAAACTTCTAACACTTAGCTTATTATTGATAAGTGTGTTTTCTTTCGCCCAAGCACTTACTTTGGAAGGCAGCAGATTCTACCTTGACAGCAAACGCCTTGAAACCCGTGAAGCCAGACAGTTATTTAATACAAATTACGAATCAGCCGGCCTTTATAAAGAAGCCAAAACCAAAGAAGCTGTTGGAGGCTTTTTATTGGGTTTTGGTATTGGGTTAACTGTTGGTGATTTAGCCGTGGGCTTGTTTTCTGATGTTAAATATCCCGGAACCATGACTTATGTTGGAGTAGCCTCATTAGTAGCTTCAATTCCGGTACTTTCCGGCAGAAAAAAACTCTATGAAAAAGCCGCTGAAATATACAATAAAGACCACAAAAACGGTAAATTAGGAGCCGCTAAACCTAATCAGGAGCTGAACCTAATTTCCAACCGAAACGGGTTAGGTTTACAATTCAAATTTTAGATTTATGGCTATAGATAAAACCTTACTCGACAAAGGCATTAAGTACCTACTCTATGCATTACCCTTGATGTTTTTGGGACCAAGCATAATTTACAACGCCTTTATCAACAAGCAAAACGTTTGGCATTGGTTAGTACTGGCTGTTGGGATAGTACTTTGCGGCTTAGCCGTTTATTTTATGTTTAAAGGCGTCAAAGCCATAACCGATGCTTTGTTTGCAGACAAACCTTAACTTCATGATTATAGTCTAACCCAATCTCACTTTGTATTTATACCTTTAGAGAATGAAAAAAATAACACTACTCCTACTCACTTTAAACCTAACTTCTTGCTCTCAAAAAGAGCGTAAGTGCACTGATTTTAAAACCGGCACTTTCGAATTTGTTCAGGAAATTAACGGTAAAAAGCTCACTTCTACATTCACCCGCACCGAGACACTTCAAATTGAAACGTTTAATGGTAAAACCGATACGGCTTCGGTGCGTTGGGTAAATGATTGTGAGTTTGTGTTGCAAAAATTACATCCTAAAACAATGAACGAACGCAAAGCCATCAGCATGACTATATTATCTACTGAAGGTAATAGTTATACTTTTGACTATTCATTTGTGGGCGATGCTAAAAAACAACGCGGCACCGTAACTAAAATCAAATAATCCCGTACAACCGATAAAATTTAACTAATTAACCATGGAAATATTTTTAAATCCAGATGCTTGGATAGCGCTTTTAACCTTAACTTTTTTAGAAATCGTATTAGGTATTGACAACATCATTTTTATCTCAATTGTAACCGGAAAATTACCGGAAGAAAAGCGTAAAAAGGCCACTCAAATTGGTCTGTTTTTAGCCATGTTTATGCGTATCGGCTTGTTGTTTGGAATTACGTTATTGATTGCCATGAAAGAACCGTTATTTGGTTTGGATTGGGGTTGGTTCAGCGCCGATTTTACCGGGCAAGCTCTGATTTTATTATTGGGTGGAATCTTCCTGATTTATAAGAGTACCAAAGAAATTCACGAAAAAGTTGATCATAAAGGCGAAGAGGAAAAAGATTTAAAAGCAACGGCTACCAAATCTTTTGGCAATGTGATTATCCAAATCTTATTGATTGATTTAATTTTCTCTGTTGACAGTATTTTAACAGCTGTCGGAATGACCAATGGCGTTGAAGGCGCTTTATATATCATGATTACCGCTGTTGTTATTTCCGTAGGTGTGATGTTACTGTTTGCCGTTCCGGTTGGTAATTTTGTTAATGCAAACCCTTCTATTCAGGTACTTGGATTGGCTTTTTTGATTCTGATTGGTTTCATGTTAATCACCGAAAGTATGCACCTGTCTAATGCACAATTGGCAGGGCAACATGTTGGTGTGGTACCCAAAGGCTATTTATACTTTGCAATTGCCTTCTCCCTCGCAGTAGAATTCATCAATATGAAAATGCGTAAAACAAAACATTAGTCATATTAAAACTCTCAACTCGCTTGAGAGTTTTTTTTTGATATCTATTGAGTGTAAATTATAAAATCACGCTAAATTTCAAAATATCAATACTTTATGATGATTGTCATATTTTTTTCAATTATAGCAAAGTATCTTTGCAATGGTTATAATAGGTATGACTAATTGTAAATCGGAGGGCTTGTGGAAAAAAAAATTACTTTTCTAAAAAGATTTTCATCTTTTAAAATTGTTTTAATCTATGCTGTGGTTAGTGCAGTGTATATTTTTACATCGGATTATTTCTTGGAACTTTTCATTCATGATTCAATTGTAATATCAAAATTACAAACTGTTAAAGGTTTGATTTTTATTCTCTTGACATCATTGCTCATTCATGAATTGATGAGAAGTAATATTTCTAAAATAACAGATTATTATCAACAAATCATTGATATAAAACAATATACTGAAGAGCAATCTAGACAATCCAAACAAGAGTATATCGCTTTGTTTAATCACAGTCCGCTACCGATGTGGATTTTTGATTCGGTTACCTTACACTTTCTGAATGTAAATGAAGCTGCTTGTGAGCATTATGGGTTTAGTCATGAGGAGTTTATGAATATGCACATTAAAGATATTCGCCCGGAATCCGAAATACCCCAAATGCATGCCCTATTGAATAAAGCTATACAAACTAATGATGCTTCATTTTTAGGACTCATGAAGCACCGCAAAAAAAGCGGGGAAATCATTCAAGTAAAACTTAAAACCTCGCAAGTAAATTTTGAAGGCCGATTAGGTATTTTGGTTACAGCAGTAGACATCACACAAGAAATCAATACACAAAATAAATTATTGGCGACCAACTCACGCCTTCAGCAAGCTTGTGAAATTGCAACTATGGGTTATTGGACCAATGATTTAATCAATTCAGAAATTATTTGGTCTGATGAAATTTACAAGTTATTTGAATTGGATCCCAAAACTTTCGAGCTTACTCTAGATAATATTCGTAATCAATTTCATCCTGATGATCAGTTAAAATTTGACGAAGCAATACATAAAGTTTTTGAAAGTGATGCCTTAATTGAAGGTGAGCATAAAATCATCACCGGAACCGGAAAAATCAAATGGATCTTGGAACGAATTCATTTAGTACGCGACCAAAATCACAATCCGATAAAACTGGAAGGAATTGTTTTAGATATTACTAAGAAAAAGCAAAGTGAACAAGAGATTATACAAAGTAATGAACGTTTTAAAATATTAGCGAAAGCTACCGTAGAAGCCGTAATTGATTGGGATTTAGAAAACGACTGTATTTTTTACGGTGAAGGATTTAATAGCATGTTTGGTTACACTACATTTAATGCTGACACCGATTTATGGAAGAAAAACATTCATGCTGAAGATAGCAAAAGAGTATTGAAAGATTTAAATAAAGCGATAAAAGACCCTAAAAAAGAATTCTTTAACTCGGAATATCGTTTTGTAAAATTTAATGGAAATATTGCCTATATCCAACATAAAGGAATATTTATCAGAAATGACAAAGGCGAAGTAGTCCGTATTATTGGTGCTATGGTTGACTTAACAGAATCGCTGGAAAAAATGAATACCATCGAGCAACAAAACAAAACCTTAAAAGACATTTCTTGGACACAATCGCATGTGGTTCGTGCGCCTTTAGCCAATCTTATAGGATTAATCAATCTGTTAAAAGACAACAAAAAAATGGGGTATACAGATGATCGCTTAATTGACTACATTGGAGAATCTGCCACTAAGCTCGATCATATCATCCACGAAATTGTAAAAAAGTCAAGCCGAGAAGACTTAAATTG
This sequence comes from Flavobacterium sp., assembly GCF_024710485.1. Lineage (GTDB taxonomy): Bacteria > Bacteroidota > Bacteroidia > Flavobacteriales > Flavobacteriaceae > Flavobacterium. The sequence continues at coordinate 19,599 of NZ_JANJUQ010000036.1, forward strand.
AGTTTATCTTTTGCTTATCCCAAAGATTTGATTAAAAAACAAAACCCTGCGTAAAACAGGGTTTTTAACTTATTCTAGACTCAACGTGATTTGTCCGTCATCGTCGGTTTCCGTTGGTATGCTTTCATCTTCGGCATTGGTTTCATCTTTCACTTCCAACTCTTCAGGCTGTACTTCTTCAGGTTCTTCAAACGGAAGCGGTTCTAACAAGTTGATTTGTTTTACTTTGTCCGTAGTAAGTTGGTTACCCAATGCTTTGATACCTTTAACCGTTATAAATTGTTCTAGATCGACGGTCAGATTGTCTTTTTGAACGCCTTTTATTTTGGCAAAAATCACTTCGGCCACCGGACGCCAATCCGTAGATACAATCTCCAATTGCGATTTTTCGTGTTCTGTGATAAAGATTTCCTCTTTGTTTTCGTTTTCTACCAAAAAGCGTTTGACAAAATAACGCTCTTTTTCGCCATCATAATAAATGGCCGAAATAGGTTTCTTCGGATGCCATTTTTCCAATACAATCATGCCTTCTTCAAAGTGCGTGGTCAATTCCGGAATAATGGTTTTCAACTTCCCGTTTTGGTTGATGATTAACAAGCGGTCATTCGGACGGAATTCACCCAACAGCTCGCCTCTTCCGTCAACATTCAAACGCTGTACCGTATCGTCGAACCAAACTTTGCGCGGACGCAAAGTAGAAATACCTTTCTCCTTCAACTCAATCTTTTTGATTGGATATTTAGTAACTGTATTGCCACGAGACGCTCTACCTTTGATTGCGATTTCAGAAAAATCTAAATCCCATTTCAGTTTCTTGACGCTGCCGATTTGGCGCAATAGAATAGTCACTGTTTCCGCTTCTCCGTTAGGGTTGGCTGAGAAATACAACACCTGACTTCCGGCTTTTTCTTGCGTCAAATCGTAAAACTTATCACGGGTAATTCCGGATACATTGAAGCGTTTGATAAAAGCCGAACCATTTTTACCATCACGGTAAATCATATTGTAAATCGTGCGTTTGTCATTCTTGTCGAAGACGGCAATGTGAATGATATCTTTGCCAACAAATTTCTTTTCGTCGACTTTAGACACCATCATTTTACCATCGCGTAAAAAGACAATCACATCATCGATATCGGAACAATCGGCTACGTATTCGTCTTTTTTTAATCCGGTTCCGAAGAAGCCTTCTTCCCTATTCACATAGAGTTTGGTGTTTCTCAACACTACTTTCGTCGCCTCAATAGTATCAAAGTTTCTCAACTCGGTCAAACGTTCTCTGCCTTTGCCGAATTTGTCTTTCAAGTTTTGGAAGTAAGCAATGGCAAAGTCGATAATGTTGTCTAAATGATGTTTCACTTGCTCCATTTCGGCTTCCAGCTTGGCAATGGCGTCATCGGCTTTATCCGAGTCAAAACGCGTGATGCGAATCATCGGAATCTGCGTCAGCTTTTGCAAATCGTCATCGTTAATCTCACGGACAAATGATTTGACAAAAGGTTTGAAACGGTCATACATGTACACGTAAAGCGATTCCCTGTCGGAATACAACTTAAAGTCGATGTACATTTCTTCTCGAATAAAGATTTTTTCTAAAGTCGAGAAATGCCATTTGTTTTCTAACTCGTCCAATTGAATTTCCAACTCGCGCTTGAGCAAATCCACCGTTCTGTGGGTAGAAATTTTGAGCATGTCCGAAACCCCGATAAAACGCGGTTTGTGGTTTTCAATCACACATCCTAAGGGTGCTACTGACGTTTCACAAGCCGTAAAGGCATACAAAGCATCAATCGTTTTATCCGGAGAAACACCCGGCGGCAAGTGAATAACAATTTCCACTTCGGCGGCGGTGTTGTCTTCTATTTTTTTGATTTTGATTTTCCCTTTTTCATTGGCTTTCAAGATACTGTCAATGAGTGTTGAAGTATTGGTTGAAAAAGGAATTTGGGTTATCACTAAAGTTTGTTTGTCGAGTTGGCTGATTTTGGCACGTACTCTCACACGACCGCCACGCATCCCATCGTTGTAATTCGACACATCGGCGATACCGGCTGTCGGGAAATCAGGATATAATGTAAACGGTTTGTTTTTTAAAACTTTAATCGAACAATCGATGAGTTCGTTAAAGTTGTGTGGCAATACTTTAGTAGATAATCCAACAGCGATTCCTTCAGCACCTTGAGCTAACAATAATGGGAATTTCACCGGTAGGTTTATCGGTTCTGCCCTACGACCATCGTATGAAACGCCCCAAGTGGTAATTTTAGGCGAATAGAGGATTTCGTGACCGAGTTTAGAAATTCGCGCTTCAATATAACGCGAAGCCGCAGCACCGTCTCCGGTTAGGATATTTCCCCAGTTTCCTTGCATGTCGATGAGCAAATCTTTCTGCCCTATTTGCACTATGGCGTCGCCTATGCTCGCGTCACCGTGCGGATGGTATTGCATGGTGTGACCAACGATATTCGCCACTTTGTTGTAACGACCGTCATCCAACTCTTTCATGGAGTGCATGATGCGGCGTTGTACCGGTTTAAAACCGTCTTCAATGGCAGGAACAGCGCGTTCCAAAATTACATAAGAAGCGTAATCGAGGAACCAATCCTTGTACATACCGGTTACTTTGGTAATGGTATCTTCGGGATTTTCATCGTTTTCATAAAAATGACTGCCGGTGGAAGGGCGAATGACATCGTCAAAACCTTCTCCTTCAGTTTCCTCGTTAGTTGACTCGTTCAACGCTTCGTTGTCGTCTTCGTTGGGAATGATATCGTCTTCTTCGTCTTTCATATAAAAGTTTAAAAGTTCAAGGTTTGAATGGGTTTAATATATGCCATCAAAGACCTTAAATTTTTTAATTTATTTTTTTATTTTAAGCTGAGCACTGCAAACTGAATACTGTCAACTATTCCTCCACCACATCCAATTCCACTTTCAAGTTATTGATGATAAAATCTTGTCGGTCCGGGGTGTTTTTACCCATGTAAAACTCGAGTAAGGTTTCGATAGACGTGGCTTTGTCCAACATCACCGGATCTAAACGAATGTCTTGTCCAATAAAGTGCTTGAACTCGTCCGGTGAAATTTCTCCCAATCCTTTGAATCGGGTGATTTCCGGTTTGGGTTTGAGTTTTTCGATGGCGTCGATACGTTCTTGTTCGGAATAGCAATAGATGGTTTCTTTTTTATTTCGCACACGAAATAAAGGCGTTTGTAAGATGTACAAATGGCCGTCTTTAATCAACTCGGGAAAAAACTGTAAAAAGAAAGTAATCAACAGTAAGCGAATATGCATTCCATCAACATCGGCATCGGTAGCGATTACAATGTTATTGTAACGCAAATCTCCCATGTCTTCTTCAATGTCTAACGCCGCTTGTAATAAGTTGAACTCTTCGTTTTCGTAGACAATTTTTTTGGTCATGCCATACGAGTTTAACGGTTTACCGCGCAAACTGAAAACCGCTTGAGTGTTGACATCGCGCGATTTGGTGATGGAACCAGAAGCCGAATCTCCCTCGGTTATAAAAAGTGTACTTTCTAAGCTTCTCGGGTTTTTGGCATCGGTTAAATGCACGCGACAGTCGCGGAGTTTTTTATTGTGTAAACTCGCTTTTTTAGCGCGCTCTTTAGCTAGTTTACGAATACCGGATAATTCTTTACGCTCGCGTTCGGCTTGGAGAATTTTACGCAAAAGCAAATCGGCTGTTTCCGGATTTTTATGTAAAAAGTTGTCTAATTTGGTTTTGATAAAATCGTTGACAAACGTGCGCACCGACGGACCATTCGGACCAATTTCTGTAGAACCTAATTTGGTTTTGGTTTGTGATTCGAAAACCGGTTCTTCTACTTTGACCGAAATAGCGGAAACAATAGATTTACGAATATCGGAGGCTTCGAAATTTTTGTTGTAAAACTCTTTGATGGTTTTCACAATAGCTTCTCGGAAAGCGCCTAAATGCGTTCCGCCTTGCGTGGTATTTTGACCATTTACGAACGTATGGTATTCTTCGGAATATTGCGATTTACTGTGCGTGATAGCCACTTCGATATCGTCGCCCAACAAATGGATGATCGGATATTGCATGTCTTCTTCTACGATGGTTTCTTCGAGTAAATCTTTTAAACCATTTTCAGAATAATACTTTTCGCCATTGTAATAAATGGTTAATCCGGTGTTGAGATAACAATAGTTTTTAAGCATTCGAACCACATACTCATTGCGGTATTTGTAGTTTTTAAAGATGGTATCATCTGCCACAAAAGCCACTTTGGTTCCTTTGCGTTTGGTGGTTTCCTGAACATCTTCTTCTACAGTTAAATTTCCGGCTGAGAATTCGGCGGCTTTTACTTGGTTTTCGCGCACCGATTCTACACGGAAATAATTGGATAATGCATTGACTGCTTTGGTACCAACTCCGTTCAAACCTACTGATTTTTTAAAGGCTTTGGAATCGTATTTTCCACCGGTGTTCATTTTGGAAACCACATCGACTACTTTGCCCAGCGGAATACCACGACCGTAATCGCGTACGGTTACCATTTTATCTTTGATGGTCACTTCGATGACTTTACCGGCGCCCATTACGAACTCGTCGATACAGTTGTCGATTACCTCTTTGAGTAAGATGTAAATACCGTCATCGGGTGAGGAACCGTCGCCGAGTTTTCCAATGTACATTCCGGGACGCATTCGGATGTGTTCTTTCCAATCGAGGGAACGGATATTGTCTTCGGTATATTGATTTTGTTCGGCCATTTTAAAAACAACGATTTTCCGCTAATATAGTGGAATTCGCGTGATTTTTGAAATGATATTTATCAAAGTTATTAAGAATGATATTGACAAAAAGATATGATGAATGCAAGAAAAATCGGCATAAAAAAACTGCTGTAATAGTACAGCAGTTCATTAATTTGTTGAATCATATGAAGATTTTTTATACGTTAAAACGGAAATGCATCACATCACCGTCTTTTACAATATATTCCTTACCTTCTACTCTTAGTTTTCCTGCTTCTTTCACCTTAGCCTCCGAACCGTAATGAGCAAAATCCTCATAGGCAATTACTTCAGCACGAATAAATCCTTTTTCAAAATCGGTGTGAATTACTCCGGCTGCTTTTGGAGCTGTATCTCCAATGTTGATGGTCCAAGCGCGAACCTCTTTAACACCGGCAGTGAAATAGGTTTGTAATTTCAATAATTTATATGCGGCACGAATTAATACTGAACTTCCGGGCTCTTTTAATCCCAAATCTTCCAAGAACATTTGACGCTCTTCGTAAGTTTCTAATTCGGTAATATCAGCTTCGGTACCAACGGCTAACACAATAACCTCTGCATTTTCATCCTTCACCAATTCACGCACTTGGTCGACATAAGCATTTCCGGTGGCTGCTGCTTCTTCATTAACATTACAAACATACAAAACCGGTTTGGTGGTAATCAGTTGAAAATCTTCCATCAACGCTTCTTCCTCATGGTTTTGCGGCACAACGGTTCTGGCAGATTTAGCTTGCAGTAGGGCTTCACGAATTCGATCTAATAATGCCTTTTCGGTTTGGGCTTCTTTGTTACCGGTTTTAGCTGCGCGGTTTACCTTTTCTAAACGCTTTTCTACCGTTTCCAAGTCTTTTAATTGCAACTCAATGTCGATGGTCTCTTTATCGCGAATAGGATTTACGCTTCCGTCAACGTGTACAATATTATCATTATCAAAACAACGCAATACATGGATAATGGCATTACACTCTCTGATATTGGCCAAGAATTGATTTCCTAAACCTTCTCCTTTACTGGCGCCTTTTACCAATCCGGCGATATCAACAATATCAACGGTTGCCATTTGAACGCGCTCAGGTTTCACTAATTCTTCCAGTTTATTGATTCTGGGATCAGGAACGTTTACCACTCCGATATTGGGTTCAATAGTACAAAAGGGAAAGTTCGCACTTTGTGCTTTTGCGTTTGACAAACAATTAAATAAAGTTGATTTCCCTACGTTAGGCAATCCTACAATTCCTGCTTTCATTGTGATACAATTGGTTTTTAAAAGTG
>NZ_JANJUQ010000008.1 GCF_024710485.1 Flavobacterium sp.
GTCAAAAGTACCAAGAGAACTCATAGATTGTATGGTTTTATGATTATTATCAGGAATTAAGATAACACTACTTATCAAGTCTTTATCAATATTATCCCAAGGACCAATATATACACTGTCATAATATATTAATTTTACTAACCATTCTGATATTGGAACAAATACACTATTTGAATAGAATTCATCAAATTGCATTTCTCCATAACCGCTTGTTGTCTCATTTGTTATTATCAACTTGATTGATAATTGATAATCTTTTATACTTGCATAACAATTTGCGCTTGGGTTAGATTGAGCATAAATTTGCAATGAAACGATAAATTTTACAAAAATCAATAATAAGATAATTCTCATAATTATTTTTTCCTTATATTAGCATTTTTAAATTCAATTGATTGTCTTACATTAAAGTCTTCTTTATGTGTCCAATCTTGCATTTTAAGATATTTATAACCATGGTAAAACAATTCGTGAGCCAACATACCTGCTTCACCACCAATAACATAATATACTAAATTACCTTGACCGAGGCTATGATAAACTAAATATGATCTCGGATCATTTGCAAAAAAAAATTCCATGACAATCTAATTGTCCCCCAAAATAAGTATCACTAATTTGATTAAAACTTTGCGTATGCTCTCGATTATTACGGCGATTTAAGTCATTTCCATGATTGAATAACAGTGTTTTATCTTTTGTAATTCCTTCAACGAACTGAATTTAGGTTTTTTTTTAATCAATTTTTTACTGTTATATTTCATTGAATTACTTAAATCTTTTTTTACTTTGTATTTTGACTTTGTAATTATTGTATTCGGTTTGCGTAGTGACAATCTTAACTCTATCTGTGTCAAGATTATTAAATTGTCTAATCTTCTTTGCTAGCTCTTCATTTGCACCGATTACAGAAATAAGCATATCTTTTTCACAGTCACATATCATTGGGTTAAAATCAGTAATAGGATTTCCATCAAGGTTTAAAAAATTCAAATATTTATCAGAACATAATTCTGTCCCAAAATAACTAATTTTGTTATTCTTTAACGAAATTGAACCTATTTTTACTTGCCCAATCCAATCAGGAAGAGATGTTATTTTGTTAAATGATAAATTAACGTAATTAATTCCAGAATTTTCTTTGAAAAAGATAGGTATTTCAGAAAAATTATTATTACCAAGATCTAAGTCAATCTCTGAATCAACTAATTTACCTCTAATGTCAAATAAATTGTTTTTGCTCAAGTCAAACATAAAAATATTCTTAACAGAAAAATCTTGAAAATCTATAACTTCTAATCCATTTTCACTTAAATCCAGTATTTCTATATTTGAAACATCAGATAAAGTCAAGTTTTTTAGAATATTGTCAATATTCTTTACTTTTGTTTTATTTAAAATAAATGTATGTAAATTCTTGTGATAGCCCAAATTATCAGGTATAGTTAAAATATTAGTGCCTGTGAATCTTATATTTTTCAATTTTGTCAATTTTGAGAATTCATTTGGTATGTTTGAAAAATTATTCCCGCTAATATACAAAGATTCCAAATTTTTACATTCATAAATACTACTTGGAATTACTGAATTTTGAAAGGAATCCAATACCAAACTTTTTAAATTTGAAAGTTTATCAAACTCATTATTAATATGAGAAGAATAATTACCAACTAAATTTAGTTCTTCTAATTGCTTTAAATCAAAAATATCATTTGAAATTTGTGTAATTCCTGTAACGTTCCATAAAATCAAATGTGTTAGATTATTTAAATTATTAATACCTTTAAATGATATTTCCCTATTTTCATTTAAAATACTTAAACTATAAAAAGACAACCTTTTTAAATGTTGCAAATCAAATAATTTACTTGAAATTTTGCTAATTGTAACATTTTTCAAATGAATTGACTCAAGATTTGAAAAAGTTATTATATCATCATCTATAGAAATTGTATCTGTATTATAACAGAAAAGTACTTTGACAAAATTTCTTTTTGAATATGGAATAGTGCTTATATTTTCGAAATCTATAGATCTATACTTTTGTTCGTCGGGTAAAGTATCCCTCCAAACATTATATAAATAATTGTTAATCGAATCATTCATAGATGTAGCTGGTCTACTTAAGTAAATTGGGTCAGTATTTGATTTTGAAAAAAGATACAAATTGCTTAATATAATTAAGCTTAATAAACATACTGTTCTTATGAATTTCCATTTATTATTCATTTCAATATTCCTTATCTTTTCCAAAATTTCTGAAAATTCATATTTCCAAAAAATGGATATGTTTTATCTTGATAGATATGGTAATTTGAATTGTAAAAGAAAACACCAGCATTATTATTTCCTTGACGTGGTAACCACATAAATACACCCCAACTAATTTGGCGATGAAAAAAATCTTTTTCGAGTCTAGCTGCCGACGATAAATCATTTGGCTTCATTTGACCATCATGTGAGGGCCAACCAGGATATCCATCACCATCTATATCTGGGTGTGAATGTATAATAATCTCAACGCCGTCAATAGTACCTCCAAAATCTTGAAATTCCTTACTCGTAAGAACAGCTAATAAATCAATATTATTATTGGTTCTGAATCTATCCGGTATAATAAAAGCCGTTCCATTACTTAAATAAATAATCCCACCTTCTCTTCCATCATTCAAACTCATTAAAAATGCACTTCTTTCTTCATTTGAAAATTGATCCGACAT
>NZ_JANJUQ010000032.1 GCF_024710485.1 Flavobacterium sp.
GGTTTACGCATCAGATGTTGCAAACATAAAGGAGTTTATAGAAGAATATCCTCTTAGCTATAATACTAAAATTGGAATGGAAGGCGTTGGGATGAGCGCAGGGCAAAAACAAAGATTATTGATTGCAAGAGCTGTTTATAAAAACCCAGACATGCTATTCTTTGACGAAGCTACTTCAGCCCTTGATGCCAACAATGAAAAAGAAATAATGGAAAAGTTAAATATCTTTTTTAAAAATAAAACTGTTGTAGTTATTGCTCATCGATTAAGCACTGTTATGAATGCAGATCAAATCGTAGTTTTGGAAAAGGGAAAAATTGTTGAAGTTGGTAGTCATCAAGAATTAGTAAAACTAAAAGGAAGTTATTTTAAACTGGTAAAAAATCAATTACAATTAGGAAATTAATACTATGGTAGATAAGAACACCTCTTTTGAATTAAGAAGTGAAGAAGTACAAGAAATACTTACTCGTGTTCCCAGTCGTTTAATAAGATGGGGTTCAACAGTAATTTTAAGTATTTTACTAATACTATTCCTTGTTTCTTGGCTGGTAAAGTATCCAGATTTGATATCAACACAAATAGTCATAACAACTAATACTCCTCCTGAAAAAATAATCGCTAAAACTTCTGGAAAGATCGAGGCAATACTTGTAGCTGATAAAAGACAAATTCATAAGAATACGGCTATTGCGATCATAGAGAATACGGCTAATTATAAAGATGTTTTTTTACTTAAAAGCATAACTGACACAATAAATCTTCAAAATGGTCTTTTCCCATTTGCCTTACTGAACTCTGCACAATTAGGTGAAGTTGAAAGTGCTTATGCTTTTTTTCAGAAAGAGTACTCTGTAAACGACTTAAACAAAAAACTAAGGCCTTACAAAATTGAAAAAGATGCGCAAAGCATAGAAGCCATTCAGCTCCGCGAGCGACTAAATTTATTGGAATCTCAAAAGATTATTAATCAAGGGGAATTGGAATTACAGAAAAGTGATTTAGATCGCTTTGAAACAATTTACAAGAAAGGAATAATATCAACTCAGGATGTTGAAAAAAAACGATTAGAATACCTACAAGCTCAAAAAAATTATAAAAGTATACTTAATAGCATTTCATCTTTGATGTCTTCAATAAACGACTTAAACCGCAATACAAAGTCAACAAGGTTAAGTGAAAGCAAAGAAAATATAAATTTGGAGAGAAATTTAATTCAAGCATTCTATGGCTTAAAAAAGGCAATTAAGGATTGGGAATTAAATTATGTTTTGCAATCTTCAATTGATGGCAAAGTGTCTTTTCTGCAACTTTGGGCTGAAAATCAATCAGTATCTGCTGGTGATTACGTTTTTACAATTATTCCAGTTATTGAAAATGGTTTTATAGGTAAAGCGAAGGCACCAGCACAAAACTCAGGAAAAATTAAGATTGGTCAGATTGTAAACATTAGATTGTCAAATTACCCGGATAGAGAATTTGGAGTAGTAAAGGGCAATATAAAAGCGATTTCATTAACACCTGATAAAGATGGCAATTTATTAATTGATGTTTCTTTACCAAATGGTCTGCAAACTTCATATAAAAAGCAAATAAGTTTTCAGCAGGAAATGATCGGGAAAGCTGATATTATTACAGAGGACTTGCGATTATTAGAGCGATTATTATATCAGTTTAGGGATATTTTTACAAGATGAGTTCCTTGATTAGTTAATGCAAAATTCCAACGCTCCTAAAAAAATTGCCGTCACAGTTTTTGTCTCCACTCCTGCAAAAGGCACATTGCCCTTCGAGCAAAGAGCCTTTCCCTTGCCCTCACAAAAACACTTACACTTCGTGACTTGCGCCGGCAATTTTTTTCTCCCAAGCTTCTTTACATAATGTGGCGTTATGGTTCATATAGTAATCCCCTGCATCTCAATAACCATTATCATGAAACCATAACAACATTATGTAAAAAAGCCGCGCACTCTCTGCTGAATACAACCAATGGCGGTGGCTCCAGGGCAACTTTTTTAAAACTTCCTCGCACCTGCCTGTTTTAAAAAAAACACCCTTCACCACCGCCTACGAGAACGTATACCTTTTCAGTAGAAATAGTTCGGTTATCCCACTTCCTTAGCATCACTCTGCAACCTGTCTTTATCAACTAACCGCACAAATCGGTAGTATATGCATTGCTTTTATAAGTGCCTTCCCATTTTCATCACCACTAAACTGCGAAACACTTCATCCTGTATACTGACCACTATTCTTGGCACCTATAAAACCAAAAAAACAGCAAGAGTATCATTTTTCATTTGCCTCCACTAACCAATAAATTGCCTTCACAAATAGCCAATACCACTACTCCACTAAACCTCTTTTTCTGAATACTGCACACTGCCTCCTAATTACTACTTCAAGGCATCGGCTATTCATAAAAGCAATCAGAAATACTCAAATCAGCAAATAAAAAATGATACCCTTAGCTGCGCAACTGCCCCATCGCACTAGGAATTAAAATATGTAAATAAAAAGCCTCCTTGGAAGGAGGCTTGTATTTGTAGCATTAGAATATCTAAACCTTTGCCGCTTTTATTGCTTTATCAACAACATTGTTATGGGTATTCTAAAAGGAATATTTCCATTTTGATTGAGGGAGCATTCTACATTCCAAACTAATTTTTCCACACCTCCTTCATTTAGATATTCCATAATTAGTCGGCCACTTGGATTATTTCTTATAGATGTATTGTCAATGATTGGCTCACTGAACAACATTTTCATTTTGTTCTGATTTAAAAGAATAGAACCACTTATATAGCCAATATCGCCTTCATACGTCTCGTATACAACTTCGTCATTTACAGTATATCTAAAATAACTCCACAATTCGTCAGTAAAACTTATATTTCCTTGATCTCTTTGTTCTATTTTATAAAACGTAATTTCAAAAACTTTAACGGGAGTTGACGAAGATTGATATCTCCAGGTGCCAATAAATTTATTGAAAACACCATTTACATCTTTATAATAAACTTTAGGAGTTTCAAATGCGTTATGTTGAGATGCCTCTTCAACCGGCACGATATTTTCTTGTGAATAACTAATCAATGTTATCAAAAAGACTAATGTTGTGATTATTTTTTTCATGATTTTTTATTTTACTATCCAGTTAATAATATTTCCTTCACTGTCATAAACTGCTTGAAACAATATCAAACCAATGTGATGACCATTAATTAAATAAGTGCTTAAAAAGTTACTAAAATGTTCTACATAACAGCTATTGCTTTCTCCAGTACATGGTGTTAAGACTTGCTTTTCAAAGTCTTTTTGAAAATCTGCCCTTACTTGTAGATCATTACCGAGTACCGCATTTGTATCAATAAGGTCATCTTTGTTTCCTACTCTCATTGCAAAAGTCCCTTCTTGACTGACAAGAATTGTCGTCAAATCAGGATCATTACCAAGCTCCCCAAATTGTTCACATGTCTTATCTATATCACCATCCGAAAACATAGGAACCAAATCTTTTGTTACAATATTTGGCAACCCTTGGTCTGTTTGACCTTCTACAACTTGAGCCTGATTCTGATGCATGTGAACTACAACTTTAGTGCCAACAGCTATTTGATCTCCAAAATCGTAATGCACTTGTTGAGCACCTCTCCATTGAGGTAATCTTATGATGTAGTTTGTACCGTTTTTTATAAAATGTGCACCATCTTCAGTAAAATCTGTCGCCAATCTAGATTTCAAATCATCTAGTTTCTGTTTGATTAAAGATGGTGTACCATCAGACTTATTTTTTGTGAGTGCATTTAAGGCTTTTATGTGCCTTTGGTAATCAATAAGCGGTGCTGTCACTACTGTATTTCCATCCCAATAAGATAGAACGGGATCAGTTGTATTTATAGGATCATCTGGAATAGTCCCGGAATCAGTACCTCCACCGGTACCAGTACCTCCGCCTCCACCGGTGCCTCCTCCATCGCCAGAACTTGGTGGTCCAATCCAGTCACCCCAGCCGCCACCCCACCAGCCACTCCCAGTCCATCCGCCGCCGCCCGAGTCGCCACCTCCATCGCCATCACCACCACCTGAGCCGCCGCCATCTGGACACTCAACTTGTACTGCAAATGTGAGTGATGCCGTTACCTGCCCCTGTTCATTCCAAGAAACAGGAATACTTACTATTTCCCAGCAAGGTTCTTCATCAGTTTCATTCAGCAACTTAACAAAACTGGTCTTTTCTGATACATCGACATATTCGTTATTCTCTATTTTCTCCTTTTCTTCGTCAGTTAATGTATAGCCAGCAATGTAAGCCTTGATTTGATCATCATTTAAAGTAAAGACAAGATTTTCAGTCTTCTCGGTTGGTGTATCTCTATAAATTGGAAATGTATAAGATTTATAATCTCCTTTGCTGAGATAAAGAATTCTTTCTGTGTCAACATAAAAATTGTACCTCGAGTTGTACAGAAGCTTTGAGGACTTTGCCGCATCAATATTTCGTTGAACTTCTTCGAGAGCTGACAAGGCTTCTCCTCTGTCATGGCTTTTAAATTCGTTAAAGGAAATATAACGCGAGACTATTTTAGATTGTTCATTGTTATCATTTTCAAATATATCATCGTTCGCGCAACTGGTCAAAAAAATGGCTAGGATAATTGCAAGGCTCCTTACAAAGTGTTTTAATTCGTTTTTCATACTTTTGCTTTGTTAAATTAAACTTTTGTTGTAAATCGTTTTATAGACTGTGAGAGTCATTACTAATTCTTGTGGTTTTCTCTTTTTTGTTTAGTTATTACATGACTTGTCTTTTAACATTAAAACTGATTTTGCATTTTTTTTGTGCAAAAATTTCTGGACTACGATAAAATTATATTAATAAGAAAAGGTCGCTTTAAAAACGTTACGGCTACTTTAAAACAATGTTGAATTCATCTAAGTAAACAAATTCAACTTTTAAAACTATGAGTGGTATTTTAGTTTTATGAGACACCAAATTAGTAAATAATTTGTTTTAAAAAAAATATTTTATAGGTAATTTACGCACACAAACTATTAATTAAGTGCTTGTTACCAAAATATTCTGTATACATCTTCTTGTTTTGAAGTGATGTTAGCTATTGTATGTTCTGTTATTGGCTTAGGATTTTGGTTTAATTTCCTAATAGTTAAGCCAATTACAGCACCCACAAACCCACAGGAGCCAACAACAGTAACTCTTTTTATTTACCCGCTACCTCTGATAAATTACTTCGCAGTTAGCAGATGTTAAACCTTTAAGTTCATAATACTTCGGGGTAGATTACAAATGTAAAGACCTGCCCCAATCTGGTATCAACAAAAAAAGCAATCACAAACTACCCAATAAGCAAATAAAAAATGATACCCTTACCAGGACAACCGCCAAAAAATAGGAAGTATTGGCATTGCTTTTATAAGTGCCTTCCAGTTTAATTTTCAACCCAGCTGCTGTACACTGCCATCTGAATACTGAACACTATCTCTGGCACCAATAAAACCAAACAAGAAAAGAGTATAAAATCCGTGCCGGTATTTTATACCCTTTCCCAAACCCTATCGTATTGTTACCACAAAAATGCATAAAACATCAATCTACTAAAATTGGTCAAAATAAAAATGAAAAAAAAGAGAGCAAATCTATGTTGCAGGTATTCAAAAAAGCAAGTTCAAGCCCTTTGGGTTTTGGCTAAAATCTCCACCCTGCGGGTAGTATTTTATCCAAAAAACTGGCTTTTTTGAAACCTTACACAAGGTCAAACGGCTTTCTTTTTTTTCCTTTTTTCTTTTGAAAAATTTGTGTGTGGGGCAGGGTGCTAACCCAGTACGACCGCTTAACAAAGGAACAGGAAGAAGTTAACTTTAATTCCGAAGCCATGACCGATTTTATCATCAAAACCCACAAAGCAGGAAATACCTATTCAAAACCCCATTTATTCATCCTTAACAAAGGACTAAACAGCGGAAAACCCCAAAAAGAGCCGTTTACAAACAGCTTTGTTATCATCTTCCATAAAGAAGAAGATTGCGACAACTTCTATTTTATTGCCTACAGCTTATGGCAAACAAAATTCTGGCACCAATTCCTTATCGGCTCAGTTATCCCTTTCCTAAGAATTCAAGATTTCAAAAACGAATTCACTCCACGAGCCAAAACCATGATGGAAGAACACGAACAACATCTGAAAAATGTGGCAGCTTTAAAACTTCTGGAGCAAAAAGAAAAGCAGTTTCATGAAAACATTAACCTTATTAATGAAATGAGAAGAGTAATTATCTATAGATATTGCAAACAATGATAATTATACTATTTTATATATATTTGATTAATAAATAAATAATATGAGAAATAGTATAATTTTCATTTTTATAGCTTTCATTTCTTCTAACATTTCATCTGCACAATTTATTTGCAGAATTTCGCCTATTACTAAAAAGGTCGGCGATGAAATTACAATAGAAAAAAGAAATCCAAAAGATGCTGCAATAGTTGGAGATTACAGGGCTGAAGGTAATGGATGGATTCTTTTACCTGACCATACTGGTGCTTTATTTGTAGAAAATATACAAGTAAACGAACTTCTTTGGGTTTTAGGTGATATTGATGGCGATTTAGGCATTGAGATAACAACACTAAAAGACGAATTAAGTGCGGACAATAAACTACAATCTGAACGGCAGCTTAAATTTCTAGTTAATATAAAATCCTCAACAGAGCTTGAGTTTCTAAATCCATTAATACCACAGACACTAAAGTTACATCGAACAATATTAATACCTGGAAAAGTTTACAGTAAAATAAAATCTACCGATATGCAGTACGTGCCTCGTGAAAATGTTTTACCAGTTTCCGAAGCAAATGACACACCAAAAGAAAATCCAATTGCAATAGAAGATCAAATTTACAATACATCAGGAGTTGACATAAAACCTGAATTTGAAGGTGGTATGGAAAAATTTTATAAGTTCATAGGACAAAACTTCAAAGTGCCAGATGAAGAAGATTTACGAGGTAAAATCTTTGTTTCTTTTGTAGTAGAGAAAGATGGTTCGCTTGGTGATATAAAAGTCATTAGAGACATTGGCTATGGAACCGGTAATGAAGCGATAAGAGTTTTAAAAATTTGTCCTAAATGGAAACCGGGTGAACTTAATGGGAAAAAAGTTCGAGTATTATATTCTATGCCAATAAATATTTAAGCAATGATTAATAAAAAAAGCCTGGTCTTACGACTAGGCTTTCATCTTGTTCAACCCAAAGGTCACCACAACTAAGGTTAAACTATTTCTTGTGCTTCTTTAAAACTCTCTTTAGGATTAACGACAACACAAAACTAACTATCGCGCCTAAACCGGCTAAAATAACTGTTTTTAAAACATCTGTTGAGTTAATATTAGGCAATACACTTAAAAAAGTACCGCCAACCGTACCTACAAAAGTTGAATTATTTGTTGACATGTCCTTTTTATTGAGGTTGCTCCTCTTTTACAGTGAGTTGGCTAACTGCTGAGAGTACTCCCCCGGCTACCATTACATACCCACCAATAGTAACTATTACAGTAGGCAAAGCTACAGGGGCTGTCAAAATGGTACCTCCAACAGCAGCCAAAACCAATCCGATATTACGAAGCACTTTAAAAAATCTCGGAGTGGGTGCAGTTATTCTCTTTTTAATAGTCATGATCTCAGAACAATTAGGTGGAAAACAAAAGACCTCTTATCGACACTTCAAACTGAAAATCAGTTAAATGAATCGTCAAATCAACCCGAGGTAAATCCATAACCCGTGATTCCCATTCATTTACCAATGAAGTTGGTAACGAATCAAACAATATAGGTTGAGGAGTCGACTTTCCTCCAACAGCTATTAACGACGCATCCGGAATCTTGTGATTCAATCGTATAACACTATTCATCAAACTACCGAGTATGAAACTTTCATTGCCATTTGCTGATGAAATACCATCAGCGTCATGCAATGTATAACTAAAGTCCGGCCAAGGAGACCTGCTACCGCCAATAGGACTGATTATAACTTTCGGTGGTATGGCCTGTGCCACAATGGTTGAACTGCTTAAGGCAGTAAACAATAGAAACATAAATAGTTTCAAACTTTTATAAAAATTGGTTTTCATGATTTTAAAAATTTAAGATTTGATAATGATTAAAACTCGTTGCTTTTCATCCAAAGCATCATAAACTAACGTTTTGAGCTTTGCAAAAGCTTTTCGGGATTGTAATCCCAATCCGGCTCCCGATACTTTGGTTACCGGTGCAACACAGCCATTAAGTTCTTTAAGGGCATTGTTAGCAGGGTGAAACAGTATAAAACTTCTGTTTTTTACTTTGTATACCTCCAAATGCCACTTAAACTTTTTGCTGTATCGTTTTCTGATAAAATATTTCCCCTCTGGTATACAGGAAACCTTCGTTTCGTTGTTCTTCCAAGGCAATTCGATTGTGTTACAAATCAACTTACCCTCGCATTCGAGTTTACCATTAGTCCCTTTGGGGAAATAAGTCCTGGTCAATACTAATTGCATTACTAAACCGCGCTTATGTTAAATTGATCATATTGAGGTCAATTAAACACCGCTGTCTACCTTTGCAATTGATAAAGGGTTGAAAGCACCATTTTTTAGAGCATACATTTGACCGTTTGTCTCTTGGTAAAATTCAATACCCAATGCCAAAAACAAAGGCTTGGTAGAGTTTGCTGACACAGCATTAGTCTGACTGATAGCGGCCGTTGGTGTAGCATCCCAAGGTAGAATTGCAGTTTCAGATGTTGACACTACATAAGTTTCTGCCTCAAAATCAACTTCAGCACCACCGGAAATGATTTTAAAATGCGTAGTCCCACTTGGTGCAGCAATCATGTTCAAAGGAACAAATGAAGCAATATCAACAGTTATCTCTCCGGCAGCCCTGTCAATTGCAGCTACAAATGGGGCATACAAACTAGTCCCAAGTTTTCCACGAATGTTAAACTCAAAACCAAATAACAATTCAGCTTCACCGTCAATAACGTTTCGTAACCCTCTTTCACTAACAGTATCAGCTTGAATAACCTTTACCATGGTTTGAGTAAGCCTACTGACCATTCTACTGTCTGCAGAATTAATCAACAATGGTCTTAAGGCAGTTCGCAAAAGCTTCCCAGCCTTCCCTGCCCTGCCAAATTCAGAACCATTCTCACGTGTCCTTTGAAACGCTGGGTCACTTGCAATTCTACTGGCATCAATTCCTCCTTTCTCGCGTGCCAAATGCCCATCCTGCGTTTTGTAAAAGGTAATATCCCCGATAGTCCCTTTTAATTTAATTATGCCTTTCTGTCTAGCCATAATCTTTACAATTTTGATTAATACTCATTTTCAAATTCACTTTCATTTCGATAATCGTTGCAACTAAATCTCGAATGATTTGAACAAAGTTTCAGTCATTCAATTTGAATATCCTAACACCCAAGTAAAGAGCCGTAAATAATCACCAAAAACCACCAAAAATCACACTTGTGATTTCTCTTAAATTCCATAGTTTTGTATTAATGTTATAGGTATAACATAGTCATACCAAAGGCATGGATAAAGTATCAATTAGTCAAATGGGAGCAAGCAATGGAAGAATCTGCATGTACCCGAAAGACGTTCAGCGCATAATGGGAAAAGAATACACTCAAGCAAGATTGTATTTAATCAAGATAAAAAGACACCTAAAAAAAGAAGACCATCAATACGTTTCAGTTGAGGAATTCTCAAAATACACAGGTCTACCAATAGAGGAAGTATTGCGTTGTATGTTGTAGGGCAAAATCAATAGATTTAGATCTAAAGGCAAACTGAGAAGTATTCAAACTAGTTCAACAACATGTACAGAAAACAGTACAATTTAACACCTACAATTTGGTCAAATCATTACTAATCATTAAATTTACATCATAAGATTTGATGATTTTTGCAGTACAGATGCAAAATCGAGACCTTAGTTTTTAGGTTTTTATAAACCGCATAGATAAAGGGATTAGCAAGATGGTTCGAATCCTGCTCTCCCCACAAATAAATCAATAATAAAAAAGCACCAAGTTCACTTGAGTGCTTTTTTTTTATACATTTTCAGAGCGTAGCGCTGAAGGATGTTGCGAAGCAAAATTCTCTTCTCTCAACAAATAAATCAACTTTAACATTTTTCAACCTATCGGACTAGTTAATTTTTATTGGTAGTCTCATCAAAAAAAGTATCTTTGGTTTTCTAAAAGAACTTGTTATGAAATCAAATATTATTTTAGGTACAGTAATGAGCTTTGCATTATTGGCCGTTTCTTGTAAAAAAGAAGAAGAAAGTACTACATCCACTGATGCTAAACCAAAAGAAATCATCATGCCAAGAGTACAACCGATTCCGGCCCAAAGCACTCAGCCTGTCATACAAAATATGCCGACACAAGGTCAGCAACCTGTCACTACAAACCAAGCCGTTACCACAACACAAACTCCTGTAGCTACCAAACCCGGAATGAATCCGCCACACGGACAGCCCGGACATCGTTGTGATATTGCTGTAGGGGCACCGTTGAATTCTCCAAAAACAACGAAACCTGCCGCCACCGGAGCTGGAACTGCCATTGTACAACAGGTAAATCCGACTGCTACAAGCCAACCGGCTGCTGCACCGGCAATCTTATCACCAAACAGTGAACAAACTACTACTGCGCCCGGAATGAATCCGCCGCACGGACAACCCGGACATCAATGTGGTATAGCAGTTGGCGCTCCGTTACCGAAATAATTCCAAATTACAGCCATAAAAAAAATCCCGTTTTTGACAAACGGGATTTTTTTATTATAAAACTTAGGATGGTCCTATTCCAAAGCAAAAGTTACGTTAACTGTGGTGCTGATTTCAATTTCGCCAATTGCCAAAGTCTCTCTGCTGGTATCAGCTT
Source organism: Flavobacterium sp. (assembly GCF_024710485.1). Classification (GTDB taxonomy): domain Bacteria; phylum Bacteroidota; class Bacteroidia; order Flavobacteriales; family Flavobacteriaceae; genus Flavobacterium. The sequence goes on from NZ_JANJUQ010000032.1 coordinate 10,962, forward strand.
CTGCAGCCATAGCCATCATATTGCCTTTATACATGGGTTGCGGAAAATAAACATTAGAAGTATCCGTAATTAAAAGTGCTTTACCAACCTTCTGTCCTAAAACAGTAACATAATCATTAGCCTTTTGTTTAGCATTTAACATGGCCTTTTTGCGCGCTTCTCTCTCGTGGTCTTCCATCTTAGAAGATTTGAATTCTACACCTTGAATGCTGTTGATTCCGGCATCATTCAATCCCATCATAATATCATCATACTTTGACAATTCTTTCAAGAGTATTGTCAAAGTTTGATTGGCTTGAAAGTTGTATTTCTTTTTCTCGTAATCGTAGCTCTTCCCTAAACTTACATTATTCGTTTTATAATCCGTGGCAGGAATTCCGCTTTTCTTTAAAAACTTAATCACTTTATCTACCACTTCATCGTTTAAAGATTTTACCTCTTTGGCATCTTTACCTGTATTTTGAAAGCCGACCGTAATGACTACCTGATCGGGAACTACTTTGATTTTTCCTTCGCCACTAACGGATATCTGTGGCACTACCGCTTTTTGTTCTTGTACCTGTGCTTGGGTAATACCCATTACCAATAAAGCCAAGATTACTGCTGTTTTTTTCATGATAGGATTGATTTAAAATTATAAACTGAGGTTTTCAAAAGTTATGCCACTTATAGCTTTCCTAGTTTGGCCATTACGAAAAGAATTACAATTGGAACGGCTAACACAATCACTAACAGGGTGTTTTCACTCAGTAAAATTGGTTCTTTAAGCAATGTAATGGCATATCCGCCGATGGCACCACCAAAATGGGCTGTATGTCCGATGTTATCATTTTTAGCTCTCATGCCATAAATGGAATACAAAAGATAAAGTACACCGAAAACATAGCCAGGAATAAAGCCGTAAATCTGCATTTGAGGATACAATAAAATCGCGGAGTAAATGATGCCGGTTACGGCTCCGGAGGCTCCAACAGCACTGTAACTGTAATTATTGCCGTGGATGACCATAGTTAGTAAATTTCCAAAAATTAAACTCCCGAAATATATCAGCAAAAAAGACCAACCACCCAAAAAACTACTCACAATAGGCGCAAATGAATACAACGTAATCATGTTGAAGGCCAAATGAATTTCATCAGCATGTAAAAAGCCTGAACTAATCATTCTGACTTGCTCACCTGCCCTGATACTGCCTACATGAAAAAGGTATTTTCTGTAAAAAAGGGAATCATTAAATCCTTTAAAACTGATCAGTACATTGGCTATGATTAAACCCCATAAAAATTGGTCGCCCATATGTATTTCTTTCTTTAATTGGTTTGTTTACCTGAGGTGTAAAAATAACAATACTTCTTGAGGTTTTAGAAATACGCACCGGATAAAATGACATTAAATGTTATATTTGCGTAAATTGAGTTTCATGCAACTACTAGTCTTCCTGCTACTGTATCCCATTATAATGTTGATTTCCTTTTTACCATTTAGGGTATTATATCTTTTTTCGGATATGGTATATGGTTTGGTCTACTATATTATTGGTTACCGAAAAAAAACAGTCCGTCATAATCTGGCGAACGCCTTACCGCATCTTAGCGAGAAAGAACGATTAATCATTGAAAAAAAATCCTATCGCCATTTATGTGACATGTTTTTAGAGATGGTAAAAACGATGTCAATTTCCGAAAAAGAAATGGACAAGCGTTTCAAGTTTACCAATTTGGATACCTTAACGGCCATGGAAAAAGAAGGCAAAAGCATAGCTGTAATGATGGCGCATTATGCCAGTTATGAATGGGCTATTTCGTTGAACAAGTACAGTTCTTTAACCAGTTATGCTATCTACAAAAAAATAGCCAATAAGTACTTTGACAAGTTAGTAAAAGACATCCGACTCAAATTTAAAGCCGTATTAATTACTACACGGGAAACCATTCCTACTGTAGAAAAAAATCATCGTGAAAAACGCCTCGGTCTTTATGGCTTTGCCAGTGACCAATCACCACAATTGAGCAAAACCCATCATTGGGGTACTTTTATGGGTATCGAAACACCGGTTCATACCGGGGCAGAAATGTTGGTGAAACGATTTGACATGAATGTGATTTTTATGAAAGTAAAAAAGGTAAAACGCGGCTATTACGAAGCAACTTTCGAAACCCTGTTTGACCATCCCACTGAAGTTCCGAATTATGAAATTTCAGATGAGTTTTTACGCAGAGTTGAAAGACAAATCCTCGAAGCGCCGGAATATTATTTGTGGACGCACAAACGTTGGAAACATAAGAAAAAGTAGTTCCCTCCTATGACCGTTAAAATTACTTTTTAGCAAACCAAGTTTTGACCAATTCCTTAACGAACAATTTGTCGTCTTTATGAATAAACTCATTGGTTTTAGGGTTGTAATGATACTCTCTTCCCCATTCCTGGTGATTTTCAGCCAAAGCTTTGATGCTGTCACAAACCCATTGGATTTCCTCAGTAGTTGTTGTTGGGTGAATCGACATTCTGATCCAACCCGGTTTTTTAATCAAATCACCGGAAGTAATTCGGCAAACCAAATCGTTGGAAGTTTCTTGGTCTACATGCAATAAATAATGCCCGTAGGTACCGGCACAACTACATCCGCCACGGGTTTGAATTCCAAAGTGATCATTTAACAATTTCACTCCTAAGTTATAGTGTAAATCATCAATATAAAAAGAAATCACCCCTAACCTATTCTGATGTTGACCGGCTAAAATGTGAAGGTTGTCTACAGTACTTAATTCCGAAAAAATATAATCCACCAATTCATGCTCTCTGTCCAAAATGTTTTTTACACCCATTTCTTCCTTAAGTTGAATAGCCAAAGCCGTTTTGATTACCTGTAAAAAGCCGGGAGTCCCGCCATCTTCCCTATCCTCAATGTTATCAATATACTTATGGCCTCCCCATGGATTAGTCCAAGACACCGTTCCTCCCCCCGGACAATCCGGCACATTGTTTTTATAAAGATTCTTATTAAAAATCAATACTCCTGAAGTACCTGGTCCTCCTAAAAACTTATGAGGCGAAAAGAAAATAGCATCCAAATAACTTTCCTCATCAGGATGCATGTTAATGTTTACATAAGGTCCCGAACAAGCAAAATCTACAAAACAAACACCATTGTTTTGATGCATCAACTTAGCTACTTCGTGATACGGCGTTTGGATACCGGTTACATTGGAACAAGAGGTTATTGAAGCAATTTTGAAACTTCTATCCCGATATTTTTCTAACAGCAATTTAAACTCATTCATGCACAACAATCCATCTTCATTGGCAGGAATAACAACTACATCGGCTATGGTTTCCAACCATGAGGTTTGATTGGAATGGTGTTCCATGTGAGAAATAAACACTATTGGTTTCACTTCCTCAGGAATATTGGTAAACGCTTTAAGGTTTTCCGGAATTCTCAAGCCCAGTATTCGTTGAAACTTATTGACTACTCCGGTCATTCCGGTACCGTCATTAATTAAAACGTCATTTTCGTTAGCATTAACATGCTTTTTAATGATATGACGGGCTTCATGATATGCCATAGTCATGGCCGTACCTGAAACTGTTGTTTCCGTATGTGTATTGGCAACAAATGGGCCAAACTCATTCATCAACTTTTCTTCAATAGGTCGGTACAACCTTCCGCTGGCCGTCCAATCGGTATAAATGATTTTTTTGATGCCGAAAGGCGATTCAAATTCTTGTTCAATTCCGATGATATTTTTTCGAAACTGCTGAAAGTATTGCTCTAAAGCAGTTTGTGTTTTGGTTGTAATCATAATACTCCGATTTGTGTTCAAAGATACATTGTTTTTAATTTTTGCTGCAAAAAATTGTACTTGTAGAATAATTTTAAAAAGAGCAAATCATAAAAATATTGTCCGTTATCAAATCGCTTAAGTCAAATCAATTTCACACATTTGTCTTACTTTTACCCTAAAAAAAGATTCAAAATTCCCTACACATAGGGATTTTTTTTTACAAAATAAATTCTCATCTTTGACCTAAAACCACATAACCTATTTCAAAATGAAAGTTTACGAATCAGAAGGAAAATATAGTGTTAACAAACAGAGCTTCAATTTGACCATTCAAACAACAAAAATTACCCCTGATGAATTTTATATCAGCACTTTTTATAACATCTGTAATGAAAAAAGATTTGCTATAGTCGGTATATTACAAACCAAAGAAGGTAATACAACAGATTTTAGCAATTATCCGCCTGATACGGTTTTAAATATTGAAGATTTCTCTTTTACAAACCTGGATAAAAGCTATTTAACTTCTGATGACCGAGACATTTTCAATATTCAAGAAGGAGATGAGATAACAGTATACATCCACCACGGTATAGGCTTTAATCCTGAGAAAAATGAATCGGATAATCAATACATCGAAAATTACAAAAAAGGAGTTTATGTGCACCTAGAAGCCGGATCACCTCCGGGATGTAAGGGTGATGGTAGTTTAAATTAGAGTTAAAATTGAGAGCTAGTTTAACCAATATATTTTTATTCACGTTGATATTTTTCAACAGCTTGACTGTTTTTTCACAAGACCAACAGTTATTGAAACTTGAAGCTGAATTTGATAAAATCGATTATAATACCCGTTTGAATAAATTAAAGGGTATAGATATAAGTAAATTATCGATTCAAGAAAAAGCTTTGGTTGAACATTTATATGGAAAAACGTATTATTTGTATAATTCCGGTAGTGGTGCTGTAGAACATTTTATCAAGGCCAAAAATCTATATTTAAAAGCCAAAGATTATGACAAGGCAACTGAACTTTCTTTAACCTTAGCGGAACAAAAGAGACTCTCAGAATATAAGTATGAGGAATACAAACCCTTACTCGATGAAGCTATCAAATATGCTGAAAAAAGTAATAAAGGAAATTTACTTTGTACCACATACTTGGAAGTTGGTATAAGTCTTCAGGAATCAGAACCACAGAAAGCAATAGAATTCCATGAGAAAGGTTTAAAAATTGCCCAAAGAATAAAAAATCAGATTTACGAAATTAAATTCAATAGAAATATTGGATTAACGTATTGTGAATTTTTAAAAGACTTCGAAAAAGCACTCTATTATCAAAATCTGTCTCTGGAGCAAAGTAAAAAATTAAATTATACTGAAGGAATTGCCTATGCTTATGTTAACTTAGCCTCAATAGCCCGGAAAAAAGGGGAATTTGATAAAGCAATTAATTACTATAGTATTGTTGAAAATTTAAAGTTTGACAATTACAGGACAAATTTCAACATTATTCTTAACCAATTTATCTCAGATACGTATCGACAGATGAAGGACTTTGAGAAAGCTATTGAGTACTTAGACAAAAAAAAAGAACTTGAAGAAATTGTAAGTAAAAGAGATGAAGAAAAATACATCCGAGACATTAATACCAAATACGAAACCCGAGAAAAAGAACTAGAAAACCAAGAATTAAAACTGAAAGACGAGAAAAACAAATTGGTTATTTATAGTTTCATTGGGGTTTTTCTAATCTTCTTGGCAGGCGCTTATTTCAGAATCAGTCATATCAATAAAAAGAAAAAAATTGCCGAGCAAGAACGACTTATCCAAAGTCAAAAATTAGAGAACGTACTTAAAGACCAAGAGTTAAAAGAGATTGATAAAATTTTGGAAGGGCAAGAAAAAGAGCGTCTCAAAATTGCCAATGATTTACATGATAATTTAGGCAGTATTTTAGCCACTTTAAAACTAAATTTCCAAAATCTGTATTCTCAAAAAAACAATAACGAAAACGGACAAGAGCTCTACAACAAAACCAATGAATTAATCGAAGAAGCCTATCAAAAAGTTCGCGGCATGGCACACGCCAAAAACGCTGGGGTAATTGGTAGCGAAGGATTGGTTCCTGCCGTTCAAAACATTGCCAAAAAAATTGCCATTCCGGGAAAACTTAAAGTACAAGTAATTCCGTTCGGGATGAGCAAAAGATTTGAAAATGCCATGGAAGTCAGCTTGTTTCGAATGATTCAAGAAATCTTAACCAATGCTATCAAACATGCCGAAGCGACCGAAATCACCATCAGCTTAACTCAGGATGAAGACAGCATCAATATCATTATTGAGGACAACGGCAAAGGGTTTAATCTTAAAAATATTGCCAAAAAAGAAGGAATGGGCTTGAACAATATTACCAAAAAAGTAGAACAACTCAACGGAACCTTCAATATCGACAGTTTTGAAGGCAAAGGCACAACCATTTTAATAGATATTCCATTATGATAACAGTAATCATAGCCGAGGACCATCAAGCACTCATCGATGGGATGAAATCCTTTCTCAAAAACGAAGATGACATACAAATCGTAGGACATGCTAACGACGGATTGACTTTAATTGAAAGTGCCCTAAAACTCAAACCCAACGTTATCATTACTGATATCAGAATGCCCAAATGCGATGGTATTGTAGCAACAAAAACCATCAAAACAGAATTACCCGAAACCAAAGTTATCGCTTTCAGCATGTTTGATCATGACGATGCCATTTCCCAAATGAAAGAAGCCGGTGCTTCGGGGTATATTATGAAAAACTCATCGCTTCAAACTGTACTTGAAGCCATAAGAGCAGTAAGTCAGGGTTCCACCTATTTTATTAATGAAGCGGAAAACGAATATGATACTCCAAAAAACGAATTATTTTTCAGCTCCCGTGAAAAAGAAATTTTACAACTCATAGCCGAAGGAAAATCTTCTCAGGAAATTGCCGAAAAACTCTTTATTGAAAAATCTACCGTCGATTCTCATCGAAAAAACATGTCAAAAAAAATCAAAGCGATAGGCAAAAACGACTTGACAAAGTTTGCTCTGGAGCGAAAATACGACTATTTGTAAGATTATTACCTTTGAATAAGCTATAAAAATCCCCATTAATGGGGATTTCTTTTATGGTTTAGTTTTCCGATTTTTATACTATCTGAAACTGGTTAAATTAAGTTTTGGTTAGTTAATAAAAAACCTGCCCTTGTAATTGAAAAATTTTTAGTGGTATTTGATCTTTCGAATAAGGGCAGGTTTATCTAAAATTATTTTACAAAAAATAACATAACGGTTTGTGTGGTCATTTCCAAAACGGTTACCATTCATCAGACATTGATTAACAATTATCTAAAGCATAGTAGTTTTTCATAAAGATTCAACATATGAAGATTAGACTTGAAATCAATCAGCTTACCATAGAACGTCCAAAAAAACGTTGGAGGATATATTTTGTTGTAGTAGCTGAACATCCTACAGATCCCGATAAAATGGTCTTAACTACTCTGCCAAACAACCCCATTAAAGTATCTCCAAACCAAGACAACACCATTCATTTTGACGATGAAAGTCCGGGAAGCGAAGGCTTATTACTCCTCAAGAGAACAATGCCTCCGTCCAAAGAACTCAATGTACATTTTTATGTTCGCCACTCACGATCGAGTATCAGAAGTGCCGCTAATGCTTTACATGATATCGCAGCCGAACTGGGAATGGATGCGCTGGGACCGATAGAAAATATCTTGGACACCAATATTCCTTGGTTGGAAGTAACCAAAAAATCGTTACCCCACATAGGAAAAGCCTTGGCGCGAATACCCGATAGAGATTTGGGTTTCATTTCAATGTTTGAAAGATTTGGAGAAGAGTTCTCTTCTGATGGCGAAGTGGATCGAAAAAAAACAGGTGCTTACTGTAATATCGTTTACAGTTGGGCCATTGATGTCAAATAAAACATAACTGCCAATAAATAAACAATTAAAACCAGTGAATTATGTGTTGGAACAATGTAGAAAAACAATGTAAAATGATTTACGAAAAACCGTTTATCAATGCTGAAAAACCTCACGAGCGAAGATTTATCATTCAAATCATAGCGGAAGAGTTTCCGGATTTTCCTCGTGTAAGGATAGCTGCTGCCGTCGATCGTTGTTTAAAAATATTCCCCGCGCCTGTAGACCGCAAAACACTTTTACAATTTGTGCAAAGTTCTATGCGATAACTACTAAGGCACTTTATACCTACCGCTCCAACCTCTTGTTATTTTGAGACTTTAATAAGAGGTTTCGGGGTGAAAACTATAAAATTATAATACACTTATTCTACTCGAAATTATTGAATTGTACTTTAATAATTTAGCGCTTAATACAACAATTTTACTTCTTTTAAACCATAATAGACAAAACTGTCATCTTCCAACATAACTTCCAGTTGGCCCTCCTGCGTGACACTTTTTATAATCCCCATAAACCGATAGCCGTCGGGCAGTTCAAAAGCAGCCGGTTTATCTTTTTTAAACAATAAATCATTGTAGTGATTCCATACTTCATCCTTGTGCTCAGGAAAAAATAACAAATGAAGTTTCAATGATTTAACAAAAGCTTCAGCCGTCTTTTCTACATCATAAATTTGATGAGTTATATTGGTTAACGAATTGGCTTGAGGCAGCAGTTCAAAATCGGTTTGATTAAGATTCAATCCCAAACCAACCACCGAAGTAAAAGTACCATCTGATTTTAAGGAATTTTCAATTAATATGCCACCCACTTTTTTATTCTCTGCCATTATGTCGTTAGGCCATTTGACATTAACTTTTGCAATTCCGTAAGCTACGATTAAACCGACAACTGACAAAGTTACCGCAATATTAAAATCATAAATCGAAACCATATCGAGTGGTACGTTTTTAACCAAAACACTTACAGTCAGGTTTTTACCCGGCTCACTTACCCATTCAGTACCCATTTGTCCTCTCCCTTTGGTTTGCTCAAAAGCCATAACCGCCGTGAAATTTTCCAACAATTGTTCCTTAGCCAACTGTTTTAAATAGTCGTTTGTAGAATCTATGGCATCGAGTTTGATAATGGGCATAATAGAAAAAACTGAGGTGAATTTTTAGAGTTTTGTTAAGCAAAAATAACTACAAAAAGTGATACCTTTGCCAAATATACAAATACTAGATGACTAAAAAAGCAGTAAACACTGATGTACTATTAGCCAGTATCATCAAAGGCATTGAAGAAGTAAAAGGAAATGACATTGACATACTCGATTTAAGAGCTATCGATACCGCTGTATGCGACTATTTTGTAATTTGCAACGGTAATTCAAATACCCAAGTTAACGCGATAGTTAACTCCATCCAAAAAGTAGTTTCCAAAGAATTAAAAGACAAACCTTGGCACGTAGAAGGCACGGACAATGGTGAGTGGGTTTTAATGGATTATGTGAACATAGTTGTTCACGTTTTCCAAAAACAAATTCGAGAGTTTTACAACATCGAAGGTCTTTGGGGAGATGCCCAAATTACATCTATCCCTTCTAATTATTAAAAATCGCACAAAAAAATATGGCTACGGAAAAGAAACCTAATAATTTCAGAATAAGTCCTTGGTGGATATACGCCGGACTAATCATTGTTTTTTTTGGATTGAACTACATTGGCGGTTCCGGTTTTCAGGAAACAGCCAAAATATCTTCTTCTAAATTCAACGAATACCTCGACAAAGGACAAATTGAAAAAGTTGTCATCTATAATAAAACAGAAGGAGAAGCCTATCTTACTGCAGCTGCTTTAAAAGATAAAGCCCACAGCAAGTTAGCCAAAGATATGTTGGGCAATCCTAACAAGGGACCACACTATTCATTCGACATCGGAAACGATGAAGTGTTCCAAAATAAAATTGAAAAAGCTAAAGTAGACGGTAAACTAAAAGATTTCGATTTCAAACCGAAAAGCAATTGGTCTGAAATCTTCATCAGTTTATTACCTATCATCATTATCATCGGTCTTTGGGTGTTAATCATGCGAAGAATGTCGGGTGGCGGAGCCGGAGGTGGCGGCGGTCAAATATTCAATATTGGCAAATCGAAAGCCAAATTATTTGATGAAAAAACAGATTTGAAAACTACTTTCAAAGACGTAGCCGGATTAGAAGGCGCCAAAGAAGAAATTCAGGAGATAGTTGAATTCCTCAGAAACCCTGAAAAATACACTACTCTTGGTGGTAAAATCCCTAAAGGAGCATTACTTGTCGGACCTCCGGGAACCGGCAAAACCTTATTGGCTAAAGCAGTAGCCGGAGAAGCCAAAGTACCTTTCTTCTCGTTGTCAGGTTCTGATTTCGTAGAAATGTTCGTAGGTGTTGGTGCTTCACGTGTTAGAGATTTATTCAAACAAGCCAAAGACAAATCACCGGCCATTATCTTTATCGATGAGATAGATGCCGTTGGAAGAGCACGTGGCAAAAACAACTTCTCAGGCTCTAACGACGAAAGAGAAAATACTTTAAATCAATTGCTTACGGAAATGGATGGTTTCGGAACGAATACACACGTTATTGTATTAGCCGCAACCAACAGAGCCGATGTACTCGACAAAGCTTTGATGCGTGCCGGACGTTTCGACCGTCAGATTTATGTGGACTTACCGGATGTTAGAGAACGTAAAGAAATTTTCGAAGTGCATTTGAAACCACTGAAAAAAGTAGATGGCTTAGACATCGATTTCTTAGCCAAACAAACGCCGGGATTCTCAGGTGCGGATATCGCCAATGTATGTAACGAAGCCGCCTTAATTGCAGCCAGAAATAATAAAACAGCGGTTGACAAACAAGATTTCTTAGATGCCGTTGACCGTATTGTTGGTGGTTTAGAAAAGAAAAACAAAATCGTTACCCCGGAAGAAAAACGCGCTATTGCTGTACACGAAGCCGGACATGCTACGGTAAGCTGGATGTTGGAACACGCAGCGCCATTGGTGAAAGTAACCATTGTTCCTCGCGGACAAAGTTTGGGTGCTGCTTGGTATTTACCGGAAGAGCGTTTGATTGTTCGTCCTGAACAAATGTTAGACGAAATGTGTGCTACCATGGGCGGGCGTGCAGCCGAAAAGGTAATGTTCAACAAAATTTCAACAGGTGCCTTGAGCGATTTGGAAAAAGTGACCAAACAAGCTCGTGCAATGGTAACGATATACGGATTGAACGAAAAATTAGGCAACATCACCTATTACGATTCTACCGGTCAAAGTGAATATAATTTCTCCAAACCGTACTCTGAAGAAACAGCCTTGGTTATCGATCAGGAAATTTCAGCCTTGGTTGAAAACGAATACCAAAGAGCCATCAAAATTCTACAGGATAACAAAGAAAAATTAGAACAGTTGGCTAATATCTTAATCGAAAAAGAAGTCATCTTTAAAGACGATTTAGAAGCTATTTTTGGTAAACGACCTTTTGATAACTCAGCCGAGGAAACTGTAGTCGAAACCGTTAGCGAATAAGCCTTATAGTTTTTTAACAATTTTTTAAAATCTTAATTCAAAACATACTTTTGAATTAAGATTTTTTTATCTTTGAGGGATTTCAAAAACCAAACCCGATTATAAACAACCAGCATGAGTCTTTTCAGAAAAATTTTTGGCACAGGAAACGATGCCTCTGACGAAGAAAGTCAAAGCGAATTTAACAATGCTCCTTCTAGCTTTTCGCTACTACCTGTAGATGAGAAGTTTACTTATAATTTCAAAAAAAATGGCGGCAAGTTTTTGTATTGCGAAAACTTGAATGAAGTCAAAGACCAATTCTTGAATATCTTAGAGGAAAACGATTGGTTTGAGTGCGAAGCACTTTGCTATGAGCCAAAATTGTTCAGTATGTTGGACGAAAACAAACTAAGCTATGACAAACCTGCAAATCCGAAATTTTTATTTGCCAGTTGTGAAAACCTTATAGCAGATGAGGGCTCTGTGTTGTTTTCTTCTAACCAAATTAAACAAAATAAACCCAACGACTTACCAATCAACATCATTATTTTAGCCACTACCAGTCAGATTTTAGAATCTAAAAGTGACGGTTTACGTGTGATTAAAAAGAAATACGACAAAGATTACCCAACCAATATCACTACCATCAAATATTTCGAAAAAGCTAAGGATGAAGACTTCCTCCAATACGGAAGCACAGCCAAGAATTTATACCTCTTGCTTTTAGAAGATTTATAAAATGACAACTACCGTTACAAGAGCTTTATCCGGGGCAGTTTACGTGCTGTTGCTGGTTGGCGCTACGCTTTATTCACCCTACAGTTTTTTGTTGCTGTTTGGCCTTTTGTTGTTGTTCTCTGTGGGAGAATTTTGCAAATTGGTTGGCTTAAAACCGATTTTTCCTTTAGTTTTAGCCACGTTGGGCTATATCCTTTTCAACTTAGACAACACCGTAAAAACCAACGAGATCTTACTTTTGATAGCTGCTTTATTGGTCTCGATTCGCTCGTTAGTTTTCTTATTTGAAAAGAAAAACCGTTTTTTAGACAAGCAGGCCAAATATGTATTCTTGATTGGGTATTTGATCATCCCGATTATCATTTTTACCAAAATTCCTTTCATTTCCAATAGTTACCATCCGGAAATTATCATTGCCATTTTAATTCTCATTTGGACTAATGACACTTTCGCATATTTGGTTGGCATCTCTATGGGGAAAACGAAATTATTCGAAAGAATTTCTCCCAAAAAAACCATAGAAGGCTTTAGCGGCGGATTGGTTTTCGCCATGATAGCCGGAGTGCTATTAGCCCAATTTTATTTACAAGAATCTATCATTCGCTGGATCATCATTGCCTTGTTGGTCACTACTTTCGGTACTTTAGGCGATTTAATTGAATCCAAATTCAAAAGACTTGCCGGTGTAAAAGACAGTGGGAACATCATGCCCGGACACGGAGGTTTTCTAGATCGCTTGGATAGTATTATATTTGTGGCACCATTTGTTTATTTGTTTTACCAAATTATCTATTATGTTTCATAAAGAAGGTTATAAAATCATTTTCATCGCATTGGTCAGTTTTATTGCTGCTTTGCTGCTAGCCGATAAATTCATCCCTTTACCTTGGCTGAAAATGACAGTTCAATTATTGGTTTTGTTCTTCTTTGTGATGATACTACAGTTCTTCAGAAATCCGAATCGTAAAATCACCCCGAATAAAAACACTATTTTAGCGCCTGTTGACGGAAAAGTAGTGGTAATTGAAGAAGTATTCGAAGAAGAATACTTTAAAGACAAACGTTTGCAAGTTTCGATTTTCATGTCGCCTATCAACGTACACGTTACTCGTTATGCGGCTTCAGGCAAAATCAAATTCAGCAAATACCATCCCGGAAAATATTTAGTAGCCTGGCATCCAAAAGCCAGTATCGAAAACGAAAGAACTACGGTGGTTATTGAAACCGAAGCTTTCGGCGAAATCTTGTACCGCCAAATTGCCGGTGCATTAGCGCGTCGTATTGTTAATTATGCTGAAGAAGGTCAGGAAGTTACCCAAGGTGACGATGCCGGTTTCATCAAATTCGGTTCGCGCGTCGATATTTATCTGCCATTAGGAACTAAGGTAGATGTGAAATTACAACAAAAAGCGGTAGGCAATCAAACTGTAATTGTTTCTAAATAAGAAGCACCATGTCGGAAAAAGACTTAGAAGCTCGATTTCAAGAGGCTGTAGCCATAGCTTCTCAAATGACACAATCTTCACTCCCACAAGATGTGCAATTGCGCTTGTATGCTTTTTATAAACAAGCCACTTTCGGAACCATAGAATACAACAATTCCCCGGCTTTTGATTTGCGTAATGCCTTTAAAACCAATGCTTGGATGCAAATCAGTCATCTAACTGTAGAAGAAGCCAAAGAAGAATACATCAAAGCCATACATGCCATTGTAAATGAAAATAAGTAAATCATGAAAAAATTATTGATTGCCGTTTTATGTTTTTCGTTTGCGATACTGTTGCCATCTTGCCAACGAAAAAAACTCACAGAAGTAGTAGAAGTTCCGTTACCATCAGCGGAAGAAAAAGTAACCATAGGCCATCCCGATGATGTGAGTGCCGAAAGCGGTCAGTTCGCCTTAGCCAAATTACCGTATGAATACAATGCTTTAATGCCAAGTATAGACATTTTGACGATGGAAGTGCATTACTCAAAACACTACTTGACATACACCAACAATTTAAACAAATTGGTAGCTGCCGATCCGAATATGGTTGACTTAGCCATTGAGGATATTTTGAAAAAATTAGACATGAGCAATGCTGATTTGCGCAACAACGCAGGTGGCTATTACAATCATACGCTGTTTTTTGAAGGTATGGCACCCAAAAGCGGCGGAGAACCAAAAGACACCTTAGCCACTGTTATTACGCGAGATTTTGGTTCTTTTGAAGTATTTAAAAACCAATTCGCTGATGCCGCTGAGAAACAATTCGGTTCCGGCTGGGCTTGGTTAGTAGTAGACAAAGCCGGTAAATTATCGGTTACCGCAACAGCCAATCAAGACAATCCATTGATGCCAAACCAACCTGTAAAAGGCACACCTATTTTGTGTTTGGATGTTTGGGAACACGCCTATTACCTGGATTACCAATACAAACGCAAAAAATACATCGAAGCGTTTTTTAAAGTCATTAATTGGAAGAAAGTAACTGATAGGTATCTGGAAGCCAATGTCACCAAATAAAAAAATCCCTAATCATTAGATTAGGGATTTTTTTTTGATTACCAAATTTCAACTTTCAAATTGTCAGGTCTGCGCATTTTACTGCCCGGTTTGATATTGAAGGCTTTGTGAAAATCCGGGTTGTTTTGCAACGGTCCGTTGATTCTGAACTTAGCCGGCGAGTGTACATCGGTTAACAACTGATTGGCCAAAGCTTCCGGTTTGATGTTTACCATCCAAGCGTAACCATAAGCCAAAAAGAAACGTTGCTCCGGTGTCAATCCGCTGATTTTTTGTTTGTTTTGGTATTGAGATGTTTTCTTAAAGGCTTCAAATCCCATCACTATTCCGCCTAAATCGGCTATATTTTCTCCTTGCGTAGCATCACCGTTTACAAATTTACCCGGCAAAGCCTCAAACTGACTAAACTGCTCAACAATGAGCTTGGTTTTGGCTTTGAATTTTTTCAAATCTTCGGCTGTCCACCAATTGTTTAAGTTGCCTTTTTCATCATATTGACTGCCTTGATCGTCAAAACCGTGTGTGATTTCGTGACCGAAAGTTGAACCACCAATAATTCCGTACAACACAGCATCATCCGGCATTCTGCCTTCAAAGCCCGGAACTAAAATATTACAAGCCGGCACGCAAATTTCATTGTTGCTTGGACTATAATACGCATTATACGTTTGCGGATACATGTGCCATTCGGAACGATCTACCGGCTTTCCGAATTTGGATACCATTTCTTTAATCGCCCATTTGTTAGTGGCCATTACATTCGCCAAATATGTTCCTCTATTGATGTTTACGCTACTCATGTCTTTCCACTTATCGGGATAGCCCACTTTCATGACTATTTTACTCAACTTGTAAAGCGCTTTTTTCTTAGTCTCCTCACTCATCCAATCCAGCTTTTTGATGCGCTCTGCATAAACCGTTCTGATGTTGTTTCCTATTTCAAGTAGTTTTTCTTTAGAACCTTCCGGCAAATAGTCTTTTACATAGACTTGTCCAATCAATTCTCCCAAAGCACCATCGGTTTGCTCCACTATACGTTTCCAACGTGGCTTTTGTTCCTTCACACCGCTCATTACGGTTGAATAGAAATAAAAATTTTGCTTCTCTATAGCATTGTGTAAATACGAAGCGTAGGAATTCACTAAATCCCATTCTAAATAGGTCTTCCAATCTTCTATGGAATAACTTTTAACCATTTGGTTCAATGCTTTGTAAAACTCCGGTTGGCCTACAATTACAGTATCGGCATTTTTAATACCCATATTGGCTGCCATGGTTTTCCAATCGATATTTGGAGTCGAGGCATTGATTTGGGCTATACCCATTTTATTATAATTTTTGATTGGATCTCGAAGCGCTTCTAACTTTCGGGAGTTTTGAGCCAATTCGGTTTCTAATTTCATAATCACTAAAGCATTGGCTTTGGCAATCTCAGGCGATTTACCCATCAACAATCCCATTTTTTCCAAATGCTTCACGTATTCGGCACGAATGTTAACTGTTTCTTTATCAGTGTTGAAATAGTAATCGCGGTTGCCCAATCCTAATCCGCCTTGCCCTAAAAAGATGGCGTATTTGGCGCTGTTTTTATCGTCTTGACCCACGTACAAAGAGAAAGCCGGATTGGCTCCGATAGTGTGCAAATAAGCAATAGTATTTAATAAAGAAGTTACATCGCTTATGGCTTTGATTTTATTCAAATCGGTGCGCAACGGTGATAATCCTAATTTTTCAATTTGTAACGTATCCATACCCGAAGCATAGAAATCTCCGATTTTTTGTTCGTTACTGCCTTTGGGCGCATCGGACATCTTCGCCGATTTTTCACAAATCTGCTTGATTTGCGAATTGATGGTATCGCCTATGGTTCTGAAAATTCCGTTACTTCTTTCGCTGTCCGGAATCGGGTTGCGTTTGAACCATCCGCCGTTGGCGTACATAAAAAAGTCATCCCCCGGATTAACAGTCGTATCTCGGTTAGTTACCAAAGGATCAACAAAATCAGCTTCCTTTTGGTTACAACTTACCAATAAAATGGCCGACAATAAACCTAAGGTTAGTTTAGTTAGTAATTTCATATCAATACTTTTAAATGGCTATTGGACTTCATTTTAAATAAAATGTTACCAAATGTAATGCATTTGTTAAAATGAAACATAAAAAAACCACCCGAGGGTGGCTTTATCCTTAGTCTTTGACGCCAAATTTCACCAGTATGTCTTCCATCAAACACCATTTGGTGATAGAAGATTGCAACAAATTAGCGCCTACAAAAGCGGTAAACCACAACCAATTTTGATTGACGTAAATCGCCAACAACAAACTAATTAGTATAAAGGTTCCTGCAATAGCTCTGATCATTCTGTTTTTCATAATAATTGTATTTAATTTGTTTTTTCAATATTGAGTACCGCAACTTGCACCTTTGCTTTTGTGGGTTGTTGGGCGTTAAAGTCGGCGACCAACTGAAAGAAAAAATCCACTTTCTCTTTGGGCACCAATGCGTAAAAAAGTAAGGATTCAGTTTCATTCATTTCAGAAGCAAACCAATTGGTCTCAATAAACTCTTCTGAAACATCTTTGTAACTCATGACGTTTCGGTAGCTAAATGTGGCAACCTCAGCATTTTTCAATAGCTTTTTGATGTCTTTTTCAAATTCGGCTATAGCGGTAATGATTAGTAATTTCATAGTATTAAGCATTAGTTTCTTCAATTTCTGAACGTTTTCCTTGACCTTCCCATTTTTTTCTCTCGGTGATGTAGTAAATCAACGGCACCACAATCAACGTCAGTAAGGTAGACACAATAGCACCAAAAACTAACGAAATCGCCAACCCTTGAAATATCGGATCAAACAAGATGATAGATGCTCCGATTACAACTGCTCCGGTGGTCAATAAAATTGGTGTCGTTCGCACCGCTCCCGCCTCGATAATGGCTTGTTTTAATCCAATACCGTCATTCAAGCGGATTTCGATAAAGTCGATGAGCAATACCGAATTTCGTACCATCACACCGGCCAAAGCAATCATTCCGATAAAAGAAGTTGCGGTAAAGAAGGCACCTAACATCCAATGCCCTAATACGATTCCGACTAAAGAAAGTGGTATCGCCATCATCATGACAATTGGTGTTTTGAAATTTTGGAACCAACCTACAATCAACATGTAAATGATGACAATTACAATTAGGAACGCAGCACCTAAATCGCGGAATACTTCTAAAGTAATTTGCCACTCACCATCCCATTTCACGGTAAAATCGCTTTCATCCGAAGGTTGTTCCATGTACAATTCGTTAACCTTATAGCCTTTCGGCAATTGCATTTTTTGCAGCTTTTCGTTCATTCCTAAAATGGCGTACACCGGACTTTCCAAGGCACCGGCCATATCTGCTGTTACATACACGACTCTTTTTTGGTCTTTACGGTAAATGGTTTTTTGCAACGTATCTTGTACCACTTTTACCAAATCACTCACAGGAACGACATTGCCGCGATTGCCTTTGATTTTTAAACTTTGAATGTCTTGCAAACTCGTTTTGTCTTTATCATCTAAAGCCAATACGATGCCTACATTGTCATTGGAATGTTCATCGTACAAGTTAGACACCGGATATTCTTTCAATAAATAGGTCAAATTGCCTACTACTTGCTGTGGCGCGATTCCGTTTAACATCGCTTTTTCTTTGTCGACTTCCAAGCGGTATTCAACTTGGTTGTCTTCGGTCATCCAATCGACATCTACGATATCAGAGGTGTTTTCTAAGATGTCTTTTACTTGGTTGGCGACTTTAATCTGCTCTTTATAATCCGGACCGTAAATTTCGGCCACTAAAGTCGATAACACCGGCGGTCCCGGCGGAACCTCGATAATCTTCACGTTAGCTCCGAATTTTTTAGCAATTTTTTGTACTTCCGGACGAACAATTTTAGCGATATCGTGACTTTGTAAATCACGGTCTTCTTTGTGTAACAAATTCACCTGAATATCAGCCATATTACTGCCACCACGCATATCGTAATGGCGAACCAAACCATTAAACGTGATTGGTGCTGATGTACCGATATAGTTTTGGTAATTCACAACTTCCGGAACTGTAGAAAGATATTGTGCAATTTCTTGAGTCACCGCAGCAGTTCTTTCTAGCGTAGTCCCTTCCGGCATGTCGATAACGACTTGGAATTCGTTTTTATTGTCAAACGGCAACATTTTCACAGCTACCGATTTGGTAAAGAACATCAATACCGAACCTAAAAGTAACAATACAGTTATCCCTAACATCAAACGGCGCTTTTTAGAGCCTTCCAAGAAAGGTCGTTCCATTTTGCTGTATACTTTGTAGATCCAAGAAGTTTCTAATCCTTGTTCGGCTTTGTGCTCTTGTGCTTCTTTTTCGTGTAATAAATGATAGCCCAAATATGGCGTTACCGTTAAGGCCACAAACAAGGACAACAACATCGCAATTGAAGCGCCAATCGGCATCGGACTCATATAAGGTCCCATCATTCCGGATACAAACGCCATCGGTAAAATGGCCGCAATAACCGTGAACGTGGCTAAAATGGTTGGATTCCCGACTTCGTTAATCGCATAAATGGCGGCTTGTTTGAATGGCAAGCGTTTCATTTTAAAATGACGGTGCATGTTTTCGGCGATGATGATACTGTCGTCTACTACAATTCCGACTACGAACACTAAAGCGAATAAAGTGATTCTATTCAGTGTGTAGCCTAACATATAATAAGCGAACAACGTTAAAGCAAAGGTCAGTGGCACTGAGAAAAACACCACCAAACCACCGCGCCAGCCCATGGCTAACATTACCAAAATGGTTACGGCGATAATGGCAATTCCTAAGTGTAACAACAACTCACCTACTTTATCCGAAGCGGTTTCACCGTAGTTACGCGTAACTTCTACATGAACATCATCGGTGATGAGCGTTTGTTTCAAATGGTCGACTTTCTCCAAAATCTTTTCGGAGATTTTCATCGCGTCGGCACCTTTTACTTTTCCGATGGAAATGGTTACCGCCGGATATTCCGAATTGTTTTTAGCGAATTTTTCATTCGATTTTCCGTATCCGAAAGACACGTAACTTCTCGGTGTTGAAGGTCCGTCTTGCACCGAAGCCACTTGTTTTAAATAGACCGGCATATTGGCATTCACGCCAACCACTAAGTTCTCCACATCTTCGGCGGTTTGTAAAAACTCACCGGTAGTTACTAAATATTCTTTATCTGAAGCAACAAAACTTCCCGATTGAGAGCTGCCGTTGTTGGCTTGGATCATTTGCATGATACTTAAAGCATCCACACCGTTTTCGGCCATTCTATCTTTGTCCAACACCACTTTCACCTCGCGGTTTCTGCCGCCGATTTCTTTGGTGATGGCCACATCTTTGACTTTTTCAATTTCAGAAGTGACTTCTTCCGCAATTTGACGGATTTCAAAATCGTTCAATTTTTCGCTCCACAACGTTAATCCCAACATCGGAACATCGTCGATAGAACGCGTTTTCACCATCGGTTTGTACACGCCTTGCGGGAATAGATTTTCGTGTTTGGCCAACTCGTCGTATAATTTCACATACGAGCGTTCCACATCTTGACCAACATAAAACTGAACAATCAACATTGCCTGACCGTTCATAGCCATACTGTGCACGTGTTCTACGCCTTTGATGTTGGAAAGAATTTTTTCTAACGGTTTTACGACGCGACTTTCCACTTCACTCGGACTCGCTCCCGGATAACCCACCATTACGTCGGCCATCGGAACATTAATTTGCGGTTCTTCTTCTCTCGGAATCAGAAACGAACTGTATACGCCTATGATCATCAAACCTACCATTAACAGTATAGTTAACTTCGAATTGATGAAAAAATGGGCGATTTTACCTGATATACCTTCTTGCATGATTTTTTAATTTGAAAATGTGATGATTTGAAAATTTGAAAATGAGTTAATTCAACTTCACTTTTGCGCCATTATACAACTTACCTTCTGCCGAAACGATATATTGCTCTTCTGCCGATAAACCGGATAATACTTCAACTTGATTGCCGAAAGTTTTACCAATGCGCAACCATCTTAAAATGGCTGTATTCCCATTCCCTACGGTGTAAATTCCGGTCAGTTGGCCTTGTTTGACCAAGGCGCTTTCGGGTACTAAAACTTTATCGGTTGAAGTAGTCGTTTGCATTTTATTAGCTATCGGAAATTGGACATTCACAAACATGCCGGATAAAATGGCTTTATTGGTCTGGGTTAAGTTGATTTTTACCAAATATTGTCCGCCGGTATTTTTAGCCGAACTACTGACTTCCGTTACTTTTCCGGTTACTGCTTTGTTGATGGATTTTACCAAAACGTTCACGGTCATTCCGTTTTGAATGTCCGAAATATCGCTTTCCGAAACCATAGCGGTCACTTGTAAACGGGAAGCACCTTCGATACTCACCAACGGCATTCCTGGATTGGCCATATCGCCTTCTTTGACAAACGTATTGATTACTTCTCCGGAAAACGGCGCGGTGATGTTGCTGTAACCGAATTGCGCTACGACTTCGTTTCGCATTTGTTTGGCGGCTTCCAATCCGGCTTTGGCCATTTCGTAGCGCGACGTCATATCGTCTAACTCTTTTTGAGAAGCACTTTGTTGGTTGAACAAAGCGGTAAATCTTTCGTAGTCTTTTTTGGCATTGTTAAAAGCCGCAGTCGCTTGCAAGATAGAAGCTTCAACTTGGGCTTTTTTCGCCTGTAAGTCGGTGTTGTTGATGCTGACCAAAAGTTGACCGGCATTGACTTTCTGTCCGACTTTCACATGCACTTTAGTCACATAACCCATCATTCGGGTGCTGACGTTAGCGCTGTTTTCGGCTTCAATTTTGCCACTGGCGGTTATAAAAGAACTGTTGTTTGCGGCTGTATTTCCAGCTACTTTTACGACGATAGCAGCGGTATTGTCTGTGACTTCTTTTCGGTCTTTCCCACAAGAGTTAAGCATCAAAACGGAAGCCAGCACGATTAGTAGTAAACTATATTTTTTCATCATTTGTAATTTTTATTGAAATTGATTTTTGCTATTATTATTAGATTTTATTGACTTAAAAACTGTAAATACTCCTGTGTAAATTGGTACTCAAAAACGGCTTGCAAATGCTCCAATTCTTTTTGAATCATTTGGGTTTCGGAAACCAGTAAGTCGGTGGTTTTTTCTAAGCCTTGGGCAAATCTGTTTTGGCGAATGCGGTACGCTTCTTGCGCTTGTTCGAAGGCCAATTGAGACAAACCGACTTTGTTTTCGGCATCTTTAAGTTGGCGATTGGTTTTATTGAACTCGAGTTGGCTTTGTTTTTTGTATTGCTCGGTTTCGAGATTGGCTTTTTGAAAATCGGCTTTGGCTTTGTCATATTTCCCGACTGATTTATAACCGTCAAATAAATTCCATGACAATTGTGCGCCGACCAAATACCCTTTGGCCGCTGTTCCTAAAAACTGACGGTCGTACAACTCGTAACTTCCGAAAGCATTCAATCTGGGTAAAAAACTCATTTTACTCATCGATAGCATTTTTTGGTAAGCTTCTGAGGATTTTTGCATCGCCTGAATGTCTTTTCGATTTTCGGACAATTCCCAATCAACAACTTCAACTTTAATTTCTTTTTCCAAGGCTTCCGATGGCTTGAATGTTTTTCCTTGCGTATCTTCATTAATTAAGAAACCCAAATAATCCGAAGCATTTTGCACATTACTTTTAGCGTATTGTAGCTGATTTGAAATATCGTTAACACGCACTTGCACGTTAAGTACATCTGTCTTTTGCAACAAGCCTTGTTTGAAATAGTTTTCTACCAGTTTTAAATTGGCTTTGGCGGTGGATTCCGCTTTCTCTAAAACGTTAACCGCTTTGTAAGACAATTGAAGTTGCATATAAGCCTTAGAAACCTCTAACAACAAATATTCTTCGGTACGTTGGGTTTGCAATTGAAACGCTTCCATTTTGGCTTTGGCAGCTTGACGGCCGAAAATACCATCGAGATTAACCAAAGGTTGTTGGATTTCGATTTTAGTCGCAAAATTTTGAGTGGTTTTCGGATCATTGAGCAAGGCCGGATTGAAATCGGATTGGGTTAAAATTTCCTGATTTAATTTGGAACCAAAAGCCATTAACGGATTGGTAGTAACCATTCCGGTATAGGACGCTGTAATGTTGGGCAAAAAGAGTGCATTAGATTGTTGGTAATCTGCTTTGGCCGATTGGTAGTTTTTTCGGGCCATTTGGAGTTGCAGATTTTTTTCAGCGAGTTTTTGTTTCAAATCGCTTTTGGAAACGGTCAACGTATCCTGACTGAATCCGAAAGTGGAAAGGAATACAAATCCCAGTGATACTAATAGTTTGCTCATATTCATAGTTTTTATCTTAATTATGAAGCAAAAATATAACGACAGAAAAGTGTTTACAGTTACAATTGTTACAGAGGTACCAAAACAAAGAATGCCCGATGACTCGGGCAGACTAAGAAAGTGGTTTTGGTTTGTTTACTTTACAATCACTTTTTGAGACACATAAAACTTATTGTCAAAAATAAAAGTGATGATGACGGTTTGGTTGACAATACCATCCAACTCAAAATTCATACTGTTATCGCCTTGTTGGGCATCTTCAATTTCGCCGTCGGTGATGATTTTACCATCCATACCGGAAACAAAATAATCGATGTTGGTAGCGTAGGCCATTTTGAAATGCACTCTTACCGTGCTGCTGTCGGTTGGATTGGGTGAAACGGTCATAGAGAACGGATTTTTACCTTCAATTGGTTGCACTCCTAAAGGTGTATTTCTAATAAGTTTCACTTCAAAAATCGTAGCATTGGCTGATGTTGAAGCGGTGTTATTAGCTGTAAACGGATTTGCACTTGAACTTGATAATCCGCCAACGATGTGACCGATAACAAATTCGTTAGCTGTGATTTCATGCAACTTAATCACTTCATTGCTGTAATGCGGTAGTGATTTGTTGGGAATAAATTCAGCACTCGCACCTTTCAAAGCCGGCATGGTTTCAGGAAGTTGGTATTCTTGCAACGAACCATCAGAAAATCTAGTTGTTCTGCTTATGGTGTTGACGAAAGGTACATTATTGTCTTGCACCAGAGTCGTTCCGTTGTAATAATACTGACTGATTCCGCCAAAAAAGAGATTGTGCATACGGTTCTCAGCAGCATCATACAAACACGACTTGGCGCTGTGGTAATTACTCAAATATTGATTAAAAGCCGTTTGCGGAAAATAACCGTCGGCTTTGATATCTACCGGATAAAGAAACGGCAAATCGATATTGATTTGAAATACGCCCGATGAAATTGTATAGCCTGGCGAACCATCTGGGAAAATTTGAGGCAACAAATTGTAATCGCGTCGGTGTAAATGAACGGCATCGGTTACCGCTTCGTAATTTGAAATACTCAATTGTGAACCAGAATTATCAATGGTAAATTTTCGAATTTGATTGGAATAGGTTTGGGTGAACGTAGGGTTGTTCATCGGATTGTATCTTCCGTCAAAACGATGTCCGCCAACCAAGTAGAACGTATCGTTTATTTTACCCAATTGTCCACCCGTGATGGCGAAGTTGGTATTAGTAATTTGCTTGAAATGAGGTGCTATGACAGTACCATTGATGATCGAATTAATCAAGCCTGAGACATTCACCGAAGTGAGCTTGTCAAAAGTAATATGATCATTGGCTGTGGCAGAAAAAGCATAGCCTCCAATGATATAAAGTGCATCTTCATCTTGATAAAAGTTGAAATTGGTAGCTTGCAGATGTTCTTTCAAAGCGGTTGGTAAGGGATTGAGCGAAGCCGACCAAAATTGATTGGATGCCACATCAACTACATAAATAGCCGTATTATTATTGGAAGCCGGAAAAGCATTAAAAGGTTGTCGGGCGTGAATACCATCTAGTCTCCCGCCTATGAATAACCATTTCCCTTGGTGTTGGGCAAAAGCATAAGAGTGAATACCTGGAAAATTGGGAATGGTTATCGGATTAAGCTGTACCTGGTAATCAAAAGTTGACTGCGAGAATAAGCCTTGTATAAACAAAAGCAGTGCTATGGCGTAGCGAAATTTCATAGGAAGAATATTTTTCTTCAAAGCTAGACTTTCCGTTCCAACTACTTTGCAACATTTGTTACAAAAAAACGCCTCCGATTAGGAGGCGTTTGAATAAGATGTAAAACTCAGAATTAAGCTTTTTTATCTTCTGCTTTTTTAGAAGCACAACAGCCGGCTTTTTTTTCAGTGCTGCATTCTTTTTTCTCTTCAGTAGAGCAAGATTTTTCGGTTTTAGCTTTTTTCTTTTTTTGCTTTGGCTCGCCGTTGTTAGCGTTAACAGTCATTGAGAACATAAGAGCAACTGCGGCAAAGGCATAAACTAATTTTTTCATTTTTATAAATATTTTAAGGGTTTATCTGTTTAACAATACTCAAATGTACTACTTAAAATTGTTGAGGACAAAAAAATTAACTTAAAACTAACTTAACTTTCTAGCCCTAAAACGCACTACGGATCCTAATCCTTGGTGGTATTTCCCTTCATCAAGACTAATGACTTCTGTGGTTAGGAAATCAAAGTCAACATTAGGAAAATCGTTTTTCACTTGGGCTTCGGAGAAAAGCATCTCGCTGTTTTTTGGGCCACCCGAAGTGTAATTAAGTTGTTCTTGACTGAAGCTTTCAAAAATGATTTGGCCATTGGGTTTGAGTAAACGGAGTAAATGTTGACAAAATGCAGTTCTGATTTCAGCGGGAACGTGAGCATAAATCAGAATTAACGCATCAAAATAGCTTTCGGGATAGTTGAGTGTTTCAAGATCCCCAACGCTATAATCTAAGGTCACACCGTATTTTTGGGCTAATTTATCGGCTTTATTTTTGGCTTCTTTGCTGGTGTCAAAGGCATAAACCTCGTAACCTAATTGAGCGGCAAAAACAGCATTTCTGCCTTCGCCTTCAGCCGGAAAAAGCAATTTCCCTTTTGGAATTTCACCTATGGTTTCTTTAAAAAACACATTCGGTGCTGTTCCATAAGCATAAGCTTCGGCGGCATAACGTTCGTCCCAAAAATTAATCATAGCCGCTTACTTTTTCGGATTCGGAACAAAAATATTGAACAATAATCCACCCATCAAACTGCCGTATAAAGTGGCATTCAAGGGTTTGGAAGTAATTACACAAGTCCCTGAGGCACAACCAACAAAATAATAATAGGCATAACCGCCTATAGCACCAAAGATAACGCCTACAGCGGTAAGGATTAAAACTTTTTTATTCATGATTAATCGTTTTCTGTCATTCTGCCGATGGCACAATTCACATACGATTTGGCTTTGCGAATTAAAGTATTGTTGCCTTTTTCGGGATAACCCAAGTCATTGAGTTTGTTTACTACATCCTCGCGATTCATTGTACCGGTTACCGTGACGGTATCAATTTCTTTATCTATGCTTACTTCGGCAACACCTTCCAATTTAAGTAAGGCAGTTTTAATACTGCTCATACAGCCGCCGCACTTGATATTTTCTACTACAAATTGCTGTTCCATGATAATTAATTATTGGATTTGTCGAGTATATTTTTGATTATTTCTTCTTTTGACAACACTCCGGATTGACGCCAAAGCTGTTTACCGTTTTGAAACAACAGCATCGTCGGCACGCCTCGAACTTGTTGCATCGCCGCTAATTCCTGATTCTTATCTACATCTATTTTGATAATAGAAACCCTATCGCCTAATTGGTCTTTCACTTCTTTCAATATTGGTCCGAGCATTTGACAAGGTCCGCACCAAGTAGCGAAAAAATCAATCAGCACCGGTTTTTCCGAATTAATTAATTGGTCGAAACTACTATTCATCTTTTTGATTTTTATAAGTTATATTACATCCGTTAGGGCCGCAGCCCATATTGAAAATGGCTTGAAATAAAAAGAAAATGCCAAAGGCGATAAAAAACCATTGCTTGGTTTCATAAGCTTGAAAAAACAGAAACAAGGCGAAGGCCAATCTGAAATAACGCATCAGGTGCCAATTGGAAAACAATATTCTCTTCATGTTCAATAGTTATAATAAAGTAGTGGGACAAACATAATTGGTAATCGGCATATTGGTTACTTTAATCGCATTAAAACCGCCAATTACATCTACAAAGTTGTCAAATCCTCTTTGTTTTAAAATGGAAGCCGCAATCATACTTCGGTAACCTCCGGCACAATGCAACACAAAGTGTTGGTCTTTTGGGAACTCCGACAGGCGTTGGCTTATTTCGTTTAAAGGAATATTGACGGCATTTATTAAGTGTTCCGAATCGTATTCGCTTTTCTTTCTGACATCGATAATTGGCGCGGCTTGAATTTCTTCTAATCGTTCTAATTCCTCTGCAGTAATTCGGTTCACGGAGTCGACCTCTTTTCCGGCTTTCGCCCACGCCTCAAATCCACCTTCTAAATAGCCAATGGCATGATCGTACCCAACTCGGGACAATCGAATAATAGCTTCCGCAACTTTTTCGTGATTTTCGGCTACGATTAAAATCTGCTGTTTCAAATCGGGAATCAATTCACCTACCCACATCGCAAAGTTACTTTCCAAACCAATGTTAATACTGTTCGGGATAAAACCTTCGGCAAACTCGGCTGCTTTGCGCGTATCCAGTATCAATGCTTGGGTTTCATTGGCAACCATTTCGAATGACTTAGCGTCGTATGGCTTTTGTCCGCGATACATAACCGTATCTAAACTTTCATAGCCTTGGATGTTCATTAAAACATTTTTAGGAAAATAAGCCGGTGGCGTGGTTAAGCCTGTCAATAACGCCAATACAAATTCGTCTTCCGTTAACTTCGGATTCAACGCGTAATTGGTCTTTTTTTGATTGCCTAAGGTATCGGTCGTTTCTTTGCTCATCATTTTTCCGCAAGCACTACCGGCACCGTGATTCGGATACACGATTAAATCATCCGACAACGGCATAATTTTTTCGCGCAACGAATGGTATAACAATCGCGCTAACTTGTCTTGCGTTAAATCGGCCACCACGTGTTGTGCCAAATCAGGTCGACCAACATCTCCAATGAATAAAGTATCTCCGGTGATAATTCCGTGTTCTTTTCCGTTTTCGTCGATAATCAAATAGGTCGTACTTTCCATGGTATGTCCCGGCGTGTGGATGGCTTTGACTTTGCATTGTCCGACTTGGAAAACCTGATTGTCTTCGGCTATTAAAGCGATAAAACCCGGTTTAGCGGTTGGTCCGTATACAATTACAGCGTTTTCTTTTTGGGCTAAATCCAAATGACCCGATACAAAATCGGCGTGGAAATGCGTTTCAAAAACGTACTTGATTTTAGCGTTGTCTTTGCGGGCGCGGTCAATGTAAGGTTGCACTTCGCGCAAAGGATCAAAAATGGCGGCTTCACCGTTCGATTCTAAATAATAAGCAGCGTGCGCCAAACATCCGGTATAAATTTGTTCTAGCTTCATGTTTTTTAAGTTTGATTCAAAAGTATCTTTTCAAGCGTAAAATTGAAATGATAATTATCAGTTGAACTGCAACAAAATTAGAACCTAAAACACCTTTAGTCGGTATCAAAAGTTACACAACCAAAACTAGTGCCGAATCAGTTCTATGGAAGCGCGATGCAGTTTGATCTTCCCTTCATTTTCCAAGGCTTTGAGCAATCGGGAAATCACCACGCGCGATGTATGCAAATCGTACGCAATTTCCTGATGGGTATTTTGAATAAAATCGGTTTTATTGATTTGGGCTTTGTCTAAAAGATAATTGTAAAGTCGCTCATCCATATTCATAAAAGCCAAATTATCTATGGCTTGAAGCATTTCTTTCAAACGACTGTTGTAGCTGTCGAATACAAAATTGCGCCAACTTTTGTATTTGCCTAACCATTCCTCCATTTTGGCTACGGGTACCATGACTACTTGACCTTTTGTTTCGGCTACGGCTCGGATTTCACTTTTGGTTTCACCCAAACAACAGGCCATGGTCATGGCACAAGTATCGCCTTTTTCGAGGAAATACAGAAGCAATTCGCCTTCGTCAAAATCCTCACGAAGAATTTTTATAGCACCGGAAAGCAGCAAAGGCATGAACTTAATGTAGTCGCCAAAATCGATTAATATATCGCCATCTTCAAAGGTTCTTAAAGTGGCCACTTGTGCAATTTCTTCTAATAATTTTTCTTCAAAAATAAAACCGTAATTTTCTTTAAGGATGTCAATCATAAGTAAGGCGCTTTTGGTTTGGTAAATTTCGATTAAAAAAGCATAGGAAAATAATTCTCAATTCTGAAATTTATATTTTTTAACTTTACTTATTGTTTATCCATTATTAACCAATACTTTACAGAAAACAAAATGAAAAAAAACATGGGAACTTTAGATCGCGGCATCAGAGTCATTTTGGCTGCTGTTTTTGCCTATTTGTATTTTTCGGGAACCCTTACCGGAACTTTAAGCTATGTACTATTGGCTTTAGGCGGCGTATTTTTACTGACCAGCTTGGTAAGTTTTTGTCCGCTTTATACTTTATTCGGCATCAATACCTGTAAAACCAAATAACCTGTTTATTTTGGTAAAAGAAAGTGCTGCTTAGGGCGGCATTTTTTATTGGTATTGCCTCAAAAAAGATTTCGCGATTTTTATAATAATTTTAATACTACTGCGTTTTATAAATAGTAATTTGCACCAAAATAACTACGAAACATGGACAAAATCAAAATACTTTGGGTGGATGACGAAATTGATTTGCTCAAACCACATATTCTCTTTTTAGAAAGTAAAAACTATCAGGTTACCACTTATAACAATGGCCGAGATGCGATTGACGCTTATGAAGACGGTAATTTTGACATTGTTTTCTTGGATGAAAACATGCCCGGTATGAGCGGTTTGGAAACCTTGTCGGAGATGAAAGAGAAAAAGTCATCTACACCGGTAATCATGATTACCAAGAGTGAAGAAGAATATATCATGGAAGAAGCGATTGGTTCAAAGATTGCCGACTATTTGATTAAACCGGTAAATCCGAATCAGATTTTATTGAGTTTGAAAAAAAACCTCGACCATTCGCGATTGATTTCAGAAAAAACCACTTTGGATTACCAAAAAGAATTCCGCAAAATCGCCATGGAATTGGCTATGGTAAACAGCTACGAAGACTGGGTGGAATTGTACAAAAAACTATTGTTTTGGGAATTGGAATTGGAAAACATCAACGACCAAAGTATGTTCGAAATTTTGGAAAGTCAGAAAGTAGAAGCCAATGTACAATTCGGAAAATTTATAGAGCGTAATTACGAAAATTGGTTCGATCCCAAGGCTGATAAACCCATACAATCTCATACGCTTTTCAGAGAATTAGTCGTTCCGGAATTGGTTAAAAAAGACAAGCCTGTTTTGTTTGTGGTAATCGATAATTTGCGCTACGACCAATGGAAAGCCATGGAGAGTGTTGTAGCCAATCATTACAAATTGGAAAAAGAAATACCCTATTACGCCAGTTTACCAACAGCAACACAATACGTCCGAAATTCGATTTTCTCCGGATTGACGCCACTGGAAATGGAAAAACAATTTCCGCAATATTGGAAAAATGATGTTGATGAAGGCGGCAAAAATATGCATGAAGCTGAGTTCCTCACTGCTCATTTGAAACGTTTAGGCCTGAACATCAAACAAGATTACTTCAAGATTACCAATCTGGCCGGCGGAAAAAAACTGGCGGACAACTTTAAAGCACTTAAAGACAATCAATTGGTAACCGTGGTTTACAATTTTGTAGACATGTTGTCACACGCCAAAACCGAAATGGATGTGGTGAAAGAATTGGCTTCCGATGACAAAGCGTACCGTTCGCTTACGTTGAGTTGGTTTAAAAATTCACCTTTATTAGAAATCATCCAGCAAGCGCAAAAATTAGGTTTTAAGTTAATCATCACCACCGATCACGGTACCATTAACGTTAAGAATCCATCGAAAGTAATCGGCGATAAAAACACCAGTTTGAACTTGCGCTATAAAACCGGTCGCAGTTTGACTTATGAAGATAAAGATGTTTATGCGGTAAAAGATCCTAAAAAAATTGGATTGCCGACAATAAACATGAGCAGCTCATACATATTTGCAAAGAATGATTTATTTTTGGCCTATGTAAACAACTACAATCATTATGTGAGTTACTACCGCAATACCTACCAGCACGGAGGCATTTCGTTAGAAGAAATGATTGTACCGTTTTTAGTGTTTAATCCGAAATAAAGGAAGTAATTAGTGAATAGTAATTAGTGATTAGCCGTTTTATTAATTACTATTCACCAATTACTAACTATAGTTGCCCATGGAAATCATCTTTTCAGTAGACGAGTTACAAGAAGTTGCTCAAAAAATCATAGCCGAAAACCCGCATAAAGTCATCATTTTTAACGGACAAATGGGCGTGGGTAAAACCACTTTAATCAAAGCTTTAGCAAAAACTTTAGGCGTAAAAGATGCTACCAGTAGTCCGACCTTTTCATTGGTAAACGAATACCAAGCCGATGGTGGGCAATACGTTTATCACTTCGATGTGTACCGATTAAAATCGGAATCTGAGGCCTTAGATATGGGTATTGATGAGTATTTGTATTCCGGACATTGGTGTTTTATTGAATGGGCCGAAAAGATTCCGAATTTACTTCCGGACGACTATTCGACTATAGACCTGACAACAGCACCCGACGGCAAAAGGATTTTAAGACTGAGCTGATATTGATTTTTGCTATTGACATTGCTATTTTTTTCGTACTTTCGAGCTAAATTCATTGTTCCGTTATGTCGTTAACCCCATTCACCAAGCAACAATTACTGCCGCAAGAGGAAAAGTTAGAAATCTTTCGTCACAAAAGCGACCTTTTCATAGGAATTCCCAAAGAGACTTCTTACCAAGAGAGACGCATTTGCTTAACGCCGGATGCGGTGAATTCACTGACTTCACACGGACATAAAGTGATGATTGAAGCCGGAGCCGGACTGAGTTCCAGTTATACCGATAAAGAGTTCAGCGATGCCGGAGCCATCATTACCAACGACACCAAGAAAGTGTTCAGTTGCCCAATGATTTTAAAGGTAGAACCTTTAACGATGGAAGAAATCGGCATGGTGAACCAAAATGCAATTGTCATTTCAGCCATTCAATTAAAAACCCGAAAAAAAGAATATTTCGAAGCTTTAGCCAAGAAAAAAGTAACCGCTTTGGCTTTTGAATACATCAAAGACGAAGACGGCTCCTATCCTGCCGTGAAATCGTTGAGCGAAATTGCCGGTACCGCTTCTGTTTTGATTGCCGCCGAACTAATGATTAACAATGAATTCGGTAAAGGATTACTTTTAGGGAACATCACAGGAGTACCACCTACTGATGTAGTCATTTTAGGCTCCGGAACCGTAGGCGAATTTGCCGCAAAAACGGCTTTAGGTTTGGGTGCCAATGTTAAAGTATTTGACAACTCCATCACCAAACTGCGTCGTTTGCAAAACAATTTAAACCAACGAATATTTACTTCTACCATACAACCCAAATCGTTACTCAAAGCTTTGAGAAGATGCGATGTAGCCATTGGCGCGATGCGTGGCAAAGACCGCTGCCCTGTAGTAGTAACCGAAACCATGGTGGAACATATGAAAAAAGGGGCTGTGATTGTTGATGTGAGCATTGATACCGGTGGCTGTTTTGAAACTTCTGAAGTAACTACACACGAATCGCCTACCTTTATAAAAAACAATGTAATTCATTATTGCGTTCCCAATATTCCGTCTCGTTATTCTAAAACGGCTTCTTTATCGATTAGTAATATCATTACACCTTATTTGTTACAAATTGCAGAAGACGGTGGATTGGAAAGTGCTATCCGATGCAACAAAGGCTTAAAAAACGGGGTGTATTTGTACCACGGTATTTTGACCAACAAAGCCATAGGCGATTGGTTTAATTTACCCGACAACGATATTAATCTGATTGTCTTCTAAAATAATCAACTTCCTTATTTATCGGAACTCCAACATTGATTACTTTTGTTGAAAAGAATCAATTATGAAGTTTTATCAACGATTTGCTTACTATTTGGTAGGCTTTAGTATCGGGATGTTTTTTGTAGTCTTAATTTGGAGCGGCAAAGATACCCGATGTAATTATTTTCCCAACGCCAGAGTGCTGAACGACCTGAGAAACAAACCTTTTTATTACGACAGTTTGGCGACCCAAAAACTAAATGAAAAATGGGTTGACACAGCCGACATCAAAGCCACTCTAACCCACGGCGATGTAGATTTTGATGTGAGTAACAAACCCTCTGAAGGCGGAAAAGTATACATCATAGAAGGAAAGACAAAACAAAATCTACCCATAGTTTTAAAAGTGATTAACTACTCCAACAAAGCTGTTTTAAAAGACATTACAAAAAAATAAACATATCATATATATAAAAAGGGTTGTCGTAATGACAACCCTTTTTTTTATCTATAGAGCAACAATTAAGCTTGTTCTCCTTTGTGACGACTCTCGATTTCTTCGATGTCTTTTTTGCTTACACTGTCAACCAAAATTGGGGTAGCGATAAACAACGAAGAATAAGTTCCAACTAAGATACCTATCAACATGGCAAAGATAAATCCACGGATAGACTCACCACCGAAAATGAACATGATTAACAATACGATAACCATAGTTAATGATGTATTGATAGTTCTGGAAAGCGTAGTATTAATAGATGCATTTACCACATCTTTAAACGTACCTTTAATGTTTCCGGCTAAAAACTCACGAACCCTGTCAAATACAATTACGGTATCGTTCATAGAGTAACCGATTACTGTTAAGATAGCAGCGATAAAGTGTTGATCCATTTCCATGTGGAAAGGCATGTATTTGTACAATAATGAATACAAACCTAATACGAAGATAACGTCGTGTAAGATAGCGGCGATAGCTCCTAATGAATACTGCCATTTACGGAAAGAGATAACTAAATACAATCCAACTACTAACATAGCACCAATTACAGCCCAGAAAGAGTTGGTTTTTATATCGGCAGAGATAGAGGCCCCAACTTTAGAGGCTTGCAAAACTCCGGTTTGTTTTCCGTCGTAAGTGTTGATGAACTTGTCGTAAGTCAAATCAGCACTGTAGTATTTTTTCAAAGTATTGAACAATAATTCATTTACTTCTTTATCTACTTCAACACCATCTTCTTTGATTTTGTATTTAGTAGTTAATTTTAACTGATCGTCTTCACCAAATACTTTGGCTTCAACGGTAACTCCGAAAGCAGCAGATAACTCTTCAGAAACCTGAGTAGCTTCTACCGGTTTTTCAAATTTTACTTGGAACGTTCTTCCTCCAACAAAATCAACACCTTCGTCTAATCCATTAAAATAGAAAGAAATACAGCTTCCTACTACTACTAAAGTAGAGATTATATAAGAAATTTTCTTAACCCCGATAAAGTCGAAGTGGAATCCGGTAAACCAGTTTTTAGTGATATTGGTAGAGAACATCAAGCTTCTGTTTTTAGCGATGTCTTTATCAATAAACATTCTGGCGATAAAAATAGAAGTAAATAACGAGGTGAAAATACCGATTAACAAAGTAGTAGCGAAACCTTGGATTGGTCCCGTACCAAAGATGAATAAGATAGCACCGGTTAAAACGTGGGTTACGTTAGCATCGATAATAGAACGCATAGCTCCTTTCCAACCGTAAGAAGATTTCACGGCATCGGCTAATGATTTTCCGTCGCGCAATTCTTCTTTCGCTCTTTCATAGATGATAATATTCGCGTCTACGGCAGTACCTAAGGTCAACACGATACCGGCAATACCAGGTAAAGTTAATACAGCACCTAAACTAGCTAGAATACCAAACAAGAATAATAAGTTAACTAACAAAGCAACGTTAGCATACCAACCTGCTCTTCCATAGTAGAATACCATCCACAAACATACCAACAAGAATCCAACTACTGATGATATCATACCGGCATCAATGGCTTTTTGTCCTAATGACGGTCCAACGATTTCAGATTGGATGATCTCAGCTGTAGCCGGTAATTTACCTGCTCTTAATACGTTTGCTAAGTCTTTCGTTTCAGCTACGTTAAAACTTCCTGTAATTTCAGATCTTCCTCCGGCAATTGGTCCTGAACTTACCCCAGGTGCAGAGTACACTACGTTGTCCAAAGCAATAGCAATGGCACTTTTTTGAGTGTAAGCATTTCCGGTTAATTTTTCCCATTCTTTAGAACCTGCAGCGTTCATTTGCATAGAAACTGCCGGTTTACCCATTTGGTCAAAAGTATCTCTGGCATCAACGATAACTCCACCACCTAATGGCGCAATATCATCTTTGTTCCCTTTTAAAGCATATAATTCAACGGTTTCCGTTTCTTTTTTGGTTTTCTCGTCTCTTACCGATGTTGGTTTACCCCAAACGAATTTAGCAAAACGCTTGTCACCCGGCAACATCGCACGAATTTCCGGTCTTTTCAAATAACCGCTGACCGCTGCTGTATCTTTAGTATTAACAATCGCTAAGATTGGACCACCACCGATAGAAACAAATTTATCAAATAAAGGATTATTCCCTTTTTTAGCAGCCGCAGAATCACTGCTTTTATCTGTCAATAATTTTGTCAATGAATCCTCAGCTTTTACCGCTTCGGTCTTCTCAGTAGTTTTTACTGTAGCTTTTAAAGTTTCGTTAGCTTGTTGCAAAAACCCACCTAACTCCTCTACTTTGAAAGTTTCCCAAAACTCTAATTCAGCTTTGCTGGAAACTAATTTTTTAATACGGTCAACATCTTTAGCTCCCGGTAACTCGATTAAGATTCTTCCGGTCTGTCCTAATTTAGCAATGTTTGGTTGGGTTACCCCGAATTTATCGATACGGCTTCTCAATACACCGAAAGCCGATTCTACAGACTCGTCAACTTTTCTGCGCAATACTTTTTTAACTTGCTCGTCAGTCGAATTGAAGTTCAACTCTTGATCGTCAAAATTTCTGTTGGCAAAAATATCAGGAGAAGCCAATTTGGTTGTGCCTTTGTTTGCATCGAAAGCTTCAAAGAAAGCATCTAAATAAGATTGATTTCCTTTTTGATTTGCCGTAGCATCTTCCAAAGCTTTGTTGAAAACCGGGTTTTTAGAATTGTTGGCTAATTGCTTCAAAACATCTTTAACAGAGATTTGAAGAATTACATTAATTCCTCCTTCAAGGTCCAAACCTTTATTGATTTGTTTGTCTTTTACTTCATTGTAAGTAAAGAAATCCAGAAATACTCTTTCCTTGCCTATTGAGTCAAGGTATTTAATTTCTTTCTCAGGATTTCCTCCCGCAAATGTTTTGGCATCACTTTTTACTTTATTGGCCACAAAAGTGAACGATAATTGGTAAATACTTACCAAAGCAAATAAAATTGCGAAAAACTTAACTAGTCCTTTATTCTGCATTATTACTAAAAATTAATT
Organism: Flavobacterium sp.; assembly: GCF_024710485.1. Classification (GTDB taxonomy): domain Bacteria; phylum Bacteroidota; class Bacteroidia; order Flavobacteriales; family Flavobacteriaceae; genus Flavobacterium. The sequence goes on from NZ_JANJUQ010000032.1 coordinate 47,101, forward strand.
AATTCTTTTGTTTTCTCTAGACCTCACAAAAATTAAAACACCTGAAATTCAAAACTTTACAAAATAAAGCCTTGTATTTACAATCATCCCGTTTTTTATGAAACGTGCAAATATATAATTATAGATAAGATTAACCAATATTTTCTCGATTAATATCAAAAAAAAAGACTGCAAAAATTGCAGTCTTTTTTAATCGTACCTATATATATTATGCTAAATGCGATTTTAAGTCGTTATTCATGTTACGAACTGCATCAGCACTCTTAGCAAATAAGGCCTTTTCGGCTTCATTTAAGTTGATATCTACAATTTGCTCCACACCGTTTTTACCGATAATACAAGGCACTCCAATACAGATATCGCTCTGACCATACTCGCCTTCTAAAAACACGGAACACGGAATCATTTTCTTTTGGTCGTTCAAAATGGCATCTACCAAATACGCCACAGAAGCGCCCGGCGCATACCAAGCTGAAGTCCCTAACAAACCTGTTAAAGTTGCACCGCCTACCATAGTATCAGCCGCTACTTTAGCCAAAGCTTCTTCAGATAAAAACTGAGAAACCGGCACACCGTTGTACGACGCCAAACGGGTTAACGGAATCATCGTAGTATCACCGTGACCACCAATTACCATTCCTTGAATATCGTTCGCCGGCTTGTCTAAGGCCAGAGACAAATAGGTTTTGAAACGAGAACTGTCTAACGTTCCTCCCATCCCGATAATTCTGTTTTTTGGTAAGCCTAACGATTTATAAGCCAAATACGTCATCGTATCCATTGGATTCGACACAATCACGAAAATAGCATTCGGCGAATGTTGTAATAAACTTTCAGCCACACCTTTCACAATTCCGGCGTTGATGCCAATTAATTCTTCACGAGTCATGCCCGGTTTTCTCGGCACTCCAGAAGTAATCACCACCACATCACTGCCGGCAGTTTTAGCATAATCATTAGTACTTCCTACTACTTTGGTATTGAACCCTAAAGTGGTTTGGGTTTGCGTAATGTCTAACGCTTTCCCTTCAGCAAAACCTTCTCTGATATCCACCAACACTATTTCGCTGGCAATTCTTCTGTAAGCAATCGCATCGGCACAAGTAGCACCCACGTTTCCTGCTCCTACAATAGTAACTTTCATTTTTGTATATAATTTGTTGTTTCTTTTATTTTTTTGAAGCTAATCCCGCTTTACGTTGCAATCTTTTTTAGTTTGTTGGCAACAAACCAAAAAAGGATTTTCACTTCAATCGGGGCTATGGCTCTTGCGTTAAACACTACCAAATTCGAAATCTTAAAAATACCTGAAGCCCACCGGGCTTCCTCCTTTTAATTTCACACGAGCAAAGCGACTGCCGAAGGAAATAATCGGGGCTAGTTACGCATCAATTTTAGCGTACACGGCATTTTTCTCAATAAACTCTCTACGTGGCGGTACCTCATCACCCATTAACATCGAAAAGATTCTGTCGGCTTCCGTCAAACTGTCAATCGTAACCTGACGCAACGTACGGAACTCAGGATTCATGGTAGTTTCCCACAATTGTTCTGCGTTCATCTCTCCCAAACCTTTATAACGTTGGATAGTAGCACTTCCACCCATTCTTTCGTTGGCTAAATCGCGTTGGTCATCGTTCCAAGCATATTCTTTTTTGTTTCCTTTTTTCACCAAATACAACGGCGGCGTAGCAATGTAAACGTGACCGTTTTCAATCAACTCGCGCATAAAACGGAAGAAGAACGTTAAGATTAGCGTGGCAATGTGGCTACCGTCCACGTCGGCATCACACATGATGACTACTTTGTGGTATCTTAACTTTTCTATGTTCAACGCTTTGCTATCCTCTTCGGTACCGATGGTTACCCCTAAAGCGGTGAAAATATTGCGAATCTCTTCGTTTTCAAACACTTTGTGATGCATCGCTTTTTCCACGTTCAAAATCTTACCACGCAATGGCATGATGGCTTGGAAATTACGGTCGCGCCCTTGTTTGGCCGTTCCACCCGCGGAATCTCCCTCGACGAAGAAAATCTCACATCTGGCCGGATCTTGCTCGGAACAATCCGATAATTTACCCGGCAATCCGCCGCCGCCTAAAACGGTTTTGCGTTGTACCATTTCACGTGCTTTTTTGGCAGCGTGACGTGCCTGAGCGGCTAAGATTACTTTTTGAACAATGATTTTGGCGTCATTAGGATTTTCTTCCAAATAATTTTCCAACATTTCCGCCACTGCTTGAGAAACCGGAGACACTACTTCTCTGTTACCCAATTTGGTTTTGGTTTGTCCTTCAAACTGAGGTTCTGCTACTTTTACTGAAATAATCGCAGTTAAGCCTTCACGGAAATCATCTCCGGAAATTTCAAACTTCAATTTATCCAACAAACCGGAAGCATCCGCATACTTTTTCAACGTACGCGTTAATCCCATACGGAAACCTTGCAAATGCGTTCCTCCTTCGTGCGTGTTAATATTGTTGACATAAGAGAAAATGTTTTCAGAATAACTTTCGTTATAAATCAAAGCTACTTCTACCGGAATTTCTCCTTTTTCATTTTCCATCGAAATCACGTGACCGATGATAGGAATTCTGTTGCCGTCTAAAAACTTAACAAACTCTTTCAATCCTTCTTTGGAATGAAAAGTTTCTCCTTCGAATTCTCCGTTTTCTTTGGTATGTCTTTTATCGGTTAACGTGATGGTAATGCCTTTATTCAAGAAAGACAACTCACGCATACGCGCCGCTAAAGTATCATAAGAATATTCTAAGGTTTGGGTAAAAATAGTACCATCAGGTTTGAACGTTACAATAGTACCTCTTTTGGAAGTTTCTCCGATTTGTTTTACCGGATACAACGCTTTACCTCTTTCGTATTCTTGCTCGTAAATTTTACCATCGCGATGAACCGTAGCACGCAAATGATCAGATAGTGCATTCACACACGATACTCCTACCCCGTGCAAACCTCCGGAAACTTTATACGAATCTTTGTCGAATTTACCTCCGGCTCCGATTTTGGTCATTACCACCTCTAAAGCCGAAACGCCTTCTTTTTTATGAATATCTACAGGTATTCCTCGTCCGTTATCTTCAACGGTAATGGAATTGTCTTCATTAATTACTACACTGATGGTATCACAATGTCCAGCCAAAGCCTCATCGATAGAGTTGTCAACCACCTCATAAACCAAGTGATGCAAACCTCTAACTCCGGTATCTCCAATGTACATGGAAGGACGCATTCTTACGTGCTCCATTCCTTCTAACGCCTGAATACTGTCGGCTGAATAATTGTTCTTTTTAATCTCGTCGCTCATATAATTTTATCGTAAAAAATGTATTTTTTGTCTAACACGCAAATATATAAAAACGCATAGGATTTCCTATTGAAAAAAGGGTTTAAAAGCCTTAAGTTATTAACATTTTTGGTCGGATTTCAACAAAAAACGCCTGCCAAAAATGACAGACGTTTTTCAACAAACAAACTAAACTTCAATTCAATCAAGTTTGAGAACTCGACTTTACTGTAATAATACTTTTCGACATTCTGCGAAAAGACACTTTATGCTTTTACGTAGGCTTCTTCGTGTACATTAGCCACGGCTCTGCCCGACGGATCATTTAAGTTTTTAAAGGCTTCATCCCATTCTAAAGCCACTTTCGTACTGCAAGCGACACTGGCTTCCTGCGGAACACTTAACGCGGCTGTATCGCTCGGAAAATGTTCGTGAAAAATGGAACGGTAATAATACTCTTCTTTGGAGGTTGGCGTTTGTATCGGGAATTTGTATTTGGCATTGGCCAATTGCTCGTCGGTGATTTCCTGGGCGACCATGGCTTTCAAAGTGTCAATCCAACTGTAGCCTACGCCGTCACTGAATTGTTCTTTTTGTCGCCAAGCCACACTTTCGGGCAACATGTCTTCAAAAGCTTTGCGCAACACCCATTTTTCCATTCGCTCGCCATTCACCATTTTATCTTGCGGATTGATGCGCATCGCCACATCCATAAACTCTTTGTCTAAAAACGGTACACGGCCTTCGATGCCCCAAGCGGCCAAACTTTTGTTAGCTCGCAAACAATCGTACATGTGAAGTTTGTTTAACTTACGCACGGTTTCTTCGTGAAACTCTTTGGCATTCGGCGCTTTGTGGAAATACAAATAACCGCCAAACAATTCGTCTGAACCTTCGCCGGAAAGCACCATTTTAATCCCCATCGATTTGATGACTCTGGCCATTAAATACATAGGCGTAGAAGCTCGGATAGTCGTCACATCGTAAGTTTCTATATTGTAAATCACATCGCGAACAGCATCTAAACCTTCTTGTATAGTGAATTTGATTTCGTGGTGAATGGTTCCCAAATGATCGGCAACTTTACGCGCTGCCGCCAAATCAGGTGAACCTTCTAAACCAACCGCAAACGAATGCAATTGCGGATACCAAGCATCAACCGTATCTCCGGATTCAATTCGCTTTTGGGCAAATTTCTTAGCAATAGCCGAAGTGATGGAAGAATCCAATCCGCCTGACAACAATACACCGTAAGGCACATCACTCATCAACTGACGGTGCACGGCTGCTTCCAAGGCTTTTCTGATTTCTTGAATGCTGGTTTCGTTGGCTTTAACCGCTTCGAAATCGGTCCATTCTCTTTGGTACCATTGCACCAATTCGCCGTCTTTACTCGACAAATAATGGCCGGGCGGAAACAACTCGATTTTGGTACAATACCCTTCCAATGCTTTCAATTCGGAAGCCACATAAAACGTTCCGAACTGATCCCAACCCATATACAACGGAATGATGCCCATGTGATCACGAGCAATGAAGTACTCGTCTTTTTCAACATCATACAAAGCAAATCCGAAGATACCGTTCATTTCGTCTATAAAATGTGGTCCTTTTTCTTGGTAGAGCGCTAAAATAACTTCGCAATCACTTTGGGTTTGGAATTCATATTTTCCCTCAAATTGTTGACGCAACAATTGGTGGTTGTATATTTCTCCGTTAGCGGCCAAAACCAACCTTCCGTCTTTGCTGAACAACGGTTGTTTGCCCGAAGCCGGGTCTACAATAGCCAATCTTTCGTGTGCCAAAACGGCTTTATCGTTACTGAAAATACCGCTCCAATCCGGACCGCGATGGCGGATAATTTTGGACATTTCCAAGACTTGTGGTCTTAAGGTTTCTGATTTTTGCTTTAATTCAAAGGCGCATACAATTCCGCACATAGTTCTTTTATTTAATTTGATAGGGCAAAGATGCTTTTTTAGTTACAAAACAAAAACAGAATATCTATTTTAGTTAACATTTAAAACTATAAATTTAAATTATGTTTTATTTTTAAACCTATCAAAACCAAAAACAAACTGTTTGGTAAAAATTATAAATTTAAAGCTTAAGTTTACAATGAGAATAATCACTCATAATTCAAAAAGATGATTAACAACAAAAAAATCATTGTAGTACTTCCCGCATACAATGCCGGCAAAACATTATCCGATACTTACCAAGAAATTCCTTTTGATATTGTGGATGATGTGATATTGGTGGATGACAACAGTAGCGACAATACTCAAGATATCGCCAAAGAATTAGGAATCAACCATATCATTATACACAAAAAAAACTTAGGTTATGGCGGTAATCAAAAAAGTTGTTACAATAAGGCGTTGGAAATTGGCGGCGATATCATCATCATGCTCCATCCGGATTATCAATATTCACCCAAGCTAATTCACTCTATGAGTTATTTGATAGCCAACGAGGTTTATCCGGTGGTGATTGGTTCCAGGATTTTAGGCAAAGGAGCTTTGAAAGGCGGAATGCCATTCTATAAATACGTAGCTAATCGATTTCTGACTTTATTCCAAAACATCTTGATGAATCAAAAATTATCGGAATACCATACGGGTTATCGCGCTTATTCTCGTGCAGTATTGGAACAAATTGATTTCAACAAAAACTCGAATGATTTTATTTTCGACAATCAATTCATCGCCCAGATATTGTATAAAGGCTATGAAATCGCTGAGATTACCTGTCCTACCAAATATTTTGAAGACGCTTCATCGATAAACTTTTCCAGAAGTTTACAATATGGTTTAGGGGTACTACTGACTTCCCTTAAATACTTTTCGAGCAAGAACAAAATTTACAAATCCAAGTTATTTCAATAAATGAACATAAACTTTATCAACAAGCTATTGCTTTGGCTAACCCTTTTTATAGTTGTTTTGCTGATTTTTATAAATAGAAACAACGGCTTTTTTTGGGATACCATACAACTAGCCTCACAACACGGAAGCTACTACTATTTTAACAATTTCTCTGAGTTGCTTTTACCTGAAGAATTTGACAGCGGTCATATTCCTGCTTTTGGAATGTACATAGCCTTAGTATGGAAGCTTTTTGGCAGAACAATTGAGGTGAGTCACATGGCTATGCTGCCCTTTGCTGTTGGTATTGTTTGGCAGTTATACAATTTATGCAAACGATTCGTCAGCGAAAAGTATGTTGGTATTGCTTTGCTGTTAATTTTTATTGACGCGAGTTTAATGAGTCAAATAACATTAGTCTCACCTGATATACCTTTGATGTTTTTCTTTTTATTGACCTTAAATTCGATAATGAACAATAAAAAAGAGATAATCTTAATTGGGGTTTTAGGTCTCTTTCTAACCAGTATGAGAGGTATGATGCTATCTGTTTGCTTGGTATTCATTGACATTTACAGAAATTATGGATATAATAATTTAATCAATACTGAAAAAGTAAAAGCCTTACTTAAGCGATCATTGCTCTATTGGCCTGCCTTTGTAATTTTTGTCTCGTTTAGTATTTATCATTACTGCGAAAAAGGCTGGATTGGATACCATAAAGATTCTCCATGGGCTGATTGTTTTGAAAGAGTTGATTTCAAAGGATTCATTTTTAATGTTGGTCTGTTAGGATGGAGAATACTTGACTTTGGAAGAGTTGGCATTTGGATTGTACTTTTTATGCTTCTGTTACGATTCAAAAAAACTGTGTTTAATGATAAAAAGAAACACATTCTATTCTTTGCGTTTCTAATCATTCTTATCCTGCTTCCACTGAATATGCTTTGGGCAAAAAATCTATTGGCACACCGATATTTAATGCCCTTGTATATAACATTTGCTTTACTCACAGCTTCAATTGCATTCTCTAACCTTACAAGTAAACAATGGAAAAGCACAGTAATAGCCATTTGGTTGTTGATTGGATTGAGTGGCAATTTTTGGATTTACCCTCCAAAAATATCCAAAGGATGGGATTCAACATTAGCGCATTTACCATACTATGACCTCAGATTGAAAGCCATTCATTTTTTGGATAATGAAGGAATTAATTTCAAGGACGTAGACACCTTTTTTCCTAATTATTATTCAATAGAAGAGATTGACTTGAATAAAGACCAGAGAATTTTTGACAATTACACAATTGGTAATAACAGTAACTACATTTTTTACTCTAATATTTTCAATGTTGAAGATGATGTTTATGACTATATAATGGCCAATTACAAGCCGATAAAGGAATTTAAAAACAAAGGTGTTTATGTTGTAATCCTTCAAAAATCAATCTAAACTCTCAATACTGTAAAATTTACCGTTCAAATCAAACCGGAAACCTACACCATTCCCCATCAACTTTCCTCCCAAAGGCGACTGTGGAGAAATAGCAAAAATAGTTTTACCTTCTATTGTTATTTTAGGCAAAGCTGTACTGACAAACAACCACATGCCGTTGGTTTGCACTAAACTGCCTAAAGCTACTTTTTGAGATGAAACAGAGGCGTCAATTTTATCCAATATCGCTTTTTGGGCTAAGACTTCTTGCAATTTATGGTTGAGTTTTTCCTGCTCCAAATGCATCATCGACAAAGCTGTTTCATGTTTGTCGCCAGCTGAACCTTTGGCATCGTTTTGCGCGTCATCGGTCAAGCCGGAAATCATGTCTTGGAAAACATCAATGCGGTCTTGAACTAGTTGTTTATAGTATTCGAGGATTTGTTGTTTCATTTTGAGTGGCTGAGTAACTGAGTAGCTGAGTACCTTAGTTATAATACTCAGTAACTTAGGTTCTCAGCAACTTAGGCACTTTTTTAGAAATCAAACTTATAATTCGCGCCTCCTAATACTTGCAATCCTTGTACCGGATAATGCAACCAACGTTGGTAATCTTGGTTGGCCAAGTTATTGCCTCTTAAGAAAAAAGTCAAACGCTCACTGTGTTTGTATCCTACGTGTGCATTCAAGTCAAAGAAACTGTCTAAAGTAACTTCAGTGTCAAAAGTAGGTTGTGTTAAAGAGGCAAAATGGGCAAAATCTTTTCGCTCACCTACAAAAAACAAATTAGCGCCGGCGTACCATTTTTGGGTGATGTTTACCTCTAAATTAGTTCCGATTTTTAGAGCGGGTAAGTTCCAAGCTTCGTTTTCAACATCGGTCGAGTAGCTACTGAATGTTCCATTGATTCCGAAAGTTACATTTTTAGATAAATCAGCTTTTAATTCGCCAAAGAAACTTACGGTTTTGAGTTTGTCATAAACAACTTTAAATGAATTCCCGTATTGGTAGCCTTCAAACCCAACCAATTCTTCGTAACCGTTGCTTTTGAACAAAGCGCGATTGTCTTCGTTTAGATAAGAACCACGGATGTTATAACTCACACTGTTGGCCAACTTTCCTTTTAAACCAACATAAACATCATATTTCTGATCGGTTGGCGCTACGATTAACGTGGGAGAAACAAAGAAGTTTTCCTGAGCAAATTCACGGAATGAGTTTTGCTTCAATCCGCCTTCGATTCCGGCATAAAATATCATCAAATCGCCTACCACTCTGTATGAACCGGTTACTTGCGGATAGATGAAGAACTTGCTTTCGCCTTGTTCCTGAGCAGCGCTGTAAAAGAAACCTACTCCGGCATTCACCGTTAAATCGTCTTTCTGGATTTTGATACTCGGTTGAAAACCTACATTGGTAAAACCGTATTTCAAACCGGTATTCCCAACCATGTTTTTATCGAATGAACCACTGATATAATCCAATACAAAATCGGCTTTGATTTTTTGCTCAACAATATCAAACTCTAAAGATGGCTTGGCTACAAAACGATTTTCAGCCGATCCGAAAGCATCCCAAAAACGGGTAAACTTAACCGAACTTTCTTTTAAAACATTTTTTAAGCCCAATCGACCGCCTACATACAGCGTATGATAAGTTTGTTGCTCATCGATAGTAGCCAAAGTTTCAGGCGTAATCGTTTCGGGATAAAAACCGTACCAGTTGTAAATTTGGTGTTGGTAACCCAAATCGGCGTTCCAATTCATGGCATTAGTACGACTTCCATAAGTTAAATCCAAGTTTGTATTCATAAACTTATCGTCTAAAACTACGCCGTCAATGCCTCCTTGAGAAGAACTATGGCGTAACGAGCCACCGAAGTAATCCGTGTTGCTTACATTTTCGGTGACAAACAATTCGGCATTTACTGTACCGTAATTCCCGGCCGCTAAGGTTAAATAGTTGCTGAAGATTTTCTCCTGAGGTGATTTGTCTACACCGGCGGCTTTTCCTTTAGCCGGCGCAAAAGTGGACGCTACCGGAAAAGAAAAAATATTGTACTTGATATTCTCTTTTTTAAGTGTTTCCTCATCATCCAACGAAGGCATTTCTTTCACTTTAAAAGCGTCGGAAATGGTTGGTGTATAAGGTTTCACTACGTTGACTACTTCGGTCCCAATGTTTTCGTCTTTCTTTTGGGCTAAGGCGATTTGGGTTACAAAAAGGACGGCTGCTATATATTTTACTTGTTTCATATCTAATTTATAATTACACAGAGGTTCACAGAGAAACTCGGAGATTCACAGAAAATTTATTCGGTTACGGAAGAGTTCGTTTTTGCGGCTTCTCCTTTAATCATATCCAACTCGGTTTGCGCTTCGGCAACAACATCCGGATAAGCCGTGAAATTTTTAATCACACTGTCTAAAATGGAAGTCGCGCTGAAATTGTCTTTCAACTGGTAATAGTTTTTGGCCATAATAACCAAACCTTTTGCCCCGAAATATTTGTATCCTGAATACTCTTTGGCTAATTTTTGAACGGTTTTGTTCGAGTCTTCAAACTTGCCGTCTTTGTGTTTGAAATAGGCTTCGTAATACAACGCTTCAGCTGCCAATTCGCCTTTAGCAATGGTTAGCAGTTTAGCATAAGCGGTTCGGGCTTTGGCTTCGTCGTTCACCTGAATTGCCGCTCTGGCTACTATGATTTGCGCATCACTTTTGATTTTGTTATCGGTTTTGGGATTTGTCAAAACTTTGTCGGCATAAACCACGGCGTTGGCATAATCCTTTTGCTCGTAATACGCGCGCATCAAATTGGCTTGGGCGAAAGTGACATTCTGAGGAAAATCAGCTTCAGTTTCCAAACGTTTCAACACCGGAACCGCTTTGGTGTAATCGTTCTTCTTTAAGTGAATTTCACACAAACGCGCTAGGGATTGCTCGGTAAATTCGCTTCGGCTTTTGCTGATTACAAACTCATAACCCGAAACGGCATTGGCTTCCAAACCGTCGGCATAATACGATTGTGCTAAGTAGAAATTGGCTTTCAGCGCATGAATCCCGTTCGGGAATTTCGACACATAACTGCTCAAACCGGAAATGGCTTGTTTGGTATTGTTTTGCAAGTATTGTTTTTCGGCCGCTTCGTAAGTATCGTTATCCAATTCGGCATCAGAAACTTCCACAAAATCAAGTGTTCTAACCCACGACGCGTATTCGTCTACTTTACCGTTATCCATGTAAATCAAACGCGCCGTTGAAACCGCTTCTAAGGCTTCCGGCGTTCTCGGATAATCGGCGGCTACTTTTTTGAATTTAGCCAAGGCCAATTCGTCTTTTTGACCGTTGTAATACACCAAACCTTGACGCAAAACCGCTTTGGAAGCAAAAGAACCGTTTTTAAATTCAGCCAACAATTGGTCGTAGGTTTTCACAGCCAAATCGGTTTTGTTTTCCGCCACATACGTATTGCCTAATTCGAACAACGCATCATCGCGGTATTTCGACGTTTTGAAATTTTGTAAAAACTTATTGAAGTCTTCAATCTTTCTGTCGTTGCGCGATACAAACCCGTAGCTCAACGCTTTTTGGAAAGCGGCGTAATCTGCGTCGATGCCTTTCATTTCGATTGCTTTGTTGTAAGCATCCATAGCCGGCCAGTATTTGGAAGTCACAAATCGAGAATCTCCCAAACGCAAATACGCATCGTTCAAACGCACTTTGTCGTCTTTGTTGGCATCGATATAACTTTGGAAATAATTTCCGGCTTGTTCGTATTCTTTCTGTTTGAAATAAGCGTAAGCAATATTGTAGTTAATGTTTTTGTATTCCGGTGTTTCTCTGGCGGCAGCGTAGCCCAAAAATTGTTTGAAACTCAATAACGCTTCACCGAAATTATCCAATACGTATTCGGTTTCGCCTTTCCAAAACGTAGCTCTGGCGGTGAATTTTTCGGTTCTGGCAGTAGTTGCCGATTTTTTAAACATGGCTAAAGCTTCTTGGTATTTCCCGTCGGTGTACAATTCAATACCGCGGTAGAAGGTTACCTTTTGATAGGCCGGTTTGTTAGTCTCAGTATTGTTTTTCTCTAATAAAACCAACGCATCTTTATAGTTTTTCGAAGTGATATACGAGTTGATTAACAAGGTTTCAATCTCAATCTTGCTAGGCGAATTCGGATATTTTGCCAAGAACGCCGCCAATACATCGGGAATCGATTGGTAAGAGTTTCCGATTTCGTAGCTCAATTTGGCGTAATTTAAGCTCGCATCTTCTTGAATAGCTTTGTCGAAATCCATTTCAGAAGCGCTTTTGAAAGCATTCAAAGCTTGTTGCTTTTTATCGGTTTTGAAATAACATTCACCCAAATGGTAGTAGCCATTCTGAGCTACAAAATCTTTTCCGTCTATGATTTTATTGAATTGCAAAATCGCGTTTTCATAATCTTTTTGCATGTAATAAGCGTAACCCAATTGGTAAAAGTCGGTGTTATTCCATTTGCCTTTTTTGCCTTTGTATTCTTTTAGATACGGCAGCGCTTTATCGTATTGTTTTAAGTTAAAATAACTTTCGCCTATAATTTTATTCAATTCCGATTTTTCGACGGCATTGGAATTCGACATAGCGTTCAATCCGGCCTGAATCGCTTTTTCAAACTCGCCGGCTTTGAAATGCATATCGGCTTTGAAATAGGATAATTTTTCTTTGTATTTTTCTTCGTTTTCTACTTTTTCAAAATACTTATTGGCGTCTTGATAATTGTTGTCTTCATACTTCATGAAGCCCAAATAATAATTGGCTTGTGTGCCGTATTCTTTGGAGTTCACCACCTTTTTAAAGTATGCATCTGCTTCTTTCTTATTGCCGGCTGTGAAATAAGCGTAACCTTTTTGGAAGGTGAATTTTTCCGTTTGCTCGTAGGTCAATGCGCTTTCGTCTACTTTATCAAAATATTGTAAAGCCTGCGGAAATTTTCCTTGCTCAAAGTAATACTGCGCCACTTCGATGTACGCTTGATTCTGTTTGGAACTGGTTGGATAATCTTTCACAAATTGCTCCATCAACTCATCGGCATTGGTTTGATTCAAATGAATGGCACAATTGGCGATGTAATAGGCGCAATCGGCTGCTACCTCTTGTTCTTTATTGTTTTGCTTAACGCGCTCAAACAAAATTTGGGCGGATTGGTATTGCTTGTCTTTGTATAACAACACTGCCTTGTCAAACTCGGATAATTCGTGAGTGTAAATAGCAGATTGTTGGGCGGAAATCGTTGGAACCGCTGACAATCCCAACAAAAATGATAACATTAAAACGTTACGCATGGTGAATTTTTTTATTTATTCAAAAATATTACTCTAAAACCTATAACGCAAAAAGCCTATTATTTATTATAAACATTGTTGTAAACAATTTTGGCGCGTTGAAATTCACAGTTCAATTCGATTCGATGAGACAATTTGGAATTTGGAATTTGGAATTTGGAATTTATATTTACTATTTTTACCCAATAAACCCATTTAGCCATGTCAGCAACAGTTTTATCTTTGAAAAACGTTACCATTTATCAAGAAAATCGCGTGATTTTATCGCAAGTGAACTTGGAAGTAAAAGAAGGAGAATTCCTTTACATCATTGGTAAAACCGGGACCGGGAAAAGTAGCTTTATGAAAACCTTGTACGGCGATTTGCCTTTAACAGAAGGTAGCGGTACAATTGTAGGTTATGATTTGGTGAATTTAAAAGAAAAAGACATACCGTTTTTGAGACGTAAAATCGGAATTGTGTTCCAAGATTTCCAGTTGTTGTTGGACCGATCTGTAAACGAAAATATGTTGTTTGTGTTGAAAGCTACCGGCTGGACAGACAAACAAGAAATGCAATCAAAAATCGATGACGTTCTAGACCGCGTAGGTTTAAAAGGCATTGCCAACAAAATGCCGCACCAACTTTCGGGTGGAGAACAACAAAGAGTCGCCATTGCCCGTGCATTGCTGAATGATCCTGAATTGATATTGGCCGATGAGCCTACCGGAAACTTAGATCCGCAAACCAGTGCCGAAGTTTTGGGTGTATTGCGAAAAATCAACGAGAACGGCAAAACGGTCATCATGGCTACCCACGATTATGCCTTGTTGATGAAATTCCCATCGAAAACCTTGAAATGCGAGGACAACACTATTTTTGAAGTAGTGCAGAAAACCGTTTAAACATTTTTAAAAAACGCAATTGCAACATATTGCTGTAATGATTTGCAATAAGTTGCTACTCTTTTTTATACACGTGTGGGTTCTCCTTAATGCCCTTTTTGAAAACTTTTCTAATACACATGCGTAAGAAGGTATCCGCTTGTAAAATCAAATCCGTCACTTTGTTTTCCGGACGACCTCGAAAAGAAGTTACATGAAAAGTATCTTCGGCCTGCAATGGTTTTTCGGAAAAATAATAATTCGACACACAACGACGATATCCATCAAAAACTACCGGTGAGACCGAATGCAGCGAATGACTATGGGTTTCCATAATGGCCAAACGGTTAAATTTACTATGAATAGTAATTGGAGATTGCGACAAACCGTTGGGCCACAGCTCCAAATTACCGCCGTAAGCTTCATCCCAATCCGGCGTAACGTAATAGAGTAAATTGAGTACGCGCCACAAGTTGCGGTCTTTGTCGTGCGAGTTATCCAAATGCGGATTCAGAAACTGGTTTTTACCCATTAAGGAAATCCCGCCGGCATACAAGTTATCATCGGGAATAGGTTTTTCTATTCCACAAATTTCACCAATCAAAGCCACGATGCGTTGGTCTTGAAAGGCATAGATTATTTCTTCGAGTAACGGATGGTACAAATTCATTTGCGCGGCAATGTACTTGTCTTCGCGTAAGCTTTTCTTCAAAACCATTGCGTTAGGCTTAGGAAAAACCTCGGCTATTTGGACGGCAATTTCAACCGGTAAAACCTCATCTAAAAACCAATATCGGATAGGGTTATTTGCATTGCCAAACGCCAATAACAAGCTTTCTTTACGGTCTAGGATTTTTTGGTAAATTAAATCCGCTAATTGGGTTCTATTCAAAGTCATACCTTATGAATTTTTCAATTTTTCGAGCATTTTTAGCATCATTCAATACTGAGTTGAAAGCATCTTCTCTCTTTTTGGCTTCTAAATAGGATTGGTCTTTTAACTCCTTTATTTTAGCAATAAATTCGGCTTTGGTTTCGGCGATTTGACAAAATTTCAAGATTTCCGGATCGTCTACCATATTAGTATTTACCAAACAAAACCGACTTTTAAACAAAGCATTTATCACTTTTAATTTGGTTCCCGATTGCTGAAAAGACAACATTACATTGAGGTGTGCCTTGGCAAACAACTCGTCGAGTTGGTCGTCATTTTGAAGCACTACAAACTGTATGTTAGGTAACTTCTCAATTCGTTTTTCAATCATTTTTCTCCCATTTGACGAAGCTATAACCAAACGATAATCGGGAATTTCTGCAAATACGTCAATCAAAAACTTAGCGGCATTTTTATTGTCTGCCAAGCGCAAATCACCGTGATAAAAAGCGAAATCCCCAAATTCAGACAATTGACTAACCTGCTCATTACCATGAAAGACAGGCACATAAGTTACGTGGTCGGTGATTTTTTTTGCTAACTCATTTTCATACAGCGAAAGGGTAAATACCTGATCAAAATCGGACAATGTCTTTTCGTAGTTAATGTATTTTTTTGAGGCAAAATAGTAGGCGATTTTTTTAAGATAATTGCTTTCATTCCGACTCATACCGGCGTAAAAATTTGACTCAATATTGTGCAATCGCAAAAACTTCGGATTGGGTAATTTGGTCTTCCGCAGCATCATGGTGGTGTGCAGGCCTTCAAAAAAAATCGGCGCTTTTACTTTGGATAAATTCGCTAGCAATTCCGGGCGAAAACGACAAACAACCGGAAAAGGAAAGTCAGAAAATAAGAAGAAAGGATTCTTATTTTTTTTATACAAATAAACCGCTTCGGTAATGGCTTTCAACTCGGCTGAAACTTCCGATCTGTTTTCATAAAAACAATGCAGGTAAATGGTAAAACCAATGTTGTGCAGCGCCTTTACTTTATAAAAAACATCAATTACACCACCAAAATCGGGTGGAAATGGATTTTCGAAACTGATGATATGAATGGGCTTGTTCTGCATGGTTACCGACAAAAATAACATTTTATAAAGAAGTAAATACCTCTTTTGAGTATATTTGAATTTAAAACTGCCGCATGCCTTTTTTCTCTGTCATTATTCCGGTGTTTAACAAAGCGTTATTTATTGATGAAACGCTGAAAAGTGCTTTGGCGCAAACTTTTACCGATCTTGAAATTATCATTGTTAACGATGGTTCAACAGATGAGAGTGAAGCTATTATTAAAGGTTTCAACGATAACCGAATTCACTACTTCTACCAAGAAAATGCCGGCGTTGCCGTAGCCCGAAACTTCGGAATAGACAAAGCGCTAGGAGAATTTATTTGTTTTTTGGATGCAGATGATTATTGGTATCCCAATTTCCTGAAAACGATGTACAGCTACACTCAAAAACTACCGGAAGCCTCGGTTTTTGCCTGCGCTATTGAGGTCGAAACCAAACGAAACCGTTTCATTCCGTATTACTCCATTGCAAAAAAATCAGATTTTGAAATAGTGAACTTCTTTGATGCCAGTCAGCATGAATGTGTGCTTTGGACTTCGGCTGTGGCTATTCGCAAAGAGGTTTTCGATAAGGTTGGAAAATTTGATGAAAAAATTAAAATATCAGAAGACACAGAACTTTGGATTCGCATAGGTTTAGCATATCCCGTAGTATTTATTTGGGAAACTTTGGCACGATACGTTTACGATGAAAGCAGTATTTCCCGCAATTTGAAGTATTTCTTTGAACCTTACACTTTTGAAAAATACGCACTCCTCGAACAACAAAATCCTAAGTTGAAAAAATACTTGGATTTGAACCGGTTTTCGGCTGTCATCAAATGCAAATTAAGCGGCGATTTAGAAACCGCAAAAAAGTTACAACAACAAATTGACTTGAGCAGTTTGAATACCAAAAAGACCATTTTGATTCATTTGCCGAACTTTATTTTGAAACTTTTAGTACAAATTAAAAACCAAGCGGCAACTTACGGCTTAGGGAATTCTGTTTTTAGATAATAGGAAATTGTTGTAATCTCTGATGTAATCTGCCTCTTCAAAGATATCAGAAGCAATCACCAAACAAACCGAACCGGAAGAAAAATTTTCCAATTCACGCCAAATGCCATTAGGAATCAATAAACCTTCATTAGGTTTGTTCAGCGTTACCGAGATTTTGTCTTTTCCGTCGGTTAGCACTACCGTAAAACTACCGCTCAAAGCCACTAAAAACTCTTGTTGCATTTTATGCGAATGACCTCCGCGTTCAGCACCACTTGGCACATCGTATAAATAATAAACACGCTTCATGGCAAACGGAATCACATCGCCTTCAATAACGGAAAGATTGCCTCGAACGTCTTGAATTTTAGGTATTGGTAGTATTTTGATGTCGGCTACAGTGGTCATTTAGTCGTTTAATAAGCGTTGCCAAGAAGCAGCAATGGTGCTCAAAGATAAATGTTCTACGCTTTGCTTGGCGTTATTTTTACAATTTTGGTATAAATTTTCATCGGATAGCAGCAAATTCATCGCATTAGCCAAGGCTTCCGGCTTGTGGTTTTCGACCAACAACCCATTGATACCGTGTTGGATAATTTCACTCGGACCGCTTTCACAATCTACCGAAATTACGGGTGTTCCGGCCGCTAAAGACTCTATCAACGACATCGGAAAACCTTCGTAACGGCTGGCCAAAAGTGTCGCTTTCGCATGTTGAACAAACGCTAAAACATCGCTTTGAAACGGAATAATTTTTACAAATGAATTGAGTTTCTTAAGCTGAATTTTTTCAGTAATTTTATCTTTATCCGAGCCATCACCCAGTAAAATCAAGTGAACACCTTTCACATTAGCCTCCGACAGTTCATAAGCATCCAGCAAAAGCGACAGGTTTTTGATGTCATCTTCCAATCGGCCAAAAAATAAAAAATACGTATCGGGCAAACCGTTTGGTTTATCGTTTAAAGATTCGGAAAAAACTACCGGATTGTAAATGATTTGGGTATTAGTCAAACCATATTTCGCTTTGATTTTTTGCTCAATTGCTTTAGAAACCGTTACTATTTTAGTGGCTTTCGCATAGAGACATTTCGTCCAAAACAGTGATTTCGGGAAGTACATTTCCAAATTGGCGCTGTGCACCATAAAGTACGTTTTTCGTTGGCCGTAAATCCATTGGGCAAAAATTTCTCTGACTAACATCGGTCGGGAACGAAGATCAACAATCGTATCAATTTGGTTTTCTTGCAAATAACGGGCGATGTATTTACCCTTTTTAACTGCTCTGAAAACACCTTTTTCTTGGGCAAACAGCTTTCCTAAATTGACTAATTTACCTTGATAGTCGTAAGTGACAATGTCGAGAATGATGATATGATGGATTTCGTAACCTAAACCGTGCAACATAGAACCTAACGTAGCCGCAAAACGCTCGGCACCGCCAACACCCAGGGAAGCGGAAACTATTGCGATTTTGCGATTGTTGTTCATTTCTTACTTATATTGCAACGTATTTAAAACGCAGCGGTTATTTTGGCTGTGTAAATATAGGAAGATAATGAAGATTTTACTCATCGGAGAATACAGTCGGCTACACAATTCTTTAAAAGAAGGCTTGCTTGCTTTGGGTCACGACGTAACTATTTTGGGTTTTAAGGATGGTTTTAAGGCGTATCCGGTCGATTTTCCGTTAGTTAAAAAGTGGGATAGCGGATGGCTGAAAAAAGTAAAATTAGCCTTTTTACAACTGACCGGCTTCGATTTAACTTCTTATTTCACCTATCGTCAATTTTGCAAAAACCAAGACTATTTTAGGGATTTTGATGTAGTGCAACTGATTAATGAAAATAGTTTTTATTGCGATTATCGGTACGAGACCAAAATCCTTGACTATTTGTTTCGCCACAATAAAAAAATTTTTTTACTAAGTTGCGGCGACGATTATGTACATGTGAATTACAATTTCGACCATCCGGAAAATCCTTCGATAGTTCAGCCGTATTTGGCGGAAAAAATAGCAAACAAAGCGTTTTTGAATGTATTGAAATTCAGAACACCATCGTTTAAAAAATTACATCTATTTATCCAAGAAAAATGCAGCGGCGTAATGGCTTCTGATTTAGACTACCATCTGCCATGGCAAAACCAACCGAAGTATTTGGGTATGATTCCGAATCCGATTAACTTGGATAAACTCGACTACATCCCGATGGAAATTGACGATAACATTGAAATTTTCCATGGCATCAACCGAGAAAGTTACTTTAAAAAAGGTAATGATTTTTTTGAAAAAGCCTTGACCATCATTCAACAAAAATACCCCGAAAAAGTGACTATTACCGTTACAGAGAATGTGCCTTATGCCGAATACATTAACCGTTACAATCGAGCGCATATTATTTTAGATCAGTTGTATGGACACGACCAAGGTTACAATGCATTAGAAGCCATGGCGAAAGGCAAAGTAGTATTTACCAATGCTTCTGCCCTATTTGAAAAACACTATGATTTAACTGAAAAAGTGGCTGTCAATGCCCTACCCGATGCAGACTATTTGGTGGCGGAACTTTCGACTTTGATTGAAAATCCGAAAATGATAATGGCTATCGGGAAAAATGCTCGAGCGTTTATAGAGAGAGAACATCATTACCTCAAAATTGCGGAGAAATATCTGGAATCCTGGAATTGTGGGTAAAGTCCGCTTTAAATCGCTTTTGCTTTAAAAAATAAATTCCGGAACAAAAAAAGCACAAAAAATAAACCGATTACATTAGCATAAAAATAAGCTTTTACAGCTCCCGCAGCGCCATCACTTTGCATCATGAATAAGGCCAATAAGATGTAAGTCAAGTTAAATACTAATTCAACGGCAAAATACCTTTTAATCATGGTTTTAACCAATATTTGAAAGCCAAAAGCCAGTGTAATGATTTTAATAAAGTCGCCTGCCAATTGCCAAATCAGAAAATCATTAATAACATAAAACTCTTTGGTAAAAGCCAATTCCAATAAAAACTGCTTTCCTAAAAAAATAAAGGTCAATACGAAGAAAAAGATTGGCACTAAGATTTTAAAATAAGACTTCAACTCCGCTTTAAAGGCGCTTTCGGTATGAATTGAAGCGAGTTTTGGCATGTAATACAAAGTCAAACCCGAACTGAAAAACATCATATAAAAACCTGATAATCGATTTGCCGCATCCCAAATTCCGGCTTCATTTATACTGTAGTTCTTAACAAGCTCATCACGAATAAAAATCAAAGTTATCGGAATGAGAACAGCACTTAATAAAGCCATCACAGAAAACTGGCTGACCACTTTAAGGTGCTTTTTTTGCACTACTTTTTGAAGATCAAATCGGAAATAATTGCCCTCGTTTCTCACAAAAAGAAAAGTTATCATAACCATTATTACTTCTCCGATTACTATAGATAGCAAGCCACCAAAAATCAGCTTCTTGTAAATTAAAAGTGCTGTAACTCCAAAAATCAGTATGTTGGAAATAATCTGAATAAGGACTATTCGTTTGTACTTTTCAAAACTATTGTAAATAGCCAGCCAAAATGTATTAATTACCATTAGCGGTAACATTAAACCAAAAAATCGAACGGGAATAGTATAGGCTTCGTTAAAGAATAAAAACACAGCAATAGGGGCGGCAAAAGCGCAAACAAGCAAACCTAAAAAGGAAGACAGCCCTAAAAACAGCCAAAAAAATGTGGAATAGATAATTGAAAGTACTTCTTTATTCTCTTTATTCTCAACAAATAACTTGATTACGGCATTACTGATGCCCAAGGTTGCCAGTGACTTAATCATAGAGGTGAAATTCCTAAAACTCCCCATCAAGGCCATTCCGGATGAACCCAAATAAACCGCAATTATTTTTGAAGAAAAAACACCTAAGACAAAACTAATGGCAACTGAAAATGAGTTCAGCGACAATACCTTTAATACTATGTTGTCTTTAAGCGCTTTCAAACTATAAAAAACGTATTACTTTGGCCGGAATACCAGCAGCTACGGCATTTTCAGGTATATCTTTTGTGACCACAGTACCTTTTCCGATAACGGAATTTCGCCCGATGGTTACGCCTTTCAAAATGGAAACATTATCACCGATAAATACATTTTCTTCAATCAGTACAGGAAGTGCTATCAAGTTGGTTTCGTTTCGCTTTTCAGGTTCTAAATGATGTCCGTCGTTATCCGTTACGGAACAATTCACCCCAATCAAAACATTGTTTTTGATGGTAATTTTTGAATAGGCTTCTACTGAAAATCCGTTACTGATAGCCACATGATCTCCAATTTCAATTTCACTGTCTTTCGTCCTGGCCTCTAAAAAAGCATAATGCGAATAATACAATGGAGATGCTTTGACGCCGATAGTAACATGGTTCCCGAAACTGATTTTTCCTTTACCCTTCAACAACAACGGATGGTAAAGAATAGGTTTACCCTTAACGTTTTTAGCGTCGGACAACCAATTGTACTTCCAAATTCGGACAGTAACCCATAAAAAGTCAGCTATTTTTTGAGGTAATTTCATTTAGTACTGATTTAAAATGCGGATGATGTGACTAACTTCCTCTACTGTTAAAACCTGACTCATAGGCAAACTCAACACTTCGCGATGGATGGCTTCTGTAATAGGAAACGAAAGCGATTGCCAAGCTGACAAGGCTTTTTGTTGGTGTGGTGGCACCGGATAATGGATTAAAGTTTCGATTCCGTTATGTTTCAGATAGTCTTGCAAGTCGGCACGATTAGCCGTGCGAATCACAAACAAATGAAAAACATGCTTTTCAAAATCATCACATTTCGGCAAGTGGATTTTAGGATTATAAATTTCGGTCAGATATCTTTTCGCAATAGATTTCCGAACGGCATTTTCTTTGTCCAAATGAGGTAATTTTACATTTAAAAAAGCCGCTTGGATTTCGTCAAGACGCGAATTCACACCCAAATACTCGTTGTAATATTTCTGTTCCGAACCGTAATTGCGTAAGGCAAACAACACCTTAGCCAAGTCCGAATCGTTGGTAGTGATACAGCCCGCGTCGCCTAAAGCACCCAAGTTTTTCCCGGGATAAAAACTAAAAGCTCTGGCATGACTTCCTAAAAAAGGCAAACCATGCGCTTGCGCTGCATCTTCAATAATCAGCAAGTTGTGATGCGAACCAATCGTTGCAATCGCTTCCATATCGGCCAATTGACCGTACAAATGCACTACTAAAATGCCTTTCGTTTTGGCGGTGATTTTGGCTTCAATTTCGTTGGGATTGAGGTTGAATGTGGTTGCATCGGGTTCGACTAAAACCGGCGTCAAATCGGCTTGTAAAACGGCAAGTATGCTGGCAATGTATGTATTGGCCGGCACTATAATTTCATCGCCTTTTTGCAACAATCCCAATTCGATATACGCTTTAAAAATCAGCACCATCGCATCTAATCCGTTGCCTACACCTATGCAATATTTCGATTGAGTGTACAGGGCGAATTGTTGTTCAAACTTCTGTACTTCATCGCCTAAAACAAACCAACCTTTATCCAATAGCTGCTGCATTTTCTGCTGAAAAGCCGTTTGGTAAGGAAGATTTACTTTATGTAAGTCGAGGAATTTTATCATAGTGCAATTTGGAATATATTTTGAGAATAGACACTACAACCCAACTCTTTTTTTTGGTTCAACAAACCTTCGTTGTAGCCCAGTTCACTGTTATCGTCTACCGTTCCCATATCGAAATAATGATAATCGGCTTTGAAACAATCAATCAAATACAGGAAAAGATAATCCAAAGCTCGGAATTTTTTCCCGTTTTCGGTCGTAGCGCCGTATTGCGATTTAATCACAGTAGCAGTTTTAAAAAGCGTAATTCCCGCTAATATTTCTCCGTCACGGTATACATTATATTGTTCAATATTGTCAGGAAATTTCGATTGCAACGAATTGATTTCTGTTAACGAATGCAAAGGTTTCGTTTGGTATTTTTCCAGCAATAAAGGCTCCAACACTTTCTGCCAAAAAACAGTATAATCGGCTTCTTTTTTCACCTCCAAACCTTCCGATTGCAATCGGCGATAGTGTTTCAACTTGCTTTTCGAAATGGTATAATCCGATTGGAAATCGATGGCCAAATTCATTTTATGTCCGATGATTTTGGATTGTTTGTCACATAAAACTTGCTGCATTTCGGCAAAAAAAACAGGAGCATAAAACGGAAGCATGGCTTTGATTTCACATTGTACAAATCCTTGCTTTTGAAGAAAACCAAATGTTTCCGAGAGGACGGCTTTGATTTCTCCCAGCGGAAATTCATCACCAAAAATAAATCCGCCGAAGGTTAAGCCTTGGTGGGAAAAAATTTGATTGTCTATACAATTCGCGGGAAAAACCGCTTGCAAGACGTTTTCCTGAAAAACCAAAAGCGAAAAATCCTGAAATCGGTCAGAATGGTATTCCATGAAATTTCTGTGAAATAAAAATGTAGCATTGGTCGCTTGGTCGATAAAATCATTCCAAAGCGTAAAATCGTCCGAGTGGTAGCGTTTAACAGTATAGTCTTTCACGGTTTTCTATAAAACTTCGGAAAATTAATCATTATTTTTTTAATGGCATTCCCTTGAAAAAATGCGATATCCAAAATAATTACTTATTTTTAACCTAATAAATTGTGTTTTGCCTTGAATTTAAAACGAAAATTGATGTGTTTTATTGTTTTCTTTCTCCACATTTACTGTGTGAGAAGTCAGGATATTTCACTTTATGAGCAACTCAACGGCACTTACGATTTTACTTTTATCGGAAACACCCTAAACACAGAGGAAAACAATGCGGTCAACAGTCCGGTCACCATAACTTCGTCTTCCGCCAATTTGAATTTGAATTCCGATGCTACAGTTCTCAGAGCCTACTTATATTGGGCAGGTTGCGGAGATGGAGACTTCAATGTCCAGTTGAATGCCACCAGTATCACACCGGACAGAACATTTAGTTATGAACGAGATTTCGATGGTCAAACATTTACCTATTTCAGTGCCTTTAAAAACATTACTAACCTTGTTCAAACTACCGGAAACGGGAATTATACTTTGTCTGATTTAGATGTTTCCGCTTACGTTCCATTGCATTTACAAAGACGAACTAATTTTGCCGGATGGGCTATCCTTATAGTATTCAGCCGACCGAGTTTACCTCTAAATCAAATCAATATATACGACGGATTAGAAGCAGTACCGGATGATCTTAATATCACTTTGAACAATCTTAATGTAGTGGACAATCAAAACTCTAAAGTCGGTTTTTTGGCTTGGGAAGGCGATTCCATCTTAGCTACTGAAGAGTTCCGAATTAACGGCGATTTGCTATTTAATGCGCAAAATCCATCTAACAATGTATTTAACAGTACCAACTCTATCACCGGAAGCACCACATTGTACAACATGGATTTAGACATCTACAACATACAGAACAACATACAAATTGGTGATAACAAAGCCGAGATTACGCTTTCTTCTTCTCAAGATTTTGTGATGATTAACTCGGTAGTAACCAAACTCAACAGCCAAGTACCGGATGGTAGTATTGCTATTAACAACGTTTCAAAAGAATGCAACTCGAGAACGATTACCATTGATTATACTGTATTTAATTTGAATTGCACAGGACCATTACCGATAGATACTCCGATAACCGCTTATGTAAACAATACAGCGGTAACTACCTTTGAGACTGTTGCGCCCATTCCGATTAACGGTTCTTTAAACGGACAAACTACCATCCTAATTCCCGATACCATTCCGAATAATTTTGAATTGACGCTAGTGGTTGATGACAAAGGCGATGGAACCGGTACAGTAATCGAGATGCAAGAAAACAATAATGATTTCAGTACCTGGGTTACTTTAGAAACATCGCCGGAATTTAATCTTTTACCAACGCTGGAAGCTTGTAATGAAGGATTAACGCAAGGAACCTTCAACTTTTCAGGCCATGCCGATTTGGTTAAAACAGACGCAACACATACTGTTGATTTCTATGAAAGTATGACCGAGGCTGTTAATGAGGAGAATCCGATACTCAATACTACTAACTACTTGGCTAACGCAACTCCGAAAGAAATTTTTGTTCGAATTGACAATGGAAATTGCTACAGTATAACTTCTTTTGTGTTGACGGTGCGTAATTGTCCGCCAACAGTTTACAATTTCATATCGGCCAATCAGGACGGATTGAATGATGCATTTACCGTTAAAGGATTGGATAATATTTTTATGGATTACAGAATAGAAATTTACAATCGTTGGGGTAAATTAATTTGGACCGGCAATCAAACCAGTAACAAATGGGACGGTACTGCTAAAGAAGGTTTAGGTACCAAAAATGTCCCCGACGGCACTTACTATTATGTCATTTATCTGAATGATTCGGATTATCCCGAACCCTTAACCGGTTACGTTTACATCGTACATTAAACTACATACTTTGGGTGTAGTAGTTGTAATCTTTTAAAACAGTTTGGATAAAATCTCTGGTACTTCCCAATTCATTTTTAATTCCGGTCACTTGTTCAATTTTGGCCGTCAATTTATTCAAAACTACAAAATCATTCGACTTCATAGCGTTATGAAACGTTTCTTTAATGATGCGGGCATCGTTATCCGATAATTTAATAACCAAGGGATATTTGGGCTGGTATTCCTCGCCTATATCTTCTAAAATAGTACTGTTAATGGTTACTTTATTTTTAAGCGTAATCACTGCAGTTCCGGCAGACATATCCCCTAGTCTTTGGGTTTTGCTGTTGACTACCATAGCAATCAAACCGATGATACCGCTTCCGATGGAAATGTCTATCACTCGAAACAACCAACGAATTAAGTAATCGCCAAAAGAAGCTTGATATCCGTCTATTTTAACCACTTTTATTTTGAGGATTTTTTTGCCTAAGGTTTGCCCTTCCATCAAAGATTCTTGAACTAAAGAATAAAAAGCAATCGGCAGAAAAAACACCATATACACAGCCATTTGTGACCATCGGTCCAATTGATTCAGCCATCGGTCAATTTGAAAAAAGCTGAAAAACACATAATAGACAATGATAAAATAAGCTGCTTTTACCAGAA
Organism: Flavobacterium sp.; assembly: GCF_024710485.1. Classification (GTDB taxonomy): domain Bacteria; phylum Bacteroidota; class Bacteroidia; order Flavobacteriales; family Flavobacteriaceae; genus Flavobacterium. Next base: position 73,014 of record NZ_JANJUQ010000032.1, read on the forward strand.
AATCAAGCATATACGCTCCAATCCGTTCCCCAACGGAAGCCGCTGTAAAATTTATAACAACATTTTGGGTTGTATTGATAGAAAGTTGTGACATAATTCTTATTTTAGCCTTCCATGAGGGAAGTAGCATTTATAAAACAAAACAAACAAAAGTGGCTCGACTTTGAGCAGGCTATTTTTGGTAAAACTAAAAAAAATCCTGATGAAATGGCTAGTTTATACATCCATTTGGTCAACGATTTGTCGTATGCTCAAACCTACTATCCCAAAAGTAAAACCGTAGTTTATCTGAATTATTTGGCTTCACAAATTTATCAGAAAATTTATAAAACCAAACGCGAAGAGCAAAATAGATTGGTTTATTTTTTCTCCATTGAAGTGCCTTTGCTCGTTTACCAGTACCGAAGATATTTGCTTTATGCTTTTATCCTGTTTTTTGCTACCGTTGCTATCGGTGTAGTTTCAGCCAAATACGATCAGGATTTTGTCCGACTCATCTTGGGCGACGGTTATGTGAACATGACTTTAGAAAACATCGAAAAGGGAAATCCGGTAGCGGTTTACAAATCTGGCAGCAATTGGGGTGGATTTATTGCCATCACTTTAAACAATCTTTTTGTGGGTGTTCGATGCTTTATTTATGGTATTTTTGGTGGTGTGGGAACATTTTTTGTTTTGATTCAGAACTGTATTATGCTGGGCTCGTTCCAATATTTCTTCTACCAACACGGCGTATTTTGGGAAAGTGTCAGCGGAATTTGGATACACGGTTCCATGGAAATTTTTGCCATTGTAATCGAATCGGCTTGCGGATTTATCCTGGGTGCTTCTATCCTGTTTCCGAAAACTTTCTCCCGATTGAATTCGTTTAAAATTGGGTTTAAAGACAGTTTAAAAATCTTTTTAAGTACCGTTCCGTTCACTATTGCCGCGGGATTATTAGAAGGTTTTGTCACCCGATACGCTATAGAAATGCCGAATTGGCTGAATGTGGTCATAATATTAGGAACGCTTTCACTGATTTCTTTTTATTTTTTGATTTTTCCAACACTTGTTCATAAAAAACTAAATCGATAATTATGTTTACCCTGTTTAAAAGAAGAAATTTCGGAGACTACGTAAGTGATACCTTTGTGTTTTTCAAAGAAAACGGCAAACATTATTTTAAAAATTACTTCACCATCAGCGGTCCGATGCTGCTGATTTTGGTGGCCACTTCCTACTTTTTATTTCAGGTATATTTTGATTTTTTCCTGAAAATCGACCCAAACAGCAACAACTCGGAATACTTGGAAAGTTATTTAGCTAACAACATGCCGATGGTGGTATTGGTTGCTTTAGGATTGCTTTTGTTTATGATTCTCATAAGCATGCTTAGTTATGCCATACCGGTAATTTATTTTGATTTATACCAAAAAAACAACGGGAAATCCTTTGGTACCAAAGAAATTCTTAGTCAATTCAAAGCTAATTTCGGTAAAATTTTAGTCTTTTTCCTGGTGACTATTTTCCTAATTACACCTTTATTGATGGTGGTTTTTACCTTGTTGTTTTTACTCTGTTTCATCATAGTCGGGATTCCGCTTATACTGTTTGCTATACCAACGGCTTTTTGCTGGGTAACGCTGAGTTTCTACGAATATCTCAATACCGATAAAGGCGTTTTCCAAAGCTATGGTAACGGATTCAAACATTTAACCAAACAATACTTCCCTATTGTTGGCTCGTGTATGGTGATTTATATTATCATTCAAGTGACCATGACCATATTTACCATGATTCCTTATATGTTCGGACTGATTTCATTTTTCACTACCACAGAAGACGGAATCAACAATAACAACGCGGTATCCGGCCTGACTTTAATCATGACTGTCGTGATGGTGTTTTCACTGTTAATGAGTTACATTCTTAACAACTTATTGCTGGTAAACCAAGGCGTGGTATTTTACAGCCGTCAGGAATTCGATGAAAACAAAAGTGCAGATTTCTCAATTGATTTAATTGGCAGTGAATAAATCCCTTCTCCTTCTTTTTTGGTTGCTTTTCAGTCTGCCCAATTGGGCACAGGAATCTTTGTCTGTGGCCGAAAGAGACTCCCTCACTTTACTTGAAAAAAAATGTAAAGTAGACCAAGCGCCCATGCAAGAAAACATAGCTTTCACACCCAGTTTAAAATCGAAATACAACTCTAATGAATTCCAATACGAAGTAAAACTAGCTGAAAAAAGTGCTTGGGAAAAATTCAAAGAATGGTTGGCCTATTGGTTTAAGAAAATTTTCGGTTTATCTGATACCAAAGTTTCCTCTAATTATGTCGAAATCACATTGAAAGTTTTAGCCGGGCTAATTGTCATCTACGTCGTTTATTTGATAGTAAAAGTCATATTAAACAAAGAAGGGCAATGGGTTTTCGGAAAATCTACCACCAAAAAAATCATCCACGACGATGACATCGAGAAAAACTTGGTGCATGTGGACTTTGAAAAGCTATTGAAAAAAACGTTAAAAGAAAACAACCACCGTTTGGCCATAAGGTATTATTATTTGTGGACGTTGAAAAAGTTATCCGAACGCAATATCATTGATTGGCATGCGGACAAAACCAACACGGATTACCTGTACGAAATTCAATCGAAAGAGCTGAAAGACAACTTCCAATACCTATCGTATTTGTACAATTACATCTGGTACGGCGAATTTGAAATGAATGACACTACTTTCAAACACGCCCAAAAAGCATTCGAAAACACCTTGCAATCACTGAGATAATGAACCGAACTTTAAAAATATACATCTTCTTTTTAGTCGTTCTGATAGCAGGAGTGATTTATATTGATGCCGTTCGACCAAAACCGGTGGATTGGTCGCCGAGCTATATTTTAAGAGATAAAATTCCGTTCGGATTGTATGTCTTCGACCAAGAAAGCAAAACCATTTTCAAAGAGCAAAAAATCCAAAAAGTAAGAACTTCGGCTTACGAGTTTTTAGACGAAAATTACGATTACACTCAGGATGTCGACAACTACAAGATAAAAGGCACTTTGTTCAATGTTTGCGATACTTATGTCATCGATAACGAATCGACCAAAGAGATGTTCTACTTTGTAAGTCACGGAAACAATGCCTTTTTGAGTGTGCAACAATTACCTAAAATCTTCACTGATTCGCTTAATATTAAACTCGATACCGATTTCGAATTCAAATCACAAATCGATTGTTGGCTGGCTAATCCGAATTTAGGAAACCAAAAATATGATTTATCTAAAGGCGGAAAAAACACCTATTTTTCCAGTATTGACACATTAAGCACCACCATTTTAGGTTACCAATCCGGAAAAGACAACAAACGCGTCAATTTCATTAAAGTGCCTTATAAAAAAGGAAACTTTTATATTCACCTGCAACCGGTAGCGTTTACCAATTACCATTTACTGAAAGACAATCACTACCAATACACCGAAAAAGTCTTGTCTTATTTGCCGAAAGGTAATGTATATTGGTTTGTAAAACAGCAGGAAGGTGCAACAGAATCGGGTTCACCCATGCGTTACATCTTGAGTCAACCGGCTTTGAAATACGCTTGGTATTTGTTCTTGATTGGCATGGTTGTATTTATGATTTTCAACGCCAAAAGACGTCAAAGAGTAATTCCGATTATCAAACCGTTATCAAATACCACGGTCGATTTTACCAAAACCATCGGGAATTTGTATTATCAAGAAGGCAATCACCAAAACCTCATCGATAAAAAAATCATTTATTTCTTAGAACGCGTTCGCAACGAATACCTAATCGACACGGCAGTTTTAGACGAAAACTTTATCAAAAAACTACACGCCAAAACCGGCAAAGACATCAAAGACATTGAACACTTAGTATATTTGATTAATTATCAAAAGAAAAGCTACCATCAAAGTATCGAAACTGATTTAATAGAAATCAATAAAGCAATAGAAAAAATCATCAGCTAATGGAAAATACAGAAAACTTCGAAGCTCAGGAAAATGTAAATTTCGAGTCCCGATTGAATTTGGAACCGCTACGCGCCAGCATTGATAAAATCAAAGCCGAAATGGAAACGGTTATTGTAGGCCAACACAAAATGATCGACCAATTGTTGGTGTCCATTTTGGCCAACGGTCACGTATTGATCGAAGGTGTTCCGGGCGTGGCCAAAACCATGACGGCGAAAATCATCGCCAAAACCCTTTCGATCGACTTCAGCCGTATTCAGTTTACACCCGATTTAATGCCTTCAGACATCTTGGGGACTTCGGTATTCGACTTAAAAAAATCTGAGTTCGAGTTCAAAAAAGGGCCGGTATTTTCCAATTTAATACTGATAGACGAGATCAACCGTGCACCGGCCAAAACCCAAGCGGCTTTGTTTGAAGTAATGGAAGAACGCCAAATTACTATTGACGGGCATTGCTACACTTTAGAGCAACCGTTTATCGTATTGGCTACACAAAATCCAATCGAACAAGAAGGCACTTATCGTTTGCCGGAAGCGCAACTCGACCGTTTTCTATTCAAAATCAACATTGATTATCCGAAGCTTAACGAAGAAATCGACATCATCAACCGCGAGCATTCGTTGCAAAACAGAGGAAAGTTAGAAAACATCCAAACAGTATTATCCGGTGAAGATATTATCAATTACCAACAATTGGTAAAACAAATTTTAGTCGAACCGAACCTGTTGGAATACATCGCTAAATTGGTAGTGAATACCCGAGAAAATGCCTTCTTGTATTTAGGCGCATCACCGAGAGCTTCAATCGCTATTTTAAATGCGGCCAAAGGATTTGCCGCCATTCGTGGCCGAGATTTTGTAACACCGGAAGACATTAAAGATGCAGCGATTCCTGTATTGCAACACCGTGTTATCGTAACGCCGGAACGCGAAATGGAAGGCTTAACCAGCATCGAAATCATCAAACAAATTATTGAAAGTATCGAAATCCCGAGATAAATCGGCGTGCGACAAAACGGAAAACTAACATGAAATTTTTCAAACAGTTATACCTCAACAATTTCTTTTTCTATTTGCTTATCGGCATTATAGTACTGTTTTGTATGGCTTTTATGTTTCCGGTTTTATACAATGCCACTTGGTATTTACTCTTTATTGTATTGGTGTTTTTGGTATTAGATATTTTAATTCTTTTCAGCAATAAAAACGGAGTTGAAGCGCACCGAACCACACCAGAGAAACTCTCCAACGGCGATGAAAATCCGATTGTAGTAAGGGTTAAAAACTTTTACACTTTTGCGATTCACACCAAAATCATCGACGAGATTCCGTTTCAGTTTCAAGTCAGAAATTTTGAAATCAAACGAAAGATTAAAAACGCTGCACAAGACGAAGTACAATACTATTTGCGACCAACTGAACGAGGCGAATATTTTTTCGGTTCTTTGAACGTTTACGTCTCTTCGCCTTTGCAATTGGTTTCCAAACGATACCGTTTCGACAAAGACCAGATGGTGCCAACTTACCCGTCCTACATCCAATTGCGCAAATACGATTTGATTGCCTTCTCCAACAATTTATTCCAATACGGTGTTAAAAAAATACGCCGTATCGGACATACGATGGAATTTGAGCAAATTAAAGAATACGTTCCCGGCGATGATATTCGTACCTTAAACTGGAAAGCCACAGCTAAGAAAAACAGTTTGATGGTCAACCAATACCAAGACGAAAAATCACAAAACATTTACATGGCTATCGACAAAGGTCGTGTGATGAAAATGCCTTTTAGCGGAATGAGTTTGTTGGATTATGCCATTAACGCGACTTTGGTATTGTCGAATGTCATCTTGAAAAAACAGGACAAAGCCGGTATGTTTTCGTTCTCTAAAAAAGTCGAAAACCGCGTGATGGCGGAAAAGCGAACCTCGCAAATGCAAAAAATCCTCGAGAATTTATACAACGTTAAAACCGATTATTTCGAAAGTGATTACTCGCGTTTGTACGCCGACATTAAGAAAAACATCAACCAACGCAGTTTGATTATCTTATACACCAACTTCGAAACGATGGATGGTTTGCACCGACAGTTACCATATTTAAAAGGGATTGCCAAAAGTCATTTATTGGTAGTCGTCTTTTTCCAAAACACCGAACTGTACCAAATCACTAACAAAAAAGCCGATACCATTCAGGATGTTTACGACAAAGTCATAGCCGAAAAATTCATCTTCGAGAAAAAACTCATCGTCACCGAACTCAAAAAATACGGTATCCATTCGGTGTTAACCCAACCGGAAAATCTTACGTTAGATACCATCAACAAATACCTTGAAATTAAAGCCCGCGGTATTTTGTAAAAAGTGAGTACTTTTACGACATGAAACTAATCACCAGCGCTCAAAATCCGTTTATCAAATCTTTGGTGCTTTTGCAGGAAAAAGCCAAAGCCCGTAAGCAATCCGGCAAGTTTTTGATTGAAGGTTTGCGCGAAATGGAACTGGCCATTAAAGGAAATTACACTATTGAAACCATACTTTTTTTACCTGAATTGGTTTCAGAGACCGAAATTAAAAAAAGCATTCCTAATATGGTGGAACTCATCGAAATTTCGAAAGAAGTCTACCAAAAATTAGCGTATCGCGACACCACGGAAGGCATCATAGCTGTAGCCCAAACCAAATCGCTGAATTTAGCAGATTTGAAGTTACCCGAAAATCCGCTCATCTTAGTGATGGAAGCGATAGAAAAACCGGGGAATATTGGCGCCATGTTGCGCACTTGCGATGCGGCTAAAATCGATGCCGTTATTATAGCCAATCCTAAAACCGATTTGTATAACCCAAATATCGTTCGCTCCAGCGTTGGCTGTTTGTTCACCAATCAAATCGCTACAGCAAGTACTGATGAAACGATTGCCTTTTTACAACAAAATAACATCCATTTTTACAGTGCAACGCTGCAGAATTCGACGGCTTATCATACCCAAAACTACACTACTCCTACCGCTTTGGTCGTAGGCACAGAAGCCACCGGATTATCACAACCATGGCGTGAACAAGCCACTCAAAACATCATCATTCCCATGCAAGGTGCCATCGACAGCATGAACGTTTCGGTAGCCGCCGCCATTTTGATTTTTGAAGCCAAACGCCAAAGGGAATTTAAGTAATTATGAATTTTGAATTATGAATTATGACACGAACGAAAGTGAATTGGCGAAGCAGTTTTAAATTATCATGGCTGGTAGTATTGGCTAGCTTCTCATTAAATGCACAAATTACAGAAAAAGAAGTAGATGTTTTAGTGGAAAACACCCTAAAAACCTTTAATGTGCCCGGCATCGCAGTTGGCATTGTAAAAGACGGTAAACTAGTTTTAGCCAAAGGTTACGGTGTTGCCAACATCAAAACGCAACAAAAAATGGACGCCAATACTTTGGTTGGTATTGCCTCAAACAGCAAGGCGTTTACCGCTTCGGCTTTGGCTATATTGGTAGATGAGGGCAAAATCAATTGGGACGATAAAGTGAAAAAATACTTGCCGGAGTTCAAAATGTACAACGATTATGTAACGGAAGAATTCACTATACGCGATTTACTGACGCACAAAAGCGGACTCGGATTAGGCGCCGGCGATTTGATGATTTGGCCCGACGGACACGATTTTACGCCCAAAGACATCGTGAGAAATATTCAATATTTGAAACCGGTTTCAGGTTTCAGAACCCAATACGATTACGACAATTTGTTGTACGTGATTGCCGGTGAAGTGATTGAAAAAGTGTCGGGTAAATCTTGGTGTGATTTTGTAGAAGAACGCTTGATGAAACCTATCGGCATGACCAAAAGCGCTTCGTCATGGAGAAGACTAAAAGACACCACCAATGTAGTCGTACCGCATGTGCCAACCAACGGCAAACTGGAAATTGTACCGCGTTACACCAATCCTATTTTTGATGCAGCGGCCGGATTGTATGCTTCGGTAAACGACTTGAGCCATTGGTTGATTGTACAAATGGACAAAGGAAAATATGGCGAAAACCAACAACTATTCTCCGAAAAACAATGGAAAGAAATGTGGACTCCGCAAACCATTTTACCGATGAACAATCCGTACCCGTACAGTTCTAATTTTCGTTGTTACGGTTTGGGCTGGCGTTTGGAAGACATCAACGGTCATTTGCAAGTGTCGCATACCGGCGGTTTAGATGGCATTGTTACCCAAACTATTATGATTCCGGATGTAAAGTTGGGCATCATCGTGTTGACCAACCAACAAAACGGCGCGGCTTTCACAGTAATTTCGAATACCATAAAAGACAGTTATTTGGGCTTGCCGAAGTTTGATCACTTAGCCTATTTCGGGCAGGAACGCAGAGCCAAAGAAGACAACGCTGATAAAGTAACGGATGAAGTTTGGGTAGAAGTCAATCAGAATTTAAAGGCTAAAACTAAAATCGATTTCCGAAACTATACCGGAACTTTCAAAGACAATTGGTTTGGAGAAGTGACGATTTACGAGCAAAAAGGCAAATGGTATTTCGCTTCCAAACGTTCTAAGCGATTGGTAGGTGAAATCTTCTGGCAAAAAGACCACAGTTTCGTGGTAAAATGGAACGTGAGAAGTTTCAATGCCGATGCACACATTTTCTTTGATGTAGATGCCGACGGCAAAGTTAATCACTTCAAAATGAAAGCGATTTCGCCTATGACGGATTTTAGTTATGACTTTCACGATTTAGATTTCTATCGCCTCAAATAGTCTCCGATTTCCCGTTGAAATTTCAAGATTTTAGCGCTTGGAATTTTCATCATTTATTCCTATTTTTAGGGAATTGAAGAAAGCGCTATGATTGAGATTGATTTAGAAGAAGAAAACAAGGCCATTGCCCGTGAATACAAAGAATTACTCCGCATCAGTTACCAAACACTGACGGATGCTGACAAAAAGCTGATTCGCAAAGCTTTTGACGTGGCTGTAGATGCCCACAAAGACCAACGCCGCAAATCCGGTGAAGCCTATATTTTCCATCCGATTGGTGTGGCTAAAATTGTAGCCTCCGAGATTGGTTTGGGCGCCAGCAGTATAGCAGCAGCCTTAATGCACGATGTGGTAGAAGATACCGACGTGACTATTGAAGACATCGAGCGCATGTTCAATCCGAAAATTGCCCACTTGGTAGAAGGATTGACCAAAATTGCGCAAGTCAAAAAAGATATGAACATTTCGATGCAAGCGGAAAACTTCCGTAAAATGTTGCTGACCTTAAACGATGACGTTCGGGTAATTCTAATCAAGATTGCCGATCGTTTGCACAATATGCAGACTATGGATTCCATGCCGGAATACAAACAAGTCAAAATTGCTTCGGAAACGCTTTATATCTATGCGCCACTCGCCCATCGATTGGGATTGTACAACATCAAAACCAAACTCGAAGATTTGGGCTTAAAATATACCGAGCCGGAAATTTACCGCGATATTGTTAGTAAAATCAAAGAAACCAAAGAAGAACAAGACGCTTACATTGCTACTATTTGTGATGTTTTAAAAAAGTCACTTGATGAAGAAGGTATCGAATACACCATCAAAGGCCGTCCGAAATCCATTTATTCCATCCGCAGAAAAATGGCGGCTCAAAATGTGACTTTCGATGAAGTTTACGATAAGTTTGCCTTGCGCATCATTTACAAATCCAATTTACACGACGAAAAGTTCCTGGCTTGGAAGATTTATTCCATCGTAACCGATCATTATCGCCCGAGTCCGAGTCGTTTACGCGATTGGATTTCCCAACCCAAATCCACTGGTTATGAAGCTTTGCACATTACCGTGATGGGACCGAAAGGCCGTTGGGTGGAAATTCAGGTACGCAGCGAGCGCATGGATGAAATTGCCGAGAAAGGCTATGCGGCGCACTACAAATACAAACAAGGCGCTACCGAGGAAAGTGGCTTAGACGTTTGGCTGAACTTGCTCAAAGAAGCTTTGGAAAGTTCGGAAACCAACGCGGTGGATTTTGTGGAAGATTTCAAAATGAACTTGTACGCGAAAGAAATCTTCGTCTTTACGCCAAAAGGAGAAATCAAATCGCTACCCAAAGGCGCCACTTCTTTAGATTTTGCCTTCAGTATTCACTCTGAAATCGGTATCAAAACCCGAGGAACTCGCGTGAACGGAAAATTGGTACCGCTGAATCACGAACTCAAAAGCGGAGATCAAATTGAAGTGATTACTTCGGTACATCAGAAACCAACGATTAACTGGTTGGACTATGTGACGACTTCTCGCGCCAAAAATAAAATACGAAACGTACTCAACGAAAACACCAAGAAAATCGCCGAAGACGGAAAAGAATTGCTGACGCGTAAACTGAAACATTTAAAGATTACTTTGAATGAAAGTGTGGTAAACGAATTGGTCAACTTCTTCAAACTTAAAACCAGCTTGGATTTGTTTTACCGCGTTGGTATCGGTTCAATTGAAAACCAGCAATTAAAAGACTTTGCCGCTCAAAAGAGCAACAGTTTGATGAACTTCTTCAAAAGTAAAATCAAACGTTCTCCAAGCTCGAATCCCGACGAAATCAACAAACCGGAATTGAGCAAAAACTACGATTTGTTAGTTTTCGGTACCGAACAAGACAAACTCGATTACAAATTAGCCAGCTGTTGCAACCCAATTCCGGGCGATGAAGTTTTCGGATTTATTACAATTAACGAAGGGATTAAAGTCCACAAAAAAGACTGTCCAAACGCTATTACACTACAATCTAACTACGCCTATCGCATTATGCCGGCCAAGTGGATTGATTCAACCCAACAAGAATTCAAAGCCACGCTCAAAATTACGGGTATGGACAGTTTAGGACTGACCAACGAACTCACCAAAGTCATCTCGAACAACATGCACGTGAACATCCAAAGCATCTCGTTGAGTGGTGAAGCCGGGATTTTTAACGGCCAAGTTTCAGTAATTGTACAAAACAACAACATACTTAAAAAGCTGATAGACAACATCAAAAAGATTGACGGTGTGGACAAAGTAACGAGAGTCTACACGAATTGAGTTGGGAGTTTTGAAACTTTGAACCTTAAACTTTGAAACCTTAAACAAAAAAATTACCTTTGTGGCATGACACAAATTGCATCCGATAATTTAAAAAATCAAGAAACCGTAAAAAATGTTTTTACGATGTACTTGGAAAATAACGGACATCGTAAAACCCCTGAACGCTATGCTATTCTTCAGGAAATTTACGATAGCGAGGAACATTTTGATATCGAAAATTTGTACATCAAAATGAAAAACAAAAACTACCGCGTGTCGAGAGCCACCTTATACAACACCATTGAGCTTTTGTTAGATTGTGGTTTGGTGCGCAAACACCAGTTTGGTCAAAATCAGGCACATTATGAGAAGTCGTATTTCGACAAACAACACGACCATGTTATCATGACCGATACCGGCGAGGTGATTGAGTTTTGCGACCCGAGAATACAAACCATAAAGCAAACTATTGAGGATATCTTCGGGATAGACATTCACAACCACTCGTTGTATTTTTACGCTACTAAAAAAACGACACCATAACTAAACAACTTAACTACAAACAAAAACACAACAACACAACAACACAATGACTGTAGATTTACTACTCGGATTACAATGGGGCGATGAAGGAAAAGGAAAAATTGTTGATGTACTGACTTCAAAGTACGACATCATTGCGCGTTTCCAAGGCGGTCCCAACGCCGGACACACTTTAGAATTTGATGGCATCAAACACGTATTGAGAACCATTCCTTCAGGGATTTTCCACAGCAACAACATCAATATTATCGGAAACGGCGTCGTAATTGACCCTGTAGTTTTTAAAAGTGAAATCGATGGCTTAGCCAAATTCAACCTGGATTTGAAATCGAAATTGATTATTTCCAGAAAAGCACATTTGATTTTACCAACACACCGTTTATTAGATGCGGCTTCAGAAGCGGCTAAAGGGAAAGCCAAAATTGGTTCAACCTTAAAAGGTATCGGACCAACTTATATGGACAAAACCGGGCGTAATGGTATTCGCGTAGGCGATATCGAACTGGCCGACTTCAAAGAAAGATACCGCGCTTTAGCCGACAAGCACGAAGCGATGATTGCGTTTTACGATGTAAACATCCAATACAACTTACCTGAATTAGAGAAAGAATTCTTTGAAGCGATAGAAGATTTGAAGAAACTCACTTTCATCGACAGTGAAGAATATTTGGCACAAGCTCAAAAAGAAGGCAAGTCTATTCTTTGCGAAGGCGCTCAAGGTTCCTTGTTAGACGTTGACTTCGGAACGTATCCGTTTGTAACCTCTTCTAATACCACAGCAGCCGGCGCTTGTACCGGTTTGGGCATTGCACCTAACAAAATCAAAGAAGTGTACGGTATTTTCAAAGCTTACACCACTCGTGTAGGTTCCGGACCATTCCCAACAGAAGATTTTGGCGAAGATGGCGACATTATGGCTAAAGTGGGTAACGAGTTCGGCTCGGTAACCGGCAGAAAAAGACGATGCGGTTGGTTAGATTTAGTGGCTTTAAAATACGCTATTCAAATTAACGGCGTAACCCAATTGATGATGATGAAAGGCGATGTCCTTTCAGGCTTTGATACGCTTAAAGTTTGTACCGCTTACAACTACAAAGGTGAAGTGATTCACCATTTGCCTTACAATATAGAAGAAGAAAACGTAACGCCGATATATACTGAATTCAAAGGTTGGCAGGCCGATTTAACCGGAATGACGACTTATGATGCGCTACCGATAGAATTAAAAGAGTATATCGAATTCATAGAAAGAGAAGTCGAAGTACCAATAAAAATAGTTTCGGTTGGACCGGATAGAAAACAAACGATAACGCGATAATTAAAAAACCCTTTCATTACTGAAAGGGTTTCTTTTTATAATTTAAAGATAAACGATTCGCTTGGTTTGATATTTAAGTGAATAGTCCCTTTACCGTTAACCACATTAAGCACTTTACTGCTACCGTACAATTGGTCTTGTACCGTATAACTGCCATCGGCTAATTTCCAACTGGCAATCAAATCATTAGGAATCACTAAGTCAATTTTACTGGTGGTAACCCAAGAAAAATTGGCTACAACTATCAACTTTTCCTCTTCGCTGTAACGCACGAAAGAATACAATCCCTGATCGTAATTTTGAGTTTCTTTGCGATTCACAGATTGAATCTCTTGGAATTTCCCTAACATGGCGCTGCTCTTTAATGTAAAGTTGAGCAAACGACTGTAAAAATCCCGCAAGGCTTTTTCACTTTTGGAAAGTTGTCCACCATCAAATTTACCGCCATTCATCCAGCGTTGGTGATGAGGCACACCGATATAATCAAAAATAGAAGTTCTGGAACGTTTCCCAAAACCGGCATCTTCATTCCCCGGTTCACCAACTTCTTGACCGAAATAAATCATAGTTGGAGAAGAACTGATTGTTGCCGAAACTACCATAAGCGGTTTTCCTTTTTCAGGTGTGCCGGCAAATTCCGGACTGGCCAAACGCTGTTCATCGTGATTGTCTAAAAAATGTAGCATGTGATGTTCGATATCCGACATACTGTTTTGAATATCTGAAAGGGCATCCGGTAAGGCATTCCCTTTAATCACCGCTTTCAAATGATCGTACGTTTCTACTTTATCGTATAGATAATCCATTTTACCCAACTTGATATAATTGCGGTATTCCTTCGGATTGTAAACTTCAGCCAACAAAAAGGCTTTAGGGTTTTTCATTTTGATACTCGAGTTCATATAACTCCAAAACTCATACGGCACCATTTCGGCCATGTCATAACGAAAACCGTCTACGCCTTTTTCAATCCAATACAAGGCAATATCACGAAATTTTTTCCAAGAATTCGGCACATCTTTGTCTTTCCAAAAAGCGTAATGCGCTGCATAATCCTTTTCGTCATATCCGGCAGGCAATTCCGGAAAATCTTTGGTGCCATCGGGTCTTACCCCATAATTTACTTTTACTGTTTCATACCAATCATTGATATCCGGTTTGGCCATACGCGAACCGTTGCCGGTCCACTTTGCCGGAAACTCATCAAATTTTCCATCACTTAAAGGATGGGCTTCACCGTTAAGCGGTTTGTAATCAGGTGATGTTGGCACTTGAAAAGGAGTATTCGGAATGTAATAGAAATTGTTGTCGCGGGCATATTCTACCGAAGTATCATCGTCGGCTCCAAAATCTTTTACCCCTTTCGGGTTGGTTAATCCTTTATAGTTACGTGCAATATGATTGGGCACAATATCGATTATCACTTTCAATCGATGTTTGTGTGAGCGTGAAATTAACGCTTCAAACTCCTCTAATCTTTTAGCCGGATTATCAGCCAAATCCGGATTTACATTATAATAATCTTTAACAGCATAAGGTGAACCGGCGCGACCTTTTACCACATCGGGATCATCGTTGGAAATACCGTATTTAGTGTAATCTCTAATTACATCATGATGTGGTACTCCGGTATACCAAATATGGGTAACGCCTAATTTTTTAATTTCCATCAAAGCAGTATCGGTAAAATCACTGAACTTCCCAACACCGTTTTCTTCTATAGTGCCCCAAGGTTTATTGGTGGTTTTCTTGTTACCGAACAAACGGGTAAAAACTTGGTACACGACATACTTTTGGGGCTTTTCTACAGCCTCTACTTTTTTCATCATTGGCACATTTTTATTGTTTTGTGCTACAGTTGCACTTATCGTACAACTTAAAGCCATAAGCAGTAAAAGTTTTGTTTTCATATCATATTATCCCAACAATTACAGCGTTGAGTGTTGTCACAAATATAAAGAAATGATTGTAATATGAACACCATAAATAATTCTTAATAAAGGCTTGTATTGCTGCTATTTTCATAAATTTGCCCACTCAATTCTTTAGAATTGAGCTGAAGGAATTAAAAATTCAACCATTTGAGAAAGTTACTTTTTTACATCGGATGTTGTTTATTAACCATAAATCTGGTTACAGCACAAAAGAAATCATCTACCATAAATGTAGAGTATTCTGATTTTGCCGATAGAAATCAAGATGAAATCCCCGATGCCTTGTTACTCCGCGGCAATGTCAGAATTAGTCATGAAGGCGTAGTCTTTACTTGTAATAAGGCCTATTTTTTTGAAAAAGAAAACTACCTCAAAGCTTTCGGCGATGTCCAAATGGTGCAAGGCGATACGCTTTTCCTAAACAGTAAATACGCCGAATACAATGGCGAGATCAAGCAAGCCTATGCTACCGGAAACGTAGTGATGCGTTCTCCCGAATCGAGATTGGTGACCGATACCATCAACTTCGATCGCAATACCCAAGAGGCTTTTTACAATACGTACGGTACCATTACCAACCGAGAAAACACTTTAAAGAGTAAATCAGGACGTTATTATGCTAATGAGAAAAAGTTTCGTTTTTTAACCGCTGTAACCATTACCAATCCGAAATACACAATCAAATCGAATCACTTGGATTATTACACCAATTCGGGTCACTCCTATTTGTTTGGGCCGTCAACCATAACCAGTAAAGAGAATTTTATTTATACCGAAAAAGGATTTTACGACACTAAGAAGAATTTGGCCTATTTCAAACGAAAATCCTACATCAAATATAAGGACCGACGCATTGAAGGCGACAGTTTGTATTACGATAGAAACCGGGAGTATGCATCGGCTACCAACAATGTTAAAATAACCGATTCGATTAACAAAGGCTTAATCAAAGGGCATTACGCCGAAATTTATCGCAATCTGAAAACCCAAAAAGATTCGATGATGATTACCAAAAGAGCCGTTGCCATTACTTTGGTAGAAAATGACTCGATGTATGTACACGGTAAAAAAATGATTATCACTGGAAAACCGGGCGAACGTATCGTTAGAGCTTTTAACAACGTACGCTTTTACAAAACCGATATGAGCGGTAAATGCGATTCAATCCATTCTGACCAAAAAACAAATCTGACCAAACTCATCAAAAATCCGATTCTTTGGAACTATGAAAACCAGATGACCGGCGATGTCATGCATCTTATCGGTAATAATAAAACGGAGAAATTGGATTCGCTTAAGGTGCTAAATAACGCTTTTATCATTTCAAAAGACACGCTCAGCACCGGTTACAATCAAGTGAAAGGGCAAAATCTATATGGAAAATTTGAAGACAATAAACTGCGGGAAGTCGACATCATTAAAAACACCGAAGTCATTTACTACATGCGAAATGACCAGCAAGAGCTAATCGGCATCAACAAAAGCGTCAGCAGTAAAATCAACATGGTTTTGGATAAAAATACTATCGAAACCATCACCAATTTCAACCAAATTGACGGCGATATTTATCCCGAGAAAGATTTGCCTGAAAACGCCCGAAAATTGAGAGGATTTATATGGCGCGGCGATGAACGCATTAAGTCGAAAGACGATATTTTCCCTGTGGAAGAAAACGAATTAGACGCCAAAATTCAAACCGAACGCAAAGCCGAAATGGATCAGGACAACAAACCGCTTTTGCCTTCCAAAGAAACCTTGGATTACGATAAAAACAATCCAAATCCGAGAGCCAAAGCCGCCAAAAAAGAAAAAGAGAACGGGGCAAAACCCAAGGTACAATAGTCTCAGCTTTCAGTCTCATTTCATGACCGATAACTGACAACTGACAACCTACATATCATGAAAGAAGATTTTTTAAAATACCAAGCGCAAACTTCACCCTATCCGTTAGGCATGGAAGTATCACATGCTGTTGGTTCTTACATTTACGACACTCATAATAAAAAATACCTCGATTTTGTAGCCGGTGTTTCCGCTTGTTCGTTAGGGCACCAACATCCGCGAGTAAATCAGGCCATCATCGACCAATTGAACAAGTATTCGCATGTAATGGTTTACGGTGAATACGCCCAACATCCGGCTGTAGCTTACTGTAAATTATTGGTCGAACATTTACCGCCGAGTTTGAACAAAATCTATTTGGTCAACTCCGGTACAGAAGCTTGCGAAGGTGCTCTGAAATTAGTGCGACGCGTGACCAGAAGAAGCCAATTGATTTCGTGTCACAACGCCTACCACGGCAACACGATGGGTTCGATGAGTGTAATGGGTTTTGAAGAACGCAAGCAAATTTTTCGTCCTTTGATTCCGGATGTCGATTTCATTACGTTTAACAATGAAGCCGATTTAGAAAAAATCACCACCAAAACCGCCGGAATTATTTTGGAAAGCATCCAAGGCGGAGCCGGTTTTATTGAGCCGAAAAATGATTTCTTGGCTAAGGTCAAAAAACGCTGCGAGGAAGTCGGCGCTCTGATGATTATAGACGAAATCCAACCCGGATTTGGTCGTACCGGAAAATTATTCGGTTTTGAAAACTACAATGTGGTACCCGATGTAGTGATTATAGGTAAAGGTATGGCCGGCGGTATGCCCGTGGGTGGATTTATTGCCAATGAAAAACACATGGATTTGTTGAGTCACGACCCGAAATTAGGACACATTACCACTTTTGGCGGACATCCTGTCATAGCGGCAGCCAGCTTGGCTACTTTACAAGAAGTGCTGGAAAAAGACTATGCACAACAATCTTTAGCCAAAGAAAAGCTATTCCGAGAACTTTTGGTACATCCTTTGATAACCGAAATAAGAGGACGAGGCTTAATGTTGGCGGCTATGACCAGCGACCCGGAAATTACCAACCAAGTCATTTTCAAATGCCAAGACAAAGGATTGATTTTGTTTTGGTTGTTGTTTGAAGGTTGTGCCATCAGAATTACGCCGCCGCTCACCATTTCTGAAGACGAAATCAGAGAAGGTTGCGCCATCATCCTTGAAGCAATGAATGAGATAGTTTCAGGTTAAAAAGTGGCAAGTTGCGAGTTTAAAAACGTCTTTAGAACCCGAAACCTTGAACCCGAAACGCGAAACCAAAAAAATGTTAATTAAATTGTTTACAACAATCAATTAGCCCAACAATAATACAAACCCCATTTCCCTAATTTTATTAAGGATAATTTTAACACCTACCGGTATGCACTTGGATCACGACGAAGAAGACTACAACTTATCCTTAGCGAAATTTGAATCGATGTTGAAAACCAACAAAGTTTTATTTTTCGATTCAGAGGAATTTGAGGAAATCATTCTGCATTACCTCGACATGGGAAAAGCTACTTTGGCCAAAAAAGCCTTGAAGTTAGGACTGGAACAACACCCTAAATCTACCGGATTAAAATTAGTGCAAGTAGAAATGTTGGTGTACGAAGACAAATTGGATCAGGCAGAAAAATTACTCAACGAATTGTACGCCATTGAACCTACCAACGAAGAAATTTTTATCCAAAAAGCCAATATTTATTCCAAAAGAGACAATCACGAAAAGGCGGTTGAATTTTTACAAACCGCTCTAATCTACACGGAAGACCTTGCCGATGTGTACAACTTAATCGGGATGGAATATCTTTTTATGGACAATTTGGAATTGGCCAAAGAAAACTTCATCAAATGTTTGGAAGAAGATTTTGAAGACCAATCGGCTCTTTACAATGTAGTGTATTGTTTTGAGTTTTTAGACCAAAATTTAGAAGCCATTGAATACCTTAAAACGTATATCGACCGCAACCCTTACAGCGAAATTGCCTGGCACCAATCCGGACGTTTGTATTACGGTGTAAAGGATTATGAAAATGCAGTTCGTTCGTTTGAATTTGCTACTTATATAGATGATGAATTTTTGGGTGCTTTCATGGAAAAAGGGAAAGCCTTGGAGCGTTTAAAACGATACGATGAAGCCATCGAAAGCTATAAACGTACAATAGAGTTAGACGATCCGACTTCCTACGCCTTATTGCGCATCGGAAAATGTTATGAGAAACTAGGCAACAAAGTCGAAGCCTTAAAATATTTCAACAAAACTGTACACGAAGATCCACTTTTAGACAAAGGTTGGATTGCGATTACCGATTTTTATGTGCGTCAAAAAAATTACCAAAAAGCCTTGTTTTATGTCAATAAAGCCTTGGCCATAGACGATCAAAATCGTTTGTATTGGAAGCGTTTTGCGACCATCAACAAGGCCATGAATTTGTTTGAAGAAGCCGAATTTGGTTACCGAAAAGCTGTAGAGTTTGGCGATTACCAATTGGACACTTGGTTGTTTTGGGTAGACATGATGCAAAACATGGGCGAAACCAATAATGCGATACTGACCTTGATTCAGGCTTCGGAATATTTTCCGGAAGAGTGTGAGATTGAATACCGATTAGCCGGACTGCATTTCTCTTTACACGAAGAAGAAAAAGGCAATTTCCATTTGAGCAACGGCTTACGTTTAAACTCTAAACACAGCACCATTTTAGCAGAATTATTTCCTAGAATTTGGGAGAGATCATCGGTACAAGAGTATATTGCCAAACATCAAAAACCGGAATAAATGTCGAAGAGACAGTTTGGTCTGATTGGGAAAAACATTGCCTATTCATTTTCCAAAAAGTACTTTACCGAAAAGTTTGCTTTGGGTCATTTGGAGGATTGTACATATGACAACTTTGACATCCAATCGATAGAAGCATTTCCGACCATTATTGCTGACAATCCGGAATTAAAAGGATTGAATGTAACCATTCCGTATAAAGAAGCGGTGATTCCCTATTTGGACCAATTGTCTGATAAAGCCGCTAAAATTGGAGCGGTTAATGTGATTCGGTTTACCAAAAAAGGAAATCTAAAAGGCTACAACTCGGATTATTATGGCTTTATGAAATCTTTGGAACCTTTACTCCAATCCTACCATCAAAAAGCGCTTATTCTAGGAACCGGCGGCGCTGCCAAAGCCGTGGCTTTTGCTTTAGAACAACTTGGTCTATTATACACTTTTGTTTCTCGTGAAGTCGGAGCTAACTGTATCCACTACGACCAAATCAACGCAACCACTTTCGACCATTACCAAATTATCATCAACTGCACGCCATTAGGAACGAGTCCGAATATTGAGGCCTTTCCTCCTATTCCTTACGACTATTTTACTGACAAACACATTGCCTTCGATTTGATTTACAATCCGGAAGAAACGACATTTCTGAAAAATGCCAAACAACAAGGCGCCATTACCAAAAACGGTTACGAAATGTTAGTATTACAGGCGGAAAAGGCTTGGAAAATTTGGAATAAATAGTTTCACCATGTAAGGCATTTAAGTTCGATTAAGACAGATAAAGAACTTATGACTTTTATGATTCAAATAAAGAATAATGAATATTAAGCTAATCGCCATTGGCAAAACCGACAACAAGGCTTTACAATCGTTAATTGACGATTACACCAAACGCTTGTCTTTTTACATCAAGTTTGATTTAGATATTATCCCCGATATCAAAAACGTTAAGAATCTTTCGGAAGCGCAACAAAAAGAGAAAGAAGGCGAATTGATTTTAGGCAAATTAACCCCGACCGATCAATTGATTTTACTGGATGAAAACGGTTCTACCTTTTCAAGCTTAGGTTTTTCGGATTACCTGCAAAAGAAAATGAATTCGGGTACGAAAACCTTAGTTTTTGTGATTGGCGGACCGTATGGCTTTAGCACTGAGGTTTACAAAAAAGCACAAGGCAAGGTCTCGCTTTCCGAAATGACTTTTTCGCATCAAATGGTTCGGTTATTCTTTATCGAACAATTGTATCGCGGTTTTACCATATTGCGCAACGAACCGTATCATCATCAATAAAAAGTACAAAGTACGAAGTTGGAAGTACGAAGTTAGAGTTTAGTAGATGTACTCGCGTTTGGTTTTGATGGTTACGCCTTTTTGCGTGATATTCAGATGCTTCAAAAACAATTTGTATTCGATGTATTTCCCAAACGACATGCCTTTGTCGAAAGAGAAATAAATTCTCGAATTCGGCATTTTGTTGATAAATTGTTCCAACTGATTTTTAGAAAAAACCAACTCGTCATAATGCACTAAGTCATTTCGGTCTAAATAAAAATGACGGATGTTAAAATCGGGTTTCTCCAATTTATAACGAATTTCAGTAAACGGCATGAACGCCAAATTTTTCTTTACAGTATCTGTGTAGGTGAAATAGTTTTCAGAAGCTTCATTTTTGTGAGCGCTTTTGTCTTTTTTATTTTGCAGTTTTTTAATCTCCAAAATCACTTTACGCAACGGCAAGCGCTTATCAATGTTAAACAGCCAATTGGTAGAACTGATAGAATTGTTTCGATTGACATTCACCACCGTATCCTTTTCATTGGCTTCGAAAAAGAAATAAATCGGAGAATGATCTTTCACTTCGGCTACTATTGTTTCTTGGGCAACCGGCAACAATACTTCTTTATCCTTACCGCAGGACAGCATGAGCAGTGAAAATAGTATTAAAGCAATTGGTTTCATTTTTGAAATTTGGGATTTAATTTTTAGCCATTAAACTTTGGTGCAATTTTACGCATTCTATCGCTTCTTTCACATCATGCACTCTTAAAATATTACTACCTTTTTGTAAAGCTATTGTATTGAGTACCGTGGTGCCGTTAAGCGCAAACTCGGCTGTAGTTTCTAAGGTTTTGTAAATCATTGATTTTCGGGAAATGCCGACTAATATTGGTAACTCCAAACGATCAAACAACTCTAAATTAGCCAACAGTTCAAAGTTTTGTTCGGTCGTTTTAGCAAAACCAAAACCCGGATCTATAATCAAATCGTTGATACCATAACTGCGAGCCAATGCTATTTTCTCTGAAAAATAAAATAATACTTCTTTAGTGATATTGTTGTATTGCGCCAAATTTTGCATGGTTTGCGGATTGCCTTTCATGTGCATCATGATGTACGGCACTTGAAACTCGGCTACCGTTTGCATCATTTGCTCGTCTAAACCACCGGCAGCAATATCGTTTACTATACAAGCACCTGCTTCCAAAGCAGCTTTGGCCACTTTGGCTCTAAAAGTATCGACAGAAATTAAGGCTTCAGGAAAATGTTGCAGTATGAGTTTCACAACCGGAACAAGTCGTTCGGTTTCTTCGACTTCCGAAACAAACTCGGCACTCGGCTTACTTGAATACGCACCAATATCGATGAAAGTTGCGCCTTCAGCCAGCATTTTTTCGGCCTGGTCCAGCAATGCATTGTTATTGGTATACTTGCCACCATCGTAAAAAGAATTAGGCGTTACATTCAAGATGCCCATCACTTTGGGAATCGTTAAATCGATTAGATTTCCGCGACAATTGATCGTCATTTTCCTATATGAGTTGTGGTTTGACTGACTTCCGTTAAAATATCCTTAAAACTGAAATTACTAAACTGAATTCATCCCTCGGCAATCAAAAAAATTCTTTACTTTTGGGAAAATTTGACACAAAGATACACTGAAATGAGTAATACTTCTCAAGAATATGATAAGGTAATCACAATTTGCCGACAACTGTACATCAACAAAATGAAAGACTATGGTAGCGCTTGGCGAATCTTGAGATTGCCGTCGTTAACCGACCAAATTTTTATCAAAGCACAACGCATTCGCAGTTTGCAACAAAATGACATCCGAAAAGTAGACGAAGACGAAAGCGGTGAATTCATCGGAATCATCAATTATTCGATTATGGCTTTAATCCAATTGGACTTGGGCGTAGTAGAACAACCTGATTTAGACTTAGCAAAAGCCATCGAGTTGTACGATTCAAAAGTGGCTTTAACCAAATCGCTAATGGAAGCCAAAAACCACGATTACGGCGAAGCTTGGCGTGAAATGCGCGTGAGTTCGTTGACCGATTTGATCCTGCAAAAACTACTGCGCGTCAAACAAATTGAAGATAACCAAGGCAAAACCATCGTTTCGGAAGGTATCGATGCTAATTATCAGGACATGATAAATTATTCGGTTTTTGCTTTAATTCTTATGAAATTCGGGCAATAAATTAAAAAGAACCGACTGAAATTTACCTTTTTTATTTTTTAAAAATTTACATTCTAACCTTAGAAATTTTAAAAATGAATACATCAAAAAACAACATCGCTTGGGGAATTCGAATTGTAATTTCGTTTTTGTTTTTACTTTCGGCTGTAGCCAAACTGTATCCGTCGCCTTATTTTGCCATTTCCACTTTTGAAGTCAAACAATTGTATCCAATGGGATTTTCAGAAGGATTTGCGCCATACTTTTCCAGAGTGCTGATTGGTATTGAATTGGCGCTGGGCTTTTTAATCTTACAGAAGAACTTTTTACGAAGCCTTATCATTCCGGCCACGATATTGTTATTGTTTGTTTTTACGGCTCATTTAACGATAGAAACCATTCAAAACGGCGGAAATTCGGGCAACTGCGGTTGCTTCGGAAGTTTGTTACCAATGACACCTATCGAGGCCATATTGAAAAACGTCGCTGCCATGGGGTTATTGGTATGGCTATTGTTCATCATGCCGAAAAATAACGAGAAAGGACATGATTTTTGGTTGCTGACTTCGGTAACCTTAGCGTCTATTTTAGCGTTGTTCATGCTAGCGCCTATCCAACCTATTGAAAGTGAATTTACGGTTTCGGAACCGGAAGAAACTGTAACAGACACCATAACAGCAACACCCGTTGACACAACCGCCACGCCAATCATAGTAAAAGACAGCGTTAAAAAAACGGAAGAAAAAAAACCGGAAGTAACTGCAGCAGTAAACGAACCACCAAAACACAAATCGGGTTACGCTCAGTATTTTTCACACATCGACAAAGGACGTAAAACACTCTGTTTCTTCGTTCCGGGTTGCGATCATTGCAGAGATGCCGCTAAAGAATTAACCGAATTGCGTAAGAAAACCAAAGATTTTCCGGAAATCTCCATTATTTTCATGAATGAAGAAGCCGATTTGATTCCGAATTTCTTCAAATACGCCGGTGCCGAATATCCGTATAAAATTATTGAAGTGATTCCGTTTTGGAAAGTACTTGGCTCGGGCAAAGATACTCCGGGTATCAAATATTTGTGGAATGGTAACGAATACAAATACTACTGGGGCATCACCGATAATAAATTTGACATCGTTGATTTTGAAACACTTATCAACAAACCTTATTCTGAATTGAAAAAATAAGAACTGTTCAGCAGCTTATTATGTTTGGGAATATCAAAACTCAAATTTATTTTAATATTTTTATACCATTGTTATGGCGAATTCCGCTGCTTAATTCGTTGTTGTTGAGTAAGCTATAAACTATGAATTACGAAAAGTTTTTAAATAAAACGCTCTGTTATTGGTCTTGACTCAACAGAACGGAATCATTTAGGCTAATTTTTTTTGAGAACCAATTGATTTTTTGACACTAAATACCACTTTATGATCAAATACATCATGTCAAAAAAAGACAATGAAAAAGCACTTTGGGGAATCCTTTTGAGCGTTATTGTCTTTGGTGTAGGCTATTATTTTTTGAATTATATAGCTACCTTAGAAGAGCCTCCTTTGGGCCATACTATCCACATTCTTATAGGCAGTACGCTTATGGCAGTAGCGTTTTTGGGCGTGGTACTTATCTTAAAATATCTTTATGACAAAAGAAAAAGAAAGAAAAGAAGAGAAAGCAAACGCCGCAAACACAAAATCGTTTTTTTAAAGAATCCTAAAGAAAAAATCAACTCGAATAGTTAAAAATTGAACCATGAAAAAAATTGCTGTTTTTATATTATCGGCTATAGCCAGTTTATCTTGCTCCAATGCCCAAGTTAAAGAATTTTCGAAAGAAACTATGACCAAAAAACTAGTACAAACCGATAACAGTCAAGTTTCCTTTAAAGACATTCTAAAAAAAAACAAAGGTAATGTTACCGTGATTGAAATTTGGGCTTCCTGGTGTGGCGACTGCGTTAAAGCCATGCCGAAGGTAAAAGAAATGCAAACCAATAATCCCAATGTGAATTATGTATTCATTTCTATGGACAAAGCCTACGACAAATGGTTGGCCGGAATAGACAAACATGAGCTCAAAGGCGACCATTATTGGGTAACCGACGGTATGAAAGGAGAATTCGGCAAGTCGATTGACGTAGATTGGATTCCGAGATATATCATCTTAGACAAGAATGGAAAAATCGTAACTTATCGCGCCATAGAAACCGACTTTGAATCGATTAATGCTACTTTAAAAACCCTAGAATAATGAGACAAAAAATTGTTGCCGGAAACTGGAAAATGAATAAAAATGCGGAAGAGACCGAAGATTTATTAAACGATTTAATCGACAAACTTCCTCAAGATATTGACGCACAAATTATAGTAGCACCAACGTTTATCAACTTAGCTTCTGCAGTTGATCATTTGGAATTTACCAATATTGCTGTAGCGGCTCAAAATATGCATCAAAATGAAAACGGAGCTTACACCGGAGAAGTTTCGGCCGATATGCTTAAAAGTGTTGGTGTAAACATCGTTATTTTAGGCCATTCCGAAAGAAGAGCTTACTTTCATGAAACCGACACCATTTTGGCTCAAAAAGTAACAACAGCTTTAAAACACGACATGACGGTGATTTTTTGCTTCGGGGAAGAGTTGAAAGACCGCCAAAACAACCAACATTTTAACGTAGTAGAAAACCAATTGCGCGATGGATTATTCCATATTGAAAATAACGATTGGGAAAAAATCATTTTGGCTTACGAACCGGTTTGGGCTATCGGCACCGGAGAAACCGCTTCGCCGGAACAAGCGCAAGAAATGCACGAGTTTATCAGAGAAACTATTAGAAAAAGATTCGGAAGTACTATTGCTGAAGAAGTTTCAATCCTATATGGCGGTAGCGTAAAACCGGAAAATGCACGAGAAATTTTTTCCAAACCCGATGTTGACGGCGGACTCATTGGTGGTGCCGCATTAAAAGCATCCGATTTTGCTGCTATTGTTAGCAGCATCTAATTACACCAACCTAAAAACAATTGAAGCCTTTCATTAATTTGAAAGGCTTTTTTTATAATAAATTGATGAAAACTGCATTTTATCGGTTTTATTTGTATTTTGTCGATTTTAAGTTTTATATTTACCACGTCACAAATCAAACAATATTACCATGAAATCAAAACTAATCATTGTTTTCTTATTGACTTGTATAGCTAACCTACACGCACAAGTCGATACTCAAAAGCGTTTCCAATCCGATTCGAGAAAATATTATGTTTGGAATACCGATTTCCAAAAATACGAATTGATAGAAACAGAATATGAGCATTCAGTCATTGACATTCGTGAAATAGGTTCCAAATCTAACGGCTATATCGTAATCAGCATGGTTGATAATGGTTTGGTTCGCCTTCATCACGGCTCCATCTACAACTTTACCAAAGACAGCGAAAATGAAGGAGCATGGTCTATTCAATCTAAATTAATTAGAGCGCGCTTGATTTACAATCCCAAAGAAAACACCATGACCTACATGTACGACAGCAACGATAAAAGATACAAAAAGTTAATGGTCTTTACCGTCGCACCCGATGAATTGCAAGATGCAAACCTAAAAAGCGTCGTAAAAATGGACTAAATTTCTTTTTGACAAATGCTTTCTATAAAGCTTTCGGATAATTACCTTTGTCAAAAATTACACTCATGTCAAATAGCTATCTTGGATATCATTTTACCATTGAACCTAAAGAAACAGGTTCCGAAATCTTAATTGCCGAATTAGGTGAAAAACCGTTTGAAAGTTTCATCGAAACCGAAGATGGTTTTAGTGCTTACATTCAAAAAGATTTGTGGACGGAAGATATTTTAGAAGATATTTATTTGCTGACTTCCCCGGAATTTAAAATCTCTTACACCATAGAGGAAATCGACCAAGTGAATTGGAACGAAGAATGGGAAAAAAACTTTGAACCCATTGATGTTGATGGTAAATGTCATGTACGCGCACCATTTCACCCGAAAACCGATGCCGAATTCGATATTGTAATCGAACCGAAAATGAGTTTCGGAACCGGTCATCACGAAACCACACACATGATGATCCAACATTTATTGGAAACCGATGTAGCCGGAATGAAAACACTTGACATGGGTTGCGGAACGGCCATTTTAGCCATCTTAGCCGAAATGAAAGGTGCTAAACCTATTGACGCGATCGACATCGACAATTGGTGTTATTTGAATTCCATCGAAAATGCAGAGCGCAATCATTGTAAAGAAATCACGGTTTATGAAGGCGATGCTGAATTGTTGAAAGGCAAAAAATACGACTTAATCATCGCCAACATCAATCGCAATATCTTGTTAAACGATATGCAACAATATGTGAATTGTTTGAATAAAGACGGTCTATTGTTATTGAGTGGTTTTTATACGGAAGACATTCCGTTTATTGATGCCAGTTGCACGGAAAAAGGATTGACCTTTGTGAAGCAATTCGAAAGAAATAATTGGGTCTCTCTGAAATACCACTATTAATTACACGTTACAAGTTTAGAAAATCGAATCCGAAACCTTAAACTCGAAACCGGAAAAATGAGCACGATAGAAAAAATACAAGAAGACGTTTTAGTCGAAGAACAAATCGGAACCAACAACGAAATTGTATTGTACAACGACGATGTAAATACTTTCGATCACGTTATCGATACATTAATTCGCGTATGCCAACACACTTCCGAACAAGCCGAGCAATGCGCTATTTTGGTACATTACAAAGGAAAATGCACGGTAAAAACCGGGCCATTCGATGAGTTAAAACCACAGTGTATCCAATTATTGGAAGCTGGTTTAAGTGCGGAAATCATCTAACGTTTCGGAAATTATCCTTTAAACTTCCAATCAAATTCGTCGTTATCTTTAATAATAGCGCCAATTTCCACGCGTACAACATCACCAAATTCGGCTTGTAAAATCAGCCAATTGCTTTCATTGAAATGATTTTCGAAAGAATCAAAATCTTCCGTTGACCACGATTTAAAAGGCAAGTCTGATTTAATCGCTTCTACAGGCTTACCAATTATATTTATCCCTAAAACCGTACTTTCCGGATGGGAACAAGCCATATAACCTAATCGAAAATCTTCATCTTCATAGAAAGTCAGACTCCACTTTTGGTCATTGTACAAATACAACACATTGCCGTCTTCGTCTTTGAACTGTTTTGAAGGCTTACCGTAAAGTGCTTCCACATGGTTTTGCTTCATACCGAAAAGAAGTTGGTCGATGCCGTTTTTAGGATTGATAATCATAATGCTACTAAATTTGAATTGAATGAAAGATTGGGATAAAGCGTTAAATGTTGTATTGAATTCGACGTATTTAACTATTTTTACACGACAAAAATACAATTTATATGGGACTTTTTTCAGCACTTATGGGTAATGCCGGACAAGCCAGTTCGGAAGATTTACAAAAGCAGTACGGCCAACTTTTTTTAGATGACGAAAAGATTGAAATGGGTTTCAAACTCATCCGCGATGTTTTCATCTTTACCAACAAAAGATTGATTTTAGTCGAAAAACAAGGGCTAACCGGAAGCAAAATCGAATACAAATCCATTGCTTACAAATCCATCAGCCGATTTAGTGTAGAAACCGCCGGTACCTTCGACTTAGAAGCGGAATTGAAAATCTGGGTTTCCAGCGAGCAAAACCCAAGCATCACCAAACAATTCAGCAAATCGGTCAATGTTTATGAAGTACAAAAAGTCTTGGCCTATTACGTACTCTAAACCGATTAATATTCAAACACACCAAACTCACTTTTAATAGTGAGTTTTTTGTTTTCAGACGCTTCTACTCTACCCACAATTCTGGCTTCAACGCCAAAAGATTCCGAAATGGAAATGATGTCATCCGCAATTTCCTGCGGCACGTATAATTCCATACGATGACCACAGTTGAACACTTGGTACATCTCTTTCCAATCGGTTTTGGAGTTCTCCTGTATTAGTTTGAACAAAGGCGGTACTGGGAATAAATTGTCTTTGATTACATGAAGATTGTCCACAAAATGCAGCACTTTGGTTTGCGCACCACCGGAACAATGCACCATACCGTGAATGTCTTTTGCAGTATATTTTTCGAGAATAGCTTTGATAATCGGGGCGTATGTTCGGGTTGGCGATAAGACTAACTTTCCGGCATCAATTGGGGAATCTGCTACCGCATCGGTTAATTTAGTTTTACCGGAATACACCAATTCGTTAGGCACCGCAGCATCAAAACTTTCCGGGTATTTTTCGGCTAAATAGTTGGCAAAAACATCATGTCGCGCCGAAGTCAAGCCATTACTGCCCATACCACCGTTATAACTTTTTTCGTAGGTTGACTGACCGAAAGAAGCCAAACCGACTATCACATCGCCGGATTGTATATTGGCATTATCAATCACATCTTTACGTTTCATGCGAGCCGTTACGGTAGAATCGACTATAATGGTTCGAACCAAATCACCCACATCAGCCGTTTCGCCTCCGGTAGAATGAATGGTAACACCGAATGATTTCAACTCGGCTATCAATTCTTCCGTTCCGTTGATAATGGCAGAAATCACTTCGGCCGGAATCAAATTTTTATTTCTTCCGATAGTGGAAGACAACAAAATATTATCGGTAGCGCCCACACACAATAAGTCATCAATATTCATGATTAAAGCATCTTGGGCAATGCCTTTCCATACCGAAATATCACCGGTTTCTTTCCAATACATATACGCTAAAGACGATTTGGTTCCGGCACCGTCGGCATGCATAATCAAGCAATAGTTGTCGTCGTTGGTTAAATAATCGGGAACAATTTTACAGAAAGCTTTGGGAAATAAGCCTTTATCAATGTTTTTGATGGCGTTGTGCACATCTTCTTTGGAAGCTGAAACGCCGCGTTGGTTGTAGCGTTGACTGTTATCAGAACTCATGTTGTGTTGTTAGTTGTTGTGCCGCAAAGATAAGATTAAGATTTGGGATTTAGGATTTGGGATTTGGGATTTTTTATCAATTCTCTAAAATCAAAATCTCTACTCTTCTGTTCTCGTTAGCCTCGTTTTCGTTGCGTTCCGGTATACGGTGAATGGGTTTAGAAACACCAAACCCTTTGAACTTCATTCGTTTTCTATCGATACCATTACGCAGTAAATAATTGTAAATGGCACGAGCTCGAGCGGTGGAGACATCGTTTTTATCGACTTCTGTTTGACAACAAATATGCCCTTGAATTTCAATTTTAAGCTTAGGATTGTCTTGTAAAGCACAGAGCAAATCGTACAAAACCGGTTCTGATGACGGTACAATTCGTGCTGAATTATTGAAAAAATACAGATTAGACAAGGTAACCGCCTCGCCTGCTTTAGCACTCTTCATTTTTACTGCGAGTTCACTCTCGGCAAGTTTGGGCGGAATTTCATTATAAAAAATGGTTACACGACGGTTTTCAGACTGAATTCTTGATTGCTTAAATTCTTTACCGTAGGCAATTTGCTGCAAAGTTACACTAAACTTTAAGCCACTTTTTTCCAACAAAATTTTAACATTGGCAATGCGGCGTTCTGCTAAATGTTTGTTGTAATCTTTGGTGTCGATGCTGTCGCAAAAGCCTAACAATTGGGTAATTTCAATGTCTTTGTGGTTGGCAATCCACTCGTTAAGTTCGAGGATTGAATTTTGATTGGGAAAATCTTTGTTGAAATCGAAGTATACTTCGAATTGCTTTTGAGCAAATCCCAAAATACAGGTAAAAAGTAATCCTATGCAGTATATTTTTCTCATATTAATTTTCTACAATCAGAATTTCTACCCTACGATTGGCAGCGCGTTCCGATTCATTTTTTTCAGGCAACGGATAAATAGGCTGAGTACTTCCGAAACCTTTGTAAGACAAGCGGGCGCGATAAACATCGTTGGTAATTAAAAAGTTGTAAATCGCCTTAGCTCTTTGGGTAGACAAATCGGTTCGGTCGACCGGCATACAGCACAAATGACCTTGAATTTCAATTTTGAGCTGCGGATTGTTTTGCAAGACTAATAACAGTTCGTACAATTTACCGCGAGATTCCGGCACTATTGCAAAGGTATTAATCACGAAATTCAAGTTGTCTATGGTTAGTTTTTCTCCGGATTTGGCATTCCCGACGCGCTTCATAAACTCGCGATTCAATTTGTATTCCGTTTTAGTACCGTTAGGATTTTCGAAGACCAGTTTTTCGGGATATTCTATTTCCGGTTTGGATTCTTCTACAATGGTAGTTTCTTTTTTCAAACCCAGAATTTCATCTTCTCTCGAGATGTCTTGCTCCAAAATATAGAAGATAGTCACTCGGCGGTTTTCGGCTTTAACATCTGACTGTTTGAATTTTTCGCCCAAACTCAAGGTTTTAAAATCGGGGCGGATTTGGATTTGGTCTTTTACTTTATTGAAAATAAAATCGACTCTTTTTTGTGCCAAAGTATCGTTAAACTCTGTACTTCCGTCTTCATCGGTAAAACCGTGTATGGCTACAATTTTATTGTTACTGTTAGCCAAAAGCCATTGGTTAAGCCGATTTTCCTCTTTTTTAGTCAGTACGAATTTATTACTATCGAAATACAAACTGACTTGCTCTTGGGAAAAAGCAGCAATAGAAAGAAGAAAACTACCAACTATGACAAATATTCGGAACATGGATAACATATATTTTATTGAACGTAATTTACTGAAAAATAGTATTGCGAACCTAAAAAATAAAGTATGACCGAAGGATATTTATCTATATTTGTAAAAAAAACTTTAATAATGAAGCGAATCATACTAATTTCACTACTTGGAATGAGTTTTTACGGAAACTCACAATCTATAGTACAATCAGTCAATTCGGGAAGTTTAATTACTAACAGCACATCAATTGCGATAGGTGAAATAGTGGTTGTACCCCAAAACCAAAGTCAATCTAACACCGGTATTATTGGTCTTTTGGCACAAACCCAACAAACGCTGGAAGTACCTCAATTGGAACTGAGTGAAAAAATTACAGTTTTTCCAAATCCGACAACGGCTAGGGTAACTTTTAAAACCAACACCAATCTAGTCAATGAAGAAGTTTCCATTTTTAATTTATCCGGACAATTGGTAAGTAAAAAAATGGTTAATGCTAGCAATTCTTTGGATTTAAACGATTTACAAGCTGGTGTATATTTGATTCAGTTTCGTAATAAAAAAATCAATTCCTTTAAGATAATCAAACGATAACTTTTTGCAATTTCAATATTCAATTATGAAAAAACTATTATTACTATTTGTACTTTTAATCTCTTTGGTCACTTTCGGACAAATTCCACAAGGGATTTCTTATCAAGCTATTGCTTTGAACAGTTCAGGAAATCCGGTGGCAAACTCAGCTGTTAGAGTTAAACTTTCGATTTTAGACAATTCGACTACAGGCAGTGTTTTATATGCTGAAACACAGCTTAAAACAACCACTGCTCAAGGTTTATTTAATTTGACTATTGGTCAGGGTACGGTTGTTTCAGGCACATTCAATACTATCAACTGGGGAACCAATCCCAAATTTTTGAAAGTAGAAATGGATGTTACCGGCGGAACCAACTACGCTTTGGTTGGCACTACACAATTATTGGCTGTTCCTTATGCTTTGGCAGCAGATAGTTTGGTAACTTCTGCCGGAGAAGGCATTACTTTGGTATCGCCTAATGGCACTCCGTATACGTTAAGTGTTGACGATAGCGGACAATTGTCTTTGCCAACTGCTAATACAACTTCACCAAGTACACCAAATAATTTCTACCTGTATGGTTCTTTCAATACCTTTAACCCAACAACGGCATTGTTAATGGCTAATTTTAATAACTCAAGCCTTAACCGATTTGGATATAAATATTTAACAGCAGGAACAGAATTAAAGTTCTTAGCTAGCAACAGTACAAGTTCTCCTGTATATGGTGTTAATTTATCCAATAACCTTCAAGTTAATGGTGCAAGTTATTTAGTAGATACTACCGGATATTATTTAATCAGTTTGGTAAATCCACTTGGCCCTGATTATCCTTTAAATAATTTTTCATTGTCACTTGCCTCGTTAAGTCCGGTGATAGATTACGATTTAACTTCCACAACTGTAAACAGCACCTATTCAGTAGCTACCAATACTTTTAATTTTAATCTTTCTATTTCGGCTAATAGTAATGCTCGTTTTAAATTTGTCTACAATGATCCTAAAGGAAATATTCATGGTGATAATCTAGCGGATGGAAGTATTGAAAGTGATGGTACCAGTATTACTATAAACAATACCGCTTCTGTTCCAAAAAATTACAGAGTAGAATTGACAATCAATTTTAACGGCTCTGCCTCTTACACTGTTGTGCCTTTGTAGATAAATTTCTCATTGGGTCAATCTTAAAATTTAAAAACCTGCTAAATTAACTTTAGCAGGTTTTTTATTCTGAATAAGATTGTAAAGATTTACAAACTCAAAAGATAAACTATCTTGTAAACAACAACTCTCTGTACTTAGTTAATGTCCAAAGTTCGTCGTCTACCAATAACTCCAATTTATCACAATGTTCTCTGATGATTTCAAAGTAAGGTTTAACTTTATCGCAATACGCTTCGGCCATTTTTTGGGCATCGGTTAAAATATTTGCCTTTTTACGCGCTTCGGTCATGGCTTCTACATTGGAGTTGATTGCTTCGATGTGAGCCGAAATTTCTTTGATTAAGAAGATTTGCTCTTTGGCAATTTTCTCAAAGTCTTTCCCGAAGATTTCTTTTAAACCGCGAACATTTTCGATTAAAGTATTTTGGTAACGAATTGCTGTCGGAATCACGTGATTGCGAGCGATATCGCCTAACACTCTGCCTTCGATTTGGATTTTTTTGGTGTATTCTTCCAATTCGATTTCGTAACGTGCTTCCACTTCAACATGGTTCATCACGTTCAAATCATGGAACAATTCCAATGCTTTTTTAGACACTTTAGCTTTCAAAGCAGCCGGCGTTGTTTTATGATTGCTCAAACCTCTTTTTTTAGCTTCTTTTTCCCAGGCATCGCTGTAACCGTCACCTTCAAAAAGAATATTTTTGGTTTTTTTGATGTACTCTCTCAACACATTGAAGATGGCTTCGTCTTTTTTCAAGCCTTTAGTGTCGATAAGCGCATCCACTTCATTTTTGAACTCTTTCAATTGTTTAGCTACAATGGAATTTAAGGTTGTCATGGCATTAGCACAGTTCGCTGAAGAACCTACGGCACGGAATTCGAATTTGTTTCCGGTAAAAGCAAAAGGCGAAGTTCTGTTTCTATCGGTATTATCCAACATCACATCGGGAATTTTACCTACTACATTCAACTTCAAATCAGTTTTCTCTTCCGGTGATAATTTACCTTTGGACACACCTTCCAATTCAGCCAAAACTTTGGTCAATTGTTCTCCGATGAAAACAGAAATAATGGCCGGCGGTGCTTCGTTAGCACCCAATCTGTGATCGTTGCTGGCTGTAGCTATAGATGCTCTCAATAATTCTTCGTATTCCTGAACCGCTTTGATAGTGTTGATAAAGAAAGATAAAAATTGCAAGTTGCTCATTGGCGTTTTACCCGGTGATAATAGATTCACGCCGGTATCAGTAGCCAAAGACCAGTTATTGTGCTTTCCGGAACCGTTTACACCTTTGTATGGTTTTTCGTGAAATAAGACTTTAAAATCATGACGTTCTCCAACTTTAGACATAACATCCATAAGTAAGGAATTGTGATCTACCGCAAGGTTCGTTTCTTCAAAAATCGGAGCCAACTCGAATTGGTTCGGTGCTACCTCATTGTGACGGGTTTTTACCGGTATACCTAACAACATACATTCTTCCTCCAACTCACGCATGTAGTTTAAAGCGCGCGACGGAATGGAACCAAAATAATGATCGTCTAACTGTTGTCCTTTAGCGGAAGTATGTCCTAACAACGTTCTTCCGGTTAACAATAAATCCGGTCTTGAGTTGGCCAAAGCACTGTCAACCAAGAAATATTCTTGCTCCCAACCTAAAGTAGCGGTTACTTTTTTTACGTTTTTATCGAAATATTTACACACTTCCGTAGCAGCCTCATCTACTGCATTCAAAGCGCGTAACAATGGTGTTTTGTAATCTAAAGCTTCGCCGGTATAAGAAATAAAGACTGTTGGAATACATAAAGTAGTTCCAAAAATAAAAGCCGGAGAAGTTGGATCCCAAGCGGTATAACCACGTGCTTCAAACGTATTTCTGATACCACCATTCGGGAAAGACGAAGCATCGGGTTCTTGTTGTACCAATTGTCCACCACCAAATTTTTCCACCGGATCAGAACCGTCATAAGAAGTCTCGAAGAAGGCATCATGCTTTTCCGCTGTAGTGCCGGTCAAGGGTTGAAACCAGTGTGTATAATGCGTCACACCTTTAGAGATAGCCCATTCTTTCATTCCCATTGCAATATAATCGGCTAGCTTTCTGTCGATTTTAGTTCCGTGCTGAATGGCATCTTTTACTCCTTTGTAAGCATCGGCAGTTAAATACTGTCGCATAGCTTTATCATTGAACACATTAGAACCGAAAAGTACCGATTTTTTATTGGTTTCTTCAAATTTAATCGGTTTTCTGCTTGATGCATCTTTTAATGCTTGGAAACGTAAAGTTGACATAAAATTGACTTTTAATTGGTTAAACCCTTATTAATTTGACGCAAATATACTAATATTTTGAATTTAAAATTATTTAACCCTATTTTTTTTAGGGGTACATTCAATAAAAATTAAAAAAACTTAAAGCACCCAAATTATTACACATTGAAGAAGCAAAGTCCTATATTTGCACTAAACTTAATAAAACATCATGACTGTTTGGATTATTTTTCTGGCCCTAATTTTTTTGTTTTTAGCCTTAGATTTAGGCGTTTTCAACAAGAACCCTCATATTATTAAACCCAAAGAAGCCGGGATTTGGACCGGGATTTGGGTATCCTTATCTTTTATTTTCAGTATTGTTGTAGGCTGGATTTACAAAAACGGACTGATAGACAATCCGACAGATCTTACTCCGACAGTAGCTTCGATGAAGTTTATTACGGGTTATTTGATAGAATTGTCATTGAGCGTGGACAATATTTTTGTAATTGCCGTGATTTTTGCTTCGTTCAAAATTCCGCAGAAATACCAACACCGTGTCTTGTTTTGGGGAATTTTAGGCGCCATTGTTTTCAGAGGATTGATGATATTCTTCGGTGTTATTTTGATTAATAAGTTCAGTTGGATGACTTATTTGTTCGGGGCGTTTTTAATTTTCACGGCATTTAAGATGCTTTTCAAAGGCGAGGAAGAAGAATTCAATCCGAAAAAATCCTTTGTTTACAGAAATCTTCGAAAAATAATGCCTATTACCAGTCATTCCGATGGCGAACATTTTTTTGTAAAACGAAGACATATTACTGCTGCTACTCCTTTATTTGTAGCCTTAATTGTTATTGAAGTTATGGACATGTTGTTTGCTTTAGACAGTGTTCCTGCTATTCTGGCCATTACTTCAGATCCTTTCTTGGTATTTAGCTCTAACATATTTGCCATATTAGGATTGCGCTCCATGTATTTCTTTTTAGCCAATATGTTGGAAAAATTCAGTTATTTAGAGTACAGCTTGATTGCCATTCTGACTTTTGTAGGTATCAAAATGCTAATCATTCACTACTATAAATTCCCTGAATGGATTTCATTAGGATTTATTGCACTGTCCTTAACTGTAGGAATTTTGGTTTCGATAAGTCGAAAAGACACCAAATAGCTATCGATAAATCCACATAAAAACCGGTAAAACAGTTTGTGAATCAATAAATTTAAACGGATGGATTTTCATCGAAATTAACCATCCAATTAATCCCGAATTTATCCACCAACATTCCGAAATAAGCACCCCAAAAAGTATTAGTCATCGGCATAAAAGCGTTTCCTCCTACGGCTAATCCATTAAAAATAGTATCAGCTTCTGCCCTGCTTGCTGTATTGATTGATACAGAAATGTTATTACCTACTGTTACCGCGCCACTCTGCGCAGTGCTGTCACTTCCCATTAAAACGGTATCGCCTATGGGCAATGAAACATGCATTACTCTGTCGGCTTCTTCCTCTGAAATCGGCGGACAATTTTCGTCTGTCGGCATGTCTTTAAATTTTCCCATGTATGGAAACTCACCTCCGAAAACAGATTGGTAAAACAGAAAAGCTTCTTCGCAATTTCCGTTAAAAACTAAATAAGGATTTACTTGTGCCATTTTTGTGAATTTATATTTTTTAATTTTCTTAAATAATTTCTCATTATTTTTATGAATAAGAATATAAATATACAATTTTAAAAAAATGAACAACCCAATTCATGTAAGGTAAATTCAATAAAAGGTCTCAAAAGTTTTACACCATCTTGGTCAATTAAAATAATCACAGTTATGGAACTTTAAAAGTCTTTAAAGAGCATCCATTAAAAATAAGAAAATTCGCTGCCATTCGTCGAAACAAAACATACCTTCCGTCGAAAAAGTTCATCTAACTGATTTTCAAGTAAAAGCATTGTTTTACATTTGATGTATTGACTGACAATAATAAATTAAATTTTGTAATCTAAAAGCTATAAAAAAACAATTGAATGAATTAAAAAACTACAAAAAAGCAGAACCAAAACCCCAATCTATA
Organism: Flavobacterium sp.; assembly: GCF_024710485.1. Taxonomy (GTDB): domain Bacteria; phylum Bacteroidota; class Bacteroidia; order Flavobacteriales; family Flavobacteriaceae; genus Flavobacterium. The sequence goes on from NZ_JANJUQ010000032.1 coordinate 110,698, forward strand.
CTTATACCCAAACTAATGAAAAAAATTACACTTCACCTCGTTTTATGCTTGTGGTCGTTAATAAGTAACGCCCAAGTTGTTACAACAATTGCCGGTTCAACAGCCGGTCATACTGATGCTGCATGAACAGCTGCGCAATTAAACGGCCCGAGAGCTGTTTGTATTGACAACAACGGCTTTATGTACGTTGCCGACTATACTAATAATTTAATCCGAAAAATCGAACTGGCAACCAATACAGTAACTACGCTGGCAGGTTCTACTGAGGGATTTGCCGATGGTATCGGAACAGCGGCTAAGTTCAATGGACCAAGCGGAATTTGTACCGACAACAACGGCAACCTGTATGTGGCAGATTATTTTAATTTTAAAATTCGAAAAATCGTTATTGCCACTGGAGAGGTTACTACACTCACCGGATCAAATTTTGGTTATGCCAACGGTGATTTAGCTACGGCTCAATTCAATGCTCCGGTTGGAATATGCCAAGTAGGCAACTATTTGTACGTCACAGAAAGTATCAACACTAAAATTCGAAAAATCGACTTGATTAACGGTGTAGTTTCTACGTTGGCCGGCTCTGTTCAAGGCTCCATTGACGGCATAGGCGAAGCAGCCCAGTTTGACGGATTATCGGGAATTTGTTATGATGGCAGCGGACATTTGTACGTTGCAGAAATCAACAACCATCGCATCAGAAAAATAGTTATCAGCACAGGATAAGTAACTACTTTTGCCGGTGGCGTTCCCGGATTTAATAATGGCACCGGAACAAGTGCCGGCTTTAATAGCCCGATGGGTTTCGCCATTAGTAATCAAAATTTTATGTTTGTAGTAGATTACGGAAATAATCGAATTCGAAAAATAGACTTAGCCAACGCCGCTGTAACTAACTTTGTCGGAGCGGTACAAGGATTTGCCGATGGTACTGGGACCGCTGCCAGATTCTCAGAACCAATGGGTATTTGTTTTGACCCTAACGGTTTATTGTTTGTAGCCGATAGAGGAAATCACAAGATCAGAAAGGTAACAGCCATTTTGAATAATGAAGAATTTGAGACCGGCCTATCTTTGAAAATCTATCCAAATCCTGCTGTAGATTTATTTACCGTTGAAACCAATCAAATTAACGAGAATAGTTATTTGAGAATAACCGATTTCCTTGGTAAAGAGATTTACACTCAAAAAATCTCGAACTTATCAACTACAATTAACACCTCTGAATTATGCAAAGGGATATATTTTATAACCCTGATTCAAAATGAAATGTCGACCACTCAAAAAGTGATTATTCACTAAACATTATAAAAAATAGTAAAAGCGTATTCCTACTGAGTACGCTTTTTTTTTTAATCTTCAATCAAAGAATCAATATTAAGACAACAACCGCTTGAATTGTTTTTGGATTACGGTATTAATTTCTGAGGACAAGTTGGCTTTGTAAACCAAACCAACATAAACAAAAGAAACTAATACAGATTTCAAAACTATATTCAGTATCGGATGAAACGGAAAATCCCAATAATAAAAAGCAAAAAAGCAAAACAGTCCGACGACTAAGGCGTAAATATTTTTTAGCGTAAACGGATACAGATCCATCTTTAAAACCACAAACAGTAGTTTGGCCAAGCTATATAAGGTAATAGAGATAAGCGTAGCAATGGCCGCACCATTGATACCGTAACGCGGTATAAAAAAGTCGTTTAAAGAAATGGCCAGAACCGCCAAAAACAATCCTAGGAACAAAACGGCTTTGTAATATTTTGAGTTGAAAATAATCGCATTGTTATTGCCTAAAATCAAATCGAAGTATTTAGAAATTCCTATCACAAAAACCACAAAAACGCCACCGCGATAGTTTTCCGGTAAGAGTAAATAAAGTTGATTGATATTAACCAAAATACCAACTAACACCAATCCACCAACAATTTGCAAAGAAATAGAAGTCTTTTTATACAAATCGTTTAACTCGTCGTGTTTACCGTCGGTCATCAATTTGGCCGTTATAGGATATGTGATTTGATGCATAGCCCGACTGGGAACCGAAATCACTGTAGCAATAAAAATAGCCACCGAATAATAAGCAATGTTTTCGATTTTGATGTACTGCGCAATCATGGTTTTATCGATATCGAGCAACATATTGGCGATACTTCCGGAAAGAATGATGAACAAGGAATACATCAAAACGGCTCTGAAATTGTGCGGTATTTTAAAACTAAACTGTATCGGTTGTACTTTATTGGCATAAAACAACATGACCAAAGTAGTCAGTAAATAAATGCCCATTAAAATATCGACAAAAGTTTCGGCTGAAATGGCATCGAAGTAAACGGCAAAGAGAAAAATACTGACAAAAATTCGCAACAACACTTCTTTGACAAAACTTCCAAAAACAGATTGCATATGTACTTTTACCCAAGCATAAAAGATTTCGAAATACCCCATACACAAACCTATCACGGGTATTTGCCAGGCAAAATCGTAAATAATCGGATTTTCACGAGATAAAAAAGAAGCAATTTCAGCATAAAAAGCAATGCCGATAGTAATGATGGGAATTAGTACCAACAAGGGCAAAATCATCACAAAGGTTAAGAATTCTCCCTTTTCTTTTTCCGTTTTGTATTGGGTAAAAAACTTGACCAAAGTATTGTGAACACCAAACGCCATCAACGGAAAAATGATATTAGCCGATGACAAAATATATCCGGTTAAGCCATAAAACTTCTCCCCTAAAAAGTGCGGATACATCAATAAAGTATTTGCGGCACCAATAGCAAAACCAATGTAGGTAATGATTGTATTTTTGATGGATTGGTTGACAACGATACCCATTTTTTTGAGTTAGGAGTTTGGAGTTAGGAGTTTGACGAGTTGTTCGGTTAAACTCTTGCGTGAGTATTGCTGTAAACCAACAGCATGAACCTTCAAATGCTTATTCTTGTAGTCTTGATAATAGTTCCAAATTAGTTCTTTCAGCTTTTCTTTTTCGTCGTAGGTAAAGAAAACACCGGTATTGGTGGCTGTAATAATTTCGGCAAAATCAGAACCTTCCGGACCAATAGCAATTATAGGTCTTTCCGAAACCATATATTCAAAAACCTTTCCCGGAATAATGCTTTTAGTGTCTTCGGAATCGATTTCGATGAGCAATAAAACTTGAGATTTCCTTTGGTGTATCACAGCTTCCTGATGGGAAACATAACCCAAATTAAGAACAAAATCATTGAGTTTAAATTCGGATATCGTATCCAACACTTCCCGACTTACAGCTCCGATTAACTTCAACTGAAAATCGGTCGCAAAATCCCTGTGTTCTTTTGTCAATTCTTTCAAAGCTTTCCAAAGTATTCTCGGATTACGCTCCGACAAGAACGAACCGATATGAGCCAAAGTAAACTTTTCATCCAAAGGCTGTTTGGTCACTTTTTCCACATCATAACCATTGGTAATAACTGCAATTGGTTTTGATGTTATCACTTCAAACTCTGCCTTGGTAGTTTTACTGGTTACAATAATGGTGTCGGCCGAGTTTAAAACTTCTCGCTCTAAAGCTTTGTGTTTTTTTTCGGCATACGATGACAATTTTAAAGCTTTGTGATAGCCAATAGTAGTCCACGGATCTCTGAAATCCGCCAACCATGTTACACCTAAATCTTTTTTGAGTTGCAAACCAATCAAATGCAAACTGTGCGGCGGACCGGAAGTTACGATGGTATCAATACGGTTCTCCTCGATGTATTTTTTCAAATAGTTCACTGATGGTTTCACCCAAAGAAATCGAGCATCCGGTATAAAAATGTTACCGCGAACCCAAAGCAAAAAACGCTCTAAAAAAGATTGCTTCTTTTGATGAGGGATAATTCCGGAACTGATTTTTTGGGTTTTATTTTTACCGAAAAAAGAGGCCAAACCATAAGGTTCAACAATTTTGTTTTTCAGAATGATGGCTTGCTTCGAAACTTCGCTTTCTAAACCATTATCAATAATCGGATAAGTAGGATTTTCTGGGATATAAACGATGGGTTTTACGTTAAAATCCGGTAAGTATTTGACAAACTTTAACCATCGTTGAACACCCGGTCCACCGGCCGGTGGCCAATAATAAGTGATGATTAATAGTTTTTTTTCTTCAGACATTATACTTCTTTCTTTCCTTTTTGTTCAAAATAAACCACACCAACAATCACCAAAATCATCAAAATCGAACTGACTAAAGCAATCGTACTGCCTGTTTTTACTACTTGTGGCTCAAACTTGAATTCGATGGTATGCTTTCCTTTCGGAATGGCCAAACCACGCAACACATAATTCACCCTATAAATCTCGGTTTCTTTACCGTCGATAGTCGCTTTCCAGCCTTTGTAAAAGTTCTCGGAGAAAACTGCAAAACCATCGTTAGCATTATTGGAAGTATACTTAACCACATTTGGCAAATGTTCTTCTAATTTTATTGTTGCCAAACTGTCTTTTGAGAAAGATTTTGGCAAGTTAAGTTCAACTTCCTCTAAAGCACTGATAGTTGCGGTATGCTTAGTGTCAATCTTTCCTAATGCTTTCATTTCTTCATCGGCAGAATTCACCGACTTCAATTCGGATACAAACCAAGCATTACCATTGATAAAAGGATTAGTTACCGCTACGCTTTCGCCGTCGTTGGTTTGTAACAACAGGTATTTAATATTCAAGGCGTTCATAATCGGAATGCTCTTAGTAAGCTGCATCGTTTGCGGATCAATGATTTTCCCTAAATCATTCAATTGTCGGTCGATATGATAATTGAACAACTGCTCATAACGACGCGGACGAACCGCACTGTAACCGCCAACCGATTTGTGGAAATAGGACGTTCTTCCTTGCAATCTTCCTTGCAATTCATAGACTCTGAAGACCGAATTATCTTTTAATATTTGATTATCCGCATCCGTAGGTTCAAAAGGTTGGTCGATTTCACGTGCGCTGCGGAATTGCTTGCCATCGTTGCTCACATAATTTTTATCGATGAAAAACAAATCGCCTACCATGAAAACTCCTATAATTACAACGGCAGTAGTTTGTACCAATTTTCCTTTGAGGTAAAACCACAATACGCCGAAAGTGATGGCCATGAAAAATCCGGAACGCAACAAATCGCTTTTAAACAAGTCCATTCTATCTTCCTTCAAAGCTGCAACAAAACCTTGACCGAAAGTTTTGTCCTGACCTTGATTCAACATATCGGCAATTTGACCGTCGATAGCACTCGAAAAAGAGAAAGCACCTTTGAAAAGGTAAATCAAAATCACTAATCCGATGGAAGTGGCCGCCGTGTAAAGCAAAGATTTCTTCTGATTATCGACCTGTTTAAAAAAGGACTGTAATCCCATAATGGCTAAAACCGGAATACACAATTCCAAGATGACTTGTATGGAAGAAACCGCTCTGAACTTATCGTAAAACGGTACGTAATCGATAAAGAAATCGGTTAAAGCCGAGAAATTTTTCCCCCAAGACAATAATAATGAGATGATGGCTCCTGCTAAAAATGCATACTTAATTTTACGCTTATCGTGAAACAAAGCCAAGACACACAAAAAGAAAACAATAGCACCGATGTAAGCCGGCGCTGCTACTATAGGTTGATCGCCCCAATATGTTGGCGCGTAATTTTCGGTAAACGTTTGGGCTTCGGTTTCGTTGGCACCGTAAGACAACATATAATTGTATACATGAGAATCAGTACTTAATTTTTCGCTGTTGCCGCCACCGTACAATCGGGGTGCAATCAAATTCAAACTCTCCCCTATTCCATAGCTATATTCGGTGATATAGTCTTTCGACATGGAGGCTGTTTCCGTATTTTTAGAACCATCAGGATTAAAAGTCAACTCGCTTTTACCGCGCATACTGAAATCGGAATACTCTTTAGTAGCCATTAATCCGGAAGCATTTGCACCAACCGCCAAAAGCACAGCGACTAAAAAGGTTCCGGCAATTTTGGGAAGAGATTGTAATTCATTTTCCTTATACAATTTATAGAGAAAATAAATGGCCAAAACCAACAACAAAATCAGCAAGTAATACGTCATTTGAAAGTGATTGGCATTGATTTCTAGCGCGGTAGCCAACATAGTCAATAATCCACCGTGCAAATATTTTCTTCTGAAAACCAATATAAATCCGGCTACTACCAAAGGCATGTAAGCAATGGCGTGAGCTTTAGCATTGTGCCCAACCCCAAGAATAATAATCAAATATGTAGAAAAACCGAAGGCTAAAGCCCCAAAAAAAGCTTTTAGAGGATCGACTCTAAACACCATTAACAAGCCGTAAAACCCTAAAAAGTACAAAAACAAATAATCGGCCGGACGAGGTAAAAATCGCAGTGCATCGTCTAATTTTCCGATAAAATCATTGGGATAATTAGCTCCTAATTGGTAGGTTGGCATTCCGCCAAAAGCCGCATTGGTCCAAAAAGGTTCGGCATCGAACTCGGCTCTGAAATCGTTTTGTTCTTTCGCCATTCCGGTGTATTGAACAATATCGGATTGGTAAATTTTTTTGCCTTGCAAAACCGGATAAAAATAAATTAGAGCTATGAGGATAAAACCAAAAATGGCTAATAAATGAGGATAAAACTTTTGAAGTTGTTTCATGTTTTTGGATTAGGTTTTCAAGTGAAATTACTTAATTTCTTCGAAATCGATGTACTCACCAACAATTTTCTTTTCTCTGGGCTTTTCATTTTTTGTTGCCTGAGCTTTTTGCTGTTGTTGGTATTGCTGTTGCTGTTCCTGAAACTGTTGGGTCGCTTTTTCCACTACTTTCTTTGCCACCACCGGTAAAAACAATCTTACTAAAAACTTAAAAATGTAGTAGAATGCTAATATGTAAAGTAATGTTTTTAACAATCCACTGAAAGAGGCCGTATCCATATTGTAAAATAATTTTTGTCAAAAATACTAAATTACTTGTTGTAAAATTCGGTCCCAGCTCTTAAATAAATGATAAATTGTATTACTTTTGGAAGACTATAATTCCTTGAAAAACGACGTTATGTTCAAAATAAAAAACATAAGAGTACTGTTGCTAACGCTACTCTCTTCCACTGCTTTTGCCCAATACACCGATCTCATCAACTCTAACAGACCCGGAAAATCCATGTCGGCTTTCTCTGTAGGTAAAACAGTAATTCAGGCCGAAGGCGGTATATATGGTATCCGTGAAAAACACGATTTATCGCGCTATGAAGCCAACGGATTCGGTACTGAATTGAGTGTAAGATATGGTGCTTTTTTTGATCAATTTGAATTCAATTTAGAAACGCAATACCAATACGATTGGTACAAAGCGCCTCTGGTAAATGATACCCGCGGCGGCTTCAAACAAATGACTTTCGGGGCTAAATACTTGGTTTTTGATCCGTTTTTAAAACTGAAAGACGACAAGCCTAACGTATACAGCTGGAAGGCCAATCACAAATTCAGTTGGAAACAATTTATTCCTGCTGTAGCAGTCTATGCCGGATTTAATTTAAACTTGGGTACTAATCCCTTTACCTTTGAGAGTGACCCGACTATCAGTCCGAAGTTAATGTTGATTACCCAAAATCAATTCGGCACCAAATGGGTTTTTGTTACCAACATTATCGCCGACAAATACATGACTGATTATCCTAGTTTGGGCGTTATCGCCACCTTGACGCGAGGCTTTAACATGAGATGGTCCGGGTTTGTTGAAATGCAAGGATATAAAAGCGATTTTTATGCAGACAATGTTTTCCGATTCGGAGCGGCTTATTTGGTTAGAGAAAACATACAGCTAGATGCTTCCATTGCTAAAAATATTAAAGACACTCCTTCAATATTGTACGGAGGTGTTGGCTTGTCTTGGCGATTTGACAGTAACTATGAAACCAATTATACTCGAATTAAAAACGAGAAAAAAGACGACAAGAAAAAAGACAAAAAGTCGAAACGAGACAAAGGCAAAAAACGCAAAGACGAAGTGGAATTAGAAAAAGCAACAGAATGATTACCGTAAAAGAAGCCAATACCAAAGCACTGCTTAAAGACTACGTTAAGTTTCCTTTTTCGTTATACCAAAACCATCCTTATTGGGTTCCGCCCTTAATCAGTGATGAACTAGAAACATTTGACAAAACCAAAAATCCTGCTTTTACTTCGGCCGAAGCCTATTTTTATTTGGCCTACAAAGACAATAAAATAGTAGGGCGAATTGCTGCTATTATCAACTGGGACGAAGTCAATCTGCAACAAAAAAAGAAAGTTCGTTTTGGCTGGTGGGATGTGATAGATGATATTGAAGTAACGAAAGCTTTACTAGAGAAAGTATATGAGCTTGGAAAAAAGAATCAATTGGAATACGTGGAAGGTCCAATGGGTTTTTCAAATTTGGATAAAGTAGGTGTAGTCACAGAAGGTTTTGACGAATTAGGCTCTATGATTACATGGTATAATTTCCCTTACTACAAAGACCATTTGGAACAATTGGGTTATGTAAAAGAGAAAGAATATTTGGAAAATAAATTTCCGTTCTCGAATGTGAAACCTGAGTTTTTTTTCAAAGCACAGGAACTGATTAAAAAGCGCTATGAATTGAAAGCGGTTAACTTTAGCCAAACCAAAGACATTATGCCTTATGTGGATGAAATGTTTGATTTATTTAACGCTAGTTACGCAAGCCTGTCCTCCTTTGTAGCAATCACTGATGTTCAAAAAGAATATTTCAAAAAGAAATACATCAGTTTCATCAATCCGGAATACATCAAATTTATACTAGATAAGAATGATAAAATTGTGGCCTTCAGCATAGTGATGCCCAGTTTTTCAGAAGCCTTGAAAAAAGCCAACGGAAAACTGTTCCCTTTTGGATTTTATCATTTACTCAAAGCAAAAAAAGAAAGCAAAGATGTTCTTTTCTACTTAATCGGAGTTGACCCGGAGTACCAAAGTAAAGGAGTAACCGCTATTATTTTCAACGAATACTACAACACCTTCAAAGACAAGGGTATTCAAAATTGCATCCGAACACCGGAGTTAGAAGATAACCATGCTATACACAATCTTTGGAAACATTTTGATCCGGTAACTTTTAGAAGAAGAAGAACTTACAAATTAATGCTTTCACAATAAGATTTTAAGTTAAAAAATGCATTTGGTCGATTAAAAGCAAATGTTCATAGAAAACTTACGTGTTTTTTAACAGTTTTTTAGAAATGTAACTAACTTTACACTCCCTGTTAAATCTACAAGTACATTTTTTAGAAACTTAATCCTGAGTTTTTTATTTTTCCTAAAAAGAAGCAAAATAAACAAAACCTATTCGTGATGTGGTATTTCCAAAAAATACTTAACATTATGAAAAACACTACTTTACTGAAGTTTTTAGGTTTTCCCTCTTACGAGAACTATGTCGTTAGCCGAGGTGAAAACGGGTTTAAGTTAGATTTTTCCAAAAGCAAAACTTTGGAAGAAGGTCACTCTAAAATCGAGAGTAGATCAAAAAACAAAAGTTTGATTAGCATAGTAATGCTTGTCATTCTTTTTTTATTTTCTAACCTTACTACTGCACAGATTATTCTGGATGGTGATCCGAGCGATTGGGGGACTTTATTGTCTTCTCCGGGAGGTATCAAAGCCAGAATAACTGATCCAACTGACGGCACGGATGATATTTGGACATTGGGTTCAAAGGACATCCAGCCCATAAGCCAATGGGCATGGACTACCAATAGTGCTAATGACAAAAATAACATGGCCAATGTTGGTTATTATTTTGATGGCACAAAACTTTATTTCTTTGCAGACAGAAGAGCCAATAATGGAGACTCCGCTATCGGATTTTGGATATTGCAAGACAGCGTTGGCAAATTAGGTGTCACTAGCGGTGGATTTAGTGGCCAACACGTTGAAGGAGATGTTTTGATGATTAGTCACTTTGTTAACGGAGGTTCTGTTGCTGAAATACAAGCATTTCGATGGACAAACGGTGCATTAGACCCAACACCAATTCCTCTTCCTACTACCGGCTTGGATGCCAGAGTAAATGTTACAACTGTACCTGCCCCGGCTTGGTGGAATTATACTCCTAAATTTGGTGCTCCTAATACATATCCTTCTGAATCTTTCTTTGAAGGATTTATTGACCTTAGTAGCATTAATTTTAACTTGAGTGTTTGTCTTGGCACATTCTTAGCCGAAACAAGACAATCACAATCTTTAACAGCCTCTTTGGAAGATTTAGCCAGAGGTAGATTTGGTTCTGTCCCGCTTCCTAAGACTCTAGTAGGAAGTTCATTTTGCAGCTCTGTACCGAATAGTGGTACAATCACAATGGCTAATTCTGAAGCTCAAGTAAGCTATCAATTAAAAAACAATGCAGACAACAGCAACGTTCAAATTGCACAATTAGGTGATGGCGAAACCATAACTTGGTCTAATTTACCTGCCGGTAGTTATTATGTTGTTGCTACAAATATTTTATCTGAGTGTACAATTGAGATTGGTCGACCGACTTTGGTAAATGTTGTTCAAGCGCCAACAGTAACAGTCAATTCTCCATCTAAATGTGCCAACGATCCGGCTGTCACCATAACAGCAACAGTCAACCCTGCTGGGACTTACAATTACAATTGGACTGTTCCTATGGGTGCCATAAACCCCGGAAATGTAGCATCATTTAGCGCCACAGTTGGTGGTACATACAGTGTTGTGGTAACAAGCACTCAAACAAATTGTTCCAATTCAGGTTCAGGAACATTGACTGTTAATCCTAACCCAACCTTAGTAACTAATAATCCGGCACCTGTTTGTGCTCCTTTGACTGTAGATTTAACAGCAGCAGCTGTTACTGCGGGAAGCAATTTACAAGGCGGTTCACTTTCCTATTGGACTAATGCTGAGGCAACTACCCCTCTCAATAATCCAGCTGCGGTAAATACGTCTGGAACATATTATATTAAAGTTACAACTTCAGCCAATTGTACTGATATTAAACCTGTAACTGTAACTGTAATTCCAATCATTCCGATTGTCATAAACTGTCCTCAAAACATCAACACCAGTGCTTGTGCTTATGCAGACCAAGCGGCTGTAAATGCAGCTTTCCAAAATTGGCTGGCCGGTTTTACTGCCTCCGGAGGTAACGGAATTTTGGCTACATCAGGTTTACAAAATCATACAGCTCCAAGTTTATGTCAAGGTGGAACAGTAACTGTTAACTTTAACGCTTCAGATGACTGTGGCAAACAAGTAAACTGTTCAGCTACTTTCACTATCACAGCTCCGGCTGCAGTGACTACTAACGCGCCGGCTAATGCTTCAGCTTCAGCTTGTGCTTACGCTGACCAAGCTGCGGTCAACGCTGCCTTTGATGCTTTCCTTAACGGATTCAGCGTAAGTGGTGGTTGTGACCCTAACGGTAGCTTCGCAGGACAACCTGTTGCGCCTAGCCTTTGTGAGGGTGGAACTACTACAGTAACTTACAACGTATCGGATAAATGTTATACCGGATCGGTTAGTAGAACTTTCACTATCACAGTTGCTCCAGCTTTAGTATTGAATTCTCCCGATAGCGCTTTGATAAATTCTTGTGATTACCCTGATCAAGCAGCGGTTGATGCAGCATTTGCTGTATGGTTAAGCCAATTCAGCGTTAGCGGTGGTTGTAACCCGGTAGGAGATTATGGTTCACCTGCTGCACCACCATTATGCAGTGGAGGCACTACGACTGTTACGTATACAGTAACTGATAAATGTACTTCACCAACGGTTACGGAGACATTTACCGTGATACCTGCAGCCAAATTACAAATCAATTGCCCTGCTGACAGAATGGCTGAATGTGGTAAAAATGTTGCTTTAGAATTTGAAGCTTGGAAAAACTCTTTCAGTTATTCAGGCGGATGTGATAATGCTGTAGCAACCGATTTATCTCAATTGCAGGCACCAGAACCAGGTCAGTCAATTACAGTGACTTTTACGGTAACTGACAATTGTCAAACTGTTTCATGCACTGCTAGATTCTCTGTTGACACTTGTGGAGAAGGATGTACATTGGGATACTGGAAATCACACACTGACAGATGGTGCCCTTCATACAGAACTTGTGACTTGTTTGGTGCTGTATTCACTAATGCACCTTCAAGTTTGGCTAATTTAACCTTATTACAAGCCTTAAATTTAGGTGGTGGCGGAATTAATAACTTGGCTCGCCAAGGAGTTGCTGCCCTATTAAATGCTTGTAGTGATGAAGTTGACTATGCCGGCTTCCAAGACGTCACTCAAGATGTTATTGATGCCGTAAACCAAGCTTTTGCTACCGGCGGAAATGCTCCTGGATTCTTAGCATCTCAATTAGATGAGTTTAATAACATAGGATGCCCGTTAGGAGGTACAAGAGCAACAAGCTCATCGAATTGTACAACACCTTCGGCTCCAAGCTTAACAGCAGCATTCCAGAGAATAAGTGTGAAAGTATATCCTAATCCAACCAATAAAAACTTTAATGTTGATTTGGCAACCATTAGTGAAGATAAAATTTCAGTAGCTGTTTACGATATGCTAGGAAGATTAGTTGATACCGTAGATGTAGATCCTAAAAACACCTTATTGGTTCAAATTGGTGACCAATATCCTTCAGGGGTTTATAATGTAGTCGTTACTCAAGGTGAAGAAGTAAAAACACTGAGAGTCATTAAACGATAATTAATACTTAAGTTTAATAAAAAACCCTTTCCGATTGGAAAGGGTTTTTTTATAGTTCAATAAAAATTAAATACCAGCAATCAATTTTATGTCATCAATTATTCTGAAAGCTAAAGCATCAGCTTCCTCTTGTGTAGGAGCTTCGGTATAAATCCGGATTATTGGTTCTGTATTCGATTTACGCAAATGAACCCATTCCGAAGCAAAATCAATTTTCACACCGTCTATGGTAGAGATGTTCTCACTTTTATATTTATCGGTCATACTAGATAAAATAGCGTCAACATTTATTTGAGGTGTTAACTCAATTTTATTTTTACTCATATAATACTGAGGATAGGAAGCTCTCAATTCGGCTACCGTCATGTCAAGATTAGCCAAATGCGTCAAAAACAAAGCTACCCCAACCAAACTATCGCGGCCGTAATGCAACTCCGGATAAATAATACCGCCATTACCTTCACCACCAATAATCGCATTGTTCGACTTCATCATTTCAACTACATTAACTTCTCCTACCGCACTGGCTTGGTAACTGCCTCCGTGTTTTTGGGTAATATCTCTTAAAGCACGCGAAGAAGACATATTGGAAACGGTATTGCCCGGTGTTTTACCCAACACATAATCGGCACAAGCCACCAAAGTATATTCTTCTCCAAACATTTCACCATCATTAGAGATAAAGGCCAATCGGTCAACATCAGGATCTACAACAATTCCGAAATCGGCTTTTTCTTCCACTACCAACTTACAGATATCACCCAAATGCTCTTTCAAAGGCTCAGGATTGTGTGGAAAATGACCATTTGGTTCACAATACAATTTCACACACTCCACGCCCATTTGTTCCAATAACTTTGGAATGATAATCCCTCCGGAAGAATTCACGCCGTCAACAACGACCTTAAATTTTCGCTTAGCCACTGCTTCGGCGTCTACCAATGGCAATTGTAAAACCTCATCAATATGAATATCCATAAAAGCATCGTTGGTCGTAACCTCGCCTAAACTATCCACATCGGAAAAATCAAAAGCTTCCGCCTCGGCGATTTCGAGAATCTTAGCGCCATCGGCTCCGCTTAAAAATTCACCTTTAGCATTCAGCAACTTCAAGGCATTCCATTGTTTCGGATTGTGTGAAGCGGTTAAAATAATACCGCCATCGGCTTCTTCTAAAGGAACAGCAACCTCAACGGTTGGTGTAGTCGACAAGCCTAAATCGATGACATCAATTCCTAATCCCACCAATGTATTTACCACTAAATTGTGAATCATAGGACCTGAGATACGGGCATCACGACCTATCACAACTTTTAGTTTGTCTTTTTGAATATTATTTTTCAGGAATGTCCCATAGGCCGAAGCAAATTTTACGGCATCAACAGGTGTTAAATTGTCTCCAACTTTACCTCCTATAGTACCCCGAATTCCCGAGATTGATTTGATAAGTGTCATTTTTTGCTATTTTGGTTTTGAAGTACAAATATAAAAAAGTTACTAAGGTACTAAGGCACTAAGGTGCTAAGTTTTCAAAAGCTTGTACTAAAAAACAAACTTTACTATATTTACAGAACAACACAGAGCAATTCTTAGTTTCTCAGAAACTTAGTACCGCAGCGCCTAAAAAACAAACATGAACTTCCTAGCCCACATTTATCTTTCCGGCGACAACGATTTGCTTAAAATCGGAAACTTTATGGCCGATAGTATTCGTGGGCACCAATATGAAGCCTATCCGACCGAAATTAGAAAGGGAATTTTACTGCACCGAGCCATTGACAGTTTTACCGATACACATCCTATTTACCGCCAAAGTAAACATCGTTTACATGAAAAATACGGTCACTATTCCGGTGTGATTATGGACATCTTTTACGACCATTTTTTGGCCAAAAATTGGAATAACTATTCTGATGAAAAATTGGAAGACTATGCTGAAAGCTTCTACAGCCTACTCAGAAACAATTACGAAATCTTAACCGAAAGAGCCAAAGGCATGATTCCGTATATGATTGGTCGGAATTGGTTGGTCAGTTACGCCTCAATTGAAGGTTTGGAAATGATTATGTTTCAAATGAATCATCGAACCAAAAATCGTGTAGCCATGCATGAGTCTGTAATTGAACTTCAAGAGTTTTACACCGAATTCGAACGAGAATTCCGATTGTTTTTTGATGAATTAAAGCAACATTGTCTAGAAAAGTTAGCCGAAATTTAAGCTTGATTTTACAATTGCTATCCCATTTGTTTTTTGAAATCGTATCTTAGCGGTTCAAATGATTGATCAAAATGCCTTCAAACAAAGCTTCCCTTTTTAAAATTGTTTTCCGAAGTATTTTCAGAAGAGCCGAAAACCTGGTTTTTCTTTTGAAAGACAAACTCAACGAGAGAAACTTTATCTATTTCGCTTGCGTTGCTGTGGCCATTACTTGTTCATTTGCGGTAATTCTGCTTAAAAGTTTTGCGCACAACATTTTTTTGTTGGCCAACGATATTAATGGTTTCCTGAAATTACCTTACATCAACAGTTTATTACCCATAGCCGGAATTTTATTGACTGTATTTGTAGTTCGCAATTTTTTGAATAATCAAATAGAAAAAGGAAGTTCCAAAGTACTTTACGCCGTAGCCAAAAAAGGTGGTATTATGCCCAAAAAGCAAATGTACGCCCAAATAGTAACCAGTTCCTTAACGGTTGGTTTAGGCGGTTCGGCGGGATTGGAAAGTCCGATTGTGATTACCGGAGCAGCCTTTGGTTCTAATTTCGCTCAGAAATACCATTTGTCGCAAAAAGACCGAATCTTACTCTTGGCTTGTGGTGTGGCAGCCGGAATTGGTGCTGCGTTCAACGCACCGATTGCCGGGGTTTTGTTTGCTATTGAAGTGGTTTTAACCGATATTTCCATCGCTGCTTTCATTCCGATTATTATCTCGGCTGCTACCGGCGCTTTGGTTTCGACTATTTCTTTGAGCGATGATGTTATCCTGAACTTCCAACAAAAACTACAATTCGATTACCACAATACACCTTATTACATTCTGCTTGGTATTTTGGCCGGACTGACCTCAGTATATCACGCTCGAAATTTTCAAAAAGTGGAGAAGTTCTTCGGTACCTTTAAAAATAAAGGCTATCGAAAAGCGTTGTTTGGTGCGATTTTATTAGCCATACTCATTTTCTTCTTTCCAACACTGTTCGGAGAAGGATATGAAACCATCCGAACTTTAGCCTCTAAAAATCCTGAAATATTGCTCAACAACACCATGCTTGAACGCTTTAAGAGCGAATGGGTTTTATTGGCTTTTGTTGGTGCCAGCATGCTGTTGAAAGCTTTTGCTACCGGATTAACATTGGGCAGCGGCGGAAATGGCGGCAACTTTGCACCTTCCCTATTTGTCGGTTCTTATTTGGGTTACTTTGTGGCGAAATCTATCAACCTACTCAACTTTACCCATCCTTTGCCTATTGCCAACTTTACCATAGTAGGGATGGCCGGTATTTTGAGCGGCTTGTTTCATGCGCCTTTAACCGCCATTTTCCTCATCGTGGAAATTACCGGTGGCTACGACTTAATGGTACCGCTTATGATTGTTTCCTCTGTTAGCTTTGCGGTTTCCAAACAGTTTGAAAAACATTCCATGGACGTAAAAGGATTGGCCGACAAAGGCGAAGTTTTCACTAGTGACAAAGACAAAAACATTTTGCAAAGTATTAACTTTTATAATTTAGTTCAACAACACTACAAAGCCCTAAGCCTTAAAGATTCTCCTAAAACTGTAGTAGAAATTTTCTCCACAAGTGACCAAAAAATAATTCCGATTGTAGATGAAGACAGATCTCTTATAGGCTTGATTGATTTTGAAGACGTGAAGGCTTTTATCTTTAATCCGAATCATGTCAAGTTTATGACTTTATCGGAAATCATGAGCCAACCTAAGGAATTAGTCCTTTTTGAAGACAAACCCGAGAAAATCATGAAACTTTTCGAAACCTCCGGAGCCACTATCCTACCGGTAATCTTCAAAGGAAAATACTTCGGATTTCTATCTAAGATAGATGTCCTTGAAAGCTATCGTCACCGATTGAAAGAGATGATAATCGAATAGTTTTTTAACAACAACTTCTCAATTGTCTATTCGAAAATTCTTTTCAAAAGCTTACCTTTGCTTCCTAAATTTCGGAATGCCAAATTGCTATGCTTGAAACAGAAAATACGATAGAAGTTCTCGGTGCTCGAGTGCACAATTTAAAGAACATAGACCTTACCATTCCGCGTGAAAAATTGGTGGTTATTACCGGTCTTTCGGGTTCGGGCAAATCGTCTTTGGCTTTTGATACTATTTATGCCGAAGGTCAACGCCGTTACATCGAAACGTTTTCGGCTTACGCCCGCCAGTTTTTAGGTGGTTTAGAACGGCCCGATGTGGATAAAATTGACGGTCTTTCGCCGGTTATTGCCATCGAACAAAAAACCACCAGTAAAAGTCCGCGCTCAACCGTTGGCACCATCACCGAAATTTACGACTTCCTGCGTTTGCTTTACGCACGTGGCGGAGAAGCGTATAGTTATGTTTCGGGAGAGAAAATGGTGTCTTATTCCGATGAGCAAATTAAAGATTTGATTATCCAAAACTTCAGCGGCAAACGCATCAATATTTTGGCACCGGTGATTCGTGCCCGAAAAGGACATTATGCCGAACTCTTCCAACAAATCACCAAACAAGGTTTCTTAAAAGTTCGTGTAAATGGTGAAGTACAAGATTTACTTCCCGGGATGAAATTAGACCGATACAAAACCCACGATATCGAGATTGTAATCGACCGAATGCTGATTGAAGCGAATGAAGATAACGAAAAACGATTGGCCGAAAGCATCAAAACAGCCATGTACCACGGCGAAAATGTATTAATGATTCTAGACCAAGACACGAATGAACTACGTTATTTCAGCAGAAATTTAATGTGTCCAACCTCCGGAATCTCCTACCAAAATCCGGAACCGAACTTGTTTTCCTTCAATTCCCCGAAAGGCGCTTGTGAGGAATGCAAAGGTTTAGGAACCGTACACCAAATCAACCTTAACAAAATTATTCCAAATCCGAAATTGTCCATCAAAAATGGTGGTTTTGCGCCGCTGGGCGAATACAAATCATCGTGGATTTTCAAGCAATTGGAAATTATTGGGGAAAAATTCGGGTTTACGCTAACCGATGCCATAGCAACAATTCCGGAAGAAGCCATGCAAATCATCTTGTACGGCGGAAAAGATAAGTTTACAGTAGCGTCCAAAACCTTGGGCATTACCAAAGAATATAAAATTGAGTTCGAAGGGATTTCGAATTTTATCAAAAACCAATACGACGAAAGCAATTCGACTTCAATCAAACGCTGGGCAAAAGACTTTATGGACGAAATTGACTGTCCGGAATGTCACGGTTCCCGTTTGAAAAAAGAAGCGATGTATTTCAGAATACACGAAAAAAACATCTTCGAATTATCGACTATGGACATTTCGGATTTGTCGGCTTGGTTTGACGAATTAAGCCAACATTTATCCGAAAAACAAACCATCATCGCCTCGGAAATTGTCAAAGAAATCAAAGACCGTTTGCGCTTTTTGGTGAACGTTGGCTTGAATTATTTGTCCTTGAACCGCAGCTCTAAATCACTTTCCGGCGGTGAAGCACAGCGCATTCGATTGGCCACACAAATTGGCTCGCAACTCGTTGGCGTGCTATACATTTTGGACGAACCGAGTATTGGCTTGCACCAAAGAGACAATGAAAAGCTCATTCAATCGCTGGAACAATTGCGCGACATTGGGAACTCGGTTTTGGTGGTGGAACACGACAAAGACATGATTGAACGTGCCGATTATGTAATTGATATTGGTCCGAAAGCCGGAAAATTCGGAGGACAAATCATCAGCCAAGGAACGCCGAAAGAACTTTTGAAAGAACAAACCATTACAGCCCAATACTTAAACGGTCAAATGGCGATTGAAGTGCCGAAAAAGCGTCGTGAAGGCAACGGGAAAACGCTTATACTGACCGGTGCTACCGGCAATAATTTGAAAAATGTTTCGATTGAATTGCCGCTGGGAAAACTCATTTGCGTAACCGGAGTTTCGGGTAGCGGGAAATCGACGTTGATTAACGAAACCCTATATCCGATTTTGAATGCGCACTTTTTTAATGCCGTAAAAAAACCGCAACCTTATAAAAAAATCGAAGGCTTAGAGCATATCGACAAAGTAATTGATATTGACCAAAGTCCGATTGGCCGTACACCGCGATCGAATCCGGCGACTTACACCGATGTGTTTTCAGAAATACGGAGCTTGTTTACCCAAACGCCGGAAGCCATGATTCGCGGCTACAAAGCCGGACGTTTCAGCTTTAACGTTTCGGGCGGACGATGTGAAACCTGCGAAGGTTCGGGTGTGCGTACTATTGAAATGAGTTTCTTGCCTGATGTTTATGTGGAATGCGAAACCTGTCAAGGCAAGCGTTTTAACCGTGAAACGTTGGAGATTCGCTACAAAGGCAAATCGATTTCGGATGTGTTGAACATGACGGTTGATGAAGCAGTGGCATTTTTTGAAAACATCCCGAAGATTTACCGCAAAGTAAAAACGATACAAGATGTTGGTTTGGGTTACATTACCTTAGGTCAGCAAAGCACAACCTTATCGGGCGGTGAAGCGCAGCGCATTAAATTGGCCACCGAATTGTCGAAAAAAGACACCGGAAATACGTTTTACATTATGGACGAACCTACGACCGGTTTACATTTTGAAGACATTCGTGTGTTAATGGACGTGATTAATAAATTGGTGGACAAAGGCAATACAATATTGATTATTGAGCACAACATGGACGTCATCAAACTGGCCGATCATATTATAGACGTTGGTTTGGAAGGCGGCAAAGGCGGTGGCGAAATCTTGTGCGTTGGAACACCGGAAGAAATCATCAAGAACAAAAAAAGCTATACCGCCCAATTCCTGAAAAAAGAACTAAATTAGCAGGCTGTTTTTAGCCCGGATTGCAACAGAAATCCTTTTTAATTTTTTTTTAAATTAAAAAGATTGCCGTGGAAAGCCGGACACGAGCGCAGCAACTGGCGCAGCAAACAGCTCCAAAATAAAAAATAAAAAAAGATTACTATGGCATTTGAACAATACGAAAATGAAGACCACAGAATACAGGAAAAATTAAAGCAAAAAACCTGGAATGAGATAAGAACCAACGACTCTTGGGCGATTTTTAAAATCATGTCGGAGTTTGTAAATGGTTATGAAAGCATGGCGCGCATTGGTCCGTGTGTATCTATTTTTGGCTCGGCCCGAACCAAACCGAATACGAAATACTATTTGTTGGCTGAGAAAATTGCTTACAAAATCAGTAAAGCCGGTTACGGTGTGATTACCGGCGGCGGTCCCGGAATTATGGAAGCAGGAAACAAAGGTGCGCACAACGGCGGCGGAACTTCGGTAGGTTTGAACATCGAATTGCCTTTTGAGCAACATTTTAACCCTTACATCGACAAAGATAAAAACCTGAACTTTGATTACTTTTTTGTGCGCAAAGTGATGTTTGTTAAATACTCTCAAGGTTTTGTAGTGATGCCGGGCGGATTTGGAACTTTGGATGAATTATTCGAAGCGATGACTTTAATTCAAACCAAAAAAATTGGTCGTTTTCCGATTATTTTGGTGGGAAGCGAATTTTGGTCGGGCTTACTGGATTGGATAAAAACGACCATGATTGACAAAGAGCACAATGCCAGTCCGGACGACATGAATTTAATCAAAGTTGTAGATACTGAAGATGAAGTGGTGGAAGCACTGGACAATTTCTACAAAAAATACAATTTGAGTCCGAATTTTTAATTGTTATTTAGCCACGAATTACAACAATTTCCACAAATTAATTAGTGCTAATTGTTGTAATTTGTGGCTTAATTTTTTACCAGATGTTTTTCAACTCGCTCCATTTTGCCGTTTTCCTGCCCATCGTTTTTTTGATGTATTGGTTTGTGGGTCAAAGATCAAAAATCAACCAGAACTACATTTTGATTTTGGCGAGTTATTACTTCTACTCTTGCTGGGATTGGCGGTTTCTATTTTTATTGGTCTTTTCCACCCTACTCGATTATTTTTCGGCCATTCAAATAGAAAAAAGCGATACGCCACGACGAAAAAAACTCTGGCTGTGGATTTGTATTTCCATCAACTTAGGATTTTTAGGCATTTTTAAATACTACAACTTTTTTGCCGAATCTTTTGCCGAGTTGTTTACGGCTATCGGTTTTAAAGTCAGCCCACTTTTATTGGACGTGATTTTGCCGGTTGGGATTTCTTTCTATACTTTTCACGGCTTGTCGTACATCATTGATATTTACTACGGTCGCATCAAATCGGAGAAAAACTTTGTCGATTATTCGCTGTTTGTGAGTTACTTTCCGCTCTTAGTAGCCGGACCGATTGAACGCGCGACACACTTGTTGCCACAGTTGAAAAAACGACGCAAGTTCAATTTCGAAAAAGCCAAAGAAGGCGTGTATCAAATCATTTGGGGATTGGTTAAAAAAGTGGTCATTGCCGATACTTGTGCGGTGTATGCCAATGGTATTTTTGAGAATTACAACTCGATGAACTCGCTTTCGCTAATGTTGGGTGCGATTTATTTTGCGTTTCAGATTTACGGTGATTTTTCGGGGTATTCCGACATTGCCTTGGGAACGTCTAAATTGTTCGGCATCGATTTATTGAAGAACTTTAATTTCCCTTATTTCTCTCGGGATATAGCCGAATTTTGGCGTCGTTGGCACATTTCGCTTTCGTCTTGGTTTAGAGATTATTTGTATATACCATTGGGTGGCAGCAAAGGCTCAAAACTGTTTCAAATTCGCAATGTGATGATTATCTTCTTGGTCAGTGGCTTTTGGCATGGCGCCAATTGGACGTTTATCGCCTGGGGATTAATCAACGCCTTGTACTTTATTCCGCTGATGGTACTCAACAAAAACCGCAGCAATATGGACAGCTTTCAGTTGCAGTTGAATTTGGATTCGCTGCGCATTATAATCAACATCATCCTGACTTTTGGTATCACTTGTGTGGCGTGGATTTTTTTCCGCTCGAAAACCATACAAGACGCCTTTGCTTATATTGGCCGAATGTTCACCGAAGGTCATTTTACCGAACAATATTTCAAAATTGAGCGTTATACCACTGAGTTGTGGAGTTTATTGTTGATTTTTGTGTTAGTCGAATGGAACAGCCGCACCAAAATCGAACCGATTTCGGGTAAATACAGTTGGATAAAAATGAGCTTTTGTTTAGCGGCTATTTTGGCCTTGGGTGTGTTTTCGGATTACAAAGAATTTATTTATTTCCAATTCTGATGAAACGATTTTTCCAATTTTTAGGCAAAGGTTTGGCGGTGTTGTTACTCACCACAATAGTACTGGATGTATTGTATACCTTGGTTTACAAGCAATCGGATGATCGCAATAAAATCAGTTATTTGTACCATTCCGAGAACCAGCAGTACGATGTCGTTTTTTTAGGTTCTTCTCGTGTTAACAATCATTTTGTTCCGAAATATTTCAACGACAGAGGTTACAAAACCTACAACTTCGGCATCACGCGTTCCCGTTTGGAAGAATCGGCGCTGATGTTAAAATTGATGGTCGAACGCAACTATGTGATAGACACGCTCATCCTTCAGGTAGATTTGAACATCAATACGAATGACCATTCTGAGGCGATACGCTCTTTGTTTATGCCGTACCTTCACCAATCGAAAACCATACGCGAGCATTATAAAGACATTCCGGAATACAACGAGCTGCTTTTGGTGCCGTTTTACCGCTATATGCATTACGATTCGCGCATCGGATTTAGGGAAATGTACGCTTCACTTGTTCATAAGGAAACCAATGCATTACATCGGGACGGATTTAATGCCTTGACTAAAAACCAAAGACCTATGGTAGCCGCCGATTTATCGAAATATTACCCGAAACGCAACAAGGCCTACGAGGAAATCAAGGCTGTTTGTAAAGCCCATAATATTCATTTGATTGCCGTGACTACGCCGATGTGTATGAGTACGATTAATCGGGAGTATTTCAACCATATTCAAAAGGTATATCCTGAGATTTATCGTTTGGAAGATGCAGTTACCGATGACAAATATTTTTCCACTTGTGGGCATTTAAATGAAGACGGAGCAATGGAATACACTAAAGCGGTTTTTGAAAAATTCTTTAAACCTCTACATTAACTTTGAAACAACTGACTTACATACTTTGTTTGCTTAGTGGTTTGGCTTGGTCCCAACACCATTCAAAATTGGTGGCCGAAGTGGATACTGAAACCAAAATGATTACTGTTGTTCAGGAGTTGACGTTTAATAATACCTCAAAGGATACACTCACTAATTTTGTTTTAAACGATTGGAATCAAGCGTATCATGATAAAAGAACTCCTTTGGCCCGAAGATTTTCAGATGAATTTGAACGCACCTATCATTTGGCCAAAGACAGAGAACACGGTAGAACCACCAACATTACCGTCATCGATCACAATCAATCGATTTTAAGTTGGGAAAGAGACGAAAATTACCCTGATGTGATTCAGGTTCGTTTAAAAGAAAAATTATTACCCAATCAAAAAGCTACTTTTCGCCTTACCTATGCGATTAAAATTCCTAGCGATAAATTCACAGGCTTCGGCTATGGAGATAAAGGTAAAATGACCTTGAAAAACTGTTTTTTGATGCCGTCCCGTTACGAAAACGGTAGTTTCATCAAGTACAACAACCTTAACTTGGATGATGCATCAAATGGGTTGAGTGATTTCGATATCAATCTCAAAATTCCTTCCCATTTAGTAGTTGATACCGATTTGAATGAAGTCAGCAAACAACCACTAGGCCATCAAACCCTATATGTTTTAACCGGAAAAAACAGATTACAATTGAATTTGTTTATTGATGAGGCCAAAGAATTTGCTGTTTTCAAAAACGAACATGCAGTAGTAGTTTCCAATCTGAGAGATTCGCGTTTGACTGATATACAGCGTGCGATTGTAATTGATAAAATCGTAAATTATGTAGCCGAAAATCTTGGCGCTTATCCGCACGAGAAGATTACGGTTTCCCAAAACGATTACAATCGAAATCCGTTTTACGGCTTGAACCAATTGCCCAATTTTATCAGTCCGTTTCCGGACGAATTTATGTATGAAATCAAATTTCTGAAAACTTACCTCAACAATTATTTGCATACTACTTTGCAACTCGACCCAAGGAAAGATGCTTGGATATTTGATGGTATTCAGGTGTACACTATGATGAAATACATCGAAGAATTCCACCCGGAAAGTAAAATGATGGGTAGCGTGGCCAAAATGAAAATGTTGCGCGGTTACAATTTGGTCAGTCTCGATTTCAACGGGCAATACAGCTATTTTTATATGTTGATGGCGCGTAAAAATCTCGACCAACCTTTGAGTGCGCCGAAAAACACTTTGATCAAATTCAACGAAAAAATCGCCTCTAAATACCGAGCCGGTTTGAGCTTGAAGTATTTGGACAGTTATTTGGAAAACGAAATAGTCCCTAACAGCATCCGTTCATTCATAAATTTGAACAAAGAGCGACAAACGAACAAAAATGATTTTGAATTGCTGCTAACCAAAAACACCCCTAAAACGATTAATTGGTTCTTTGACAAAATCATTTACTCTCGTGACATTGTTGATTTTAAATTTGACAAGGTAAGCCGAACCAAAGACAGTGTTAGTTTTTCGCTTAAAAACAAAACTGAAACCCAAGTTCCCATCCCAATTTACGGGATTAAAAACAAACAAGTCGTCTTTAAAAAATGGATAGATACTTTCCCTAAAGACAGTCTGTTTACCATTCCAAGAAACGAAGCCGATAAAATTGTTCTCAATTACAAGAACGAAGTACCGGAGTTTAATTTGAGAAACAACTGGCAATCGTTGCGTGGCTTTCGTTTGAACAGTCGCCCAATTAAGTTTATCTTTTTCAAAGATTTAGAAGACCCGAATTACAACCAAATAGTGTACATTCCGACTTTAGAATATAACTTATACGATGGCTTGTTGCCCGGGATTCGTTTTCACAACAAAACCATTTTAGACAAACCGTTTAATTTTGATGTAAATCCAACCATATCCACCCAAACTAAAAGTCTGTCGGGCAAAGCCAATTTTATGGTGAACCAATTCAATCGCGAAAGCAACTTGTACAGTATTCGCTATCAATTGAACGGTCATTATTTGCATTATGCCCCGGATGCATATTACACCAAGGTCAATCCGATGGTGTTTTTGCGTTTCCGTCCGGATGATTTAAGAGACAACAAAAAAGAAATGATCTCTTTTAAGTATATCATGATTGACCGCGAGAAATCGGTTTACATCGTGGATGAAAATACCGAGAACTATCAGGTTTTTAATGCTAAATACTACAACGGCCGAACCGAAATCACGAAACACTATAATTTTTTAACCGATTTTCAGCTCTCCAAATCATTTGGAAAAGTAGCTGCGGAATTTCAGTTTCGACAACTCTTCGACAACAGCAAACAGCTTAATTTACGTTTGTTCGCCGGGACTTTTTTGTACAACAACAACACTTCCACTTTTTTTGATTTTGCACTCGACCGACCGACAGATTATCTTTTTGAATACGACTATTTAGGCCGTTCAGAAACCTCCGGTTTGTTTAGCCAGCAATTGCTTCCTACAGATGGTTTTTTCAAATCGATGTTGGAAACCCGTACTGCCAACCAATGGATGACCACTTTAAATGCCAGCACCAACATTTGGAATTGGATTGAAGTGTATGGGGATGCCGGAGTGATTAAAAACAAAAATACCAATCCCCAATTTGTTTACGATAGCGGTGTTCGCCTGAACTTGGTCACCGATTACTTCGAATTGTATTTCCCGGTTTACTCCAGCAATGGTTGGGAAATTGGAGAGAGAAATTATGGTGAACGCATACGCTTTTTGGTTACTTTTAATCCGGACACACTCATCAGTCTTTTTACCAGAAAATGGTTTTAAAAACTGCCTCTATTCATTATTTTTTACATTTTTATTTATAATACTTAACAATTCTTAAACATTTATCAATCAACTACCTATTTTAAACTTCAAAATTATAGATAGTTGAATTATATTTTTTCAACAGTATGCTAAAACTTGTTGCTTTTTATTTAAATTTGTTTTTTTTAGAAAATAATGCAACATGACTGAAGCACAAACCAAAACCGAAATTACATTTGAAGATTTCAAAGCCGAAGTACTAAACGATTACCGCATAGCGCGTGTAAGTCGCGAATGCAGTTTGCTGGGCCGAAAAGAAGTACTCACCGGAAAAGCCAAATTCGGCATTTTCGGAGATGGAAAAGAAGTACCGCAATTGGCGATGGCTAAAGCGTTTCAGAATGGCGACTTCCGTTCCGGTTACTACCGCGATCAAACGTTTATGATGGCAATTGGGCAATTAACCATTGAACAATTCTTTGCCGGTTTGTACGGTCACACCGATTTAGCGCACGATCCGATGAGTGCCGGACGTCAGATGGGCGGTCACTTTGCCACCCATTCATTAGACGAAAACGGCAATTGGAATAACTTAACGCAACAAAAAAACTCCAGTGCTGATATTTCACCTACAGCCGGTCAGATGCCTCGTTTGTTAGGTTTGGCGCAAGCTTCAAAAATATACCGCAACGTTCGCGGGTTGGAAGATTTTACTAAATTCTCCAATCAAGGAAACGAAGTGGCTTGGGGAACCATTGGCAATGCGTCGACTTCAGAAGGTTTGTTTTTTGAAACCATAAACGCTGCCGGCGTACTACAAGTACCGATGGTAATGAGTGTTTGGGATGATGAATATGGTATTTCCGTACATGCCCGTTACCAAACTACTAAAGAAAATATTTCCGAAATATTAAAAGGATTCCAACGCGATGCCGACAACAATGGCTATGAAATCATGACTGTAAAAGGTTGGGATTATCCGGCATTGGTAGAAACCTACCAAAAAGCATCGGCTATTGCCCGTGAAGAACACGTACCGGTTTTGGTACACGTTCAAGAATTAACACAACCACAAGGCCACTCGACCTCCGGTTCGCATGAACGCTATAAAAATGCCGAGCGTTTGGCTTGGGAAGCTGAATTTGATTGTTTGGCCCAAATGAGAAATTGGTTAATCGATAACAATTTGGCCACTGCCGAAGAATTAGAAACCATCGATAACGAAGCCAAAAAAGAAGTTTTAGAAGGCAAAAAGTCGGCTTGGACTGCTTTTGTTTCACCTATTAAAGCCGAACAGAACGAATTGGTTGCATTGTTAACTGCCATTGCTGAAAGCAGTGCGAACAAAGTATTCATCGAAAAATACGCAGCTGATTTGGCGGCGATCAAAGAGCCTATACGCAAAGACATCCTAACCACTGCTCGCAAGGTATTGCGTTTGATAGTAAAAGAAAGCGGACAGTCGCAGTTGGCGACTTGGATTACGAATTACACCAACAAAATACAACCGAAATTCAGCTCGCATTTGTTTTCACAATCTGACAACACTGTTGTTAAAGTGGCACCGGTGGCACCTACCTACGACGAATCGGCGGAAGAAGTGGATGCCCGACTGGTATTGCGTGATAACTTTGATGCCATCTTCAACAAATATCCGGAAAGCTTGATTTTTGGAGAAGACAGCGGCAACATAGGCGATGTTAATCAAGGTTTGGAAGGCATGCAGGAAAAATACGGAGAATTGCGTGTGGCCGATGCCGGTATTCGGGAAGCGACCATTTTAGGACAAGGTATCGGAATGGCGATGCGTGGCTTACGACCTATAGCTGAAATTCAATACTTAGATTATTTATTGTACGCCATTCAAATCATGAGTGATGACTTGGCTACCTTACAATACAGAACTCACGGCCGTCAAAAAGCGCCGTTAATCATCAGAACACGTGGCCACCGTTTGGAAGGTGTTTGGCATTCGGGTTCGCCTATGGGTATGATTATCAATGCCATTCGCGGTATACATGTATTGGTGCCGAGAAATATGACCAAAGCGGCCGGATTTTACAATACTTTACTAGAAACCGATGAACCGGCTTTGGTGGTAGAATGTTTGAACGGCTATCGTTTGAAAGAAAAAATGCCGACCAATTTAGGCGAGTTCAAAACGCCTATTGGTGTGGTGGAAACGATTAAAGAAGGTAACGATATTACTATTGTTTCCTACGGTTCTACTTTGCGAATTGTAGAGCAAGCTGCGAAAGAATTGTTGGAAGTAGGCATTGATGTGGAAATCATTGATGCGCAATCGTTATTGCCTTTCGACATTCAGCACGACTGTGTGAAGAGTATCGCTAAAACCAATCGTTTGTTAGTTGTAGATGAAGATGTTCCCGGTGGTGCGAGCGCTTATTTATTACAACAAATTATCGATGAGCAAAACGGTTACCAATATTTAGACAGCCAACCGCAAACGTTAACTTCTAAAGCCCATCGCCCTGCGTACGGCACGGATGGCGACTATTTCTCCAAACCATCTGCAGAAGATATTTTTGAAAAAGTATATGCGATTATGCACGAAGCCAAACCGGATCAATATCCGAGTTTGTATTAATAATGAAGGGAACCGAATGGTTCCTTTTTTTATACCATACTTCGTCCTTCTCACTTTATACTTTGTCCTTCCTAATTATTATCTTTACCAAAAATTAAAAACCATGCAACATATTATTGACCGCTTTATCAGCTATGTCACTATCGATACCGAATCCGACCCGAATTCAAGCACTACACCGAGCACCCAAAAACAATTCGATTTGGCCAATAAATTGGTAGAAGAATTGAAAGCCATCGGGATGAAAGAAGTCACTATTGACAAACACGCTTATGTGATGGCGACTTTGCCTTCTAACGTCAAAGAAAAAGTGCCGACTATAGGTTTTGTAGCGCATTTTGATACCACGCCCGATTTTACCGGTAAAGACGTAAAACCGCAAGTGATTCACAATTACGATGGTGGTGATATCGTTTTAAATAAAGAACAAAACATCATTTTATCACCTAACTACTTCAAAGATTTATTGCAGTATAAAGGGCAAACGTTAATAACCACCAACGGATTGACTTTATTAGGCGCCGATGACAAAGCCGGAATTACCGAAATCATGACGGCTATGGAATATTTGATCCAACATCCTGAAATTCCGCACGGCAAAATCAGGGTTTGTTTTACACCCGATGAGGAAATTGGTCGCGGTGCCGATTTGTTTGATGTAAAAAAATTCGGAGCCGATTGGGCTTATACGATGGACGGCAGTCAGATAGGCGAATTGGAATATGAAAACTTCAACGCAGCCGGTGTTAAAGTGACTTTCAAAGGAAAATCGGTGCATCCGGGTTATGCTAAAGGGAAAATGATCAACTCGATGTTGTTGGCCAACGATTTTATCAACGAATTGCCGAAAGGTGAAACACCACAGGAAACCAAAGGCTACGAGGGCTTTTTCCACGTAACAGGATTAACCGGTAGTATCGAAGAAACCAAATTGGAATTGATTATCCGCGACCACGACATGAAGAAATTCATCAAGCGCAAAGAATTGGTACACAAAATCACCAAAAAATTCAATAAGGCTTATCAGAAACAATTTGGAGAAGATATCGTGGTTTGCGAAATCAAAGACCAATACTACAACATGAAGGAGAAAGTAGAACCGGTAATGTTTATTGTAGATTTGGCCGAAAAAGCCATGAAATCTTTAGGCATTAAACCTTTGATTAAACCCATTCGCGGTGGTACCGACGGTTGTCGCTTGTCGTATATGGGCTTACCGTGTCCGAACATTTTTGCCGGTGGTCACAACTTCCACGGCAAATATGAATACGTTCCTGTTGAAAGCATGCAAAAAGCGGTGGAGGTGATTGTTAAGATTGCTGAATTGACCGCTACTACTGACTTTACCAAAAAGGGAAAGAAAGAGAAAAAAGGGAAGAAGAAATAAGTTCGAAGTACGAAGTAAGAAGTAAGAGGTACGAAGTAAGAGGTAAGAGGTAAGAGGTACGAAGTACGAGGTATCAAGTACGAGGTATCAAGTACGAAGTGCAAAGTACAAAGTACAAAGTGCAATATAAGATGAAAGAAACAAAAAACCCTTGGAGAAAGAACGAACTTTGGGACGAAGCCATAGAAAAACTTCGAGCTATAGTTTTGAAAACCGAATTGGTTGAAGCCCAAAAATGGGGTGGCGAAGTCTATACCTTAAACAACAAAAACGTAATAGGTATAGGTGGTTTCAAGAATTATTTTGCGTTGTGGTTTTTTAACGGTGTTTTTTTAAAGGATGAGGCCAACGTATTGGTCAATGCCAATGAAGGCGTAACCAAAGCCTTGCGCCAATGGCGTTTTACCTCGACAGAAGAATTGGATGAGAAACTGATACTGCGTTACCTAAACGAAGCCATAGCCAACGAAAAAGCCGGCTTATCCGTTAAGCCCGAAAAGAAAGAAGCCATGCAATGCGAATTCTTTCAAGCGGCATTGGATAAGGATATCGCTTTGAAAACCGCTTTAGAACAACTCACCCCTTTCAAACAAAAAGAATATTGGGAATACATGGCCACAGCCAAACAAGAAAAAACCAAAGTCACCCGTTTGGAAAAAATCACGCCGATGATATTGGATGGCAAAGGGTTTAATGATAAGTATAGGAAATAAGTGAAAAGTACGAAGTGAAAATTACGAGGTACGAGGTACGAAGTAAGAAGTGAAAAATCCCAAATTCCGTTATGGCATTTGGGATTTTTTGTTTGAAATTTTCACAGCTTAACGCTTCATCAGCTTAAACCATTTTTCTGCATGGTCAGCTTTTAGTCGGACAAAATAAAGGCCGGATTGTCCACTTATGAAAGAAGAAACTTTGTTGACATTGTTAAACTGTTCTTCTGAAATTAACTTTCCGGTGATATCATACACTTCTACAATAGCCGATTCAAATGAGGAGTTAAGTGTTATGCTGAACTCATTCACGGTTGGATTGGGCACTATAGTCAGCTTATCGAAGGTAGTATCAGACCAATCAGTATTGCTTAAAGCGTTGAATTTTGACACACCACAACTTTCCGCAAAGCGAAGTACGGTTCCGTCTACCCCATTCAAGCCATCGATTACTTGACCAAAATCGGTATATACTTGCGATGCAGAAGATGGATATCCCATATTTTTGGCCAAATAGAAAAGATTATTAGTTCCTTTGAAAAAACCGGTAAAGCCATAAAAACTATTGATATTTCCGCCATCATTATTCAAAAACAATCGCTTTAAATTGCCTGCCTCGTCATATACTGAAACAAAATAATCAAACTTATTGATGGTTAAGCTATAACCGTTTCCGTTGGTACTGTCGAATAAAGCCGTACAATAGTCGCCGTCGTTATTGTTATTAAAAATTTGTCCGACTACGTGAATTTCATTACCGTCTTTTAACAAATTGTACCCATGTCCATAATACGTATGACCTGAACCACGGATCCATTGGCAAATCCCGTTGGTATTGACTTTGGCCACAAAATATGGTCCTTGTTGGGTTGACACCGTTGAGCCATCGGTGTTTTCAAAAACATGTGTAAAATTTAGAGTGCCAAAATAATTATAGCCCGTAGAATTGGTACCGGTAAGATAAATGGTCCCATCGCTTTCCACTATCATTTTATTGGCATAGGTTGTATCATTAGGAAAACCATTCGCATCAATAGTACGGCTTCTGAGTTTCCAGATAATTTCGCCATTAGGACTCATTTTTATCAATCCGATTTTAGAACCGTAGCTACCATCTCCCATAATGGTTTGAGAAACGGTATTGCTTCCGGCTTGGTAAACGGTTCCTTGCAAATCGAAATCCATTGTAAAATAGATATTGTTATTCGCGTCTATTCCTAAATTACTAAGTCCGATTTTATTGGCAGAATATAAATAAACCTTAGTATCCCAAATAAACGAGCCGTTAGGAGCAATCTTTACAATTACGTTAGTTGCTCTTGGGGTAACTACTTGCTGGGCTATCTCCTGAGCTAAAGCGCCGTTAAAATAGGTTTGAATAGTGATAAAATTAGTATCCAAAGACGACAGTCCTATCAAATTATTTTGGCTGTCTACTGCCATTTTTACAAAGCCGAGGTAACTGTTTTGCCAGTACCAAATCAATTCTCCTTTGGCGTTTAATTTGATTAAGTAATATCCGGGTTGATTGAGTGTCGCTGATAAATCGGTGCTTCTTCCGGTATTGTCGATAAATTTACCGCTTCCTTTGCCGGAGATATAAATATTACCTTCAGCATCAACAGCAGTAGAATAAACGCCATTATCATTGTTGTTCCCAAAAGCTGTATTGATGTTGTAAACCGTCCATTTAATCACACCGTTGCTGTCGTATTTAGACAAATAGCCTCCTTTTTTTCCGGCTAAGTTTAGTGTTACGCCGTGATTGGAATCGAAAATCTCATTGAAATACGTTCCGCAAAGTAAAAAGCCATCGGCTGTTGGTGTCATTTGGGCAATATCGGGATTATAATTCCCCGGCCAATTGGGATCATTACTGTTGTTGGTTAACAAGAAGCATTCGGCGGCGGCGGCATCCGGCTCAAAAATATAGGGTTTAGTATTGGTTACAGTATCGTGACAATCGTTATCCGACCAAGCATGTAAGGTTGTAGTTACAGCACCCGGAGCGCTAAAACTCAATTGCGGATTAGGTGAACTTGAACTTATCACTGAAGCATTCGGTGTAAATTGCCAATCAAAGTTTTGAGCATCGGTAGTGTTTTCGAAAAAGTCGACCGTTTCATTGACTTCTGCGTTGATTAAGCCTGCGTGAAAATCGGCTTTGGTTTCTTCAACCGTAATCAAAAAGTTTCCGGTAAATCGGCGACTGCAATTGGCTAAGTTGTGTTTAGCATCGATGTAGTAGTTTCCGGTCACCTCAATTAATCCGGTTGTAAATGTTAAAAGACCACCGGTACTTACACTACTCTGCCCATAATTAGTCCCGGATTGGTCTTCCATTCGCAAGGTATAAATCACATCCGGTTCTGAATCGGCTATTGTAATTTGAATGGCTTCTTGTTTGCACAAAATAGCATCGCTCAGCGTAACCGTTTTGTCTATTTGCGGCGGATTAACAATGTAAATTGTTTTGGAATCGGTTGACTGTTGACCGGCGCTGTTTTGAACCGTCAAATCAATTGTATAAGTACCTACAGCCGGAAAATTATAACTAAAGGAGTTGGTTCCGGTTTGTACTAAATTATTGTTGATGTACCAGCTGTAAGTGTTGGCACTTCCGGTAACCGCACTTAACGGAATTCCTCCCGGATAGCATCCGCCATTGGCGTTAATACGAACGTAAGGTTTGGTAGCACCACCGTTTCCATTGGTTTTTAAGATGACACCATTACTACCAAAGGCATAGAAATCGGTTGTGCCGTCTTGTTTCCAAAAATCTTTGATATCGTAATTGAGGGAAGTGACTTGCCACTCGGTCGAAACATTAGAAAAAGAACTCGTAGCATAAGATGATCGGTAAATTCCGTGACTCGTACCGATGAAAATATATCCGGAATTCAGGATAAAACCATTGGCATCCAGTGGTCCGTAGAAGTTTTGATTGTAACGGGTCGTAAAATCAGTAACCGAAGACAAATCGGTATACGAAAATGAATTGCCGCCAACACCATATACATTGGAGCTATTACTGTTGCCAAATAACACATCACGATTGATTGCTGAGTTGGTTGGTACTACATTTACAGTACCCAAAGCCCCTGCGCTGATAGAAGTTCGCATTATCTTTTGATCAGTGCCTAAGAGTATATAACTACTCGCTGAGCCCACACTTAATAAATCATCCGTCAAACCGGTGGGAATAGTAAATAGTTGTGTGGCATTGAAACGAAGTAATAAACCATCATCACCCACTGCAAAATAGGCGTTGTAACTCGAAGAAAAATCGATTTTATTCAATTTAGAATTGGTCGGTCCGACATATACTATTTCGTATGTTAGAGACGGGATGGCTATCTTCATCAAAACCGCCTTTTGTGTTGTAGTATCCTGACCGCAAGCGAAGACAAATCCGCTATTAGACGAATTGGAAGGAACAGAATAACAATGGGTAAAAGCCGTGTTCTCATATATAGCCGCGTCGGCAGTATTGTTTGTGATTTCAAATCGGGTCCAACTACCCGACCCTACACCACCGGTTGTTGTATAGTATAAACCTTCGGCTCCGCAAGCCAAGCCGTTTTCATCTAAAAAAACAGCGCCTGTAAGGTTATCATTGATTCCGGTATTGAGATTCACCCATTGGGCATTGGTAATAGTGGTAAAAAGAAAAAATAAGAAAAAGTAATAGTGTTTCATTTGTTGTATGAGTCCTTAAAAGGGTTTAGAGTGCCAAATGTAAACAATTTTACTTGAGCTGATTACTTTTAACAAAAAATCCCAGACACCTTGTGGTATTTGGGATTTTACTTTGTACTTCGTACTTTTAATTTCGTACTTTTCTTTATGCTTTTTTATTCAAAGCTTGAGTCAGTTCTAATGAAATGGCTGAACGCTCAATTTTTAGTTTGCCCGACATGGTTTCGATTACCACTGTCGTTTCGGCTAACTCAGAAATTTTGCCGTGGAATCCGCTTTTAGTGATGATTTTATCGCCGACTTTCAAGGCAGCTTCAAATTCTTTTTCTTGTTTTAATTTCTTTTGTTGTGGGCGAATCATAAAAAAATAAATCACCACAAACATTAATAAAAAGGGTAAAAAACTAGTTAATTGTTCCATAATAATTGTTGGGTTTTAGTTCTTTTGAGGAACTTCGATATTAGCATTAATAATTAAAATTTTGTTCCCTTCTTGGGTATTGCATTGTAGGGTTACTGTTTTGGCAGTTTTACCTTGTTTTCCTTTAGAATCGAAAGACACTTTAATGTTTCCGGTTTCACCCGGTTTTATGGGTGTTCTCGGATAATCAGGTATTGTACAGCCACAAGAACCTCGCGCCGCAGTGATGATTAAGTCGGCTTCTCCGGTGTTTTTGAACTTGAAATCAGTACTCGGTTTGTCGCCTTGTTGAATGGTTCCGAAATCGTGTTCTTCTTTTTCAAAGGTCATTATCGGATATTTCCCATCTGCCGGCACTTGAGCTGTTGGTGTAACTGTTTCGATGGCTTCAGGTGTTTGAGTTGAAATGGTGTCCAACAAAACTTCTTTATCGTTTGTACTTTCTTTTTTACACGCGGTTGTCAGTACCAGTAGTGCTGCAACAACCAACAAATTGAATTTTATTTTCATAGTATTATCACTGATTACATTAAACCTCTACCGGTTTTTTTGATTTTATTTTCGGCTTGGAATTCTTTGACCAAGTTATCTAAAATTCCGTTAATAAAAATACTGCTTTTCGGAGTAGAATATTCTTTGGCAATTTCTAGGTATTCATTGATGGTCACTTTGATTGGAATAGACGGAAATTTCAAAAATTCGCAAATAGCCATTTTTAAAATGATGGTATCAATTTCGGCGATACGTTCGGCATCCCAATTGGGCGTTTTATCAATGTATTCTTTGGCCAATGCTACCTCGTTGAGTACCGTTTTGCGGAACAAATTACCAACAAATTCGCGGTCTTCTTCATCTTTGTACAACTTCACCACTTTGAAATCGTCTTTCAACGATATTTGTTTGAGTTGCTTTTGGATTTGGGTATTCACCAACGGAATATCGTCAATCCAAGTCAGTTTATGATCTTCGAGATAGTCGTATAACTTTTCGTTTGGCGCAATCAACTCGGTGAACATGTCTACTACAAACTGTTTGTCTTCTTCAAACGTATTGGTGCGATTGCTCATGTATTTGGCATACAAATCACTTTGTTTGATTTCGTTTAAAAGTAACAAGATGTAATCATCGTTGAGCGACCAGTTGTTGATTTTTCTGCTTTCAAGGGCAATGCTTAATGAACTGTTTTCTTCTAACAGCAGTAAAACGGCATTGTTGACGAACTTAAGGTTTGGATTTTTTTCTTCCGGTGTGGCTAAGTGTTTCTTGGCAGAAGTTTCTAAGAAAATAACTTCTTTTTTGCGAATTTCCGTTAGGGAAGACAACATGATCAAATACAAATCCTGAATATTATCAATACTTTGGATTAGGAATTTCTCCTCTTTTTCTAACTCTTCAGCATTTTTTTGGTGCATCGCATAAATGGATTGCATCACTTTTACTCGAATATGTCTTCTGTTTAACACGGATAAGAACTTTTAAAAATTAACAAAGCGAAAGAAGATCTTTCGCTTTGCAAAAATAGGAATATTTTAAAATTTTACTACTTATTTAGCAGCGTTTTCTTTTTTTCTTTGGTCGATTCTGTTTTGCGCAATTTGCATAGCTGCTTGTTGCGTAGGTATGTTGTTCGCCTCAGCAAAGTTGAAAATCTCTAAAGTAGTATTATAGATATTCTCGGTCATTTTCATGGCTTGGTCTTTACCGTATTTTACGATTTCACCGTAAACATTGATAATTCCACCGGCATTGATTAAGAAATCCGGCGCATAAGCAATGCCTCTTTCTCTTAAAATTTGTCCGTGAACCGCCTCTACTGCCAACTGGTTGTTAGCCGCTCCTGCAATTACTTTAGCTTTGATTTTGTTAACCGTTTCATCGTTAATAGTAGCTCCTAAAGCACAAGGCGAATAAATATCAACATCAGCAGCGTACAAATCGGCTCCCGTGAAGATTTTAGCGCCGTATTTAGACACCATATTTTCCATTTTATCTTGGTGGATATCGGATACAAACACCTCAGCTCCTTCTTTTCTCAAGTAGCTGATTAACGTTTCTCCAACGTGACCTGTTCCTTGTACCAATACTTTTTTGCCTTCTAAGTTATCGGAACCGAATTGGTATTTAGCGGCTGCTTTCATTCCCATGTAAACACCATAAGCCGTTACAGGAGAAGGATTGCCTGAACCACCAATAGCTTCTGAAATACCGGTAACATGTTTGGTTACTTTGTGAATTCTGTCCATGTCTTCGGTTGTTGTTCCCACGTCTTCTGCTGTGATGTACTTACCGCTCAAAGAGTTCACAAACTCCCCGAAACGGGTAATCAATTCCGGTGTTTTATCGGCTTTAGCATCGCCAATAATTACAGCCTTTCCTCCACCTAAGTTCAAACCGGTGATGGCAGATTTGTAGGTCATACCACGAGAAAGTCTCAAAACATCATTTAAAGCTTCCCATTCGTTAGCGTATTTCCACATTCTAGTTCCTCCAAGTGCCGGCCCCATAACTGTATTATGAATACCAATAATTGCTTTTAAACCTGTATCTTTGTCGTGACAAAAAACAATTTGTTCATGATTGTCAAAAGAAAGTTGACCGAAAACTGGGTCCATTTTTTTGAGTTCAACCGGTGTGGTGATTTCTGATGTCATATTGTAGTTGTATTAATTTGTGACTTTTTAAAAAAGTCGGTACAAAAATAAAATATTATTCAACAAATTGCCTCAATAAGAGTAATAATTAGTAATTTGTTAATAAATTCAGTTTAAAGCAAGAATACAATAATTTATTTATTCGCAATATTTTAACAAAATTTACCCCAAACAATCCATTTCTTGAAATTTAAGATGAAAGAACTTCAGTATTTAAACAAATATTTTATCAAATATAAATTCCATTTTTTATTAGGAATTTTAATCACTATTGTAGCGCAAATTTTCTCTTTGTTTACCCCCAAATTGGTTAGCCAATCCTTTGCCGCCATCGAAAGTTTTCACGCTAATAACATGAGCAGCGCAATGATTAAAGCGGAGCTGATTGAAAACATTCTTTGGATTATAGGCACTACCCTGATTGCCGGCATTTTGACTTTTTTGATGCGACAAACCCTTATTGTGATGTCGCGTCACGTAGAATTTGATTTGAAAAATGAAGTCTTCCAACACTACGAAGTTTTAGATCAAAATTTCTACAAACAAAATCGCACCGGCGACTTGATGAACCGCATCAGCGAGGATGTGGCCAAAGTACGCATGTATGTCGGACCTGCCGTAATGTATACCATTAACACTTTTATTCGTTTTACGGTGGTGATTATTTACATGTACAACGTATCGCCGTTGTTGACTTTATACACCATTTTACCGTTGCCGATTTTGTCGTTTATCATTTTTCGTTTGAGTTCAGAAATCAACAAACGCAGTACTACTTTCCAACAATACTTATCGAAGATTTCGAGTTTTACTCAGGAAATTTTCTCCGGAATTCGCGTGGTTAAAGCGTATGCTTTGGAAAAACAATACCAAGAAGAAATCGTCGATTTAGCCAAAGAAAGCAAAACCAAGAGTATGAGTTTGGCTCGCGTACAATCATTATTCGGACCACTGATGATTGCCCTGATTGGCGTTAGTAATTTGGTGGTGATTTATTTTGGTGGTTTGATGTACATTGAAGGCGACATCAAAAGTATTGGTACCATCGCTGAGTTTATTCTTTATGTGAACATGCTAACTTGGCCGGTGGCTTCCATCGGTTGGGTTTCGTCCTTGGTTCAGGAAGCCGAAGCGTCGCAAAAACGCATCAACGAATTTTTAAAAGTGAGTCCGGAGATTAAAAACAAAGCGAAAGAAAACACCCGAATTGAAGGCGAAATCGAATTCAGAAACGTCAGCTACACCTACGAAGACACGGATATTACTGCTTTGAAAAACATTTCATTTAAAGTCAAAAAAGGAGAAACACTCGCCATATTAGGACAAACGGGCTCCGGAAAATCAAGTATTCTTTCGCTGATAACGCGCTTGTATGACATTAAAGAAGGTGAAATCAACATAGACGGTAAAGCCATTGACCAAGTAAATTTATACGACCTACGCAACAGCATTGGTATCGTTCCGCAAGAT
Source organism: Flavobacterium sp. (assembly GCF_024710485.1). GTDB lineage: Bacteria > Bacteroidota > Bacteroidia > Flavobacteriales > Flavobacteriaceae > Flavobacterium. Next base: position 149,451 of record NZ_JANJUQ010000032.1, read on the forward strand.
GCTTTTTTATTTTCGGATACGATAAAAAACAACATCAAATTCGGCAAAGAAGACGCCACCGATGAAGAAGTAATGGAAGCAGCCAAAAAAGCGGTGGTTCACAACAACATTATGCACTTTAACCTGCAATACGAAACCATGTTAGGCGAGCGCGGCATAACCCTTTCGGGCGGACAAAAACAACGCGTTTCGATTGCCAGAGCGATTATCAAAAACCCGCCTATACTATTGTTTGACGACTGTTTGTCGGCGGTTGACACGGAAACTGAAGAACAAATCCTGAACAACTTACTCCAGATATCAAAAGACAAAACTACGATAATTGTCAGCCATCGTGTTTCCTCGGCCAAAAACGCCGACAAGATCATTATACTCGAAGAAGGACAAATCATTCAAGAAGGTTCTCATAATCAATTGATAAACCAACCGGGCTATTATGCCGACTTGTATATGAAACAACTTTCGGAAAAAGAATTAAATTAAATTGTTGTTTCGTAACAAAAATTTTACCATTTTTGAACTGTACAGAAACCTTTTTAATTGACTGAAAGAATATGAGAGAAAATGATATGTTAGAAAAAGATGAGATTTTTTCTAAAGTGTTAAGAGCCGGAAGAAGAACGTATTTCTTCGATGTGAGAGCTACCAAAGCAGACGATTACTACATTACCATTACCGAGAGCAAAAAGTTTACTGAAGAAGACGGATCATTCCACTTCAAAAAACATAAAATTTATTTGTACAAAGAAGACTTTGCGGCTTTCACTGATATCTTAGGCGAAATGACCGCTTATGTGTTGAACCACAAAGGCGAAGAAGTGATTTCGGAAAGACATCAAAAAGATTTCAAAAAAGAATACCATCATGACCATACCGAATCGGTGAATTCAACTTCTGAAAAGAGCTTCACTGATATTGATTTTGATGACATTTAACAATCAAAACTACTTTAGTTGAAACCTTAAAAGTCCAAAGCGTATTGTTTTGGACTTTTTTTAAAAATATACATTATGCTAAAATTGATACAAAAATTTCACGACTTTGTTAACCGATATGGCATCCTGTTTCACAGCTTCTGTTTGGTTTTTTGGTTGTGGATATTGGATATGAACATCAACAATCCGGAGCGTGATCAAATGCCTTTGAAAATTTCCTACTACTTTACGATTGTTTTTATTGTGCTTTCTATCTTCAATCTGATTATGAGTGTCAGAAGAAAAATTAAAAGTAATTAGCCAATTCTAAGACCGTTTTCGACTTTCAAATCGGACGTCAGCAATACTATATCATTATCTATCCCTACCGAACCCAATACTAAACATTCGCTCATAAAATTCCCGATTTGCTTTTTGGGAAAATTCACCACCGCGACAATTTGTTTGCCCAATAAATCTTCTTTGGTGTAGCGCTTGGTAATTTGGGCCGATGACTTTCTCTGCCCTATTTCGGCACCAAAATCAATGTGCAATTGATAAGCCGGTTTCCGAGCCTCGGGAAAATCATTGACTTCCACTATGGTTCCGATCCGCATTTCCACTTTTTCAAATTCGCTCCAGGTTAAATGGTTTTCCATCTTGTTTTAAGCTAAAAAAAACACCCTTACGGAGTGCTTATTGGTTAATTCATAGTCAAGTAATTGTATATTTTTAAGCCTTGTGCATCATCTAAACGGGCCTTTTTCTGCATTCGCAACACTATAGGCTTCCATTGCTCGGCCGAGTAATCTTTGGCATCATATAGTTTGTGACAACGACCGCAACTGTTTTCGAAAAGCGATTTTCCCTCAGCCAATTCCGGCGACAATACCTTTTCTTTAGGAACTTCTGCCGTAGGAATATTAGATTTTGAGGAGCAGGAATATAGCACTAGGGCTACAACCGACAAGGCAAGTACTTTGTATTTCATGTTTTACTATTAATTGGTTAAAGTAAATGTACTAAAAAATCCCAACCGTTACCGATTGGGATTTGCTATTAATCAAAACTTAAGTTTGATTTATCCTTTAACGTCCATTAATTCTACATCAAAGATTAAAGTCGCATCCGGCGGAATTACACCTCCGGCACCGCGTGAACCGTATCCTAAATACGACGGAATAACGAAACGCGCTTTATCGCCAACTTGTAACAAAGCAATCCCTTCGTCCCAACCTTCAATCACATGGCCTTTGCCTAAAGGAAATTCGATTGGTTTTTTACGCGGATAAGACGAGTCAAATGTTTTGCCGTTTTCCAACTGACCAGTGTAGTGAACTGAAACCGTTTTCCCGGCTTCGGCTTTTTTACCATTGCCTTTTTGAATGATTTTATAACGCAAACCGCTTTCTGTTTTCTCAAAACCGGCGGCTAATTTTTCCATAGCAGCTTCAGCGGCTTTTTTGGCTTCTTCGATTCTTTTTTGACGAGAACCTTCAAAAGTTCGGAACGCTTCAATAGCATTCCATGCTTGGGCTTCGTCTCCTACTCTAACGATTTCTAGACTCTCGATGATATCACCTTGTGTAATCTCGTTTACAATATCTTGTCCCTCTACTACATGTCCGAATACTGTATGCTTATCATCCAACCAAGTGGTTGGTACATGCGTGATGAAAAACTGTGAACCGTTGGTACCCGGTCCCGCATTAGCCATAGATAAAACGCCCGGTTTGTCGTGACGCAAATCTACGTGAAACTCATCATCGAAGTTGTACCCCGGACCACCGGTTCCGATACCTTGCGGACAACCGCCTTGTATCATAAAATCGGGGATCACGCGGTGGAATTTCAATCCGTCGTAATACGGTTTGCCCATTGGTTTGGCAGCGTTTTCCAATTGTCCTTCGGCTAAGCCCACAAAATTCCCTACAGTTCCCGGTGTTAAATCGTGTGTTAATTTTACTAAAATCGAACCTTTTGTGGTGTTGAATTTAGCGTATATTCCGTTTTCCATGGTTTGAATTGTTAAAATGAAGTGCAAAGTTACTACAATATCTTGTAAATTTGGTAAGGATGTAAAAACTTAAGATAGCGTAATAATGAAAAACAACACACAGGATTACTTAGCAATTAACAAAGCCACTTGGAACGACAAAGTTGATGTTCACATGGCTTCCTCCTTTTACGATATGGAAGCTTTTTTACAAGGAAAATCAACTTTAAACGACATTGAATTGGCGTTATTGGGCGATGTCTCCGGTAAAAAAATATTGCATTTGCAGTGCCATTTCGGGCAAGACAGTCTGTCCTTAGCGCGCATGGGTGCGCAAGTTACCGGAGTTGACTTATCGGATAAAGCCATAGAAAGAGCACGAGAATTAGCCGAAAAACTCAACCTAGAAGCTACTTTTGTTTGTTGCGATATTTATGAGGCTCCCCATCTAATCGATGAACAATTTGATATCGTTTTTACCAGCTACGGTACGATTGGCTGGTTGCCCGATTTGGAAAGATGGGCTGCTGTTGTGGCTCATTTTTTAAAGCCGAACGGACAATTGATTATGGCCGATTTTCATCCGGTAGTTTGGATGTACGACAATGATTTTACAACGGTATTTTACGATTATTTCAATGTAGCCCAAATAGTAGAAGCGGAAACCGGAACCTACGCCGACCGAGAAGCACCGATAGCAAACCAAACGATTACATGGAACCATCCGATAAGCGAAATACTGAACGCCTTGATTAATTCGGGTCTCGAAATCAAACGCTTTAACGAATATGATTATTCGCCTTATGATTGTTTCAACCAAACAGAAGAATTCGAAAAAGGAAAATATCGAATTCAAGCTTTTGGCAACAAAATTCCGATGGTTTATGCGATTTTGGCCATTAAAAAGTAAGTTCCTATGGTAAGCAGATACCCTAGCCCCGATGGGAGCGGCATCCTTTTTTTTAAAAGAAAAGCCTCTCGACTGCGCTCGAGGAGACAAAAAAAAGATAGAGCGGACAGCGGGAAACAGCTTCTCACTTCGACAAGCTTAGTGTGACACTCTATTTTATATCTTTGCACCATGAGAATCGACATTATTACCATACTACCCGACTTGCTGCGAAGCCCATTTGAAGCTTCGATTATGAAACGTGCTATTGAAAAAGGATTGGTGGAAGTGCATTTTCACAATTTGAGAGATTACACCACCAATAAGCAAAAAAGTGTTGATGATTACCAATTTGGCGGTGGTGCCGGCATGGTAATGATGATCCAACCCATAGACGATTGCATTACCCATTTGAAAAGCCAACGCCACTACGACGAAGTGATTTACATGACGCCTGACGGGGAAACTTTGAACCAAAAAATGGCCAATACGATGTCGATGTACGAGAATATTATCATCCTTTGCGGTCACTACAAAGGCGTAGATCAAAGAGTGCGCGATCATTTTATTACCAAAGAAATCTCGATAGGCGATTATGTCCTTTCCGGTGGTGAAATCGGCGCCATAGTCTTGTGCGATGCCTTAATCCGCTTGATTCCGGGTGTTTTAAGCGATGAGACTTCGGCGTTGACCGACAGTTTTCAGGACAATTTACTCTCCGGTCCGATATATACGCGTCCGGCAGATTACAAAGGATGGAAAGTACCTGAAGTACTCACCAGCGGTCATTTTGCCAAAATAGAACAATGGCGGGAAGATATGGCGTACGAGCACACTAAAAATCGTCGCCCGGATTTACTGGAAGAATCGTAAAAATTACGAATTATGAATTATGAATTACGAGTTTAGCAGTAGCTTTTTATACAACTTATTGATTTACAAATTTATAAGGCGATAAAAAATTCATAATTCATAATTCACAATTGCTTCGCCAGTCCCAAAACAAATTTCAATTTGTTTTGCTCGAGTCACAATTCTTTTTTATATTTGCACCCACATTTGACCAACCTCTGGCGAGAACCGTGAATGTTGCTCAGATTTTAAACCATAATACTAATAAAAATGGCAAATTTAGTAGATTTCGTTAACAACGAATTGTCGACAAAAAAAGATTTCCCTGAATTCGGTGCCGGTGATACTATCACGGTATACTACGAAATTAAAGAGGGTGAAAAAACAAGAACTCAGTTTTTCAAAGGAGTAGTTATCCAAAGAAAAGGAGCCGGATTGACTGAAACATTCACCATCCGTAAAATGTCAGGTGCTGTAGGTGTAGAGCGTATCTTCCCTGTAAACATGCCGGCCTTACAAAAAATTGAAGTTAACCAAAGAGGTAAAGTTAGAAGAGCTCGTATCTACTACTTTAGAGAACTTACCGGTAAAAAAGCAAAAATCAAAGAAAGAAGAAGATAATTTTTCGCTTTGTGCTCATAAAAAAAGTCTCGATTTTATCGGGACTTTTTTTATTCCCGAAAATTTAAACGCCTTATTTTGACAATTCTCCATTTTTTTACCCTTAAACTGTCAATTTGATAATTCAAACGATTTCGTAAAAGGTTCGCCTTGATTTCTTTATATTTGCATGCTTCAAAATGAGGGCTTTGTTGCAACACAATACAAACAAACCACACGAATAAAACCTTTACAAAATGACACAAAAATCGAAAATCCACTACACTTTAACGGATGAGGCGCCGATGTTGGCTACCCATTCGTTTTTACCTATAGTACAAGCCTTTACCGCTCCGGCCGATATTGCTATCGAGTTAAGAGATATTTCCCTTGCCGGTAGAATTTTAGCCAACTTTCCCAACTATTTAAAAGAAGACCAAAAAGTTAACGATGCTTTAGCCGAATTAGGCCAATTGGCCACTACGCCTGAAGCCAACATTATAAAATTACCTAATATTTCTGCTTCTATTCCTCAGTTAACCGATGCCATAGCCGAATTGCAAGCGCATGGTTATGCGGTACCAAACTATCCGGACAATCCGCAAACTGATGAAGAAAAAACCATCAAAGCTACGTATGCTAAAGTATTAGGTTCGGCTGTAAATCCGGTACTACGCGAAGGAAACTCCGACCGTAGAGCACCGAAAGCCGTTAAAAATTACGCCAAAGCCAATCCGCACTCTATGGGTGCATGGTCTAAAGATTCTAAAACCAAAGTCGCCTTCATGAACGAAGGTGATTTTTACGGAACCGAAAAATCGGTTACCGTAGCCAACGCATCACAATTCAAAATTGAATTCGTAGGTCAAGACGGTACTGTTAAAGAATTAAAAGGGTTATCCAACTTAAAAGCCGGAGAAGTAATTGATTCGTCGGTGATGAATTTAAAAGCCCTGAAAGCTTTCGTTTCTCAAACTATTGAAGAAGCTAAAGCTGCCGGCGTTTTATTGTCGGCTCATTTAAAAGCTACGATGATGAAAGTGTCCGACCCGATTATTTTCGGGGCGATAGTAGAAGTATACTTTAAAGATGTTTTTACTAAATATGCCGAAACGTTGCAAGCCTTAGGATACAAAGCCAATAATGGTTTAGGCGATTTGTACCTTAAAATTGCCGGTCATGCACAAGAAGCCGAAATCAAAGCTGCTATTGAAGCCGCTATTGAAAACGGTCCGGCTTTAGCTATGGTAAACTCTGAAAAAGGAATTACCAACTTACACGTACCATCAGATGTTATTGTTGATGCTTCGATGCCGGCCATGATTCGTACTTCAGGACAAATGTGGAACGCAGCCGGCAAGGGACAAGATACTTTTGCTTTGATTCCGGATCGTTGTTATGCCGGAGTGTATGTAGCTACCATAGAAGATTGCAAAATCAACGGTGCTTTCGACCCAACCACTATGGGATCAGTACCCAATGTAGGTTTGATGGCGCAAAAAGCCGAAGAATACGGTTCACACGATAAAACGTTCCAAGCCGAAGCTAACGGAGTAATTCGAGTTACGGATGCCGAAGGTACTATTTTGATGGAACAAGCTGTGGAGGCCGGTGACATATTCAGAATGTGTCAAACCAAAGACGCCCCAATTCAAGACTGGGTAAAATTAGCTGTAAACAGAGCGCGATTGTCAGCCACTCCGGCCATTTTTTGGTTGGATGAAAACCGTGCACACGACCGAGAAATCATCAAAAAAGTAAATCAGTATTTAAAAGATTACGACACTAACGGATTGGATATTCGCATTATGAATCCGATTGAAGCAACTCAATTTACTTTAGATAGAATTCGCCAAGGTTTAGATACCATTTCGGTAACCGGAAACGTGTTGCGCGACTATTTAACCGATTTGTTCCCGATTTTAGAAGTGGGTACTTCGGCCAAAATGCTTTCTATTGTTCCGTTAATGAATGGCGGCGGCTTGTTCGAAACCGGAGCCGGTGGTTCAGCGCCAAAACACATTGAGCAATTTATAGAAGAAGGCTATTTGCGTTGGGATTCTTTAGGCGAATTTTTAGCGTTGGGTGCTTCTTTAGAGCATTTGGCGCAAACCCAAGACAATCCGAAAGCGATGGTTTTAGCCGAAGCCCTGGACGTGGCTACAGAGAAATTCTTAGCCAACGATAAATCTCCGGCACGTAAAGTAGGCCAAATAGACAACAGAGGTTCTCATTTTTACTTGGCGATGTATTGGGCTGAAGCTTTAGCGGCTCAAACCAAAGATGCAGCACTAAGTGCTAAATTCGCCGAAATTGCCACCGGGCTCAAGGCTAACGAAGCTACTATTAATGAAGAATTGATTGGTGCACAAGGCAAACCGCAAGATATTGGCGGGTACTACCAACCGGTAAAAGCTTTAACCGACAAAGCCATGAGACCGAGTCAGACTTTTAACACTATCCTTTCTAAATTAGCGTAAGTGGTGTTTCCTCAATAAAAAAAGCGTCTCGATGGAGACGCTTTTTTTATTTTTGTTCTTCTAAGTTACCGTCGTTTTTTAGGATAATGAGTTTGGCTTTTACTCCTGTGGTTAAATTCCATTTATTTGTGGTAATCATCCCTTTCTTCTGATCGAAAATCACAAATTGAGCGGTGTTGGGTCCGGATGCTCCTTGGTTCATTGCTTCAATTTCTATTTTATTAATTCCTTCGTTCAAATCAAGGAAAATCTCTTTGAAATCTACATCCAGCAATATACCATCGACCACCACCTTATCATTGAGCCAAATACGCACCACATCACCGTCCGGTGCTTCGTGATCTCTACAAGCAATGCTTATAATTTTAGTTCCCGTTTTGAACTGTCCCAGGAAACTGTCACTTTTATACCGCTCCAAAATTTCACCATCACTGCTCTTTTTATTCATTTTTTCGGTGTAATGCTTAGCCGGATTTTCAAATTGTTCCTGCTGCATAATACTCTTCTCCGGTTCAATTTTTCTGTTCAATAAAGAAACACTTTCCAATAACTTATCTTTTTTATCAAAAATACTCGGATAAGTTATTAACTTTGAAGAAGTTGGCGCCACCTGACCTTTTGGATTGGAAACCGGGGCAATTTTTAATGTTTTTTTAGGCAACTCAAATTGAGAGTAGCCTTTTCCAAACGCCAAAAACAACACTATAAGAGAAAGCACAGCCTTCATAACACATTTTTTTTCAAAGATAAATGTATTTATTTAAATCAAAACCACCATTTTTAATTAACCTAAGATTAACAAATGATTAGTAGCAAGTAGTTCATTTTATTAAGAATTTTGCACCATAAATTAACGCTATGTCAAAAAATACTTTTACCATCATTTTGATACTCTTATTAAGTGTTTCGCTACAAGCCCAAAAGAAGTTTACCATCAGTGGTATAATTGCTGATGAGAAAAACAAAGAGACTTTGATTGGTGTGTCGCTGTTTGTGGAAGAGACCAAAACCGGCTTAGTTACCAACGAATACGGCTTCTACTCCATCACTTTACCGGAAGGAGAATACACCTTGTTGATTAACTATATGGGCTACCAAACGGTAAAAGAAAAAATCAAACTTAACCAAGACCTAAAAAAGAACTTTTACCTTTCGGTTAGCAGTCAGCAATTGGACGAAGTAGTCATTGTTGACAATAAAAAAAGAGTCGATATTCGCAAGCCTGAAATGAGTGTCAACAAACTCAGCATACAAGAAATCAAAGAAATGCCGGTGATTTTTGGCGAAGTTGATGTACTGAAATCTATTTTAACTTTACCTGGAGTTACAAATGCCGGCGAAGGTCAATCGGGGTTCAATGTGCGAGGTGGTGGTGCGGATCAGAATTTGGTATTACTAGACGAATCCACCATTTTCAATTCTTCACACTTATTTGGTTTGTTTTCCGTTTTTAATCCGGATGCCATCAAAGATTTGAAACTGTATAAAGGTGGTATTCCTTCTCGTTTTGGCGGACGATTATCTTCTATCTTAGACATCTACCAAAAAGAAGGTAACAAAAACAATTTTCACATGAACGGCGGTATCGGATTAATCTCCAGTCGGATTTTGGCTGAAGGTCCGATTGTAAAAGATAAAGGCTCGTTCCTGATTGCCGGTCGCGGTTCCTATGCGCATTTGTTTTTAAAACTGTTTGATAACCCGAACTCGGCTTACTTCTACGATTTAAACACCAAATTGAGTTACAGCCTCAACGAAAAAAACAACGTATACCTTTCCGGGTATTTCGGGCGCGATGTGTTCCAACTGAACGACAGCTTTGTTAATACTTACGGGAATGCGGTAATCAACTTCCGATGGAATCATTTGTTCTCCGACAAACTTTTCTCCAACTTATCGATGATTTATTCCGATTACTACTATGGATTGCGATTGGATTTCGTAGGTTTCAACTGGGACAGCGGCATCAAGAATTACAACATCAAATACGATTTCAAGCATTACATTACCGATAAATTCAAATTGAACTACGGCTTACAATCGCATTATTACGATTTTAACCCGGGTAAAATTGAACCAACCGGCGAAGATTCGGGTATCAATCCGGAGCAATTGGATAAAAAATACGCCATGGAAAATGCCATTTATGCCGATGCGGAACACCAAATTTCTGATAAAATTTCACTTTCCTACGGTTTTCGCTTCAGCAATTTCCTTCGATTAGGACAACAAACTTTAAACGTCTATGCCAACGACCAACCGGTGATTTTCAATCCTGATTTTCAAATCTACCAAAGTGCGGAACCTATCGGAACTGTGCGTTACGGTCGTCATAAAACCATTGCCAAATTCGACAATTTAGAACCGCGTTTTGCTATGTCGTATGTCATCAACGAAGAGCAATCGGTGAAAGCGAGTTACAATCGCATGACACAATATTTACACTTAATTTCCAACACGCAATCGCCTACACCTTTAGACGTTTGGGCACCGAGTGACCGCTATTTGAAACCGCAATTACTCGACCAAGTCGCCGTGGGTTACTTCCGAAATTTCAAAGACGATTTGTATTCGTTAGAAGTGGAATCTTTCTACAAAAAAATTCAAAACCGAGTAGACTATATAGACGGTGCCAACCTAATTGCCAATGAAGCTATTGAAAGAGTGGTGTTAAACGGCAGAGCCAGAGCGTACGGTTTGGAAGTATTGTTCCGAAAAAATTCCGGTCGTTTCAAAGGTTGGGTTTCCTATACTTTATCGAGAACCGAACAGCAAGTCGCAGGCCGAACTCCGGAAGAAACAGGCATCAACAATGGCGATTGGTACAAAACCGGTTTCGACAAATTGCACAACTTGGCTGTAGTGGCCAATTACAAACTCAATGAAAAATGGCGTTTCAGTGCTAACCTCATCGCACAAACAGGTCAACCGGTAACATTCCCGAACGGACAGTACCAATACGAAGGCATTACGGTTCCTGTATTTGGAGCGCGTAATGAAGAAAATTTACCGACTTACCATCGTTTAGACGTTTCAGCTACTTTGACGCCTACTAAAAACAAAGGTCGAAGATGGCAATCGGAATGGGTGTTCGGTATTTACAATTTATACAACCGACAAAATGCAGCCTCGATTACCTTTCGTCAAAACCAAGAAACCGGCTCGAATGAAGCTTTGCGATTGTCCATTTTCGGCATAGTGCCAAGTGCTACGTATAACATCAAATTTTAAGTTATGAAAGTTCCTTCATCCCTATATTTACTTTTTATTTTATTGTCTTTCAGCTCTTGTGAGAAAGTTATTGACGTCGACTTGAACAGTGGCGAACCTCGTTTGGTTATTGAAGCTTCCATCAATTGGTATGCTGAAACTGCCGGAAACGAACAAAAAATCAAACTGTCTACTACCACCGACTATTTTTCAGAAAATATTCCGAGGGTGTCCAATGCCGTGGTTTTCATCACCAATAGTTCGAATCAGGTTTTCGATTTTACAGAAGATCCGAATGAGTTGGGCACTTACAAATGTACCAACTTTATTCCTGCTGTAAACGAAACTTACACGCTGACCGTAATTCACGATGGTGAAACATACACGGCTACCGAAAAACTATTAAATACACCTGTCATAACAGAAGTGGAACAAATTAACGACGGCGGTGTATTGGGCAATGAAACCGAAGTAAAATTTTATTTCAACGATTTGGTTAACGAAACCAATTTCTATTTCTTAAGAATTGACGATCCTTACAAAGTTATTCCTGAATACGGCGTTATCGAAGACCGATTTTTCCAAAACAACCAAATGTTTGGGTTATATTTCAGTGAAGATTTGAAACCGGGCGATACGCTAAAACTCACTTTAAATGGTATTACCCAAGATTATTTCAACTATATGGATGTATTGTTGGAACAAACCGGCAGCAACAGTATGGGACCGTTTTCTACACCAACGGCTACTGTAAGAGGTAATATTATCAACCAAACTAATTTTGACAATTACGCCTTAGGCTATTTTAGATTGAGTAAAACTGAGGTTTCGGAATATGTCATTCAATAATTGAAGCCGAAGAGAATATACAAAAACAATTTATTTATATTTACCAACGTTATACTACGGATTAAGAATTCCTAATTCCTAATTCCTAATTCCTAATTCTAATGTCCTCACACCATATCGTTCGCGACGACCAAGAACCGGCTTTGATTATTGCCAACGGCGAAATGTGCAGTCAAGAGTTGTTAGGCCAATTGCTCGAATGGTCGCCACTGGTAATCGTTTTAGACTCGGCCATTGAACGTGTTTTGGCGTTAGGCATTAAAGTCGACGTTTTGTTAGGCGATTTCGATCGCGGTTTTGACCCGGAATACTACAAGGCAAAACAATATCCTATTGAGATTGTCTACACACCCAACCAAGATAAAACCGATTTGGAAAAAGCTTTTGATTATTTAATCGAAAAAGGCCACAAAGCCGCTAATGTGATTTGGGCCACCGGAAAGCGTGCCGATCACACCATTACCAATTTAACCAATATTGTAGCCTACAGAAATCAGCTTAAAATTGTGATTCTCGATGACCACTCCAAAGTATTCTTACTTCCAAATGTCTTCGAAAAATGGTACACGGCCAACACCATATTATCATTAATTCCCATTGGAAAAGTGAGTGGCATTACAACTCAAAATTTGTTCTACGCCTTATCCAACGAAGACTTAACCATAGGCTACCGGACCGGAAGCAGCAATCATGTCATCAACGATGGCTTAGTTTCGATCACTCACAAAGAGGGAGATTTGCTGTTGATGGAATGTTGGGATTAGTTTTGTAACTTCGTAAAAACATTTTGTTATGAATACTTTAGAATTGAAAAATAGTGTGATTGCCAAAATAAATGAAATTCATGACAGAGATTTTCTTTTGGCTATCAAAACCATCATTGACGCCAAGACATCAAAAGACTATTCTTCAACAGATTACAATAATGACATTTTAAAAGCGGAAGAAGACATTGCCAATGGTTATCTTGTATCACATGAAGAAATCAAAGCCAAGATGGAACAATGGAAAAAGAAATAATTTGGACTGAAAATGCTCTAAACCAACTGGAAGAAATTTATTTTTACCTTCTTGACAAAACCAAAAACGAAAGTATTCCAGAGAAAGTAATTAACACTATTTATGATTCTGTATCTATTTTAAAATCAAACTTTGAAATTTATGAATTAGATGAAATGAAAAGTTTGAATGACGGAAATTATAGAGCTTACGAAATTTACCATTATCGAATTTCATACAAAATAACTCCTAAAACCATCTATATTTTAAGAGTAAGACATACCAGTAGAAATCCAAAAAAACTATAACCATTGTACTTCGTAAATCGTACTTTAAAATGAAATTCCAAGTCGTATCTGAATACCAACCTACCGGCGATCAACCGCAAGCCATTGATAAATTAGTCAAAGGCATCCAAAACGGCGAAAAATACCAAACACTGCTCGGCGTTACGGGTTCGGGTAAGACGTTTACCATGGCCAATGTGATTCAGAATGTGGAAAAACCAACCCTAGTCCTAGCCCACAATAAAACCTTGGCCGCACAGTTGTATTCGGAATTCAAGCAATTTTTCCCGAACAACTCGGTGCAATATTTCGTTTCCTATTACGACTATTACCAACCCGAAGCTTACATTCCGGTAACAGGTGTTTTTATCGAAAAAGATTTGTCAATTAATGACGAATTGGAAAAGCTTCGCCTTAGCACGACTTCTGCCCTATTGTCCGGCCGACGTGATGTGTTGGTAGTAGCTTCGGTTTCCTGCCTGTACGGTATCGGGAATCCAGTGGAATTTCAGAAGAATGTTATCTCCATAGAAAAAAATCAAGTCATCTCTCGAACCAAATTGCTCCATCGCTTAGTGCAAAGTTTATACTCCAGAACCGAAGCGGAATTCTTGCCCGGAACCTTCAGAATCAAAGGCGACACGGTAGAAATTTTCCCGAGTTATGCCGATGAACCGTTCCGCGTGCACTTTTTTGGTGATGAAATTGAAGAGATAGAAGCCTTCGACGCCAAATCGTCACAAGTTATCGAACGCTACGAAAGACTGAATATCTATCCGGCAAATATGTTCGTAACTTCGCCTGATGTTTTACAAGCTGCCATTTGGGATATCCAACAAGATTTGGTCAAACAAGTGGATTATTTTAAAGAAATCGGCAAACATCTCGAAGCCAAACGTTTGGAAGAACGCACCAATTTCGACTTAGAAATGATACGCGAATTGGGCTACTGCTCCGGCATTGAGAACTATTCGCGCTACTTAGACCGAAGACAACCGGGAACACGACCTTTCTGCTTATTAGATTATTTTCCGGACGATTATTTGATGGTGGTTGATGAAAGTCACGTGACCATTTCACAAGTACACGCCATGTACGGAGGAGACAGAAGTCGAAAAGAAAACTTGGTGGAATACGGCTTCCGATTACCCGCAGCGATGGACAACCGTCCGCTGAAATTTGAGGAATTCGAGAGCATGCAAAACCAAGTCGTTTATGTTTCTGCCACACCGGCTGACTACGAATTACAAAAATCGGAAGGCGTTTACGTAGAGCAAATTATTCGACCAACGGGTTTATTAGATCCGATTATCGAGGTGCGTCCGAGTTTGAATCAGATAGACGATTTAATCGAAGAAATCCAGCAACGTTGTGAAGTTGACGAACGTGTTTTGGTCACCACTTTAACCAAAAGAATGGCAGAAGAACTGACGAAATATTTAACTAAAGTCTCCATCCGTTGTCGTTACATTCACTCTGACGTAGATACTTTGGAGCGCGTAGAAATCATGCAAGACTTGCGCAAAGGTATATTCGACGTACTCATCGGTGTAAACTTACTCCGTGAAGGTTTGGATTTACCGGAAGTTTCTTTGGTAGCGATTTTAGATGCCGATAAAGAAGGTTTCTTGCGCAGTCATCGTTCGTTAACGCAAACTGTAGGTCGTGCTGCCCGAAATGTAAACGGAAAAGCGATTATGTATGCAGACAAAATCACGGCTTCGATGCAAAAAACCATAGACGAAACCAATTACCGTCGCGAAAAACAAATGCGCTACAACGCCGAACATAATTTGGTTCCGAAAGCACTCAACAAAAGTTTGGGCAATGCGTTGAGTGGTAACTCGGTTTCCACTGCTTATTTCGAAGACAAAATCGCTAAAGCTGCCGAACCGGAAAGCTTATATTTGACCAAACCGGAAATCGAAAAGAAAATCCGAGAAGCCAGAAAAGCCATGGAAAAAGCTGCCAAAGATTTAGATTTTATGCAAGCCGCCAAATACCGCGATGAGATTCAGGCGCTACAAAACAAGCTATCTGAAGTATAATGAAAAGCATCTTTATTGATAAAAACGAAGTGCCAACCGAAGAACAACTGTGTGACGCTTTAGGCGAAACCTATCCATTTTGGCAATTCATCGCCTCTCAAGCTTTGGTATTGCATCCCGAAGCTACTACACTATGGCATTACTCAGGCGAAAAATTTGGTTGGAGTTTCCGCATTAGTGATGCAAAAAGAGTGATTGTTTACTTGTTACCAAGAGATCGGTTCTTTAAAGTCGCTTTTGTTTTCAGTCAAAAAGCCACAGATGCGGTATTGAAAAGCGACATAGCCGATTCGATTAAAAACGAACTAATAGCCGCAAAACTCTACGCTGAAGGTCGCGGTATTCGAATAGCGGTTACCCATGAATCCCAAATAAACGACATCAAACAGTTAATTTCCATCAAAATAAGTAATTAATTTTTTACAAAATATTATTTTTTTGTACTTTTATTCGTATTTAAAATAGATGATGAATTGGAGTACTAAAATAATCAGACATAATGAAGAGTCACGGATAGGGATTTACTTTGAAAAAAATGCTGAAATTATAGCACAACTTAAATCAACCTTTGAAGATTTTCGTTGGAGTCAGTCAAAAAAAGTTTGGCACATTGCTGATACTGAAGAGAATCGCCGTTATTTTGGTATGCCCACAATATCGGATTTGTTACCAAGCGAGGAAGGTATGAAAAGTTTGGAAAACTTCAAGCGTTGGATGCGTTCCAAAAGATACAGTGAAAGTACCGTGATTACCTATCTTGGAGCTGCCAAACAATTTTTGATTTATTACAAACACAAAAGTATCGAGTTGATAGACAATGATGATTTTGTGTATTTTAACAACGATTATATTTTAAAGAACAACCTCTCGGCCTCGTATCAAAACCAAATTACTAATGCAGTAAAATTATTTTTTAAAACCGTTCAAAATAGAGTCATCGACATAGACATTATTCATCGTCCAAAACGCGCAAAAACGCTACCTAATGTATTGAGTAAAGAAGAAGTTAAAAAGATTTTAGAAACGCCTATCAACTTAAAACACAGAGCTATGTTAAGTTTGATATACAGTTGCGGATTACGTTGTGGCGAGTTAATAGCCCTAAAAATCAAAGATATTGATTCAAAAAGAAATATAGTATTGATCAAAAACTCCAAGGGAAAAAAAGATAGGATTGCTCCTTTGAGTCCGAAGATATTAGGTCTTTTACGCACCTATTTTAAATTGTATAAGCCTGTAACCTATTTGTTTGAAGGGCGAATACCCGGGGCTCCTTATGATAGTAGATCGTTACAGCAAGTATTAAAATTTACAATACAAAAAGCCGGGATTGGCAAACCTGTAACTTTACATTGGTTACGTCACAGTTACGCCACTCATTTATTGGAAACCGGCACAGATTTACGCTACATACAAGAACTATTGGGGCACAATAGTAGTAAAACCACAGAGATATATACTCACGTGAGTACGAAGAGTTTACAACAAATTCGCAGTCCTTTTGATGATTTATAATAAAATCCCTATATTTGGGCAATACACGCATTCAATAGCGGCTATACAACCTGATTTGGGTGTATACTCGCTATAAAATAGCGAGTATAAACAAGTTAGCGGTAATATTTCAGAACTTCGCATAAAAAATATGAAAACAGAAATTGAATTGACTAAAACCGAATTGAAATTACAATTATTTTTAATCCTTAGTTTATTGTTGAGTTTTGGTGTAATTGGAATTGGAGTATATTTTCAAAATAAACAAATCGACAAAGATTATTTACTTGTGCCAATTCTTCTATTTTTTTGGTTTATTCACTTCGGTATCGTTGTTTTTGATGGTCTAAAAAATGGTAACTTAATCAAGAGATGGACACCTTTTTATATTTATGATTCCATATTTTGGTTAGTCACAAAGATTAATACTGACATGGAAAAAACTGAAAAGATAACCAAACAGATTATAGCGTTGTTTGCATCAGTTTTCTATTTAATTATTGTAGCTGGATTTCTGAAATCGATGAATAGTTAAAAATACTACCGCTAACAGCGGTTAGTAGCCATTGCTGGATTTTCTTGGCTTCTAATCTATTTTTCACGTAAAACTTTTTATCTTAGCTGAAAGTACGCAGTTCGCTGGCTTCGCAAAAAGCCACTAGCCGCGAAACGTTAGCAGTAACCTTCAAAAAATCTGCAAAATAGAAATTATGAAGTTTAAAAGAACATCAGTTTTGCTTTTTATGATTTTGACATTGTGCGCGTGTCAAAAGAAAGTTGAATGTGTTACGAAAATGAAATTTGATAAAAGCTTGTGGTTAAAGAATCAGAAAAGAGATTGTTACAGAGATAGGGAAAAGATGCTTTATGATTTCCTTGATACTCATAAAATAAAAGGTTTAAAATATTCAGAAATTGAAAAGTTATTAGGAAGCGAAAAAATTGAAACAACGTCGCATTCAAAATATATTATATACACTGTAACCACGAAAAAAGATTCAACAATAGACCAAAAATATTCGAAAGAACTAATCATATTTTTAGACAGAGATAGTATTGCGCAAAGTTATATGGTATCATTGCGTGATAAAAATGACAAATAAAGGCTACTGCTAACAGCGGTTAGTAGCACTTGCTGGTTTTTCTTGGCTTCACTCCTATTTTTCACGTAAAACTATTATCTTAGCAGACAGTACGCAGTTCGTTGGATTCGCAAATGCAACTAGCCGCGAAACGTTAGTGGCAAGTTTTCCAAAACACTTTATCAGAAAGTAACATGAAGAAATTACTTTTGCTTTTATTAACAACATTTCTAAGTTTATCTTGCTCGACGAACAGAAATTCAGTAGAAAAAATATCAAAAGATTTTTATTTTAATCTGGATTGGGGAAATGAATACTTTAGTGGTAGAAAGAATACTTTTTATAGACAATATGAAAGAAGTATAGATTCAGTAAAAGTTAAATTTACTAATTCGGAAAAAGTAAAAGCATTCAAACTTATTCATGAGTTTAAATTTGATTCGTTTCCAGAAAGCTTTGAGAATAATTTAAACGAAATCCCAACAGACGCTGGAAATCATGTTTTGAAAATTACAATTTGTGAAAATGGAAAATTGAAAACAGTTTCATATGATGAAAGAAATGTAACTGAAAGTAAAAAAGAAAAAGCAAAACCATTTCTCGAATTATTTAAAAAGTTGGCAGAAATTGTAAAGCAAAAAGAAGCTGTAAAAAATATGTCGAATTCAACAATTGATTAAAAAAACCAGCCACTAACAGCCGTTATCCGCTATAGCTGGTTTTTCTTGAGTTTTACTTCTTTCTTCACGAAAATATTTTATCTTAGCAGACAGTACGCAGTTCGCTGGATTCGCTACAGTCGGATAGCGGCGAAACGTTAGTAGTCAGTGCCACAAACCCGCGCAAAACTTCACGTTTTTACCTCATTTTACTCAAAATCTAACTGACAAAATTAAGTTGTTAGCTATGAGAAATTGACATTTCACAATTGACAAATTGAAGCTGAAAAAGTTTGCGTGAAAAGTGTTGCGTTAGATTCTTGAATTTGAAAAAATAACTCAAAAGGTTTGCGCTTAAAAAACTAAAGTTGACAAATCGCAGTTGACGAAAAACAGAATGGAAAATAGAAACCGGAAAAGCAGAATCCGAAAAGGTTGGCGTGATTATGAAACTCAAAGGCACCGAACTACTAACAGCGGTTTTGCGCTATTGCTGGTTTTTTCTTGAGTTGTGCTTCTTTCTTCACGAAAAACTTTTATCTTAGCAGAAAGTACGCAATTCGCTGGCATCGCAACAGTCGCAAAGCCGCGAAACGTTATAGCCAATGGTAGGACGACCGTGCAAATGACAAGCGACCGACCTGAATTTAAACATAAAAGCAAGGGAAAACCATTTTTTGCAAACGATAAATAAACAAATGAGTAGATTGAAATAAAATGAAAACACTAGTTTATAGTATACACGGATTTGACAAACCATTCATTGAAAAATTAGGACAGGGCAAACACGAATTGATGTTTACAGAGCAACCTTTGAATGAAAATACAGCTCATCTTGCACAAGGATTTGAGGCTGTTGCACTTTTTACTTCGGACAAAGCCAATGCAGAAGTGTTGGATGTATTAAGTAATAATGGAGTAAAATTTATAGCCCTCCGTTCTGTTGGTTATGACCACGTTGACTTGGCAAAAGCAAAACAGCTAAATATTAAAGTTGCCAACGTACCTGCTTATTCTCCTTATGCTATTGCCGAGCATTCGGTGGCATTGTTAATGGCTTTAAATCGAAAAATAATATTGGCTCAAGAACTGATGAAGCAAAACGATTTTCGACTAGACAAATTAGTGGGTTTTGACCTTCATAATAAAACCATTGGCGTTGTTGGTACTGGAAAAATTGGCTCTGCATTTGTTAGAATAATGCACGGTTTTGGTTGTAAAATACTAGCTTATGACATAGAGCAGGATAGTGACTTAATTGAAAAATGCAAGGTACAATATACTTCATTAGAAACTTTGTGTAAAAATTCAGATGTTATTTCGGTAAACTGCCCATTGAATGAGGCTACCAAATATATGTTTAACAAGACTACTTTTTCACAAATGAAAAATGGAGTTGTGTTTATCAATACGGCAAGAGGTGGAATAGTAAATACACAAGATTTACTTGATGCCCTTGACCAAGGAATTGTTGCTACTGCCGGACTAGATGTATATGAATACGAAAAACCTATCTTCTTTTACGATCATTCAAATACTCAAATAGAAGACGATCTCTTCGAAAAAATGCGTTCTCATCCGAATGTTTTGATTACTGGTCATCAAGGGTTCTTAACCCATGAAGCTCTTGAAGGCATTGCTACAACAACCATAAGAAATATTGACGAATGGTCTATCAATGGAAAATCAATTAACGACATAAATTAATATTAAAATGAAATTATTAATAACCACCGATTTTTCTGTAAATTCAAAAGGAGCAATTAGGTTTGCTAAATCGTTAGCAAAGCAATCAAGTGATATAGAAGCAACATTCTACCACTCTGTCCATTTTATGAAACCAACTGCCTGGAGCGATGCTTTTTTTAAATCATATAAAGAAGAAGAAATAGAAAGACTTACAGTTGAACTTAAAAAGTTTGTTTTTTCTACTATTGGACAAGATAAAGATAATTTTACCAATGTTAAGTTTGTTATTGACTCTGCTATCTCAACTGAGAAAGACATTTTAAGATATGCAGAAAAAAATAAAATAGATTTTATTTGTATAGCAACACAAGGTGCTGGTTTATTGAGAAAGATAATGGGTACTCATACCTCCTACATTGTAAACAATTCAAGGATACCAGTAATGGTTATTCCTAGTCATTATCGTGCTAAAACATTAAAAAAAGTAACGTATTTGTCAGATTTCGAAAACCTAAAGAAAGAATTAGATATGGTTTCTAAATTTTCGGGTACTGTAAAATGTAGTTTAGATGTACTGCATTATTCATCTATTATTTTGGACAAAAATAAATTTGAGCGTAATATAGCTCTTTTTGAAACTGAAGAATACAAAGACATTAAACTAAATATCATTAAAAATAATTTGGAATTTTCTCTTGTAGAGAGAATTTCTCAATTCGCCACTAAATCGAAACCTGAACTTTTAATCATGTTTACTAAAAGAGAAAAGAGTTTTTTTGAAACTATTTTTCTGCCTAGTAAATCAGCAGAACTTACTTATACAACTAAAGTGCCTGTTTTGATATATTCAAAATGAAATCAGTTAAAAGAAACCTTGTTATAAATATTTTTCGTAAAGCAAAAATTAGTTTTATGAAAATATACTATGCAAGAGGTAGTGCTCATGAAATTGCATTGGGAGCTGCAATTGGTGCATTTTGGGGTGTTTTCCCAACATTTGGATTAAGTACTATTCTATCTCTGTTATTATACAAAATCTTTCGATTCAACATAGTAGCAGCCATTTCGGGAGCATTCATATCTAATCCTTTAACAAGCCCATTTTTATTAATGCTAAGTTATAAAGTTGGGAGCTATTTTATTAAAACTGATATTCAATTTGATTATGATAATTGGTATAAAAATTTACCCCAAATGGGATATGTTTTAATTATTGGTTCTACCATAGTTAGTGCAATAACGGGATTATTTATTTACTATATCATTAAATATGTCATTGAGCGTAGACGAAACCTAAAAGCTAATAACCCAAAGTAAAATAAGAAATGAATTATCACTTATTATCTATTCATGAAACCCAGCAATTGCTTAAAACCAGTAAAAATGGTTTGCATCAGTCTGATGCCGAAGAACGATTGCTTGAAAATGGAAAAAATGAATTAGTTGAAAAGAAGAAGAAACCTTTTTGGCTATTGCTTTTAAATCAATTTAAAGATTTAATGATAATAATTCTGCTCGTTGCAGCTACAATATCAATCGCAATTGGAGATGTAAAGGATGCGGCTCTTATACTAAGCATAGTTTTAATGAATGCACTTATTGGGTTTATTCAAGAATACAAAGCTGAAAAGGCAATGGCTGCATTAAAAAAAATGTCGGCTTTAAACTCTTTGGTTCGTAGGAATGGTAAGCTAATTGAAATAGCATCATCGGAATTAGTAATTGGTGATATGGTTATTTTAGAGACTGGAGATATTGTTCCTGCAGACATTCGACTTACTGAAACACATTCGCTTAAATTAGAGGAATCTTCTCTAACAGGTGAATCTTATGCTGTAGATAAACAAACCCATCAACTGCATTTGGAAAACCTACCCATTGGTGACAGAAATAATATGGCATTTAAAAGCACTATCGTTTCTTATGGACGAGGTGAAGGTATTGTCGTAGCTACTGGAATGAATACCGAAATCGGTCGCATTGCACAACTTTTACAAGAAGAAGAAAATCTAACTCCGCTTCAAATTAAGCTAGCAAATTTTACTAAAAAATTATCTTTAATTATATTGGTTATTTGTGCTATAGTATTTGTTTTGGGTTTACTTAGAGGTGAAGATTCTATAAAGATGCTGTTCATAACTATTTCTGTAGCTGTTGCAGCAATACCCGAAGCATTACCAGCTATTATTACCATCTCATTGGCTATTGGAGCTAAACGATTGGTAAAAAAGAATGCACTCATTCGCAGATTACCATCAGTTGAAACTTTAGGTTCAATTACTTATATCTGTTCAGATAAAACAGGTACAATTACCCAAAACAAAATGACAGTTACTGATATTTGGCAACCAAATGAAATAGTATCTTATCAAAACTTAACAGCAGAACAATTGTTATTGTTTGCAATGGAGCTTAACCATGATGTTTCTGTAGATGAATTAAAAAAATTTAAAGGAGATCCAACAGAAATTGCTTTAGTAACATACACACGGGATCAACATCTTTACAACGAATCATGGACAGAAAATAAACGTGTTGATGAATTACCCTTTGATTCTGAGAGAAAAAGAATGACAACCATTTATGCAATCAATGGTAAATATATGGTCATTACAAAAGGTGCTGTAGAATCGGTATTGAAATGTTGTACAACAAAAGACGAAGTCGAAATTTTAAAAACCGTTAATCATTTTGCCCAACAAGGTAAACGAGTTTTGTCGTATGCTGTTTCTGTATTAGACAAACTACCTTCAAATATCTCTATTCATAATATTGAGCACAATCTTAACTTTATTGGTATAGTTGCTATGATAGATCCTCCTAGAGAGGAAGCCAAACAAGCAATTGCAGATTGCCATTCAGCAGGCATTACACCAGTAATGATAACAGGTGATCATCCTATAACAGCTCACGCAATTGCTTTAGAAACGGGTATTATTTACAAAAAAACAGATAAAGTAATTACGGGTGCAGTATTAGAGAGCTATTCTGATGAAGAGTTTGAAAAGGAAGTTGAATACATAAAAGTTTATGCCCGAGTATCGCCTGAGCAAAAATTAGAAATTGTAAAAATGTTACAAAAGAAAAATAATTTTGTAGCGATGACGGGAGACGGTGTAAATGATGCTCCTGCTTTGCGAAGAGCTGATATTGGTGTTGCTATGGGTATTACAGGAACTGATGTAAGCAAAGAAGCTGCCCAAATGATTTTACTGGATGATAATTTTGCTACCATCATTAAGGCAGTAAAAGAAGGTAGGAGAATTTATGATAACATCAGAAAATTTATAAAATATACACTTACGAGTAAGGGTGGTTTAATTTCTATTATCCTTTTAGCACCACTTGTCGGAATGCCCATTCCACTTATACCAATACAAATTTTATGGATTAACTTGGTAACAGATGGACTACCAGGATTAGCCTATGCAGCTGAACCTGCTGAAGAAAACATTTTACAACGACCACCTCGAAGGACAGATGAAACCATATTCACAAAGAGTTTAGGTTTCCATATTTTTTGGGTAGGTTTATTAATGGCAACCATTTGTTTATCTATACAAGCATGGGCGATTCATATTGGGAACGATAAGTGGCCAACTATGGTCTTTACAGTATTATGTATAAGCCAAATGGGGCAAGCCATGGCTATTAGAAGCGACATAAAATCACTATTTCAACAGGGAGTTTTTACCAATAAACAACTGGTTGGTGCTGTTCTACTAACCTTTGCTTTGCAAATGGCAGTAATTTATGTTCCTTTCTTACAGGACATTTTCATTACAAAATCTTTGACCGTTATTGAACTATTAATCTGTATAGGACTATCAAGTATTGTTTTCTGGATAGTAGAAGTAGAAAAATGGATTAAACGGAGAAGTCTAAACATCTCAAGGTCTAAGAAATAATCATGACACTAAAACTCAATACTGACAATGGTTTGCAAGGATGGTGGACAAGAACCACTGGCTATAACACGGGTTTGGCAAAAGTGGCGGTTCAGTGCTCCGCAGACACATTTGTGGTTAATCAAAGTTTGGTTCTCCGCATCAACATTTGTGGTGATAATCGCCACCTTCGCCAAGCCCGAAAACGTTAGCGGTAATGCGGCCAAGATTGCGGAGAATTCAATAACTTATTCCAACAAATGAATTTTTACAGATTACATATTCAGACCAGAAGTGACGAAGTTTACAATCAAGTTAGTGAAATCTTGAATTTAGAGCCAACT
>NZ_JANJUQ010000037.1 GCF_024710485.1 Flavobacterium sp.
ACTGATGATGCAATTGTGTCATGGATTAACGGAAAATAACTAGATAGCACTTTTAATACAAAGAAACCCGATGGAGAAATTCATCGGGTTTTTGCTTAAAAAACATCGACAAACTTCACGTGCCGCGTGATTTAAAGATTTTTTTTTCCGTTTAACGATTTTAAAATGTTAGCTTAACATTACTTCTTAGTTTTGAAATGAATATCAAATACCACAATGATAATTTTATGAAAAACATATTTAATCCAATATATAGAGAAGACTACATCGAAGGTTACTCTAGCGGTTTAAATCCACACCTTAAAATGTTGGAAAACAAAAATGAAGCCTACTGTTTTGGTTTCGAACAAGGTAGAGCTGATTATGAACGGATGAATGGGAAAATCGCCTACGGCATACCGCAACTAATAGTAACCAACAAAGTGTTAGAAGATTTTTTGTTGGCCGGAATGTTAGGTATGGATATCGATTCGGATGGTTACAATTCATTTCAAATTGATGTCATCCAAAAATGGTATCAAAGTGGAGTAGAAAAATACGACCCGAGCCAAAGCAGTTATCTGCTCGCTATTTTGGAAGAGAATGGCATTGAATTAGCCTAACAAATACCCCTGAATATTTGGTAAAGACTGATGGAAACATTGGTCTTTATTTTTTTATTCCAAAAGCAATTGCATTAGTTGCGAATGCAACCAACGGTCGAATTTAAATCCGGTTTCTTTTAAAAGACCAACTGTTCTGAATCCGAATTGCTCGTGAAAAGCCACGCTGCTTTGGTTTTCCGAATCGATTACGGCAATCATCGTGTGTAATTTTTGTTTTTTGGCTAAGTCGATTAGCGCTTGCATCAGTAATTTACCAATGCCTTTTCCGTGACAATCTTGGGCTACATAAACCGAATGTTCTACAGTAAACTTGTAAGCCTCACGAAATCGAAACTCACTGTAATATCCAAAACCAACCACTTTTTCGGCTTGTTCAGCCACAATAACCGGAAATCCTTTGTCGATTTTTTCCTGAAAAATGGCTTGTTGTTGCGCTAATGTTCTCGGGTGATAATCGTATAAAGCTGTCGAATGAAGTATGTTGTAATTGATGATGTCAACGATGGCCTGACAATCTTCAATTTGGTAAGGTCTGATTTTGATTTCCATGACATTAAAGTGTCTTCAAAAGTAATAAAACTATCTTAAAGTGTTGAAAAACCTACACAAGTTTGTACATTTGTAAGACATAAAAAAAGACAATGCTTTATCCTAAAATACCTTTGGCACAAAGCATCATAGAAATTTGTAAAGCCAAAGGAGTTCACGATATTATAATTTCTCCCGGTTCCAGAAATGCGCCGCTAACCATTGGTTTTACCAATCAGCCTGATTTTACTTGTTATAGTATAGCCGACGAGCGTTGCGCCGGTTTTTTTGCGCTGGGTATTGCCCAACAAAAGCAAAAGCCGGTTGCTGTGGTTTGTACTTCGGGATCTGCCTTACTCAATTATTATCCGGCTTTGGCAGAAGCTTTTTACAGTCAGATTCCGTTTGTGGTAATCTCTGCCGACAGACCGCATGATAAAATTGATATAGGTGACGGACAAACCATTCGCCAGGAAAATGTTTTCCTAAATCATTCGCTTTACAACGCCAATTTATTAGAAGACGCTTCAGAAGAAAATGATGTTTTTATTAATGAAGCCATCAATGTGGCCATTGCACACAAAGGTCCGGTACATATTAATGTGCCTTTTGAAGAACCTTTGTATCAAACCACCAAAAAATTATCTGTTGATGTTAACGTAACCGGACTTTTTAAATCGGAGCCAACGGTTAGAGTAGAAGATATCATTGCGTTTTCAACTTTGTGGAATTTCAGTCATAAAATACTAGTGTTAGTAGGCGAGTGTAAGCCGCATACAATCGACCAAGAATGGATAGACGAATTGGCTTCACATCCTTCCGTAGTAGTATTGACCGAAACGACGTCGAATTTGCACCATCAGGATTTTATCAACAATATCGACACACTGATTACGCCGTTTACTGAAAAAGAGTTTGCTGAATTACAGCCGCGTGTATTGATTACGTTTGGCGGTATGATAGTGTCTAAGAGAATCAAAGCATTTTTAAGAAAATACAAACCACGCCACCATTGGCACATTGATGAATTAAGAGCTTACGATACATTCGGTATTTTGACCAAACATTTTACAGTTGCTCCCAATCAGTTTTTCAAGCAGTTTTTACCACATGTAAAACCGGTTGAGAGCAATTACAGAGCTTTCTTTAAAGCCATTCAAGAACAAAGGAAGAACAAGCACAAAGACTATTTGGCCAAAGTTCCGTTCTCAGATTTAAAGGCGTTTGAAAATATTTTAGCCGCTCTGCCCGGGAATACACAGTTGCAAGTCAGCAACAGTTCTGCTATTCGCTATGCACAATTGTTTGACATCGATCCGTCAATAGAAGTATTCTGCAATCGCGGAACAAGTGGTATTGATGGCAGTACTTCAACCGCGATCGGCGCTGCTGTAGCGAGTAAAAAACAAACGACATTGATAACCGGTGATGTGAGTTTCCTGTACGATAGCAATGCGCTTTGGAACAATTATATACCGAAGCATTTCAAAATCATTCTAATCAATAACGGTGGTGGTGGCATTTTCAGAATCTTACCCGGTCATCAAGAAAACGAAACCTTCCATACTTACTTCGAAACTTCTCATTGTTTAACCGCTGAGCATTTGGCCAAAATGTATCGTTTTAACTATTTGACTGCTGCGGATGAAACCACTTTAAAAGCCGGTTTGAAACAATTGTTTGAAAACAACGACCAACCTGCCATATTGGAAGTTTTTACACCTACGCGCGACAACAACAAACTGTTATTGGACTATTTCAAAGCTTTGGTGTAAATTTATATCTTTACCAAAATCGATTTTACTGTGAGTCAAACCAATAAATTAAAAATATTCAACGACCCGATTTACGGATTTATTACCATTCCGAATTCGTTGGTCTACGATTTAGTGCAACATCCTTATTTCCAGCGATTGCGACGTATTTCCCAAATGGGATTGTCGTACTTAGTCTATCCGGGAGCGCATCATACACGTTTCCATCACGCACTTGGTGCCATGCATATGATGCAACAGGCAGTAGAAGTACTTCGTTTTAAAGGCGTTACTATCTCTAAAGAAGAAGAAAATGCACTTTACATTGCCATTCTTTTGCACGATATCGGTCACGGTCCGTTTTCCCATGCCATGGAACACAGCATCGTAGAAGAAGTCAACCACGAAGCGATTTCACTCTTATTTATGAATCAATTGAATAAAGAGTTTAACGGACAATTGAGCTTGGCTATCCAGGTTTTTAAAGGCGAATACCATCGCAAGTTTATGTTGCAATTGATTTCGAGTCAGCTCGACATGGATCGCATGGATTATTTGAAACGCGATAGTTTTTATTCGGGCGTAGCCGAAGGCAATATCAATTCTGATCGCTTAATCCAAATGATGAATGTAGTGGATGATGTTTTGGTGATGGAAGAAAAAGGCATTTATTCGATTGAAAAATTCCTAATGGCGCGCCGATTAATGTATTGGCAAGCTTATTTGCATAAGACGAGTTTGGTGGCCGAATTGACCTTGACCAAAACTTTACAAAGAGCCAAAGAGTTGCTTCAAAAAGGAACAGCCATCGAGTGCAGTGGTCCGCTAAAATACTTTATGGAGCACAAAGTTACTCTTGAAAATTTCTCTACTATCGATTTAGATACTTTTGCGCAATTAGATGATTTTGATATTATTAGTGCTTTAAAAAATTGGCAATACCACGACGATTTTATTTTGAGCAGTTTGAGTAAAATGATCATCAATCGCGACTTATCTAAAGTCAAACTCAACAGCGAAAAATTTCCAGTGGAAGTACTACAGGAAATGTCGGCTGCCTTTGCGAAAAAGCATAACTTGAGTTTGCAGGACACTAAGTATTTTATTTTTAAAGGAAAAATCAAGAATCAGGCTTACAGCAAGGATGCCGAACCTATTCGGATTCTGAAAAAAGACCGAACCATAGAAGATGTAGTGGAAGCTTCCGATCAGTTGAATTTGAAAGCCTTGTCGAAACCGGTGACCAAGTATTTTATTTGCTACCCAAAACAACTTTCGGAAATTTAACATTAAAAATGTTTTTTTTATACTTTTGTGGCAATGAAACCAGCTAATACTCTTTTGATGCAATTACCAAAAAATGACTATAGTGACTTTCATCTTAAGTTCATTTCTAATAACTAACACTAGATGAAGTTTACAGCAGCTCAAATAGCAGGAATTTTAGAAGGCGAAGTGGTGGGAAATCCCAACGCCGAGGTATTCAAATTATCTAAAATTGAAGAAGGAACAGAAGGTTCATTGACGTTTTTGGCCAATCCTAAATATCTCAATTATATCTATTCGACAAACGCCACCATTACCATAGTAAACTCGACTTTTGAACCGGAGAGTGAATTAAAAACCACGTTGATTAAAGTGGAAGATGCTTACCAGTCGTTTTCAAAATTATTGGAATACTACAACCAAGTAAAGTTAATGAAATCAGGTATCGAGCAACCTTCTGTGATTTCTGATAATGTTACTTACGGCGAAAATCTTTACCTGGGAAGTTTTTGTTACATTGGTAAAAATGTAGTAATTGGTAAAAATGTGAAGATTTACCCGAATTCATTCATAGGCGACAACGTAACTATAGGTGACGATTGTATTTTCTTTGCCGGCGTGCGGATTTATTCGGAATCCGTAATTGGGAGTAACTGTGTAATCCACTCGGGAACCATCATCGGTTCAGACGGTTTTGGATTTGCGCCACAAGAAGACGGCACCTACAACAAAGTGCCTCAAATTGGTAATGTAATTTTGGAAGACAATGTGGAAGTTGGTTCTTGCACTACTATCGATAGAGCAACCTTAGGTTCAACTGTCATCAGAAAAGGCGTAAAGCTCGACAACCAAATTCAGATTGCACACAATGTGGAAATTGGTGAGAACACTGTAATTGCCGCTCAAACCGGTGTAGCAGGTTCAACTAAAATAGGTAAAAACTGTATGATTGGCGGTCAGGTTGGCATAGCCGGACATTTGACTATCGGAAATAATGTTAGAGTCCAGGCACAATCTGGTATTGGAAGGAATATTCCGGATGGCGAAACTTTACAAGGATCTCCTTCTTTCAATTACAGCGATTGGAACAAGTCATATGTTCATTTCAGAAACTTGCCGAAAATCGTAGCTGAGTTAGAAGAATTAAAGAAAAATAAGCCCAAAGCGTAGTCATATAAAGACCACGATTTTAATAACTAAACTTAAATACGCATAACAATGGTTAAACAAAAGACCATCCAAAACGAAGTTTCTCTTACCGGAGTTGGTTTACACACCGGGAAAGAAGTAAAAATGACGTTCAAACCGGCGCCGGTGAATAACGGTTATACTTTTGTAAGAGTTGATTTAGAAGGCAGTCCGATTATCGAGGCGGATGCTAATTATGTAGTGAACACCCAAAGAGGAACAAACCTAGAAAAGTTAGGCGTTAAAATACAAACTTCAGAGCACGTTTTAGCAGCCTTTGTAGGCTGTGATGTTGATAATGTGATTATAGAATTGAACGAATCAGAACCGCCAATTATGGATGGTTCCTCTAAGTTCTTTGTTGAAGCCATTGAAAAGGCTGGAGTGGTAGAACAAGACGCTGAAAGAAATTACTATGTGGTTAAAGAAGTTATTTCGTTTGTAGATGAGACTACCGGAAGTGAAATCTTAGTGATGCCTGCCGAGGATTACCAAGTGACTACTATGGTCGACTTCGGGACAAAAGTTTTAGGAACTCAAAACGCTACATTAAAGAATATAGCCGATTTTAAAACGGAAATATCCGATGCCAGAACGTTCAGTTTCTTGCACGAATTGGAAACATTATTGGACAATGGTTTAATTAAAGGTGGAGACTTAAACAATGCTATTGTTTATGTTGATAAAGAAATCTCCGAAAAAACCATGAACAACTTAAAGGTTGCTTTCGGAAAAGAAGAGATTTCGGTAAAGCCTAACGGGATTTTAGACAATTTAACGTTGCATTATCCTAATGAAGCAGCACGTCATAAATTGTTAGATGTTATTGGTGATTTGGCTTTAATCGGTACTCGTATTAAAGGAAAAGTAATTGCCAATAAACCCGGACATTACGTAAACACTCAGTTTGCCAAGAAATTATCAAAAATCATTAAGATAGAACAGCGCAATCAAATTCCGGTTTACGACTTACACAAAGAACCATTGATGGATGTGAATAAAATTATGGCCATGTTGCCACACCGTCCGCCATTTTTATTGGTTGATAAGATTTTGGAAATGTCAGACAATCATGTGGTTGGTTTGAAAAACGTGACAATGAACGAAGACTTCTTCGTAGGGCATTTTCCGGGTGCTCCTGTAATGCCGGGCGTTTTGATTGTTGAAGCGATGGCACAGACCGGAGGAATCTTGATTTTAAGTTCGGTTCCGGATCCGGAAAACTACCTGACGTATTTCATGAAAATCGACAACGTAAAATTTAAACATAAAGTCTTACCGGGCGACACCTTGGTGTTTAAGTGTGATTTAATTTCTCCAATCAGAAGAGGTATTTGTCATATGCAAGCCAACGCCTATGCCAACGGAAAACTAGTAGCTGAAGCTGAATTAATGGCGCAAATTGCCAAAAAAAATTAAATAGTTATTTATGAACCAACCATTAGCTTATGTACATCCCGGAGCGAAAATCGCGAAGAATGTCGTTATAGAACCATTTACAACCATACACAATAATGTAGTTATCGGAGAAGGAACTTGGATAGGTTCTAATGTGACCATTATGGAAGGCGCGCGTATCGGTAAAAACTGCAATATTTTTCCGGGTGCTGTGATTGCCGCTGTTCCGCAGGATTTGAAATTCGGTGGAGAAGATTCCTTGGCCATTATTGGCGATAATTCTACCATTCGTGAATGCGTTACCATCAATCGCGGCACTATAGCATCAGGTCAAACCGTAATCGGTAAAAACTGTTTGGTAATGGCAACTGCTCACATTGCGCATGATTGTCATATTGGTGATAATGCTATCATTGTAAACGGAGTAGCTTTGGCCGGACACGTAACAGTTGGAAATTATGCTATCATCGGAGGTTTGGCTGCCATTCATCAATTTATCCATATTGGAGATCACGCCATGATTTCTGGTGGTTCATTGGTTCGTAAAGACGTTCCTCCTTACACTAAAGCAGCTAAAGAACCGTTATCATATGTCGGCATCAATTCAGTAGGCTTGAGACGTCGCGGATTCACTTCTGATAAGATCAGAGAAATTCAAGATATCTATAGAATTTTATACCAAAAAAATTACAATACTTCACAAGCTATGGCGATTATTGAAGCAGAGATGGAAGCTACACCGGAGCGCGATGAGATTTTAGATTTTATCAGAAACTCGTCCCGAGGTATCATGAAAGGATATACAGGTTCTTATTAAAAACATAAAGTTCAGCAATACAGAAACCAAAAACAATAAACAATAAACACAAAAAAATAAATTACAATGGCATCTACAGCAGATATTAGAAACGGATTATGCATTAAGTTCAACCACGATATTTATAAAATTATCGAGTTTTTGCACGTAAAACCGGGTAAAGGTCCGGCTTTTGTCAGAACCAAATTAAAAAGCTTAACTAACGGAAAAGTATTAGATAATACTTTTTCAGCAGGACACAAAATTGATGTAGTTCGTGTAGAAACCCACACTTTCCAATTTTTATATTCTGAGGGCAATGATTTCCATTTCATGAATACGGAATCATACGAGCAAATCACTTTAAACAGAGACGTTTTGGATGCTCCGGATTTATTAAAAGAAGGAACTAATGTAATGGTTCAAATTAACACTGAAACAGATATGCCGTTGTCTGTTGATATGCCGGCTTCTATTATTTTGGAAGTAACTTACACCGAACCCGGCGTAAAAGGAAATACCGCTACCAATGCCACTAAGCCTGCCAAAGTAGAAACCGGAGCTGCTGTAAATGTGCCTTTATTCATCAATGAAGGTGACAAAATCAAAATTGATACGGCTACAGGTAAATACATGGAAAGAGTATAAAAAGTTTCCAGTCGCAGTGTACAGTCACATTTTGTGATTCTGAGCACTGAGACTGAGACTGTAAACTAAATTATGAAATTCCCAAGAATACATTCTCTCAAAGAAATTGCGAATATCATCGGTTGTGCCTATGTGGGAGCCGATGATTTTGCGGTTCATGGCATGAACGAAATTCACGTGGTAGAACCCGGTGATATTGTTTTTGTTGACCATCCTAAATATTACGATAAGGCCTTGCAATCGGCCGCTACTATTGTTTTAATTAATAAAGAAGTAGATTGTCCTGAAGGAAAGGCGTTATTAATTTCCGACGATCCTTTCCGAGATTTTAATGTGCTAACTAAGCATTTTCGCCCTTTTGTAACGACCAATGTCAGCATTTCAGCGACAGCCCAAATAGGTGAGGGAACGGTGGTTCAGCCTAATTGTTTTATAGGAAACAACGTTAGTATCGGTAAAAACTGTTTACTGCATGCCAATGTTATTATTTACGACAACACTGTCATAGGCGATAACGTAATTATTCACTCCGGTACCGTTCTAGGAGCGGATGCTTTTTATTATAAAAAACGTCCTGAAGGATTTGACCAGTTATTGTCAGGCGGAAGAGTAGTGATAGAAGATAATGTCGGGATTGGTGCACTTTGTACAATAGATAAAGGTGTTACCGGTGATACTACTATCGGAGCCGGAACCAAAATCGATAATCAAGTTCATGTTGGCCATGATACTGTTATTGGAAAAAAATGTCTGATTGCCTCTCAAACCGGAATAGCCGGATGTGTGGTTATTGAGGATGAAGTTACGCTTTGGGGACAAGTTGGTACTACAAGCGGTATCACTATAGGAGCCAAAGCGGTGGTGTTAGGACAAACCGGGGTAACCAAGTCTATCGAAGGCGGGAAAAGCTATTTCGGTACTCCGATAGAAGAATCGCGCGAAAAATTAAAACAGTTGGCCAACGTAAAACGTATCCCTGATATTTTAAACAAATTGAAATAAGTTATGAGCGCTAAAACTATCGTTCAAAATTTTTACAAATCCGATGTTTTATTGGAATCGGAAACCGTTAACAACCTGCTGCATCCCGAAGTAGTTTTGGAATGGCATAGTTCTAAAGGCTTCTTAAAACTCAACAAAGAACAGATTATCGATTTGAGTCAGGAATTGTCAAAAGCCTATGTGCGTTCTAAAACCAGAATTTCTCATATTCTCTCCGATGGTAATACAGTTAGCGTTCGGTATTCTCATTATGTAAAAACTATTGAAAATCCCAGAGAAGAAATGCTTTTAGCCCATTTTATGGTTATTTGGGAAGTCAAAGACGGACAGTTATACCGTGGCTACCAAATGAGTCAGCTATAGTAATTTTACAAAAAACTAACCTTCGAGTACCAAACACTGAATACAATTTCATACTTTTGCTACACTTAAATTAAATACAAATAAACAAACACAAACATGAGCGTTTTAGTCAATAAAAATTCAAAAATAATAGTTCAAGGTTTTACCGGAAGTGAAGGAACTTTTCACGCTTCTCAAATGATTGAATACGGAACCAATGTAGTTGGTGGTGTTACACCGGGTAAAGGAGGCACCATGCACTTAGACCGTCCGGTTTTTAATACGGTTAAGGATGCCGTTGACCAAGCCGGTGCTGATACTTCTATCATTTTTGTACCGCCGGCCTTTGCTGCTGATGCTATTATGGAAGCTGCCGATGCCGGAATTAAAGTAATCATTGCTATTACTGAAGGTATTCCGGTAGCAGATATGATTAAAGCATACAACTTTGTCAAAGGAAAAGATTGTCGTTTGGTTGGTCCTAACTGTCCGGGAGTAATCACTCCTGAGGAAGCTAAAGTCGGAATCATGCCGGGCTTTGTGTTTAAAAAAGGAAATGTGGGTATTGTATCTAAATCGGGTACTTTAACTTATGAAGCGGCTGACCAAGTAGTAAAGCAAGGTATGGGAATTACCACAGCTATCGGAATCGGTGGAGATCCGATCATTGGAACTACTACCAAAGAAGCTGTAGAATTGTTGATGAACGATCCGGAAACAGAATGTATTATCATGATCGGTGAAATCGGTGGTCAGTTAGAAGCCGATGCTGCTAAATGGATTAAAGCCGATGGTAACCGTAAGCCGGTTGTAGGTTTTATTGCCGGTGAAACTGCTCCTAAAGGAAGAACTATGGGACATGCCGGAGCCATTGTTGGTGGTTCTGACGATACCGCTGAAGCCAAAAAACGCATTATGAGAGAATGTGGAATTCACGTGGTAGATTCTCCTGCGGAAATTGGCAAAAAAGTAAAAGAAGTAATGGGATAATTAATTTCCATTTATATATAAAAAGCCTCGAGAAATCGAGGCTTTTATTTTAACAGCTATGCGCAAATTAATTAGGAAACGGATTCGACCATTTTACATCCGTATAAACATTTGTCCCGGATAGAGTTCTGAGAAAGGCAATCACGGCATTGACTTCCTGTGCGGTTAAATGCAATTGCTGTCCAAAACCATTTGGTCTTAATTTTACATCTAAGTTAGTATTGCCGGGTGCAAGATTGATGGTGCCGTAATGTCCTATGGCTGCTTGCAAAGTAGTAATCACGCCGGTATGCATCATTGGACCGTTTGGCGTTCCGTCAGGTTTGACCAAATCGCGTAATGATGGTGCTCGGGTATTGGTAATGTCTATACCATTACCATTTATGGTGCCTATGATTCCATTATTACCGGATAGCGGATTAATATCAAATTCCGGTGCCGCATGACATCCCGCACAACCCAAACCACCGGCAGTTCGGTTTCCGGTTGCATCAAAAACCGGTGGCGACAAAAATAAATTTTTTCCTTGGTTTTCTTGTGGTGTAAAATTAGGGAAAGGCTGTCCTTCGTTGCCCACTTGCGCTCTTCCGAAGTCATACTTACTGTCGAATGACTGTATGCTTCTGATAAACTGCGCTAAAGCCAACTGAATTTTACTTTCGGTAATTTCTTCCGAGCCATAGACGAACTTGAATAATTCTTTGTAGTAACCAATAGCACTTAATTTGTCAATCAAGTCACCAAAGTCTTGGTCGCCGTTGGTTCCGCTGAACCCCATTTCTCCGTGATCTTTTATCGGCATCGTGGTTTGCGTTTCTAAATTTACCGCGCGTTCGTTCCAAAAGAATCTGGATTCATTAGCAAATCGAGTATTAATCAGTCGCATTGAATGCCTTCCTGTTGTCCCGTTTACTCCGATACTGGCCATATTAGTATCGCCGAAAGCATTGGTTTGTTGGTGACAACTCGAACATGAAATGGTATTGTTTGAAGAAAGATTTTTGTCATAAAACAAAACCCTTCCCAAAGTGGCACCTTTGTTGGTAATGAAATTACCAGCACTGTTGTCTTTGGTAATGTAACTCGGAATACTTTGATTGGCGTAGTTGTATAAATTTTCCGGATTAATAGCGCCGCCAAAAGTTGCTGTAATCGCGGCGTAAGGATCAATTTCGATGTAGTTGGAACTATCATCGCTCCCACAAGAATAGGAGAGAGCAACGAGAAACAGAGTACTTAATTTTTTGTACATAAAATGGTTATAGGTTGGTTAGTCAGTTGCTATGACATTGTAAAGTTAAAAAGGTTTAAATGTAAAGGTATCTTTTTTTTCAAGCTGTAAATTATTCCTATATTTGACGATTGATTAAAGATAACCGGAGTAGTACAAATGCTTATTGCTTCGGAAAAACAAACTAATTATTATACTATGAAATTATTAGAAGGAAAAGTAGCCATCATTACCGGAGCCAGCAGAGGAATCGGAAGCGGAATTGCTAAAGTTTTTGCCCAACACGGTGCTAACGTAGCTTTTACCTACAGTTCTTCAGCCGAAAGCGCTATGGCATTGGAAAACGAATTATCAGCTTTAGGAATCAAAGCCAAAGGATACAAATCGAATGCCGCCGATTTTAACGAAGCCCAACAATTAGTGGATAATGTAATGGTTGATTTTGGCAATGTTGACGTGTTGATTAACAACGCCGGAATCACTAAAGACAACCTTTTAATGCGTATGAGTGAAGAAGATTTTGATAAAGTAATTGAAATCAACTTAAAGTCGGTTTTTAACATGACCAAAGCCGTTCAAAAAATCATGCTTAAAAACCGCAAAGGTTCTATCGTAAATATGAGTTCTGTAGTAGGAGTGAAAGGAAATGCCGGTCAAGCTAACTACGCTGCATCAAAAGCCGGTATGATTGGATTTACCAAATCGGTAGCTTTAGAATTAGGATCGAGAAATATTCGTTGCAACGCTATTGCTCCTGGATTCATTGAAACGGAAATGACTGCTAAATTAAATGACGATGTAGTACAAGGTTGGAGAGATTCTATTCCGTTGAAACGTGGCGGAACACCTGAAGACGTGGCCAATGCTTGTTTGTTCTTCGCTTCAGATATGAGTGCTTATGTTTCCGGGCAAGTATTAAATGTTTGCGGAGGAATGCTTACTTAATTAGCAATTACGAATTACGAATTAGGGATTCTAATCGAGATACTTAAATGACGACAAACACTATTTTACTGATATTGCTTTCATTGGGAATAGCGTTTGCTGTATCATTTTACCAATACTTATACAAAGCCAAAAGCCGATCAAAAATGACTTTGCTTTTGGCTTTTTTGCGTTTCTTTTCGGTTTTTGGATTACTGCTTTTGCTGATTAATCCGATTATAAGTCGGAAAACTATAGAAACGCTGAAAACGCCTTTGCCTATTGTAATTGACAATTCGGCTTCTATGGCCAATTTGAAATCAGATAAACAAGCGTTGGAGTTGTTTGAACAGCTTAAAGAAAATGCTGCTTTGAATGAGAAGTTTGAAGTACAGGCATACCAGTTCGATGAAGATTTTTTACCGGTGGACACCATTGATTTCAAAGGCAAACAATCGAATATTGATGTAGTAGCCAAAAACCTGAAAAATATCTACAAAAACCAAACGTTTCCCACGGTTTTAATTTCCGACGGTAACCAAACTTCGGGTGAAGATTACGTATTCGGTTTTAATCCGATTAATAAAGTTTTTCCTTTAGTAGTGGGTGATACCACAACTTACATGGATTTGAAAGTCGCCCAGCTGAACGTTAACAAATACGCCTTTCACAAAAACAAATATCCGGTTGAAGTATTTCTGAATTATGCAGGAACCAAAAGCATCAATGCGACTTTTAAAATTACCCAAGGCAATTCGGTTTTGAACGAACAAACTGTTGCTTTTTCACCTTCTAAAAAATCGGCTACACTGAATGTTTTGTTGCCAGCGAATAGCGTAGGACTTCAAATTTTAAAAGCCACAATATCTTCTAAAGAACAAGAAAAAAACAGTTACAACAACACCAAAAATTTTGCCGTTGAAGTCATTGATCAAAAAACGGAAATCGCTTTAATAGCCGATATGGTTCATCCGGATTTGGGTGCTATCAAACGAAGTATCGAAACTAATGCACAACGAAAGGTAACTATTCTTAAACCAAATCAAATCAATAGTTTAGATAATTACAATATTTTGGTTTTGTACCAACCAACCGTGGCTTTCAAATCGGTTTACGAGAAGAATGCCAATGCCAAAATAAATACTTGGACCATTACCGGAAACGATACCGATTTTAATTTTCTGAATCAAAATCAATCGCAGTTTTCCTTTAAAATGAGTTCACAAAAAGAAGACTATTTGGCTTCATTCGAGTCTCAGTTTAATTTGTTTGCGCTCGACAATATCGGTTTTGAGCAATTTCCGCCGTTGGAAAATCCGTTTGGTGCTATCACGGCCAATGGCAATACAAATGTCTTGTTGTCTTCCTCTATCAGAAATATTCCAACCAACCAACCTTTGCTGACTTTCAGTGAAGAGCAAGGCAAACGCGCTGCTTATTTGTTCGGGGAAAACCTTTGGAAATGGCGCGCTGACTATTATTTAGATAAAAAAGATTTTATCGATTTTGACATCTTCTTAGATAAAACCATACAGTTTTTGGCTTCTAACAATGCTCGTAAATCTTTAGTGGTGAATCATGAACGCTTTTACAACTCAGGAGAAGCCATTGAAATTACGGCACAATATTTCAATAAAAACTACGAGTTAGACGAAAAAGCAAGATTGACCATAGCCGTAACCAATACGAAAACCAAGCAGGTTAAAAATTACGATTTGCTGAAAACTTCCAATGCTTTTCAGGTGAATTTGGATGGATTAGCCGCCGGGAATTACCAGTTTACCGTAAAAGAACTCAATTCCAATTCGGTTTACTCCGGTGGTTTTGAAGTGTTAGATTTTGATATTGAAAAGCAATTTGTTAATCCAGATTGGAACAAGCTCAATCAGTTGGCCACACAAACCCAAGGCAAAGCGTATTTGGCCAATCAGGCTGAGGCTTTAATACAACAGCTAATTGAAGACGAAAGCTACAAAGCCGTTCAAAAAACTATTACTCAAAAATCGCCTTTGGTGGATTGGATTTGGTTGTTGGTTTTATTGGCTATATCGCTCGCGGCAGAATGGTTTGTTAGAAAGTACAACGGTTTATTGTAAGGATTTCGGTTTATGCAAAAGCTTTTCTGCTACAATTACCATTGCTGTTCCTACTGAATACGCTAAAATATCTTCCCAAGCAAAGGAAGTTCCGATAACGGTTTTAGCTAAACCATTGTCCTGCAATTGTAATTTTTCAACTATTGTGAAATACTGCAACGTTTCAACGCTAAAGGCAAACAACAGTACTGCGATACAAGTGTTGAGTACCGACCATTTGAAAAAGGATTTCAGAAAACAGTAAATGAGTATTACCACTAAAACATCGCCAAAATAAGGGCGAATGAAATTGTCATTGACAAATAGAGCGATGCTTACTTCAATGAGAAATAACAGTACTGTGAGCAAAAAGTAAGTTCGGTTAAAATGCAGCATGAAACTCAATGCGTTTTTCGGGTAATGATAAAAAACTTTAAACGAAGATAATCGTAAAACAGGGCAATAACCAATACCATTGAAGCTATTAATAAGGTTTTAATCTTAAGATACCCATAAGCAAATCCGCCCAACACACAACCAATAAAGAAGAATGAAATAATAGACAGTCGAAGGTAAATGTTACTTTTTAACTTGGTTTGCTGTTCCGGTTTTTTATAGAAAAATAACTGCGATAGTTCAATGCCTAAATCGGTGAACAAACCAGTTAAATGAGTGGTTC
The DNA here is from genome assembly GCF_024710485.1 of Flavobacterium sp. Taxonomy (GTDB): domain Bacteria; phylum Bacteroidota; class Bacteroidia; order Flavobacteriales; family Flavobacteriaceae; genus Flavobacterium. The sequence continues at coordinate 15,427 of NZ_JANJUQ010000037.1, forward strand.
TAACGGTAGATTGCGATACTTTGGTCACCAATGAATTTTGCATACCCATGGCAAAAAGCAGTAAAAAGGCTTCGGCTTTTCCGTGCCAGGTGTAAATGTCGCTGTTACCGAAAAACAAGGCTACACTAACTAAAATAAGTATTTCCAATGCAATGGGCACTACATGAGCCAATCGGGGTTGTTTTTGCAATACTATTTCAACCACTGTATTGGCAATAAAAGATCCCAGCAAAAAACAAAGCGTAAATACCAAAAATGTTACAGCAATAGCGTAATCTTTACGCATGATTTCTTCGGCAAAGTAAGCAAAGTGACCGGTAACATTAGTGGTTAGTGTTTTTAAAGATAAAACTCCGGTAATATTGACTATTCCGGCCACCAAGGATAACAAAGCAGCCAAACGCAGGTTGTGCAAAAAAGTTCGGGATTTTCCTTGGTGTCTAAACATAGAATAAAAGTAAGGATTATTCTCATGCTATAGAAATCACTTGTTTTATTTTTTCTTCAAAACATTATTAAAAGAGTTCAAATTCCGTTAAACAAACAGTAGACCATAGACTTAATTCGTCTATATTTGGCAAAAAATAACCTAACATCATGAAAAAACTACTACATGTAATCTTTTTGTTTTTCGGCTTGACTGTATTTGCTCAATCAACTGATTTAGATCCTTTTGACATTAGTTATTCTTATGTCAACCTCCCGACGAAGCCTATAGCTGACAAAAAGAACAGAACATATTCTTTTGTAACCAATATCGATCGCAATTTGCAGTACAACAAGCCTAAATATTTTATAGAAAATCAAGTAACCATTAGTGGTTTTGAGAAAAAAGAAAAGAACGGGTATTTAAGCGTTGAAGTGGTATTACAAAATCCCGCTATTACTAAAAAAGATATTACCAATAGAGTAAGCTCTTCTAAAGACAAAAACGGAAGAGTAACCAATAAATACTATTACACAGTTGTCTATTCATATACTCAAGACGGAAATGCTAAAGTAGTGAGCAGCGACGGTAAAGTGAATAAAGTCATTAATTTTACGGCTCAACGAAGTGCCAAAAGCCAGGAATACGAGAGTTATTCTCAAGCCGAAAGCTTTCAATACGGTATTTACAATTTAATTAGGAACAATTTCACTACAGAAGTGGTTAATACATTAAATGCTGAGTTGAACGACGAGTTTGGTTATCCGGTAAAAACCGGCACTGATAAATTGTGGATTTTAGCTAACAAAAAACATCCGGAACAATTAGCAGAATATAATGCCTATTTGACTGTAAAAAATGCTTTTGACAGAATGAATTTTGCTGAGCCGACTACTGATATTGCTACAGAAATAAAAGATGCCATTGTCTATTTTGAATCATTGCCCTCTAAATACAGTGAAGATGAAAAAGCACACCGAAAAATAAGATATAGTGCTTATTTTAACTTAGCTAAAATTTATTATTTGTTAGACAATCCCGCTAAATCAAATGAATATTGTCAAAAATTAATTGCCAATGATTACGATAAATCGGATGGTGAAACAATGTTGAAAGCCAATAATGAGTTGTCAACGCTTTTTAAAGCCAATCAAATAACCAATCGTCACTTTACTGTTGATACCAAAAACTTTATATTCGAAGAAAAGCAGCCTACGTATTCCGGAAATACTACAAGCGTACCAGTTACTAATACACCGTACAGCATTGAAACCGATCAAAATTATATCTTAGCTTACATGCTAACCATCAAAAAAGATACTATTGCCGGATACATGCACAAAAGCAGAGCTATGAATTTAAGTGAAGCCGTTACGGTTACTGTGAAAGATTTTCAAGGTAAGTTCTCTGAACGAAATTTCAAAGCTAATGAAGTATCTCGTTTGATTTTGAGCAATGGTGAAGAGTATGCCACAGTTTCGTTCCGAGTATCGGTTGACAATGGCGGAATGACTATGGCTTCTGCCAGTAAAAAGTTTGTAAAAGAAATGTTTACAGGTAATAAAATTAGTGTTTACCAATACTTCAACGGGGAAATAATTTTGAAAATGGCCAATGAATCCGAAGGAAAATCAAATGCCTCTGCCGGTTGGATGTTGGGAACCAAAAAACGATTTGAAGAAATGGCCAAAGGATGTCCGTCATTACTTGAGAGAGTCGATAAAAAAGAATTTAAAAATAATCTCGAAAGCATACTTTCTTTTGCCGAAGCATTGGAAGCATGTAAGTAAAAAAAAGTCTCTCATTTTGAGAGACTTTTTTTTAGCTACCGGTTGAGCTTTTTGGTTTTTAACAACTGCGCTACGGTTTGATAATAAGCAATAGTTTCTTCTACTAAAGCTGTGTTTAAATTTTGCATCGGTTTTTCTTTGTAATGGATTTCGAATTCGGGTTTTAATCCCATTTTCTTTTCCTGAACCAATTGGTATTGTTTGACTTGCTTTACCGGAGAAATAACGGTAAGGACATTATCTTTGATGAAGCCTAAATCTTGGTAAGTTGCCACAAAGGCACGAGGTTTGTAATTTGGATGGAAAACATCTTGACCATAAAACTTACTGTTATATGAGAAGTTAAGCAAACCCATTACTGTAGGCAGTAAGTCGATTTGTGACATTAAGGTAGTAACGTGCGTCGGTTTTACAAAGCCCGGAGCATACACCAAAGCCGGAATGCGGTATTTTTCCAGTGGTAATTCGGTTTTACCGGAACTTGAAGCACAATGATCGGCTACGATTACAAAAACGGTATTCTGAAACCAAGATTGCTTTTGCGCCATGGCAAAGAATTGCTTTAAGGAGTAATCAGTATATTTTACGCCGCCGTTTCTTGACTTGGCCGTGGCGGGAATATCAATTTTACCTTCGGGATAAGTAAACGGACGGTGGTTACTAACCGTCATGATATGATTAAAGAAAGGCTTGTTTTGGCCGGCTTCATTATTCATTTCCTGTATGGCTTTGCGGTACATGTCTTCATCGCAAACACCCCAAATGTTTTGAAAGGTAATTTCTTCGGGCTTAAACGATTTTTTGTCAATAATGTCATACTTATTACCTCCGAAGAAATCTTCCATGTTGTCAAAAAAAGCATCGCCTCCGTAAAAATATTTTACAGCATATCCCTTTTCTTTAAAAACAGCGCCGGTCGAGAACTTGTTTTTATTGTCGTTGCGTTTTACTACACTTTCGGCAGCGCTTGGCGGCAAACACAACGTCACGGCTTCCAAACCTCTGACGGTTCTGTTTCCAACGGCATATAAGTTGGTGAACTGCAAACTCTTTTCAGCCAGTGAATCTAAGAAAGGTGTAATGTGTTTTTCATTGCCGTATTCTGTCATAAAGTCGCCGCTTAAACTCTCTACCGTTATTAAAACTACATTTTTCCTGATTTCGGAACTATCGGCTTTAATGGTTCTTAACGTGCTGTATCCGCTAGTTCCTTTGATTTCTCTGTTTATAATAGTAAAGGCCTTGTCTTCGGGTAATGTTTGATAGTAAGTGGCATAATCTAGTTCGCTGCTTTCAAAGGCAACTACAAATTTGTAAATGCCATTGGCTTGTAATTCGTTAGCAAAGAGGTTGTTACTATTGGCTTGTTTGGCTAAACCGGGAATGGCCATTATGGCGATGATGAACAATAGGATATAAACCCCCGATGCTTTAATTTTATCAGTTAGGGAAGGTAGTGCAGTTAGAAAAGGTTTACTTGTTTTTACAATCCAATAAGTAAGACTTACCGTAACAACGCCTATGACAAAAAACAGCGGTACTACGGGATAAGATTCTATAATATTTCCGATTACAGTATTGGTGTAAACCAAATAATCTACTGCAATAAAATTATAACGTACGCCAAATTCGTTCCAGAAGAAAAACTCACTCACGGCGTTTTGCACCATAATCAATACAAAAAGAAAAACGGTAAAGGCATATAATCCTAATCGGATTTGCTTTCTGTAATTCGGTAAAAACAATAACAGTCCGAAACAAAGGGTTTTAATGGCTATAAAAGCAATTCCTATTTCGGGCAACGAACCTCCGTACTCATCTAGAATAGTATTGAAAAAAGTAACATACAGCAAGAGTAGCACCCATATCCCGAAAACAATATACCCTGTTGGTGCTGTGTATTTTTTATCGGATAGAAACAATAGGTATAACCACAAGAAGGCAATACCAATGATGTAAATAAGGAAATCAGACAAGGCTCCCAAAAGATAAATCTTGACCACTGCTGTAATTTCGAAGTTTGATTGAGTGATGGGATGAAAAAGTAAAACGGTTCTTAAAACGACGTTGATAGCCAAAAACAAAACCAATAGATGAATAAAAGGCGAGTGTTTTTTAAAGTATTTCATATAATAGCATTAACCGACTTAAAACAAATTGGAAGTATCATACCCTACATCATTTTTATTAAAATTAAGATTTTATTAAGAAATAAAAAACCTCGTTAAAACAAAGTGTTTAAATAATAATTTTACAATGGGTAGGGTACGCTATTTATTAAATGTTTTAGGTAAAAATATCAACATGAAAAATACCATCACCATTGTCTTTTTGTTCTTGTCCTCTCTGGGTTTGGCGCAAAACTGGACTACGGATATAAACAATGCTAAAGCCACTGCTGCCGAACAAAACAAACCGATTGTTTTAGTCTTTTCGGGTTCGGATTGGTGCGCTCCTTGTATCAAGTTAGACAAAAATGTTTGGCAATCGGAAGAATTTAAAGCGTTTGCCACCGAGAAGTTAGTATTGCTTCGCGCCGATTTTCCTAAAAAGAAAGCCAATGCTTTACCCGAAGCACTTCAAACGGCTAATAAAGCCTTGGCCGAAAAATACAATCAGGAGGGTTATTTTCCCTTAGTTGTTGTGTTGGATGCCAAAGGCAAAGTGCTGGCCAAAAAAGGATATGAAAACCAGAATGCCGCTAAATACGTAGCCGAGCTACAAGCTTTACTTCAGTAACACCATGAAATCATTATTTTATTCTTTAGTTTTCTTATCGGGTTTGTTTACCAATGCTCAAATTATTCACAAGCGAAAGTTGAGTTTGTTGGGAAGTCCGTTTGAAATTACAGTAGTGGCCCAAGATTCTTTGCAAGCCAATACATATGAAGACATGGCTGTAGCTGAAGTAAAACGAATTGAAAATCTAATCTCGGATTGGATTCCTACCACACCGCTATCTGAAATTAATAAAAACGCCGGCATCAAACCGGTTAAAGTCCCGCAGGAACTTATTGATTTAATTGAACGTTCGATCAAAATATCAAAACTAACTGATGGTGCATTTGATATTAGCTATGCTTCTATGGACAGAATATGGAAGTTTGACGGCAGTATGAGAGCAATGCCATCGGCAGAAGCCATTAAAAATTCGGTAGCGAAGGTTGGTTATCAAAATATTATAGTCGATAATCAAAACCAAACCGTATTTCTAAAACTGGAAGGCATGAAACTGGGTATGGGCGGTATTGGTCAGGGCTATATAGCCGATAAAATTAAAGCGTTGTTGCTGTCTAAAGGATGTGTGGCCGGATTGGTTAATGTATCAGGAGATATAAGCACTTGGGGTAAACAACCTAACGGCGAACAATGGAAAGTGGGAATTAAAAACCCAATGAACAAAGACAAAATTTTTGCCACTTTTCCGCTAGAAGACACTGCGGTGGAAACCTCGGGAAGCTACGAAAAATATGTAACCTTTAACGGGAAACGCTACTCACACATTATTGATACGCGAACCGGTTATCCTGCCACGGGCTTGATTAGCGTTAGTGTTTTTGCCAAAACTACTGAGTTAGCTGATGCTTTAGCCACCGGTGTTTTTGTACTGGGTAAAGAAGTAGGAATGGATTTAGTGAACCAGCTTCCGGGGATAGGTTGTATTATGGTAGATGAAGACGGTAAAATATTGACTTCGAAAAATATAGACATTAAAAATTTTCAACATGAATAGAATACTGATGGTAGGCCTTGTACTTTTAAGCTTGACTTCGTGCACGGCTGTTAAGGAATACGAGAAAGAGTATATTAACGATACCGAAATGAAATTATCTGCCAAGACCGCCGAACGCTACGAAGTTACTTTCCAGGTGTATCGTGAAGCGGCAGCCGGAGCCAACGGTGGAAAAACCGGTGGAGGATGTGGATGCAATTAAAAGATTACAATGAAAAAGTACCTAGTTATATTAGCCTTATTGGGCGGCTACCGTTCCTTTGCACAAACCAAAGACAGTACTGCTACCTTTAAAAAGAGAGTGTTAGAAGCCACTGAAGTAGACTTTTTAATAAGTTATTACAAGCAGGATGGCGTTCACTCTTCGGTATCCGGAGGTATGGGTTCGGAAAAGTTAACCGATTTGGCCAGCAATATTGTTGTAAGCATTCCTATGAGTGCTGATGCTATATTAACGATTGATGCCGGACTTTCTGCCTATACGTCTGCCTCGTCCAGTAACATTAATCCGTTTAACAGTAGTGGTGCCTCGGGAGGGGATGACGACGACGATGATCGTGCGGGCGCTGCACCTTATGGAACGCCTTGGTTAGCCTCCTCTGGTGCTTCGGCTCAAGATGCTTTGACGAGTGTGGTTATTAATTACAGTCATAGTTCTGATGATAGGAATTTTATTTGGAACGCCGATGTGGCTTTTTCTAATGAATACGATTATACTTCCATTGGTTTTGGAGGTGGTGTAGCCAAATTATTCAACCAAAAAAATACGGAAATAAGTCTTAAAGGGAATGTGTATTTAGATCAATGGCGACCAATTTTGCCGACGGAATTACACCAATTTGATCAATACGGCAGCTCGTTCTTAAACAACGGTTATTTTAGCGGCGTGACGGTTTACGATCAAAACGGAGTGGCTTCGAATGCCTATTTGCCATCGCAGTTTAAAGACATTCAGTCGGTTAACCGAAATTCGTATTCGTTATCGTTTTCGTTTTCGCAAATCTTAACTAAAAAGTTACAAGCTTCGCTGTTTTTTGATGTGTTGCAGCAACAAGGGTTGTTGTCTACACCGTACCATCGTATTTATTTTGCCGACAAAGCCAATTACTATATTGGACAAACGCAATACATACCGGTTTATGAAACTGCCGAGAACGTGGGTGTGTACCGATTGGCGGATGATATTGAACGCTTGCCTAAATCGCGATTTAAATTACCGATAGGATTGAGGTTGAATTATTATATTAATGAAACTTTTAAGTTGCGTACGTATTACCGTTACTATACAGACAATTGGGGTATAATGGCACATACGGCAAATATTGAAGTGCCTATTAAGTTGAACGATCAGTTTACAGTATATCCTATGTATCGTTATTACACTCAAACTGAGTCTAAATATTTTGCGCCGTTTGAAACGCACGTTTCTACTGAAAAATATTATACGTCTGATTATGATTTGTCTACTTTTAGTTCTAACCAATACGGTATTGGAGCGTCTTATGTAGATATTTTTACTAAAGCGCATGTGTGGAAGTTTGGTTTAAAAAACATTGATTTCCGTTATAACCATTATGACCGTAGTGATACTTTGAGTGCTGATATTGTTTCGTTGGCGTTTAAGTTTGTGATGGATAGGTGAGTTGGGCGTTAAGATAGGTTTTACCGATTTTGTATAATAAAAAAAGCAATCCGATTGGGTTGCTTTTTTACTTTCTTAGTATTTTTTCTATTGCTTTGCCTTTGGCTAGTTCGTCTATTAATTTGTCGAGATAGCGAATTTTTTGCATTAAGGGATCTTCTATATCTTCGACGCGGTAGCCGCAAATGACGCCGGTTATTTTTGAAACGTTAGGATTGAGTTGTGGTGCTTGGGCAAAGAAGTCTTGGAAGCTGGTTTTGTTGTCGAGTTGTTTTTGTAAGGCGGCTGCATCGTAGCCGGTTAACCAGTGAATTACTGTTTCAAGTTCTTGTTGGGTTCGGCCTTTGGACTCTACTTTTTTAATGTAATGCGGATACACACTGGCTAAAGGCATGGCGAATATTTTTTCGTTTTTCATAATTGCGAATTATCTATACATCTCAAAGGTATAAAAATATTGCTTTCTGTTGGTTTACAGAATTTCATTGTTTTGCAACTCTTAACTAACAAAATTTTAAAAGCTATGGCATTAATCAGATTAATTTTAAAAAAAACTCAGACTGACCAATCCGGACATAGTCCGCTATACATTCGCATTACTAAAGACAGAAGAACCAGTTATGTAAGCTTAGGAGTAAAGCTTAAAGACGATGAATGGGACAGTAAAAAGCAAAAAGTAAAACGGAAGCACCCTCAAAGCACTAAGATAAACGCTTTACTATCTCAAAAAGTAGCTGATGCAGAAGGTCAAATTGCCGATTTAGAGCGTAAAATCAAAATGGTTTCAATAGGCAAACTCAAAGAAGCTATAAAAGGAAAAAGAATCCCTAATTTTTTTGACTATGCTTATGCTCACTGCAGTAAGATAAAAGGAAGTGCATCATTTGGTACTTACAAAAGTTATGATGTCAACATTAGAAAATTTGAGGCTTATCTGGGAAGAAGAGATGTTTTTTTTGATGACATCTCGGTTGCATTGCTGAAAAATTACATGGCCTTTATGAGCAACGAGTTAAAGAACGGACCAACTACACAACGTTATTCAGTTATGATTTTAGCCATCATCTTCAAAGATGCAATCAAAGAAGAAATTATCCCGGAGAATCTCTATCCTTTTAACAAACTAACATTCAGAAAGAACACTCAAAAAAGATTTTTCCTAACTAAAGATCAGATTATGGCTTTAACACTACTGGATTTGAAGCAAGCCAAAAGAGCCAATTTGTGGCGTGATTTATTTCTTTTCTCGATATATGCCGGAGGTTTAAGATTTAGCGATGTTATTGAATTACAATACAAAAATTATAATCCTGATGAAGAAAGAATTAAAAAAGTAATTCGTAAAACCGGAAGATTACACCAATTTAAAATCGGTAAGGTAGCCACAGATGTTTTAAATAAATACCTAAGAGCCGATGCTCATCAAGATGATTATATTTTTCCGATTATAACCAATAAAGTTCTGTTCAACACTAGTGAGGAAGCGCGTTACAATATAACCTCTAAAGAAAATCATTATGCTAATTTTCAACTCAATCGTATGGGAAAAGCTTTGAAATTGCCATTTTCACTGTCGTTTCATTTAAGTCGCCATAGTTTTGCCACTAATGCACTAAATAACGGAATGAGAATAGAACACGTTTCTAAATTAATGGATCATCAAGACATTAGTACCACACAGATTTATGCAAAAATTATTAATGAAGAATTAGATAAAGCTGTTGAGCATTACATTTATTAAAGCCCCAAATTAATTTTCCCTTAAATCCCAAAGCCTATTTACAAGGCGTTAGAAAAAATAGTACTTTAGCTAGTGTAAAATGAAACGTTTATGAAACATCTTTTAATTGTTGAGGACGAAGAAGGAATTGTACAGTTTTTAAAGCAGGGCTTGGAAGAAGAAGGCTATCAAATTACCGCTGCCAACAATGGTAAAGCCGGTTTAGAAGCCTTTAACAACGGGAAGTTTGATTTGCTGTTGCTTGATTGGATGTTGCCCAAAATGACGGGATTGGAACTCTGTAAAGCCATTAGACAAACTAATACGAAAGTGCCTATACTGTTTTTGACTGCCAAAGATACGGTTCAAGAAACTGTAGAAGGGTTAAAAGCCGGTGCCAACGATTATATTAAAAAGCCTTTTAGTTTTGACGAACTGGTAGAACGCATTAAGGTGCAATTGCGCGACCAACCGGAAGAGGAAGTCTTAACTTTAGGCCCTATTGAGATTAATTTGCAAAAACATCAGGTAACGGTAAACAAAAAAGAAGTTTCGTTTACGCAGAAAGAATTTGATTTGTTGCATTATTTGGTGAAGAACAAAGGAAAAGTTTGTTCCCGAGCACAAATTATACAGGATGTTTGGGATATTCATTTTGAATACGACACGGGCGTGATTGATGTGTTTATGAACGCCATCCGTAAAAAATTAAATCTTAAAGTAGAAGAAGATTATATTAAAACTATCCGAGGCGTAGGGTATATTGCCGACGACGAATTGTAACTATGCAACAACTTTCGTTTAAAAACAGAATTGCTTCCAATTATATCATTACCACAGCCTTGCTGATTTTTGTGGTGTTTTTTGCTATTTACTCTATTGTAAAATTCAGTATTTATATTAGGGTAAACAACGAAATTAAAACTGAGGTTGCCGAGCACTTAAAGGAAATTGAAGTTATTGAAAACTGCGTTCTCCTGATTGAAGAAGAAGAGTGGAAGCTAAGTCAGTTTAACAAAGTAGAAGTTAGTCCGGCTTTTATTCAGTTTGTAGATGAATTGGGGACGATGGTAGAAAAGTCGCCCAATTTGAAACAAAAACAATTGGTATTTAAACCCGATGCTCCGGTAAACGAAATGTTTGATACGAAACTAGAGAACATTTCCGTTCGTCAAATTCAGGTGCCGCTTTATCAGGGAACCAAAATCATCGGCTATTTAATTGTAGCCATGTCGTTGGAAGATTCTGTGATGGTACTCAACAATTTATTTAACATTATGTTGTTGGCTTATCCACTGATTTTGTTGGTGTTGTTTCTCATTGCCCGTTTTATAGCCGGAAAAAGTATAAAGCCCATCAGCGCTATCATCGAAACCTCTAATGTGATTACGAAAGATAATTTAAAATCGCGTATTCCGTTGCCACAAAACAGAGACGAGTTGTTCATCTTATCTAAAACCATCAATAACTTATTGGATAGGGTGGAGAACGCCATTGAAAGAGAAAAACAATTCACTTCCGACGCTTCGCAC
>NZ_JANJUQ010000042.1 GCF_024710485.1 Flavobacterium sp.
GGTAGAGAAAAAAAACGCCCGAGATATCTCGAGCGTTGTAATATAATTAGAAATTAACTATTTCATTTTTCCATTTGCCACTGCAATAACTGCTCCCATCACTGAAGCAATTGCAACAGAAACTAATACATCTACGGCAACTAATTGCCAATTGATGGTGTCACTATACATGTTGTAGAAGAAATTCATCGCAAGTGACATGAATAAACCTATGCCAATTGCCAATTTCACTCCCGGAACACATTTACTGATTCCTTCTCCTTGGTTAAAGATAAAGGACATCATAAAACCATAACACATACAGCCCAAGAAAATAAAAGTGACGTTTTCTGCACCGGAACCTTCCGGCTTTGGAAAGAAATCTTTAAGGAGCATTCCGTAGAGTAGCCAGCCCATTAGGAAGTCGGCTATACCACCAACGATACCTCCGACAATGAAGTTTTTTACATTCATAATTAATAGTTTTATTGGTTAATACCATAAAATTAAAACTTAATTAAAAATGCAATAAATTAACAACTGTTTAATTATCAACTATATAATTCCAAATATTGTTAATAACCTAAAAGAGCATTAAGCTTACTCTTTAGTGTAGAAGTCACCGTTATCCACATCTTTTAGAAATTGAATTACTCCGGGAAAATAATGTTTTTGATCATCGTATTGTGAACAGTGACTTCCATTGGGACAAAATAAATACCTTCCGTTTTGTACTTCATTGGCTATCCATTCCATATGTTTTGGGTCCATGGTATCGTATTTTGCACCGATGGATAAAGTAGGTACAGTTAGGGTTTTTAGCTTAGAGGTGATGTCCCAATTTTTTAGTGTAGCGTCACCTGTGATACCGAATTCACTTGGTCCTTGCATGTACACATATACATTAGGGTTTAAATGTTTGAACGCTCTGTTGATGGACTCCGGCCATTCGGCTATTGGAAAACGCAGAATGTGTTCGGTGTAATAATAATTCATCAACAGTTCCATATACTTTGGATTGCTATAATCTTTATTCTTTTCAAATGCTTTGATTTGTGCAAAAACCTTAGGGTCGAGTTGTGGACCTAAAACTTCTTCAGCATATTTATTATACGCCGGTGCACTTGCCATCATGTTGGAAATAATTAAACCCTTCAGATTTTGTTGGTATTTCAGGGCATATTCCATGGCCAAAATACCACCCCAAGACTGTCCTAAAAGATAGAAGTTGGAGTTGTCTAATTTTAAAGCTTTGCGTACTTGTTCTACTTCTTCCACAAAGCGCTCAATGGTCCATAATCGATTGTCGTTGGGTTGGTCACTGTAATAAGAACCTAATTGGTCATAATAAATATATTCGATGCTTTCTTGCGGAAAATAGCCGTCAAAACTCTCAAAAAACTCGTGAGTTCCACCAGGACCACCGTGTAATAATAAGACCTTAATTTTTGGATTGTTGCCTACTCTTTTGGTCCAAACCTTAAATTCACCAACAGGCGTTTTAATCGGAATCATTTTAATCCCACCGGTGAATTGGTCGTCTCTTTGAGAAAAGTCGAGGTACTTTTCTTTTACTGAATCAATAGGTTTGTTTTCCTTACATCCGGAAAATAAAATTAATGTCAGTAATGTATAAAGCAATAGTTTTATTTTCATGGTGTAAAAAGTTTAATTAGCTATATATTTTTCGGTACAAGTCTTTGTATTTTTCCATTACAATTTTGCGCTTCAATTTTAAGGTAGGCGTGAGGTGACCTCCGTCAATTGACCAAACTTCAGGGGTCAATTCGAAGCGTTTTACTTTTTCCCAATTTCCGAATTTCTCGTTAATTTTTTCTACTTCTTGTTCAATGCGTGCAATAACCTCAGGATTAGAGGCTATTTCAGCCGGAGTGGTGCCTATATCTAGATTTTTTCTTTTAGCCCATTCTTGTATAAAATCAAAGCTTGGTTGGATGAAAGCGGCCGGCATTTTTTCGCCATCACCAATCACCATAATTTGCTCGATGAACAAAGATTGTTTCATCGCATTTTCAATCAACTGTGGTGCGATGTATTTACCGCCGGAAGTTTTGAACATTTCTTTCTTGCGATCGGTTATTTTAAGGAAACCGTCTTTGTCGACTTCACCGATATCGCCGGTGTGGAAATAACCGTTTTTGATGACTTCGTCTGTTAATTGTTGGTCTTTGTAATAGCCCATCATGACATTCGGTCCTTTGCAAAGAATTTCACCGTCTTCGGCTATTTTGACTTCTACATTGTTAATCATTCTTCCTACAGTGCCTATTCGGAAACCACCATTTCTTTGGTCGTTTACAGAAATTACCGGAGAAGTTTCTGTTAGGCCATAGCCTTCCATTACCGGCATTTCGGCGGCAGCGAATACTCGAATTAAACGGTGTTGAAGCGCGGCGCTACCGGAAACCATTACGTTTAAGTTACCGCCTAAACCTTCTTTCCACTTGCTGAAAATTAGTTTTCGGGCTATTTTTAACTGGAATTCATACCACCAACCATTAGCTCCATAAGGTTCGTATCGCAATCCCAAGTCGATAGCCCAGAAGAATAATTTCTTTTTAACACCGGTTAATTCTTCTCCTTTGGCAATGATTTTATCGTAAACTTTTTCTAACAGTCTCGGCACAACTGAGAAAACGGTAGGTTTGACTTCCTTTATGTTGTCTGACAGTTTTTCAATTGATTCGGCAAAATATATCGAAACCGAATAATACTGATAGATATACAAGATTACGCGTTCGAATATGTGGCAAATCGGAAGAAAACTCAAGGCTACACTGGTGCTTTCTTCAAATGGAATGCGCGGAGAACTGTCTAGTACATTAGAAACAATGTTGTTGTGTGACAACATTACGCCTTTGGGTTTGCCGGTGGTTCCAGAAGTGTAAATAATGGTAGCCAATTCCTCCGGTTTTACGTTATTTTTTCTGTCTTCCACTACGTCTTGATTGCTTCGGTCTTCCCCTAATTCTAATAGCTCTAACCAGTTTTTACAGCCTTCAATTTTGTTGAAAGAATAAACATCTTCCAGTAAAGGCAATTCCGATTTAACAGCCATCAATTTTTGGTAAACCACTTCGTCTGAAACAAAGCAGTATTTTGATTCGGAATGATTTAAGATATAAGCATAATCTTCAGATGAAATGGTCGGATATATAGGAACAGTTTGAGCTCCGATTTGCAATACACCAACATCCATAATATTCCATTCTGTTCGATTGTTAGAGGAAATGATGGCAATTTTATCATTTTTTTGAATATCCAATCGAATCAACGCTCTCGAAATAGCGTTGGCTTTATCGATGTATTCTTGCGTTGAAGTCGCTACCCATTGACCGTCGTATTTGGTAACGAGACAATTGGGTAAATTATTTTTTTTAAGCTGGTAGTAGGCAAAATCAAAAAGGCGTGTGATTTCAGTCATTTTAGTGCATAATTTGATGCAAATTAAGGATTATTGTTATTAATCACAATATTAATTTTAAATATAGCCAAGATAGCCTTGAAATATGTAGTTTTGCATCGTTTGAATTTTAGATTTCATATGAAAAAGTTTCCTCGTTTTTCCGAATATAAAGTTTTGGTTATCAGAATATTGTTGGCTTATATTTTTTATTTCGTGGCTCGCGTTTTGTTTTATGTTTACAATCAAAACTTGATTAGCATTGACAGTACCTTTGATTTTTTGAAGTTATGTTACCATGGATTAGCTTTTGATACTACAACCATACTGTATACTAATGCCTTGTTCATTCTTTTTTCTGTTTTTCCGGTCATTATTAATACACAAAAAAGTTTTCAGAAAGGACTGTTTTACTTGTATTTCAGCACAAATTTATTGATGTACTCGGCGAATTTCATCGACTTTATTTACTATCGTTATACCTTTAGCAGAAGTACAAGAGCTTCCTTAGATACGTTAGAAAATGAGCAGAATAAATCGGAATTGTTATTCAACTTTTTACTGAATTATTGGCATGTGTTCTTGTTGTTTTTTGCGCTCGCTTACATTTGGATCTTATTGTACAAAAGAATCAAAGTCAAGCCGGTTACCGAAAAGCCGTCCTTTAAATATTTCGCAACATCAACGGCTAGTTTTTTAATCATTATTACCCTTTGTATTGGTGGAATTCGTGGCGATTTTAAAAAGAGTACCCGTCCTATTAATATGATTGATGCCAGTAGGTATGTTCAAAATTCGGGTCAAGCCGACGTAGTATTGAATACGCCTTTTGCCATTATTCGAACTTGGAATACCAATACTTTTAAAAAAGTGAATTTTGCCTCCAAAGCTACTGTTGACAGTTTGTTGATACCCATCAAACAATATAACAACAATCCGCCAACAAAGCCCAATGTGGTAATCTTTATATTGGAAAGTTTTGCCCGAGAATACATTGGTGTGTTTAATAAAGACACCAAAATTCCGGATTATGAAGGCTATACACCTTTTGTGGATTCGTTAGCTCAACACAGTTTGATTTTTACCAATGCACACTCAAACGGATGGAAATCAATTCACGGAATGTCTTCGGTTTTGGCAGGAATTCCGTCTTTTAAAAATGCCTTTACCTCTTCACCTTATGCCAAGCAAAAGATAGAATCATTGGTTTCTACTTTAGAAAGTGAAGGATACAATACTTCATTTTTTCATGGCGCGCCCAATGGTTCCATGGGATTTTTGGGATTCGGTAATATTTTAGGATTTGATCATTATTACGGAAAAAACGAATACAATAACGATGCTGACTTTGATGGTGTTTGGGGAATTTGGGACGAACCGTTTTTTCAGTTTTTCAATAAAACACTCACACAAAAGAAAGAGCCTTTTATGGCCACGATGTTCTCTGTTTCTTCTCATGAACCTTACAAAGTACCGGAGAAATATGAAGGTAAGTTTCCCAAAGGTAAAGTAAACATCAACCAATGTATAGGCTATACCGACTATGCTTTGAAGCGATTTTTTGAAGAAGCCAAAAAGCAATCTTGGTACAACAACACCATTTTTATTTTGGTAGCTGATCACGGGAATACGATAGCTTATGATGAATACCGAAAAGAATTCAACAGAAATACGGTTCCGATTTTATTCTTTACACCGAATCAAAAATATGTTGGCGTTAATGACGATTTTGCCCAACAGATTGACATTTATCCTACTTTGCTTGACATGATTGGCTACCAAAAACCATTCAGAAGTTGGGGTAGAAGTTTAATCAGTGAAAAAAGAGTGCCGCCATTTGTAATCAAACACAGTGCTAAGGTTTACCAATACATGTGCGGTAATTACATCTGCACTTTTGACGGAAAGAAAGCTATAGGGTTTTACGACAAAGAGGATAAAGGAATGGAAAGGAATTTAATCAAGCAACGCAATGCTGAGATGGACGCCATTGAACTGCGTTGTAAAGTTTTTTACCAAGATTATATGGAAAGAATCATTGACAAGCGATTAACGACAGTCAAATAACAAAAAAAGCTACTGATAAAGTAGCTTTTTTTATTGGAATATGATTTTAAAATCATCCTATAACTTATTCATATTTTGAGCTAAAGTCTCAATAAACTTTGAAATCGGTCCTTTGATCATCATGGCCATCATCGGATTGAATTCGCCTTCAAACTGTAATTGTACAGCTGTTGACGCATCTGAAATCGATTCTAAATTAGCCGTCAGTGTAAACGGTAATTTGTCACTTGCTGCTGCTAAGTTGACTTTAGTATGTGGGTTGCCTTCTTTCAAACGCAATTTGATTTCCGGCATGCCTTTCAAACCGAAATTGAAAATATCATCGCCTAAAACTTCAAATTTGGCAATGTTTTCAGGCATTAACTTTTCATAGTTTTTCACATCTGATAAAGCATTGAATAAATATTCAGCAGATTTTTCTACAGCAACTTTCGGGCTTTCTAAATTCATCTTTTGGGTTTTAAGTTTTCGAGTTTAAAGTTTCGGGTTCAACGCGTAACCCGGAATTTGCCATTATATATTCCAAGTCGACGGACTCTTGCGCCATTCTTGCAAAGTGACTAATTCATTTTCTGTGATATAATTTTTGGCCACAGCCAAGTGTAATAGATGTTCGTAATCGGCTAAGGTATTCAATTCCACATTAGCATTTTTGAAATTGTCAACCGCCACATCAAAACCGTAAGTAAAAATAGCGACCATTCCTTTTACGTTGGCACCAGCTTCTTTTAATGCTTCTACGGCCAATAAACTGCTGTTTCCGGTACTAATTAAATCTTCTACCACTACAACATTTTGACCTTTTTGCAGAAAGCCTTCCACTTGGTTTTGGCGACCGTGTTTTTTAGGCTCAGGACGAACGTAAACAAACGGCAATCCCATGTATTCTGCCACCAACATCCCAATTCCGATGGCACCGGTAGCTACCCCTGCAATCACATCGGGTTTTCCAAATTGTTTTTCGATATGCTTGGCGAATTCTTCACGAACAAAATTTCTAATGGCCGGAAAGGAGAGAATTAAACGGTTATCGCAATAAATAGGAGAGTGCCAACCTGAAGCCCATGTAAAAGGATTTTTAGGATTCAATTTAATTGCATTTATTTGTAAAAGCAATTCGGCTGTTTTTTCGGCTGTGTCTTTATTAAAAATCATAGTACAAATGTATAAAGTTTTTGTCAACGATAAACCACTTTTTTTGACCAACGAGGTTGCCAAGGAAACCGATTTTCAGTTGTTTTTGTTGGAAAGTGTTGATATTGAGCAGGTCATCATCAAAATTTTCCAAAACAAAATCCAAAAAGCCTATTTGTATTATCCGGATGAAAAAGCGATACTGAAAAAAGTCAAAGAAAAAATTCCCGTTTGCAAAGCCGGCGGCGGATTGGTTTACAACAAAGCAGGCGATGTTTTGTTCATTTTCAGAAACGGAAAATGGGATTTACCCAAAGGCGGCATCGAAAAGGGAGAGGAAATAGAAGACACAGCTATCCGTGAAGTAGAGGAAGAAACCGGAGTTAAAAATTTAAAGATTACACACAAACTCCAAAAAACCTATCACGTTTTTAAACGTGGCGGCAAATACAAACTCAAAGTAACCCATTGGTACGAAATGCGCACCGATTTTAACGGAACGCCTAAACCGCAAGCCAATGAAGGCATAGAAAAAGTCGCTTGGCTTGGTCCTGAGGAAATCAAAGAAGCTTTGAAAAACTCTTATGAGAACATCAAATTATTGTTTGAAGAGGAAAAATTATTGAAGTAAACTCACTCTGTAATTCTATACACCGGATACTGCAAATGTGCCGTTTCATACCAAGGCGAATTTTTGTAAATCCAATCCAATTGGGCTTCGGGATTATCGGCAAAAGTTTTGTCTTGTTTGCACTTTTCTTCTAGTTGAACTTTGAGTTCAGGATATTGTTTTAAGTAGTCCGCAGCACTGTCTTCAAAAACATAATCGGAATAGCCTTCTTTTTGTTGGAGTATGGTGTCGAAAAAATTCCAATTGAAAAAACTATCAACGGCCTCAGGTTCTAAAGTCTCCAACAAGTATTTCACACCGGCTTGTTGCGTAACGAAAATATAATCACCTTTCCTGAATTTTACTTTGGTTTTGGTGATATTTACTTGAGTGTTCGAATGCGGATAATGGCCTTCATACGCGTTTTTAGCCGTTTTGTAATCGACTATGCGATAGCTTTCCACTTCCAGTATACTGTCTTTTTCCAAGCGCGTGTAAGTCAATTGATTGTTGATGAGTAAATCAATTACTTTCCATTGGCCTTGCGGAATCACATACGTCTTTGGAATTTTAATCGATTTCACCGCTTTGTAAGTGCCGTAAAAAGCGATTTCTTTACTGTAAGGTTTGTTACGGTCGTAAAACAATCGTTTTCCGTTGGTAACATCACTTTTTTTATAATCGCCTTCATAGCCTAAGAACTTCATCTTTTCCACTTTGCTGCTGTCGATAATCCATTGGATAGTATAAGAGTTGCCCACTTTATATTGTTTGAGATTTTCTGCTCTCTTGTTTTTGATGAGTGTCACATTTTTATCGGCATATTGCAGCGTCGATACCATAAAATTATAGGTTACTTTCACGCGTTCCGCATACGGTTTCAACATATGTGTTTCGACTACATAGCCGAGCGAATTGAATAAAGAAGCATATCCTGTAGCATACCGCGGCGTATCGCTAAATTGTGCAAAACCTTCAGTGGGAGTGCCATGCCAAACGTTGACATATGGAGTGCTTTCGATTTTTTTCGATTGTAAATCTTTAACGATGGCGGGCGTCATTTCGGTTTTGATAAATTCGCCTAACGTATTTCCCAAACGATTGGGCTCGGTCATAATATAGGTCAGTTTGTACTGATAATCGGCACCATTGCTCACGTGATTGTCAATAAAAATATCAGGACAGGCAAAATGATGGAAGATTTGGGTAAACGCTTGGGTGTTTCGGGTATCGGTTTTGATGAAGTCCCGATTCAAGTCGAAATTCCTCGCATTGCCTCTAAATCCGTATTCCTCCGGGCCATTTTGGTTGGCTCTGGAAGTCGAGTTTCGGTTGAGTAAACCACCAATATTATACACCGGAATGGCAATGACTATAACATTTTTCGGTATGGCTATTTTTTGCAGAGCCAAATCGCGAAACAATTGCATAGACGCATCAATGCCATCGGGTTCACCGGCGTGAATACCGTTGTTGATGAGCAGGAAAAGCTTTTCGGTTTTGGTTTTGTAGTCAAACTTTTTATCGGCATCAAAAATCACTACGCGCAAAGGTTCACCGCTATCGGTTAGTCCAAAAGTTTGCAATTGGATGGTTTCAAAATCGGCATCGAGTTGGTGGTAAAATCGCAATACTTCAGTATAATCAGCCGATTGGTTGCCGTTGCCTTTTTCGAAAAAAGTAGCATAAGAGTCGTTTTTTTGCGCCCAGGAAGTCAGTGCAAACAGCAATAAAAGCGAAAGGACTTTCATTACTTTTCTTTTTTAACTACTACACTGTCAGGTACCAAAACCGTGTAATCGCCTCCGTTTCGGATGACGTCTCTAACGATACTGGACGAAATGTAAGAGGTTTTAGAAGCAGTCAACAAAAAGACAGTTTCTATTTGTGACAATCTTCGGTTGGTGTGAGCAATGGCTTTTTCGAATTCAAAATCGGCGGGATTGCGCAAGCCGCGTAAGATGAAATCAGCTTCTAACTTGCGACACAAATCAATAGTCAATCCTTCGTAGGTAACCACCGAAACACGCGGTTCCTCTTTAAAAGCTTCCTCGATAAACTGTTTTCGGTCTTCTAAAGAAAACATGTATTTTTTATCGGCATTGATACCAATAGCCACAATCACTTCATCGAAAAGCGAAACACCTCTTTTAATAATATCATAATGTCCCAACGTAATGGGATCAAAGGAACCGGGAAATATTGCTTTTCTTTTCATGATTTTGTTTAAATGTTGCGAGTTGCGGGTTTCGGGTTCAAAATTAACGCTTTAAGTCTCGTAACTTTAATCCCGTAACTTTGAACTTTATTTGTTTAAGGCCAATTCTAAAGCGTTCGTGAACAAGTCGGTTAACGAAATCCCGGCTTCTTTGGCTTGTTGCGGAATCAAACTTTCGGTCGTTAAGCCCGGAATGGTGTTCATTTCCAACATATGCGGTTCGCCGTTTACGATGATGAATTCACTTCGAGAGAAGCCGCTCATTTTTAAAACCTCGTACGCTTTTTTGGCAACAGCTGATACTTTGGCAGTCATTTCAGGAGAAATTCGAGCCGGCGTAATTTCTTGTGACTTGCCTAAATACTTGGCTTCGTAGTCGAAGAAGTCGTTTTCGGATACAATTTCGGTTATAGGCAAAACAGTGATTTTTCCTTTATAATTAATCACACCAACAGATACCTCGGTTCCATCTAAGAAACTTTCGATAATGATTTCATTGTCTTCTTTGTAGGCGTTAACAATAGCATAAGCCAGCTCGTCTTTGGTTTTCACTTTGGAGATGCCGAAACTCGAACCGGATTTATTGGGTTTAACAAAGCAAGGCAAACCAACTGTTTTTAAAATAGCTTCTTCATCAATTTCATCCCCTTGATTTAAGTAATAAGAAGTAGCCGTTTTGATGCCGTATGGTTTTAAAACCGACAGCAAATCACGCTTATTAAACGTTAAAGCCGCTTGGTAATAATCGCAGGAACTTTGCGGAATACCTAATAATTCAAAATAGGCTTGCATCAAACCGTCTTCGCCCGGTGTACCGTGAATGGCATTGAATACTACATCAAAAGTGATTTTTTCTCCGTTTACTGTTACAGAAAAATCGTTACGGTCTATCGGAAATTCATGGTCTTGCTCATCTACATAAACCCATTTGTCTTTTAAGATATGAATACGATAGCCATTGTATAAATTTTGGTCTAAAAATTGATAAACCACATTGCCGCTTTTGAGAGAAATTTGATATTCGCTGGAATATCCGCCCATAATGATGGCTACTTTTTTCATTAGTAGTAGGAGTTAGGTTGGTGTTAAAGTAGTAACAAAATTATCATTTTTTTTCTTAGATAAGGCTATGTCTTTAGATTTTTAGACTTCTTAGATTTTATTCTTTTTAACTATCTAAAAGCGAAGCGCATCTAAACGCCTGAAAGGCATATCTAAAATTCTAATAGCGAAGCGTATCTTTTTTATATCTTTGCTTAAATAAAATTTCTTTATGAGTTTACGCCAATATTTAACCAGTAAGGTGTTTTTTGCCCAAGTACTAGCCGCTATGGCCATTTTTGCTGTTATTGCTTTTTTGTTTTTTCATTGGATAACTTATACAACCAATCACGGTCAGGAAATTACGGTGCCGGATTTGAGTAAACTCTCGGCTGAACAAGCGGAAGAAAAATTAGACGCCTTAGATTTAGATTACATCATCTTGGATACGGTGGATTTTCGTCCCGAATTTCCAAAGTTGACCATAGTTGAACAAGAGCCGAAAGCAGGCGCTAAGGTAAAAGAAGGCCGTAAAATTTATTTAAAAATCAATGCGTCTACCTATACGATGGTCGCTGTCCCCGATCTGATTGAGAAAACGTATCGCCAAGCGGTTCCGACTTTAGAAGCTGTTGGTTTGAAAGAAGGGAACATCACTTATAAACCCTATTTAGGAAAAGATATGGTTTTGGAAATGCTTATGAACGGTAAAAAAATCAAACCGGGCGATAAAGTGTTGAAATCTTCTAAAATCGATTTGGTTTTAGGCGACGGAAAAGTGGTTTTTGATGATACGACTATTGATTCTACTGCGGTAGATTCTACAGATATAATGCCCATAAATGAATAATACCAACGATAATTTCGAGTTAGAAGAAGAATTGTTCGAACACCATCGCTTTGTATCGCCTAAAGGCCAAAGTTTGTTGCGTGTCGATAAGTTCTTGATGCAACTGATAGAAAACGCCACCCGAAACAAAATCCAACAAGCTGCTGAAAAAGGCAACATTTGGGTAAATGATGTGCCGGTAAAATCCAACTACCGTGTAAAACCATTTGACGTGGTTAAGGTAATGCTCGAGCATCCGCCTTATGAGAATCATATTATTCCTGAAGATA
Organism: Flavobacterium sp.; assembly: GCF_024710485.1. Taxonomy (GTDB): domain Bacteria; phylum Bacteroidota; class Bacteroidia; order Flavobacteriales; family Flavobacteriaceae; genus Flavobacterium. Next base: position 11,593 of record NZ_JANJUQ010000042.1, read on the forward strand.
TTCCGCTGAATATTGTATACGAAGACGATGCTTTATTGGTTATCAATAAACCACCCGGATTAGTAGTACATCCCGGTCACGGTAATTATACCGGAACTTTAGTGAATGCCTTAG
>NZ_JANJUQ010000041.1 GCF_024710485.1 Flavobacterium sp.
CAACTGTCCGCCTCCAACAACATTGAGTGCCTCAGGAATCACTCAAACTTCTGCGAATTTAAGCTGGGGTAACCCGGGAGGAGCAACTTCTTGGGAAGTTGCTGTTCAAACAGCAGGTTCACCTATTCCTTCTGGATCAGGCGTACAAACAAACTCAAATACCAATTATCCTGCAACAGGTTTGACAGTAAATACAGCTTATCAGTTTTATGTTAGAGCTGATTGTGGTAATGGTACATTCAGTGCTTGGGCAGGTCCATTCTTGTTCAACACGCTATGTGCTCCTTTCAACGTGCCTTTCCAAGAAGGTTTCAACAGTACATCTACAACTGAAAACTGTTGGACCGTATTAAACGTTAATGGAGATACCGACTTATGGAATATGAATTACGCTACTAATCCATTTGAAGGGAATCAGTGTGCGGCTATTACTACCGACTTTAATAATGGTGCCAATAATGATTGGTTAATCTCACCTCAAATCATTTTGACAGGAAACCAAAGGTTGAAATTCCATTACAGAGTGCAATCGACCGGCGAGCCAAATGATTTCAGAGTGATGTTGTCTACCAATGGTACCAGTCCGGCAGATTTTACTACAACTTTGTTGCCGTTAGCCTCTTACAATAACACTACTTATATTCAAAGAATAGTGAGTTTAGCGGGTTATACAGGGCCGGTTAATATTGCTTGGCATGTACCTCAAGGAGGTCTTGACGGATGGAGATTGTATATTGACAATGTAATTATTGAAGATTTACCAACATGTCCAGAGCCAACTTCCATAACGTCTAGTAATGTGTTGTCGACTTCTGCCACTGTTTCATGGGTAAACGGAAACAACGAAACTTCTTGGGAAGTAATAGCTTTGCCTTGTGGTTCCCCTGCTCCAACAACAGCTTCAGTAGGGACTGTTGTAACAACAGGAAGTCCTTACACTCTAACTAATTTAAATCCTACCACTTGTTATGATGTTTATGTAAGAGCTATTTGTTCGGCCTCTGATGTTAGTCCGTGGACGGGTCCGGCTACTTTTACAACACAAGTGGCTCCGCCAGTATGTGGTGGTTTGTTTGTTGATGCAGGCGGACCTAATGGAAACTATCCCAACAGTTCAGATTCCACAGTTACTATTTGTCCTACGCCGGGTAATGTAGTTACCGTTACATTTACTTCTTTCAATACTGAAACTAACTGGGATGCTTTGTATGTTTTTGATGGAAACTCTATAGCCTCTCCGCAAATAGCCAGCACCAATGGAGCAGGAAACGTTCCGGGCGGTTTACCAGGTGGTTTTTGGGGGACTGCTATTCCAGGACCATTTACATCATCAAGTACAGACGGATGTTTAACTTTCAGATTTAGAAGTGACACTTCTGTAAATAATCCGGGATGGGTTGCCAATGTAACCTGTGATCCGGCTCCAAACTGTTCTAAACCAACAGCATTAACTGCCACTCAAATCACAACTACATCTGCTCTTTTAGGTTGGAACGAAGCTAGTGGAGATGTGACACAATGGGAAATAATTGTTTTGCCTGCAGGTTCTCCTGTTCCGCTTCCAAGTGCAACCGGAATTATAGTTTCAACCAATCCTGCTCCGTTTAGTGGATTAAATCCCGGTACACAATATACATTTTATGTTAGATCTATTTGTCCTACATCAGGGACAAGTTTATGGTCTAATGGATTTAACTTTAATACATTATTGGCTAACGACGAGTGTAGTACAGCAATCTTTGCACCGGTTAACTCTTCAGCCGTTTGTCAACAAGTAACTCCGGGTTCACTTGCAGGAGCTACTGCTTCTGCCTCTCCGGCTATTGCTCCATGTATCGGTACTGCTGATGATGATGTTTGGTATCAGTTTGTTGCTACTAACAGTTATTTGAATGTGGCTCTACAAAACGTGACCGGTTCAACAACTAACTTGAATTTTGCAGCTTACTCAGGACAATGTGGAACTTTGACACAAATCTTTTGTAGTGCAGCCAACTCTTTGTCTGGCGTTTTGAATAATTTAGTTGTAGGTAACACTTATTACATTAGAGTTTATTCAAATTCCGCGACTCCTCAAACCTCTACTTTTAACTTGTGTATTTCAACTCCGTCAACTTGTCCTACCGCATCTACGGTTTGTAATTTGACAGATTATGCTAATACAACAGGAGTTACGAGTTTGGGAACTATAGGTTGTTTGTTTTCATCGCCAAATCCGGCTTATTTTACAATTCAAGTTGGAACTACCGGAGCTATTAACTTTACTTTAACCCAATCAACTCAGCCATCTGTAAATGGGATTCCAGGTCCTCCAAATATCGATGTAGACTATGCTGCTTGGGGGCCATTTACCAGCCAAGCTGCTGCTTGTGCTTTCATTGGGTCATCAGCACCATTTGCAGCTCCGGGAATTGGAGTACCTGTTACACAACAAACAGGGTGTAGTTATTCTGCCGCTCCTACGGAAACGTTAAACATTGCTAATGCACAAGCAGGACAATTTTATATCATTCTAATTACTAACTTCTCCAATCAGGCCGGGTTTATTACTTTAACACAAACTAATTTACCTGCTAATCCTAATGACCCTATTCCTCCAGGAGTTGGTACAACAGTATGTTGTCCGGATGCTTACTTTACTTATAACCCTGTGGCTTACTGTAAAGATCCGTCTACACCAAATCCAATACCTGTTATAACAACAGGATCTATAGCAGGGGTATTCTCTTTGTCTCCTTCTTCACCAACCGGATTAGTTTTTGCTAATACAAGTACAGGAGAAATCGACTTACAAGCGAGTGCGCCGGGTAACTATGTTATTACTAATACAGTTGCTGCAACCGCAAGTTGTGATGTGAAAGAAAAATCATTTACCATCAATATTACTGCTCCTTCAACAGCAACTATAGAATACGGTGCTGCAGCTTATTGTAAAAACATAAGTACACCTCAAACCGTAACTATCAATGGAACTACTGGAGGTACTTTCTCTGCTACTCCTAACGGTGGATTAAATATTAATGCTAATACAGGAGCTATTGACCCAAGTACTAGTGCTCCGGGGATATATACTGTAACTTACTCTCTACCGGGCTCTACAGTTTGTGTTAATGCTAACCCAAGCACTCAAGTGGAAATTTTACCATTACCGAATGTAGTTCAACCGGCTTCGGTTCAAGCATGTGATTCTTATACTTTACCTGCGTTGTCTGTTGGTAACTATTTCACACAATCTCAACTAGGCGGAGCAACTACACCAATTGATATTGCTACACCGCTGACTTCATCACAAACAGTTTATGTTTATGCAATTGATGCTAACGGATGTTATAATGAGAAGTCTTTTGAGGTTACAGTTAATTCAGTGCCTACACCAACTTTCACGGCTACACAGTCTGATTGTGCTGCGGCAAATGGTACTATTACAGTGACTTCACCAACTTCTCAAGCTGGTCCTATTCCTACAGACTTGTTTATTTCTGAAGTTACAGATGAGAGTACAGGTTCGTTAACCTATATTGAAATTTTTAACGGTACAGGTGCCCCGAAAAATTTGGCTAACTATAAGATAAGAATTCATACTACTGTAACCGGAAACCCGGCTTGTGATTTGACATTATCAGGTACTCTAAACAATAATGCTACCCATGTTGTAGCTGTTGGAAGCAATGTAAACCAAGGTGGAATTGTTCCAAACCAAGTTTTTGCTTCTTGTGGAGGTGTTAATGACAATGATAACATCAGATTAACAAATTCTACTAATACATTGATAGATATTTGGGGAAGAACTGATGGGGTTTCTTTTACACCAGGTAATCAACCGGGTTACACCTACAGAAGAAATACTGATGTTGTTGCTCCAAGCACTACATTTAATTCGGCTGATTGGACTGCTTTAGATCCGCAAGACTACACTAATGTTGGAACTTACAACTACTTTGTAAGTAATTATGAATACAGTATTGATGGCGGTACAACGTATCAATCTTCAGCATCCTTTACAGCAGTAGCTCCTGGAGATTATGTTTTAGTGGTTAGAGATATTGCCACAGGCTGTACTTCTCAACCAATAGATGTATTTGTAGCACCTACAACATCAACACCGGCAGTTACTACTTTTGATTACGGAACAGGTGTTTTCTGTCAAAATGCTACTAATCCAACTCCTAACACGAGCATTACCGGATTCACGACAGGCGGAACTTTCTCTGAATTTAATACAACCGGTTTGGTGATTAATCCTTTAACCGGAGAGATTGATTTAGCAGCTTCTACTGTTGGTCAACATACCGTAAGATATGAAGTGGCTTTCAATCCGGTTACTTGTCAATTAGCTGGTTTCACTGATGTAACAATTGAAATAGTTGGCATTATTAATCCTGTGGTTGGATTTACTTACAATACAACTTCAATTTGTATTAATGCACAAGCTTCTTTGACACCTCAGTTGGATTCAGGATTTAGTTCTTTTGCTCAATTCTCTGTAACTCCTTCAACAGGATTGTCTATTAACTCCACTACAGGGGTTATCAACTTGGCGGCGTCTACTCCTGGAACTTATGACATAGTTGTTAATGTTACTGCTGATCCTGCAACTTGTAGAGTTGCTGCAACTTCAGCTACATTCACTTTAGAAATCAAGCCAGTTGTTACGCCGATTGTATCATTCAGTTACAATTCACCGGTATGTGCATTCAATGCTGATAATTTACAATCTCCTAACTTAGCGCCTAACTTTACCTTAGGTGGGGTGTTTTCTTCTACAGCCGGATTGGCAATTGATCCGGTTACAGGGGTAATCACTGTTTCAGGAAGTTCTCCAGGAACTTACATTGTTCGTTACCATATTGATGCAGTTTCTTCAACTTGTCAATTAGTAGGAGATAGTGAAACCACAATTGTTATTACACCACCTGTTGCTATTGAAGTAAGCGGAGGCTGTGAAGGCGTAAGCTATATTTTGACTGCCACCCCGGTTGATGGTTCATTTAACCCTGAAAACGTGACTTATTCTTGGCAGAATGAATTAGGAATTGAGGTGGGAACTACCCAAAGTATTACAGTTACTGAACTTGGTTCATACATTGTCACTATCAATGACAACGGATGTACCAGTGAGTCTGCTTCATTTACTGTAGATGCCATAACTTGTGTTATCCAGAAAGGTATTTCTGTTAACAATGATGGTTTAAATGATACTTTTGACTTGAGAGGATTCAATGTTAAAAAGTTAACCATTTTCAACAGACACGGAATGAAAGTTTACAGCCGTGCTAATTATACCAACCAATGGGGAGGACAATCTGATGATGGCGATGAACTACCTGACGGAACTTATTACTATGTTATTGATAGAAATAATGCCGAGACTAAAACAGGTTGGATTTACATCAACAGAGCACAATAGGACATTTAAAATTGGCATTCAAAATAAAACAAAACAAAATGAAGAAAATATATTTCATTGCAATATTAGCTTTAGGTTTAACAGAGTTAAACGCACAGCAAGACCCTCATTACACTCAGTACATGTACAACATGAGTGTAATGAATCCGGCCTACGCCGGCTCAAAAGAGGCTGTTTCAGGCGGGGTTCTTTATCGTAAACAATGGGTTGAGATTGAAGATGCTCCTACTACAGGTACATTCTTCATACATAGTCCTGTTGGAAGAAATGTAGGTTTAGGGCTTTCTGTGATTTCAGATAAAATTGGTCCTGTTGAAGAAAATAACGTTTATGCTGACTTCTCTTATACCTTAAATTTAGGAGGAGAACACCGCTTGGCTTTTGGTTTGAAAGCGGGTTTGACTATGCATAAAATCGACTTCAATACTATTTACCCAACGTTACCGGATTTAGGTGATGACGTTTTCGGTTCCGGTAATCCAAACGAAACATTCTTAAACATTGGTTCGGGGGTGTTCTACTATACTGATAAGTATTATGTAGCTTTCTCAGTTCCTAATATGTTAAAATCAAAATATTTAGATTTTGACGGAAGAGAATACGGGACAGAAGAATTACACTATTTCTTAACAGGAGGTTATGTGTTTGATATTAATCCGAATTTAAAATTTAAGCCTTTTGCTATGATTAAATCATCGCTTAATGCGCCTACCTCAGTGGATTTATCAACCAATTTTTTACTTTACGATAAGTTAGAATTAGGTGCAACTTACAGATTGGAAGACTCTTTCGGAGCCATGATCAATTTTGCAGTTACACCGTCATTGAGAATCGGATATGCTTATGACCATATCGTTTCCGACTTGAATGTAGTGACTCCGGCTTCTCACGAGGTGATGTTGTTATTTGATTTGAATTTCCCGAAAAAAGTATCACGTTCACCAAGATATTTCTAACCTATAAAGAATCTTAAAAATGAAAAATCTATATATAACCTTAAGTTTTGTTGCCCTAAGTTTTTCTCTTTCGGCTCAAAATAAAGATACTAAAGCCGCCGATAAGTTGTTTGCCAGATTCGAGTATGTTGATGCTGTCAAAGCCTATCAGAAATTGGTAGAGAATGGTAAAGGCGATGCTTATGTTTACAAGCAATTGGCCGATGCCAACTACAATATGTTCAATTCAACAGAAGCAGTAAAATGGTATGCTAAAGCTACTGAAACTAATCAGGATGCTGAAACCTACTATCGTTATGCACAAATGTTGAAAGCTAACGGTAAATACGAAGAAGCCAACAAGCAGATGCAAAAATTTGCCGCCGCCGCTCCTAATGATAACCGTGCTAAAGCATTCAAGGAGAATCCAAACTACATTCCGAGATTGTTAGATAAAACCAAATTGTACAATGTAAATGCTTCTGATATCAGCAGTGATAAATCTGATTTTGGTGCCGTATTACACGATAACAGTTTGTATTTTGCCAGCGCTCGCAACGGTGCACGTAAGAACTATGGATGGACAGACGAACCTTTCTTAGATATTTACAAAGCGGATTATAACACCGACGGTACAATTACCAATGCCGGAACAGTAACCGAATTGAATTCAAAATGGCACGACGGTCCTATCACCATTACTGCTGATGGGAATACTGCTTATTTTGCCAGCGAGAGTTACAAAGAAAAAGAATTTGAGAAAGACAAAAAGAACAATGCCCGATTCAGTCAGGTTTATTTGTTCAAAGCTACTAAAAACGGTAGCACTTGGGGAGATATCACCGAGTTGCCTTTTAACGACAAAACGTTCTCAAACAGTAACCCATGTGTAAGCCGAGATGGTAAAACGTTATATTTCTCTTCTAACAGACCGGGAAGTATTGGTGGTGTTGACATCTGGAAAGTGGCCATCAATGCCGATGGTACTTACGGTGAACCTCAAAACTTAGGAAATAAAGTCAATACCGAAGGCAACGAAAGCTTTCCGTTTATTGCCGATGACAACAAAACGTTATACTTCGCTTCAAGCGGCAAACAGGGTTTTGGTGGTTTAGACGTGTATCAAATCGATTTGTCTAACGGTTCAGAAGCGGTTAACTTAGGCAAGCCGGTTAATACAGAAAAAGACGATTTCGCTTTTACTTTTAACGAGGCTAAGAAAGTTGGTTTCTTATCGTCTAACAGAGGCGGAAACGATGATATTTTTGCTGTTAGTCCAATTTGTGGCGTAGACGTCATAATCGTGGTTACCGACGCCAAAACAGGCGCTATTTTAGCCAATGCCAGCGTATCTATTTTAGACGACAAGAAAAACGTAATCGCTACGGAAATGTCTAACGCTAATGGAGAAGTAAAATACCGTGTAGAGTGTGATCGTCCTTATGTCGTTCAAGCTTCTAAAGACGGTTACGAAGGCAATTCATTTGCTGTTACTTCAAGCAAAGGACCAACTGCTAAAGTGGATGCTGCCTTACAACCTATCGATGTAATTGTTACGGAAACAGAAATTATCTTAAAACCGATTTATTTTGAATACGACAAAAGCAACATCACTCAAGAAGGTGCTTTTGAGTTAGATAAATTAGTTCAGGTAATGAAGAATAACGACAAAATGGTCATCTTGGCTAAGTCGCATACCGATAACAGAGGTACTGATAAATACAACTTACGATTATCAGACAGAAGAGCTAAAGCGACAGCACAATACATTATCTCTAAAGGAATCGATCCTAGTCGTATTTCGGCTAAAGGTATGGGTGAATTAGAGCCTAAAGTGGATTGTGGTGCAGCTTGTACTGAAGAGCAACACGCTCAAAACAGACGCTCAGAATTCTTGATTGTGAAGTAATTTTTCAGCATTTAATAATAAAAACCCCATCTTGGACAACAAGATGGGGTTTTTATTTTATTAGTATTTAGCTTATTTCCATTTCATAGAAAGAAGATTATAAGTGGTTTTTAATGACTTCTAAAAGGTTTTCCCTTTTCAAGCTTTCAAAGTAAAATATTCAGAATTCGTCTTTTTAAAATCCTTATTCATTAAGTATCAATACTTATTCAATTTTTTTACTAATGAATAAATTAAGCCTTTTTGGAAAAAAATGTGCTTTTGATGGCAGCATATATTTGAAAAAAAGTATTTTTAATAAAAAATTTACAAATGAACTTAAGTTATTGGGAACTCAAAAATTGGTTTACCCATGTCGACTTTACCATAGTAGGAAGTGGAATTGTTGGCTTGCATTGTGCATTAGCATTGCGAGAGCGATTTCCGCAAAGTAAAATTTTGGTTTTAGAAAAAGGAATTTTGCCACAAGGTGCCAGTACTAAAAATGCCGGATTTGCCTGTTTTGGCAGTCTTTCGGAGATTTTAGATGATTTAAAAACTCATAGTGAAGAAGAGGTTATTCAGCTCATACAAAAGCGTTGGAGTGGATTGCAGTTGTTGCGCAAAAATCTAGGTGATGACGCTATCGATTTCAAACCTTATGGTGGTTATGAGTTATTTTTGAAATCAGACGAGAGCAGCTATAATGAATGTTTGCAGCTCATGTCATTTGTCAATGAAATTTTAAAACCTATTTTCAGGAATGAAGTATTTTCCAAAGAAGTGGATCGTTTCGACTTTAGCGGTGTACAAGAATACCTTATTTTTAATCCGTATGAGGCCCAAATCGATACCGGGAAAATGATGCACGCTTTGTTGAAGAAAGCTATTGCAAACGATATTTTAATTCTCAATCAAATCGAAGTCACCGCTTTCCAAGAAAAAAGCGATAGAGTGATGGTAACGGCAAACGATTTTAGTTTTTCAACACACAAGCTATTGTTTGCTACTAACGGTTTCGCTGCCGAGTTAACCAATAATCAAGTAAAGCCGGCCAGAGCTCAGGTTTTAATTACCAATCCGATATCCGATTTAGACATTAAAGGGACGTTTCATTTAGAACAAGGTTATTATTATTTCAGAAATATCGATAACCGAATTTTATTAGGCGGAGGAAGAAATTTGGATTTCAAAGGGGAAACCACCACCGAGTTAGGTCAAACGGAATTAATCCAAAATCGTTTGGACAACTTGTTAAAGGAAGTAATTTTACCACAAACCGAATTTACTGTGGCTCATCGCTGGAGCGGAGTCATGGGTATGGGTTCCAGCAAAAGACCCATAGTAGAACAGTTATCAACGCATGTTTATTGCGGGGTGCGTTTGGGCGGTATGGGTGTAGCTATTGGAAGTTTAATAGGTCAGGAGTTGGCCGATTTATTAAATTAATTATGAAGAAAAGTCTTTTAGTATTATTCTTTTTGCTGTCAATCCGTCTAAGCGCTCAAAATACATCCTTTACCATACAGCAAGAAATCACAGGTTTAGCCAAAGTGACCGTTAATGCCTTTGGTTTTACTTCAATGGAAATCAAGTGTTGGGAATCTGCTTTGGATGAGTCAACAGCTACGTTCTACAATTCAGGTACTTATAATACTTATTGGGTCAAACTTAATCCCTTCAAGAATTGGAGCTTTAGGGTTAGGGTTAATTTTGGAGCAGTTGGCGATTGGTCTCAAATAGAAACTTTAGATAACAGTTGTACACAATTCCCCAATTATGTGGGTTTAACAGAAAGTTTCAGTGTTAATCCCGTTTTGAGTTGTTGGAGAGGCTATTTTGTCGATTCTTATTCCGGTAGTGCAGACTATATACTTTATTCCACTTCAGGATTTATACAGATGGCGTCGCAAACCGGTTCCAAAGTATTAGTGTCTCCAAAATTAGAGGATTTGTCTACAGATAAAAAAGTGAAATTTAGATTCCGATCCAATACAACAATCTCAGGCTATTCCATTAAAGTAGGAACAATAGAAAACCCCTATGATTTGAGTACTTTTCACCAATTGGGTTCTTTTAACGTTTCTTCAGTAAATCAGTTTGAAACCAAAACACTTTACCTAAGCAACTATAACGGAGTTGATAAATACATTGCTTTCTTGGCAACCGGTGGCAATACCACGGTTTACAGCTTAGATGATTTTAGCTATGAGCAATCTGTGAACTGTTATGATGCTACCGCTATTGCATTCAACAACATTACTACGAATTCTGCAACAATGGATTTCAATTCAAGTGGTCAAAGCACCTGGGAATTGAAACTGAAAAATACCATTACTAATGTTACTCAAACCATTCCTGTTTCTTCGGGAAATGTCAATTTTACAGGCTTAAATCCAGGGACAACTTATGAAGTTACTTTAAGAGCCAATTGCGATGTCGGATTGTATTCCAATTGGTCACCTGTAAGCACTTTTACCACAGCATGTCAAGAAGTAAGTGTCGGATATTATACAGGATTTGATCAGTTTTCATACCTTGACCCGTGTTGGAAAAGGATTATGACCGGTAGTGATGAAATTATGGTTTATAATAATGCTACTTCTGTGTCATCACCAAACCATGTTAGTTTCAAGGGTACCAATACTTCAACCACCATTTTAGTATCGCCTTATGTGACCGATTTGGTTAATAAAAGAGTTCGCTTTAAATTACATGATAACAAAAGAGCTAATTTTTTAAAGTTTTCATTTACAGTCGGGGTATTATCAAATCCTACAGATGCTACCACTTTTATTCCGATAAAAACATTTACTAACGAAGAAATCAACCCCATAGGTTTGTTTGATTTAGGATCGTTTTGGCAACAGTATATAGTAGATTTTAATGCAGTATCTGCCAATAATCATTATATCGGATTTAAAATCGGAAATGCGTCTGTCAATTTCGGCGAGCAAAGTATTTTGTTGGATGATATTTATTTTGAAGAAATCCCGCAGTGTAAAGAACCAACCAACATACAAATCATCAATTTTGATTATGAAAAAGCCACCATTTCCTGGGATAGTGATGTTTCAGTACCATCTTGGGAAATAGAATACGGGCCTACAGGCTTTCTCGCGGGAACAGGAACCATTACTTCGGCCAATACAACACCATTTACACTTACCGGTTTGAGTTCAGATACAGGGTATGACTTTTACGTTCGTGGTGTTTGCTCAAGCGGTACCAGCCTTTGGTCGATTAAGCGCTCTTTTAAAACCCGATGCGAAGGGGTTTATGTAGGTTACACTTCCGGTTTTGAGACCGAAACATTCGATCCATATGCTACTTGTTGGCAAAGAACATCACCATTGCTTCGAAATTATTCGTATAGTCCGAATTATTTTATAAACAGATATAACAATGGTCAGTTTGGCTCACAAACGGCTCATACGGGGGCCAAATTTATAGTTATGAAAGGAGGAGCAGATTCTCCGGATACTAATGAACAAGACAAGACCATTTTAGTTAGTCCAAGATTAATTGATTTAGACAATAGTAAGCAGGTAAGTTTTTGGGTTTATTGTCCCAGCAATGGTTATTCTACCCTACAAAAAATTGTTGTTGGAACGCTTTCTAATCCCGACGATTACAATACTTTTACCCAACATGAAGTGATATCCGGACCATTTACATCAAACCAATGGAGACAATACACGATTGATTTGTCCTCTTTTTACGGAACAGACAAGTTTGTCGGTATCAAACAAATTTCTTCAAATGGAAATTATTTTCTTTACATAGATGATTTTGAATACACTGAAAATCCTTGTCAAAGACCAACCAATTTGATGGCTGTCCAATCCGGACAAAACAGCGCAACTTTATCTTGGAATTCTAATATTGCAATTGATGGAAGTACCACTTGGCAAATTGAATACGGTGAAATGGGATTTACTCCCGGGACAGGAACAGTTATAACAGTGAGCAACAGTCCGTATGTGTTGAATAATTTGATTTTAAATAAAAAGTACCAATTCAGAGTCAGAAATAATTGCGCTAACGGAGTTATAAATTGGAGTAATCTGTATTCCTTCAAAATATCTTGTACTGTCAGCGTACCTTTTTATGAAAATTTTGATCAATTCCAGCCGGTTGCAAACTCAATATTTTTACCCGCAAACTTATGTTGGAGTTCTCAAAATTCGATGTCAGCGGCGCTATATTCTTACTCATTGAACAACGTTAACAGTCCTCCTAATGTTGGCTTTGTAGAATCCAATAGTGCGGGCGAAGGTGTTTTCGTATCGCCTTATCTGTCTGATTTTGACAATACGAAAAGGATAAAATTTTGGACAAAACTTCAAGTACTTACGTCTACTCAAAACTTGAGCATAATTGTAGGAACAGTCAAGAATCCGTTAGACCTTTCAACATTTGAACCGTTTCAGGTTTTCCCGTTGAGCGGATCATATCAATCAGGACAAGAGTTTACGGTTGATTTTTCAACTTACACGGGCGATAGCAAACACATAGCGTTTAAAACTTCAGGCTATGTTAGTGACGGTGGTTACACTACCAATAGAATTTTCTTTGACGATATTTATTATACTACTATACCGGATTGTTCGGAACCCATAGATGTTACTTTTTCTCAAACCAATCACAATTCAACATTGCTGCAATGGGAGAATATAGGAACAGTACAATCAACAAGAATTGAATATGGTTTAAGCGGTTTTACACCGGGAACCGGTACGGTTTTGGATTCCAATGCCAATCAGCTATTGATAACCGGTTTGAATCCAACTTCAAATTATGAATTTTACTTAAACGCTGTTTGTGACGGTAATAATTCTGCACAAGTTGGCCCGTATGCTTTAATAACCACTTGTATTCCAAATACCGTTCCTTGGACTGAAACATTTAACAGCCTAGGTCAATATGGTCAAAATATGCTTCCTCCATGTTTCAAATTACCCGGGAATAATTCCATTTTTACCAGAAATGCACCAATTACGTTAAACAGCGATTTGTTCTCACCGGATAATACTTTAAACGGTTTCGATGATAGCTTTTATTTGCATGCAACCACTAACACTTTCCTTTTTACACCTATGTTTCATCTTGAGCAGGGCACTTCATATAAGTTCAGTTTACAAGCAAGAAAGCGGTATGAATATGATTTTTCCAATATCAAAATGGCAGCTTACAGAGGTCAGGAAACTTATGCTCATGTCGCCGATTTGAATATTACATCTTTCCTCTCGGAATTCAATTATAATGAAGGGATTTATTTCTACACACCAATTGAAACAGGAGATTACAGTTTTTTACTCTTCTATAATAATTCCGGAAGTTTAGAGATAGTTAGTGATGTGTTTGCTTTGGAGGAAGGCTATACAAGTCTTGTTAGCACCAATAGGTTTTTTGACTTTAGTCAAGGATTGGGTAACGATTTAATTACTGAAAAAACTGAAAATACAAATGTAGCTTTAGAGAATCTCAACAATAATATGGTTTTGAAATTTACAGGGTCTAATGATACTTCAGCTTTTACAGCAAACGGTAATGTATGGAGCAACAATCAAAACAGTATCTCGAAAGTTAATTTTAAAATCAATAACGATAATTTTTCAACCCTATTCTTGTCTTTTAAATTGAAACAAACCTATAGTGAACAGAGTTCTCATTCGGCCTTCAGACTCATTGTCAACGGAAATGATATTGCAGGGGTTATTTATCCAAATTCAGCCAATCAAGACGAGTACCAAACCTATGAGTATGATTTAACGAGCTTCTTGGGTGATGACTTGAAAATATCATTACAACATTTAGGTAAAAGCACTACCGATAATGCCTTTTTGGATGATTTATCAGTTAATCAAAACAGCTTGTCAAGCCCGGATTTTAATCCATTAAACGGATTAAAAGTCTATCCCAACCCTACAAATACGATTTTGAATATCAAAAGCGATTATTTGTTTAATTCTGTAAAAGTATATAGTGTAAGCGGACAGCAATTACAGGAGTTAAGCGGACAATTTTACAATCAGACCTTAGATATGTCGAATTACAGCGCAGGATTTTATTTCATAAAAGTGATTTCTGAATACGGAAGTAAAACATTTAAAATATTCAAAAGAGATTAATGATAAAAAAGATTTTACGTTGGCTAAAAAAAGCCATGCTTTGGTTTTTTGCCATATCCATTTTGCTGGTTATTGTGTTTAAATGGGTGCCGATTCCGTTTACGCCGTTAATGGCTATTCGAGCTTTAGAAAATAAATGGGATGGAAAAGACGCGGTCTTGAGTCACGATTGGGTGCCATTGGAAGAAATCTCTCCGAACCTGCAAAAAGCGGTGATTGCCAGTGAAGACGGAAATTTTTTAAACCATTATGGTTTCGATTTTCAAGCGATGCAAAAAGCGTTTAAAAACAACCAAAAGGGCAAACGTATTAAGGGCGGAAGTACTATATCACAACAAACGGCCAAAAATGTATTTCTGTGGCAAGGACGAAGTTATCTTAGAAAAGGATTGGAAGCCTATTTCACAGTGCTAATTGAACTTATTTGGGGGAAAGAACGCATTATGGAAGTATACCTAAACAGTATTGAAATGGGCAAGGGAGTTTATGGCGCCGAAGAAGCTGCCAAACATTGGTACCGAAAATCAGCGGTGAATTTAACCAAAAGAGAAGCCGCCGGAATTGCCGCCATTTTGCCCAATCCGTTAAAATATAAAGCCACCAATTCGTCTTCGTATATTGAAAGAAGGAAAGACAAAATCCTCCGCAATATGAGGCATGTTGGGAAATTAGAATATTAAAAAAACCGTCTCTTGAATAGAGACGGTTTTTTATTTTGGAGAAAAACTGCTAATAAAAAAGCGGTTTGTATTGTTGCCAATGCTTGTAAATTAAAATCACGTTAAAGGCTAAAATAGCGACTGCTACCGGTAATCCTGAAATTCCCAAAAACAAATGAAATAACAAAATATTGATGGAAATAGGCGCTAATAAAATCAAAGCAAAAGCAATCCATTTTTTTAACAACAACATGATTCCGATAATCATTTCCAAAACACCTAATACCGGGAAAATATACCCTGTGGCATTTAGCGAACTCATAAAATCACCGGCAGAACCAGTTGGAGCTTCCATAGGAAGGAAAGTAAATAATTTGTTGGCGCCAAAAACCAAGAGCGCTAATCCTAAGACGATTCTAACAATGGTGGTAAACATGGAATTCATAGGCGGATGATTTTAATTAGTAATATGGTAAAAATAACATTAAAAAATTAAATCAATTACATTGAAAAAGTTAAATTATTAACATATTTCCTCTTAAACTCCTTTTATGATGGATTTTTTTCGAATTTGTAACTTTTTTTAAAGACCACAAACTAATAGGGAAAACAAAATACATTGACTATGAAAGCACACGAAATCGATTATCATATTTATGGGGAAGAAATGCAATACGTTGAAATTGAACTCGATCCGCAAGAAATAGTAATAGCCGAAGCCGGAAGTTTTATGATGATGGACAACGGCATCACTATGGAGACAATTTTTGGCGACGGTTCTCAACAAAAATCCGGTTTGTTAGACAAATTATTGTCCGCCGGAAAGCGCGTACTAACCGGAGAAAGTCTTTTTATGACGGCTTATATCAATCAAAACAACACCAAAAGCAAGGCTTGTTTTGCCTCGCCTTATCCCGGAAAAATTGTCCCTATAGATTTATCACAATTCAACGGGAAGTTTATTTGTCAAAAAGACGCTTTCCTATGCGCTGCCAAAGGGGTTTCCGTTGGAATTGAATTTTCCAGAAAACTAGGTCGCGGATTATTCGGCGGCGAAGGTTTCATTATGCAAAAAATTGAAGGCGATGGAATGGCTTTCGTTCACAGCGGCGGCACTTTAGCCAAAAGAGAATTGGCTGCCGGCGAAATACTGAAAGTCGACACCGGCTGTATAGTTGGCTTTACCAAAGACGTGGATTACGATATAGAATTCATCGGTGGCATTAAAAATTCGTTATTTGGCGGCGAAGGTCTGTTTTACGCCACTTTACGCGGTCCCGGAACGGTTTACGTTCAATCATTACCATTTAGCCGTTTGGCGGACCGAATTATAGCTTCGGCACCTAAAGCCGGCGGAAACGGTAGAGAAGAAGGCAGTTTGCTGGGCGGATTAGGGCGAATGTTAGATGGCGATAACCGATTTTAAACAAAAACGTCCCGAATGACCGGGACGTTTTTTATGCTAATTGTGATTTAATTTACAGTTAGCGGATAAGTTACTGAAGCATCTGTAGCGCCACCCGCATTGGTGATGTCTCCAGTTGCTACGCCTGCCGCGGATTTATTAGGTAAATGTCTTAATATTACCGTTAAGTTACCCGTTCCGGCGTTTCCGGTAGTAAGTGTGAAATTAAGCCCTACGGGTTTTCCGTTCAGATCCGTATCAGTGTAGACTACAGTTCCTAAAGCGGTTGGAAGTTGGTAAAAAATTTGGTGCTCTTCACCTTCAGCTTCTACTTCTACCGTAATATTATCGGCTGGCGTTACGGTTTCGTTTAAAAAAGAAACTTCACCAACATAAGTGGTGTTTACAGCCAAATTTCCGGAGACTGTAACGGTAGGAGCGTTTGGTCCATCGCCGTCTAAATCTCTTGAAGTTAATGTAATTACTTGTCCGCCTCCGGTTAAGGTAGTAGTTACCGTAGTGATAAGCTCTTCCTCATTTACCGGGCCATTGTCGTCGCTGCTGCATGACATTACTAATAGGGAACTTACTAATAAGATGAATGATTTGGTTGGATTTAAATATTTCATAAGAGTTAATTTTAATAGTTAATTTTTAATTGAATTTGAAAGTTTCGGCCTAATTCATCGGCATAGAAACGCTGTCTGTTTAAATAATCTCTGTAGTTAGTGTCTAAAATGTTGAATACAGCAAAGCCTAGTGTAGCCATTGAGTTAGCAGCTATTTTAAACTCAAAATCAGAAGTAAAATGCAAAAGATGGTACGCTGCCGGTGGTGTGCTTATGTCTACACTAACCGGTGTTAATTCTCCGTTTACAATAATGTTTGTTGTGAAGTTGTTGTCTGGGAACTGAGTCTGTCTGAACACCATTTCACTTTGTAATTCCATCGTTAAATTCTTCCAATTCTTATGGTTGAACTGAATCCTGTTGTTAATGTTTAAAGGTGGCATATCGATTATGGCGTCGTCATTGGTTTTGTCTTTGCCATGGACATAAGACAGCAACAAACGATGTTGCCAATGCTCGTTAATCTGCCATTCGGAATTAAAATCCATACCCGTCAATAAGGCATTGGTTTGTTGGTATTCCCAAACCGGGAAAGCACCGCGAATAGTAGTTTCAAAGCCAACAGGTCTCAAAAACATATATGCTTCAATATAATTCAAGAACGGATTGAGATTGATTTTAAAACGAGACCATTTTTTTTGAATGGAAGTACTGATTTTATTTGACTTTTCTTGCTGTAATCTCAAATCGCCTAATTCAATCATACCACTTGAATGGTGTAAACCATCACTAAAAAACTCGGATGGATTCGGATTTCTGACGGCACGGCTAAGGTTGAAATACCACTCGTAATCTTTACCAAAGGAATATTGCATTCCGATACTGGCTGAAAAATTGTGGAAGGTAAAGGTAGGCTTGGTAAACCATTGCGTACCAAAATCGCCGGCAATAAAGGAATCGAATTCCGGGCTGTAATCGCGTTCTTCCCAACGCGATTTCAAATAATATTTAGTAGCTTCAATGGTCGAAAAATCATATCGAATTCCCGCTTCTACGGAGAAATTATCTGAAATATGATGATCAGCAATGGCATAAATGCCGGCGTCAAACTTATTATAACTCGGAATTAACGGGCGAACACCGGTATTAGGATTCGCCGCATTGTTTTGGTATAATCCCATCACACCAGATTTAAAATCCCAATCGTCTTTAC
Source organism: Flavobacterium sp. (assembly GCF_024710485.1). Taxonomy (GTDB): domain Bacteria; phylum Bacteroidota; class Bacteroidia; order Flavobacteriales; family Flavobacteriaceae; genus Flavobacterium. Next base: position 18,211 of record NZ_JANJUQ010000041.1, read on the forward strand.
TCAATTTATAATCGGCATTTAAAGTATGTGTTACCAAGTTTAAATCCAAAGCCGGTTTGGAATCAGCAACACCGGTGCGCAAATCAAACTCTTTTCTGTTGTTGAATTGAAAAGCATACTGCAAGCCTAACGTTTGTCCCTCTTTGAGGTAATAATTGTAATTCAGCTTGGCCAAATGGTGTTGTACTTTTTGTTTCGGATTTTGGATGGAATACGTAAAATCTTCAATCACCGAAGGGATTTCATCATTAATTGAGTAGTACAAGTCATTCATGTTTCCAATGTGGGAAGCACTCAAAATCCCAAGGGTGGCATTGTACAAGCTGTAATAAGCTGCAAAGTCAAATTTCTTACCGATATATTTCAAATCACCCGAAAAATTAGCTTCACGATTTCCCGTGTTCGACAGTACATAATCGGGGGATTCTCTGTCGCCATAATATTTGAAACTGCCTTGTGCATTCCAGCTCCAGTCACAAAAGTTTCCTTTGTGCAAACTAGACGAAATAGTGCCGCCACGACCATTAGATTCCATAGTCATAATTGTTTTCCCGAAAAGCGTGTCTTTTTTGGTGCTGAAAGGCTCGATGATTACAATCCCTCCAATGGCGTCTCCGCCGTATTGTAACCCGGAAGCACCTTTTAAAACGGTAATTTTACCGGCCGCATTCACGTCAAAATTGGGAGCATGTTCCATTCCCCATTGTTGGTCTTCTAGTTTTACATTGTTTGTATAAATCCCAACGCGGCTGCTGTGTAAACCATTAATTACCGGTTTTACTACAGTGTTGCCGCTTTTTAACACCGAAACTCCGGAGACTTCTTTTAACAGGTTTCCCAACGATTGACTGCTGAATTTTTCAATGGTTTTTTCTTTGATTTTTTGTTCGGAAACCGAATGATTGAAATAATTGTTTTTGTGTTTTACTACAATTTCTTCCAATTGTTCGTTCTTTTGTCTCATAACAAAATTGATCTCCAAATCACTGTTGACAACAATAGTAGTGTCAATAGGTTTGTAACCGACATAGGTAATTAAAACCTTTGCCGAACCATTTGGAATATTGCGAATAACGAAAGAGCCGTCTTTTTTACTGTTAGTTGATTTTGAAGAAATATGAATATGGCTTTTTTCCAATCCCATATTGTTCTCATCAACTATTTTTCCGCTTATGGTATTTTGACAGTAAACACCACCAAAATACAACAAGCCAAAAAATACAATGATTTTTTGCATTTTGCTGTTTGCTAATTTGTTAACACTAAGTTTAGGTCAAAAAAATTAAACAATCGGCGGACCGCGAAGCAGGAATGAACTTCCGTTGAAAATCGAAATATGCTCGGAAGAGTAGCTAAAAAGAGATCTTTTGAGGAAAAATTTATTGACGAATGAAATAGAATGAGACCCTGCTTTAACCGAATGACTGAAAGCAAACTCACAAGTAAAACACTTTTCTAATCCGTCATGACCATGATGTAATTCCGTTTGATGATCGTGATACACATGATGACAGTGTGACTTGGAAAACTGTTTCACTAAATGGTTGAATGAGTGTGCCGACTGAAACAATATTGCCAGCAATATCATCAGTCCCATAACTGCATTAACTAAGCGTAGTTTTCCTTTCATGTTCACAAAAGTAGCGCAAAAACAGATAAAATCAGCCCAATTTTAACAAACTTTAGGATTTGTAAAAACCCGGACATTTTTTTAATGAAAAAGCCACAAATTACTCAAATTAGCACAAATTAACTCGTGGTAATTGGTGAAATTCGTGGCTAGTATTAGTAGCTCAACTTTGTTAAACTAATTTATTCGCTACCAAATATTCGGCAATCTGAATGGTGTTGGTTGCGGCGCCTTTTCTTAAGTTGTCGGCTACAATCCACATGTTTACGGTGTTGGGCTGACTTTCATCACGGCGAATTCTACCCACAAAAACATCGTCCTTTCCTTCTGCATATAAAGGCATCGGATAAGTATAAGTGTCCGCATTGTCTTGAACAGTCACGCCATTGGTATGGTGTAATATTTTACGCAATTCGGCGATGTCAAAATCGTTGGTGAATTCAATATTTACCGTTTCACTGTGTCCGCCAACGACCGGAATACGTACTGCAGTTGCCGTCACCGCGATGCTGTTATCACTCATGATTTTCTTGGTTTCGCGTACCAATTTCATTTCTTCTTTGGTGTAATCGTTGTCTTCAAAAACATCACATTGCGGGATAGCGTTGCGGTGGATTTGGTATTTATAAGCCATTTCTCCTTGAACACCGGCGTATTCGTTTTCCAATTGTTGCACCGCTTTCACACCGGTTCCGGTGATAGATTGGTAAGTGGAAACCACCACGCGTTTGATATTGTATTTTTTATGCAAAGGCGCTAAAACCATAACCATTTGAATAGTAGAACAATTAGGATTGGCTATGATTTTATCGGCAGTCGTTAATTCGTGGGCGTTGATTTCGGGTACGATCAATTTTTTAGTCGGATCCATTCTCCATGCCGAAGAATTGTCGATTACTGTAGTGCCGGCTGCTGCAAATTTAGGAGCCCAATCCAAAGAGGTTTGTCCACCAGCCGAAAACAAAGCGATATCGGCTTTCATGTCGACTGCTGTTTGTAAGCCAACCACTTTGTACTTCTTGCCTTTGAAATCGATTTCCTTACCTACCGATTTTTCAGAGGCTACAGGAATTAATTCGGTTACCGGAAAATTTCTTTCTGCTAAAACTTGAAGCATCACTTCACCAACCATACCGGTGGCACCTACTACAGCAATTTTCATATGAATAGAATTAAGATTTTTTAAAAATTGAAATACAAAAGTAATCAGAAAACAACTGCTGTTTTTGTTTTTACGGTAAAATTTTCTGATTTCTAAATTGGCTTTTCGCTATAAAGAAAAACCGCCCCAATGACGAGGCGGATTAGTTAGAATATATAGTGTAACGGTACTACTTTTTAAGCAAATCTCTGATTTGAGTCAGCAATTCTTCTTGTGTCGGACCAGCCGGTGCTGCCGGAGCCGGTTCTTCTTTTTTCTTCATGGAGTTGATCGCTTTAACCATGATGAAGATGACAAAGGCAATAACTAAAAAGCTGATAACTGCTGCTAAAAATTTACCATACAGAATTCCGTTGTCGGTTTTTAAGTCGGCTAAATTTTCTACTTGTGCAGCTTTCAAAGCCGGATTTAACAAGGCCGGTGTAATTACATCGGCGACTAAAGAGTTAACGATGGCGCCAAACGCAGCTCCAATGATTACTCCAACGGCTAAATCCATTGCATTTCCCTTTGCAATAAAATCTTTAAATTCTGAAACCATTCCCATAATTTGTGTTTTTTTAGTTGATTAATAGTACTAAAATAGTTAAATTTTTGAAAAACCGAATAGGGTTTTGAATTATTCTCGGAAGAACACCCTTTTAACGCGTTGTGAAATTCCGGTCAGGATTTCATAAGGTATGGTGTTCAAAGCCTTAGCCATCAGGTTTACCGAAGGATTTTCTCCGAAAATAATCACCGATTGACCTTCCTTGCAATCTATTTCAGTTACGTTCACCATCAGCATGTCCATGCAAACACTTCCTACAATTTTGGCTTCTTTGCCATTGATAACCACATAGCCAACTTCATTGCCCCAACTTCTGCGAATTCCGTCGGCATAACCAATGGGAATAGTAGCGATTTTAGTTGTTTTTTCGGCCATAAATCTTCGTCCGTAACCTACGCTTTCGCCGGCTTCTATGGTTCTGATTTGCGAGATAACCGATTTTAAAGTGCCCACATTTTCCAAGAATTTTTGTTCTTCTTCATCGTTGGAAATGCCATACAATCCTATTCCCAAACGCACCATATCATACTGCGCACCGGGATAATTCGAAATGCCGGAAGTGTTTAAAATATGGCGAATCGGTTTGATTTTTAACTCGGTTATCAGTTGAGTTGATAATTGTTCGAATAATGCAATTTGTGATTGGGCAAACGCATCTTGTTTCAAATCGTCACTGGTGGCCAAATGCGATAAAATACTTTTGATTTGAACCGTCTCGTTACTTTTTAGAATCGCAATTAACTCGGATAGCTGCTCTTCTTCAAAGCCCAAACGGTGCATTCCGGTGTCGATTTTGAGGTGAATCGGGAAGTATTTGAGTTTCTTCTGCTCGGCTATTTTTAAAAAGGCTTTCAATCCTTTAATCGAATAAATTTCAGGCTCCAATTGGTGTTGGATAATCGCCGAAAAACTGGTGGTTTCCGGATTCATCACCATAATCGGCACGTTGATACCGGCACTTTTTAAGCTTATTCCTTCATCGGCAAAAGCCACGCCCAAATAATCTACTTTGTGGTGTTCGAGCAATTTGGCAATTTCAAATCCGCCGTTGCCGTAGCCAAAGGCTTTTACCATGACCATCAGTTTGGTTTTGGGTGCCAATTTCGATTTGAAGAAATTCAGGTTGTGACTAATCGCGTTGAGGTTGATTTCCAATACCGTTTCATGCGTTTTCTCTTCCAACATCGAAACAATTTGTTCAAAGTGAAAATCGCGCGCGCCTTTAATTAGTATGGTTTCGTTTTCAAAATTCAAGCGGTCGAAAGCATTCATAAATTCGGCTACATTTTTAAAAGTAGTGCCGTTAATGAACTTGTTTTTGTACTGCGAAATGGTTTCGCCTATACCAATAACGCGGTTGATTTTATTGGAGATAATCAATTGCGAGACTTGTGAGTACAACTCATCATTGTTCAATCCGCTTTGAAATATATCCGAAAGTATGATGGTTTTCTTTTTGTGTTGCTTTTGGTGCTCTAAAAAGTCGAGGGCAATTTTCAACGATTGGAAATCGGAGCTGTAACTGTCGTCGATAAGTGTACAATTGTACATTCCGTTTTTCACTTTCAAGCGCATTTCCACCGGATACAATTGTGCCATTCGGGTTTGAATCACTTTTGGATTGTAGCCGAAATACAACATCACCATCATACAATGAATAGCGTTTTCAATCGATGCTTGGTCCTGAAACGGAATCAGGATCGGGAATGTATCTTCTTTGTAAGTGACTTGCAATTCGGTTAAATCACCTAAATTTTTCTTGGTAATATAAACATCGGCACTTTTGTTATCGGAACACCAGCTAAAGGTTTTGATTTTGGGGTTGATAAAGGCCTGTATGGTTTTATTTTTGTTTAAAATCAGCACATTGACCGAAGTAAACAGCTTTAATTTTTCTTTGATTTTATCAGCCACGCTCGAAAAACCTTCATCGTGCGCCGAACCGATATTAGACAAAACACCAATGGTTGGGCGAATGATTTTCTGCAGTTTTTCCATCTCGTACATCGTCGAAATACCGGCCTCGAATATCCCGAGGTTGTGCTTTTCTTTAATGCCTAGAATGGATAATGGAACGCCGACTTGCGAATTGTAACTTTTCGGACTGCGGATGATGTTGTAATCCGGACTCAGTAAAAAGTTCAACCATTCTTTGATGATGGTTTTTCCGTTGCTTCCGGTAATCCCGATGATTGGGAAATCGAATAAACTTCGGTAGTAAGCGGCAAATTTCTGCAATGCATCCAAAGTGTTTTCCACCACTAAAAAGTTGGCTTTGCCGGCAACTGTCTCAGGAATGTGCGTCACTACAAAATGGCAAACACCTTTGTCAATCAGTTCGTTAATGTAAGTGTGTCCGTCATTGTTAGGTCCGGAAATGGCAAAAAACATCGTGTTTTCACCGTTTTGCAAAGAGCGGCTGTCGATGGATATAGAGTCGATTACCGCTACATCATTTTCACCAACCCAATGGGCTTTGAGGATGGGAATAATATTTCGTAAGGTTAGTGTCAAAGTGTTGGGGATTTATAACTGCGTCAGTTCGCTACGCTCGGGTCTTCTGAAGACAAATGTTCAGGGTCTTTAACTTCCATGTTTTCGCGCATGGCTTTAAAATAGGCGGCGCGACTCAAAGGTTCGTATTCTTCAGTTTCGCCTAACAAAACCAACTTATCACTGTCGGTTTTTCGGAAACTGTAATGGGCTAAATTTCCGGTTCGGGTACAAACCGCATGTACTTTAGTGACATATTCCGCCGTAGCCATTAGCGCTGGCATCGGTCCGAACGGATTGCCTTTAAAATCCATATCCAATCCTGCCACGATAACGCGAACACCCGAATTGGCCAAATCGTTACAAACGGCAATAATCTCATCGTCGAAAAATTGGGCTTCATCAATCCCGACTACGTCGCAACCTTGCGCCAAAATACGGATGTTGGCCGCCGCTGGTACCGGAGTAGAGCGAATTTCGTTTTTGTTGTGCGAAACCACCATTTCTTCGTCATAGCGAACATCAATGGAAGGTTTGAAAATTTCCACTTTTTGTTTGGCAAACTGAGCGCGTTTCAAGCGGCGTATCAATTCTTCGGTTTTGCCCGAAAACATGGAGCCGCAAATGACTTCAATCCACCCAAATTGTTCTTTATGATTTACTGTATTTTCGAGAAACATTTTGTATTTTTCTTGCGCTAAAAATGAATAGTTTTTATTACTTTGTAACGAAAACCAATCGACTTGAATAATTGCTATTTTTACGTCGATTCAAATGTAGAAAAATTTTAATTATGGTTCCCGCTTCCCGAAGGTAAATAAATGTTTCGGAAGTGAATTTAAAAAACAGACCAGCGTATTTCCTATAATTACAAACCATCATGAAAAAAAGAGTAGAAGCCGAATTAATCAGCATTGCCCACCGAATTTTGAAACTCAAAAACAAATCGGATGTGGATCAATTGTATAAAGAAACCCAAAAATTATACGAAACGTTATCGGTTTTAAAATTTTACCAGGACAATTACGAAGTCCTAAAATCGGAGGTTGATGCCGCCGAATTGGAAGAAAAATTAGAAACTGCTTTTGATGCTGAAACACCTCAGGCTATCGTGGCTGAAGTGAAAGCGGAACTAGTGGTTGAAACCGAAGCACCTGCTGTTGAGGTGGAAACTCTTGCAGCCGAAGACGCTCAAGAAGAACCGGTTGTAACTGAAGCCGAAACTGAAGTTGAAACGGTTGTTGAGGAAGAAGCTGAGGAAGAAGTTGCAGAAATGGCACCGGAAGTTGCAGCAGAACCAGCCGCTACCGAAGCACCGCTTTTTACGCCGATATTTGAATTGGCCCAAGAAGAAGCTGAAGAAGAAGCACCTGCAGCAGAGACGGCATCCGAACTAAAACCAGATACCAAACACATAGCTTTAGAAGATTTATTAGGCGAAAATTACGTAGATCCGATTTTCGTAAAGCCGAATGAAGTCTCCCTTTTTCCAACGGAAACTAAAGAAGAAAAGGCTTCGGAACCGGAAATAGCGCAACCTAAACCGGCAGCGTCTTTAAACAGCGCTTTTGCCAAAACCATTGAAATTGGATTGAACGACCGCATCGCTTTTGTAAACCATTTGTTTGGCGAAAGCAACGAAGATTTCAACCGCGTAATCTCGCAATTGAACACCTTTGATACCCTGGAAGAAGCCAAAACTTTCTTGAACGAGATGGTGATACCCGACTACAATTACTGGGTTGGCAAAGAGGATTATATAGAGCGTTTTATGACTGTGCTTGAGAATAAATTCAAATAAATGGGCAAACTTTACCTTGTTCCCACACCAATCGGTAATTTGGAAGACATGACTTTCCGCTCCATCAGCGTTTTAAAGGAAGTGGATTTAATTTTGGCCGAAGACACGCGCACCAGCGGCAAACTGTTGAAGCATTTCGATATTGCCACACACATGCACAGCCACCACATGCACAACGAGCACAAAACGGTGGAAAATATTATCAAGCGTTTGCAAGCCGGAGAAAACATCGCCTTAATCAGCGACGCGGGAACGCCGGCCATTTCCGACCCCGGATTTTTACTCACCCGAGCTTGTGTAGAAAATAATATCGAGGTGGAATGTCTGCCGGGAGCTACGGCTTTTGTTCCGGCTTTGGTGAATAGTGGTCTGCCTAACGACCGTTTTGTATTTGAAGGTTTTTTGCCCGAAAAAAAAGGAAGACAAACCCGTTTTTTAGCGTTGGCCGAAGAAACCAGAACCATGATTTTTTATGTTTCGCCTCACAAATTAGTGAAAACTTTGGGCGAATTTGTGCAGTATTTTGGCGCCGACCGACCGGTGTCGGTTTCACGTGAATTGTCAAAACTCCATGAGGAAACCATCCGAGGTACAGCCGCTGAGGTGTTGCAACATTTTGAAGCCAAACCACCAAAAGGTGAAATCGTCGCGGTAGTTGGCGGGAAAATCGAAACCAAGGAAAGCAAGAAAAACCAGGAGTAATATTGGGGCGTTGCCTGCGGCCGGGCTTTCCGCGCTACACGGTAGCTTGCTGCAATCCCTAACGCATTATTTCCTTACGCTACCACCAAATCCGTAAACGCAAATTGTTTTCCGCTGAACAAACCTTTATCCGACAATTTTAAATCAGGAATTACCAGTAGTGCCATAAAAGACAACGTCATAAAAGGCGCTTTCAAAGTACTGCCTAAGTCTTTGGCCATAGCATCAATTTCTTGGTACAAACGTCCGGCTTCCCAACCGTTTTGGTCGCTCATAATCCCGGCTACGGGTAAGGCCAACGATTTTTGTTCGGCACCGTTTACGGCACAAATACCGCCGGTGTTGGCAATGAGTAAATTCACCGCATTCAAAATTTCTTCATCTGAAGTACCAACCACGACTATATTGTGACAATCGTGTGCCACTGAACTGGCAATCGCTCCTTTTTTCAAACCGAAATTTTTGATAAAAGCCACAGCCACCGGCGCATTTTCATACCGATTGACTACGGCCATTTTCAAGACATCATTTTCGGTATCGGAAACTAAATGACCATCCTGAATTTTAGGCGAACAATGAACTTCATTGGTAATCAATTGTCCTTCCAAAGCCTCGATAACGCGAATGGTTTTGGCCGAACTCGCCACTTGAAAATCGGCTAAAACTTTAGGGGAAGTATTGAAATTATTGGGTTTCTCAAAGGCAACATGCTTCACAAAAGATTGCCCGTTTTCAGCCACTAATTCTCCGTTAATGTAGGTTTGTAACACTTTAAAATCCGTCAAATCTTCCACTACGATAAAATCGGCGGCATCGTTAGGTTGCAATAAACCTACGGTCATGTTGTAATGCTTCACCGGATTGATACAAGCCATTTGCAAAACTTTAAAAACGTCATGTCCTTTGGCCACTGCCCGAGCACACAATTGGTTGATGTGGCCCACAATCAAATCGTCCGGATGTTTGTCATCGGAACAAAACATTAGGTTTTCAAAATGATCCGGCAGTAAGCCGATTAACGCTTCAAAATTTTTAGCGGCACTGCCTTCTCGAATAATGACTTTCATCCCTAAGGCTAATTTTTCAGCGGCTTCGTCATAGGTAAAGCACTCGTGATCGGTTGTAATTCCGGCGGAAATATATTTTTGGACGGCTTCGCCACGTAAACCAGGCGCATGACCGTCGATGGGTTTGTTAAAGTGTTTCGCCCAAGCTATCTTTTTCAACACTTCTTCATCGTCAAACAACACACCGGGATAGTTCATCATTTCGGCCAAATAATAAATGTCGGGATGCGCCATCAGTTCCTTAATTTGCTCCGAATCGATTACCGCTCCGGCAGTTTCAAAAAAGGTGGCCGGAACACAGGATGGCGCTCCAAAATGAAACTTCAACGGGACTTTTTTGCCGTTTTCAATCATATAATACACACCGTCTTTTCCCAATACATTGGCAATTTCATGCGGATCGGAAATGGTTCCGACGGTACCGTGTAAAACCGCTATTTTGGCAAACTCGGAAGGCACCAACATCGAGCTTTCGATATGAATGTGTGCGTCGATAAAACCCGGAAGGATATAGTTTTTGTTATCGTGTTGTTTTTCAATTACCGAAACAATTTTACCGTTTTCAACCCTAACTTCGCCGGAGTAAATGCGGCGGTTTTCGATATCGACTATTTGACCTTGAATATGCATTTTGATTCAATTTGAATTTCAAAAGTAACGAATAAATACACTAAAACTGCAATCAATCTGATGTAGCTTTTGCTATTTTTGTGGTTTACGCTTCGTAATTCCTAATTCTCAATTCGTAATCTAACATGCGCTGGACACTCCAACCCAAACCATCATCCGAAAAAGTCAAAGCTTTAGCAGCCGAACTCAAAGTAGATGAGTTGATTGCGATGCTTTTGGTACAGCGAGGTATTGAAACCTTTGAAGCCGCACGCCAATTTTTTCGTCCGAGTTTGTCTGATTTACACGATCCGTATTTGATGAAAGACATGGACAAAGCTGTGGTTCGCATTGAAACAGCTATTGCCAATGCCGAAAATATTTTAGTCTTTGGTGATTACGATGTGGATGGCACAACAGCGGTTTCCCTGGTGTCGAGTTATTTGAAAAGTTTTTATCACAATGTGGCGACTTATATTCCGGATCGCTATAACGAAGGTTACGGCGTTTCGTACCAAGGGATTGATTTTGCAGACGATAATGGTTTTACCTTGATAATTGCTTTGGATTGCGGCATCAAATCTATCGATCATGTGGCCTACGCCAAAGCTAAAAACATCGATTTTATCATTTGTGATCACCATCGCCCTGGAGATACACTACCGGAAGCTGTAGCTGTTTTAGATCCTAAAAGAGCCGATTGCACGTATCCGTATGATGAATTGTGTGGCTGCGGCGTTGGGTTTAAATTGATTCAGGCGCTTGCGCAAAACAGGAATCAAACTGTTGAAGATTTAGTGCCTTATTTAGATTTGGTGGCGACTGCGATAGCCGCGGATATTGTTCCGATGACAGGAGAAAACAGGGTTTTGGCCAAGTTTGGTTTGGAAGTCATTAATAGTAATCCGCGTCCCGGAATTAAGGCTTTGGTCCAAAATGTCAAAAAGAAAACGCTCACCATAACCGATGTCGTTTTTATCATTGCGCCACGAATTAACGCCGCAGGCAGAATAAAACACGGTAACGAAGCCGTTGCTTTGCTTACGGAATACGATTTAGAACAAGCTGAATTTTTTGCTTCCGAAATAGAGCAACACAACAGCGATCGCAAAGATTTGGACAAACAAATTACCGCTGAAGCCTTATCGCAAATCACAGAAAATGAGGAAACTAAAAAATTTACGACGGTCGTTTACCAAGAAAACTGGCACAAAGGCGTTATCGGCATTGTAGCTTCGCGATTGACAGAAACGTATTATCGTCCTACGATAGTGTTCACTAAAAGTGGCGACAAACTCGCGGCCTCAGCGCGTTCGGTGAAGGATTTTGATATTTACAATGCTTTAGAATCTTGTGCCGAACACTTGGAACAATTTGGCGGCCATATGTATGCGGCAGGAATGACTTTAAAGGAAGAAAATTATGCTGCTTTCAAAGAAGCCTTTGAAAGAACGGTGGAAGCAACAATACATCCTGATTTGCTGACTCCTGAAATTGCAGTGGATGCCGAAATTAATTTGACGGATATCAACGAAAAGTTAGTCCGGATTTTAAACCAATTTGAACCTTTCGGTCCGCAAAACATGACGCCGGTTTTTATGACCAAAGGGTTAAAAGATTCGGGTTACGCTAAAGGAATCGGTGCCGACGAAGACCATTTGAAACTATACGTCAAGCAAAATAATTCCCAGGGATTTGGCGCTATTGGTTTTGGTTTAGGAAAGAAATTGGATTTGGTCAAAAACCAGCAACCTTTTGACGCCGTGTATTGCATAGACGAAAACGAATTCAACGGCAAGGTTTCGGTGCAGTTGCGGTTGAAGGATATAAGGTAGTTTAGTATTTCTTCAACTCAAAAGTTTCACCATCAAAAACGCCATACGTAAAATAGCCAATCCAATCGCCTAAGTTGATGTATTCGGCATTTTCGCCTACCGTAATTACCATCGGCAAATGACGGTGACCAAAAATCAAATAGTGGTAATGCTTGGTTTGCAGTTTTCGTTTGCAGTATTGTATCAACCATTCGTTTTCTTCGCCTAAAAATTTCACATCGGCTTCCCCCGAAATCAGTTTGTTTTTAACCGATAAATATTGGGCCAATCTCATACCGATATCCGGATGCAACCAACGGTAGAGCCATTTGGAGAATGGATTGGTGAAGACTTTCTTCATGCGTTTGTAGCCTTTATCGCCCGGACCTTTACCATCGCCGTGACCGATTAAAAACGTTTTACCGTTAAATTCATACTCTTGATTGTCGCGATAGATCGGAATGTTCAGTTCTTTCTCGAAATAATCATGCATCCACAAATCGTGATTGCCTACAAAAAAGTAAATCGGAATACCACTGTCGCGAATTTCTGCTAATTTACCCAGAACACGGACAAATCCTTTCGGAACCACGGTTTTGTATTCAAACCAAAAATCAAACAAATCGCCTAGCAAGAAAATCGCTTCGGCGTCTTGCTTTACTTCGTCCAACCAAGCCACAAATTTTTGCTCACGAGGAAAACTCGCTTCCGCAGTCGGAGCGCCAAAATGTTGGTCGGAGGCAAAATAGATTTTTTTGTTGGGTGTAATTTGCATGTAGCTTACTTATGAATTATCCGAGGCATACCATTCGGCAAAGGAAGTGTCGGTTTCTTGGAGTTTTAAAGAATGTAGTGCAATGTTTTGCGGTAAACGATTTTTTATTTTTTGCGCAAAATCAGTAACCATATTTTCGCTGGTAGGTTGGTAATCTACCAAAATCACATGATGACCGCGGTCTTTGAGTTCGTTGGCTAATTCTATATGAGGTGTGTTTTGATTGAAAACTGTCGCATGATCGAATACATCCACAATTTCTTCTTTCACAATTTTTTTCAAATCCGAAAAGTCGATGACCATTCCAAACTTCACATTCGAAGTGTCGGTTATAGGTTGACCAATTACCGTTACCGATAACTTATAGCTGTGTCCGTGCACATTCTTGCATTTACCGTCGTAGCCGTAAAGCGCGTGCCCGGTTTCGAAAGAGAATTGTTTGGTAATTCGGATGTTACTCATGAAAAAAGTTTTAATGCTGCAAATTTAGTAAATATTACTACAGCTCGTCCTGTCTTTTTTTAGCTTTGCGGTACATCAACCAAGCCAGACCGGCTAAAATTGCAAAGGGTAAAATGTAACCTATCCAAACGCCAACCAAATACCCGCTATCCGGAGCATTTTTGATTTTTTCATCAATAGTTGCTTGCTGTAAAAGAGAAATAAGGAGTAGCATGATTTACTTTTTAAATTCGTTAAGCGCATTTTTGGTAAAATCGGAGAGCGCCAATAGGCCTGAGATGGCTGCACGTTCGTATAACAGATTGTCCCAATGCTCAGTGCCTTCCCAAAACACTTTTTTCATAGCGGTCAAGGCATCCGGGTTGTAACCTGCTAGTCTTTTGGCCATTGCTAAAGTTGCATCGTTTAATTCGCTGTAACTGTCGAAAACATCTGCATAAAGTCCTTTTTCCACAGCCCAATCTGCGGTGTGCCAATGGTTGGGTTGAAGAGTCAAGACTGACATGGCCGTTTTGCCGATTTTTCGTGATAAGGCCGGTTCAATCACAAACGGTCCGATACCAATGGCGATTTCGGATAACTTGATTGAAGCGTCTTGGTAAGCATAGGCAAAATCACAAGCAGCAGCTAAACCAACACCGCCACCAACGGCTTTTCCATGTATTTTTCCGAGTATGATTTTAGAACAGTTACGCATCGCATTGATAACGTTGGCAAAACCGGAGAAGAATTTCTTTCCGTCTTCTAAGTTAGCTACAGAAAGCAGTTCGTCAAAAGAAGCACCGGCACAGAAGTTTTTTCCATCGCTTTGCAATACGATTACGTTGACCTCGGCATTGTTACTGAGTGCATTGAGTTCATCGGTGAGTTTTTGTAATAAATCACTCGGAAAAGAATTACTGGCAGGATGACTGAAAGTAAGAAAGGCAATTTTGTGGTCAATTTGGGTTTGGATAAACCCGGAGGTATTTTCGGCAGACATAAAAAATGAATATTTAGGGTAAATTTACAACAAATCTCAAAAAAAGATGCTCCTTGAGTTGTTTTTTGTTTGGATAAAATTATATATTTGTCGTCTCAAAAACCGGGATGTAGCTCAGTTAGCTAGAGTGTCCAGATAGCCATCGGGAAGGGCGGTTTTGAAATTCAAATATTGGGGATGTAGCTCAGTTGGCTAGAGTGCTTGACTGGCAGTCAAGAGGTCGTGGGTTCGAGCCCCATCTTCTCCACAAAGTCCTGAGAAATCAGGACTTTTTCTTTTTGAATATGTTTTACGTTTATATAATTTATTCCGAATTGCTTAATAAATACTATGTTGGTTCTTGTCAAAATATTGATGAGCGCCTACGTGACCATTTGAACAGTCGCAGTAAGTATACCAAATCAGCTAAGGATTGGAAATTGAAGTATTCAGAATCATTTTTCTCAAGAAGTGAGGCTTATCAACGTGAAATGCAGATTAAGAAAATGAAAAGCAGGACTTATATTGAGAAATTAATCGAAAATAGTTACTAGAGTGTCCCGATGGTAATCGGGAAGGTCGTGGGTTCGAGCCCCATCTTCTCCACAAAAAAGCCTGAATCATCGATTCAGGCTTTTTTTATTTCTCGTTCTTCAACTCTTCAGCTACTTTTTCCAATTCGGTATACCAATCTTGACCGAATTTTCGAATCAAAGCTTCTTTTACAAATTTATACACAGGAACTTGCAATTCTTTTCCTAAAGTACATGCATCGTTGCAAATGTCCCAACGGTCGTAATTTACAGCGGCAAATTCACTAAAATCTTTCACACGAATCGGATACAAATGACAAGAAACCGGTTTTTTCCAGTCGATTATCCCTTGATTGTAGGCTTGCTCAATACCGCAAAGCGCTGTTTTTCCGTCAAAAATTACATAAGCGCAATCTTTGTTGTCAATAAGTGGTGTTTCTAAATCCTGATCGGTGCCGACTACCCAAGTGCCCAATTTTTCTATGGCTTCAATGCCTTCTTTGCGCAAGAAAGGTTTCACTTTCGGATAAATGTCTTCCAATATTTTGGTTTCGGCTTCACTCAATGGCGCACCGGCATCGCCGTCTACACAACAAGCGCCGTGACAGGCCGATAGGTTGCAAACAAAATCTTTTTCGAGTATATCCTCCGATACGATGGTTTTGCCTAATTGAAACATTTGATAGTAAGAGGAGGAAGCCCAGTGGGCTTCAGATATTTTAAAATAGATTAATTTTTTTAGCTACGGCTAAAAGCCAAAGCGTGATTTTTAATGCAAAGGTAAAATCAAAAATCGTTATAAACGATTAAAAACCTAATTTTGCAAAAAAAAATAGCGTCATGAATTTAGACTTCAGAGAAATTGCTACGGCTACTATGGTTTTGTTTGCCGTTATTGACATCGTTGGGAGTATCCCGGTCATTATCGATTTGAGAACCCGCTTCGGTCATATTCAGTCTGAAAAAGCTTCTATAGTGTCAGCCGGAATTATGATTGCCTTTCTTTTTGTAGGTGAAGAAATTTTGAAGTTGATTGGCATCGATGTCAACTCTTTTGCCGTAGCCGGTTCATTTGTACTTTTCTTTTTGGCTTTGGAAATGATTTTAGGTATTCGGTTGTACCGAGATGAAGAAGCTAATTCTGCGTCTATCGTGCCAATTGCTTTCCCGTTAATTGCCGGAGCCGGAACCATGACAACGCTACTGTCTTTGCGTGCCGAATTCCAATCGATTAATATTATTATCGCCATCCTATTGAACATTATATTGGTTTACATCGTTTTGAAATCGTCTTCCAAAATTGAAAAGATGTTAAGCAAAAACGGTTTGAGTATCATTAGAAAAGTATTTGGAGTAGTTTTGTTAGCTATTGCTGTTAAATTATTTGCGGCTAATGTTAAAGGACTATTTGTCTGATTTTAAAAATTAGTATTTTTGCGCTATAAATTCAACCCATGAAAATTTTTACTACCATATTAATTGTTGTTGCTTTTGCTCTGATTGCTTTCAATGTGACCATGTTGGACTTCAGCAATTTGTTTGAAGGTGATAGTTTGGTTGCTCTAATAGGAATAGCAGCAGCTATGTGTGCCATGCTGATTCTTTTGATTTTCAGAATGTCGAAGAAAATCGAAGAGAAACTAAAAAACTAACCTTCCTATGTACGATGTTTTAATTATTGGCGGCGGTGTTTCAGGCATGTCTTGTGCTTTGATTTTAGGTTCCGCTCAAAACAAACCTTTTGTAGTCGATAAAAAAATAGGCATCATCGCGCACCAAAAAGCTTCTTCTTTGCAAGATGCTTTATTCAATAATGCTTACGGGATACCGGCAGGAAAATTGGGTTCGGATTTACTAACAGAAAGCATTACGCATTTACAACAATTGTATCCGCATATCGATCAAATTGCGGGCGAGAAAGTAATGAAGATTGAAGGCGAAGTCGGAAACTTTTCTGTAATCACCAACAAAAACACTTATGCTACCAAAATCGTAGTTATAGGTATTGGAGCTTCAAATCCGTTTACGATAGAAGGTCTTGAAGCGTATGTGATACCGCATCAAAAAGTAATTGCTGAAAAAAACCGAATCCAACTCAAAAATACCGACCACAAAGTAACCGAAGGGATCTATGTTACCGGGACCTTAGCCGGTTGGAGAAGTCAACTGGCTATAGCCGCCGGAAGTGGTGCTGCCGTAGCTACTGATATTTTAACCCTTTGGAATAATGGGGTTCATGTGCAAGTACACGATAGCATTCGGAAGTAACTATTTCAATATCGCTTTCAACATCGCATCGTCTTTCAATAGGATTTGGTAATACTGATCTTCACCAAACAGCTGACGGGCGAATTCTGCCGACAAGTATTTTTTTACCAAATTATCGTTATTCGCAACACTTATTCCTAAACCGGATTGGTCTAAGTAGGTTTGAAATCGGTTCACAATATTTTTATCTGAATAGAACTTACTTAAAAAGGCTTTAAAGTCGAGTCCTTTATAAGTGTTTCTGTTTTGGTCGATTTGTTCAAAAACAAAATAACCAATCAAGCCGGAATTGAGTACGTAACCTAAATTTTCTTCGCCTTTTTTCACTTCCAATGGTACAAAAATATCCGGAACGATACCGCCGCCGCCGTAAACAATGCGGCCTTTTTTGGTTTTGAATTTTAGGGAATCCGCCACTTTAATTTTGTCTTTGGCGTACAATTCACCACTTTCAAAGCGCTTTTCGAAATCGTGTACGTAGGCTTCACTATCGCCTTTGGTGTAAGGTTTTTGGATAGAGCGACCGCTTGGAGTATAATAGCGAGAGGTAGTTAATCGAACTGCAGAGCCGTCTTCAAAGCCCATTTCACGTTGTACTAAACCTTTCCCAAACGAACGTCGGCCAACGATAGTTCCGCGATCGTTATCTTGAATGGCGCCGGCCAGAATTTCACTCGCAGAAGCTGAGTTTTCATCAATTAAAACATACACTCTTCCGGTTTCAAAAATGCCTTCTTCGGTGGCAAACGTTTTGTTGATGGTGCCTTTTTTGTTTTTGGTAAATACGATAAGTTCTTGGTCTTTTAACAACTCGTCTGCAATTTCAACAGCTTTTTCCAAATAACCGCCGCCATTGTTGCGCAAATCGATGACCA
This sequence comes from Flavobacterium sp., assembly GCF_024710485.1. Taxonomy (GTDB): domain Bacteria; phylum Bacteroidota; class Bacteroidia; order Flavobacteriales; family Flavobacteriaceae; genus Flavobacterium. The sequence continues at coordinate 35,913 of NZ_JANJUQ010000041.1, forward strand.
AAGTGCTGATGCCTTGCTTTTTGAGTTGTTCCAAACCGTATCGGAATTCGGAATAAGTATTTTCAGCGAAGCGATTGATTTTAATATAACCGGTAGTTTTATTCAGTTTTAAATACGTGTCAACACTTTTAATCGGAACCACGTCGCGTATTACTGGGATTTTTAGTTTTTTGCCCGTGCTCTTTCTGTACACAGTCAGCAATACGGTCGAACCCTCTTCGCCTTTGAGTTTATTGAACAAGCTGTCGGTGGGCAGTTTCCGTCCAAAGAGTTTCGATTTATCGGCATATAAAATACGATCGCCTGCCAATATTCCTGCTTTTTCGGCAGGGCCGTTTGCCAGTGGACGAACAACTGTTACGGTGTCTTTGTACATGTAGAAATTTACGCCAATCCCAACAAAATCTCCGCGCATGAGTTCGGCTTCGGTGGATTGTTCGCTGGGCGGAATATAAACCGAATGCGGATCGAGATTGGCCAAAATGCTGTTCACCGTTAAGTCGACTATCGAATCCGAATTCACATGGTCAACATATTCATCGTCTATAAAGTCGATTAGTTTGTCTATTTTGGCTTTTCGGGCGTTGGCTTTGGATAAAGAGCGTTCCGGAAAATTGAGCATACCGCCAATCACGATGCCCAAAGCAACGCAAGAGAACAATAAAAGCGGCAAGTATTTTTCCTTTGATTTCATTTACGAGAAGAAATGGTACATTTGGTTATTCCAGCTCATCAATTTTGGTGACTTCCACACCGGCTTTTCTCAGGAAATCCAAACCCGATTCATCGCGGTAACCGTTGTGATAGACTACGCGTTTGATGCCCGATTGGTGGATTAATTTACTGCATTCTTTGCAAGGCGAAAGCGTGATGTACAGTGTAGCGTTTTCACAACTTTGTGTAGAACGGGCTACTTTGGAAATGGCATTGGCTTCGGCGTGTAAAACGTACCATTTGGTTAAACCTTCGTCGTCTTCGCAGCAGTTTTCAAAGCCTGAAGGCGTTCCGTTATAGCCATCGGAAATAATCATACGGTTGCGAACAATAATGGCGCCTACTTGTTTGCGTTTGCAGTAGGAGAGTTTGCTCCATTCGGCGGCAATTCTGAGGTAAGCGATATCGTATTTTTCTTGTTTCTTTTCTTTCATTTCCAAAAGTTCAAATGGTTTTTCGTTTAGCCCCGATAAACGTGGAAATCCTTTTTAAATGGGAACCATTTGAAAAGATTGGAACAGCTAGCGGGAAAACGGATAGCAAATATACCCAAACCTTTAGCTCCAAAACAATTTATTTAACCCAAATTTCACTTTGCATAATCATGGGAATTACTACGCCGGCAATGAAAGCGGAAACTATCAAAATCCAGTCGCGTTTAGAGAATTTGAGTAAGGTTTGCACCACATAAGCCAACAGCAACGCTGCTAGTACTACAATGATTTGCGCGACTTCAATTCCTAAAGCGAATTCGAAGAGCGGTAACAATTTATCGGTTGGTTTACCGGTTAAGATGCTGTTGAAGTAGTTGGAAAAACCTAATCCGTGGATGATTCCGAAGAAAAACGTAATCATGCCGGTAACGGAAACGCTGTCTTTTTTAGCGGGTTTGCCGGTAGCTATGATGTTGTACAAAGCGGTAGCTAAAATGGTAATCGGAATTAGAAATTCGACAATTTCAGGTTTGATGGTCAAAATGTTGAACACCGATAAAAAGAGTGCTACAGTATGGCCTAAAGTAAAAAGTGAAACAAGAATTAGAATGCGTTTCCACGATTTGAATTCGTAAGGAACGGTTAGTGCCAAAAGAAACAGTACATGGTCGTAGGCATTGATGTCGAGCACATGTTGTAATCCGATATTAAAGTATATCCAGAAATCTGACATGGTAATTATAGGTTGTTAGTGAGGTAAACTTACGATTAATTTTAATTGTCGTTTCAAAATAAATCCAAAAATCGATAAAAAACATTTGTAGAATTGATTTTCAGAAACAGGAATTTGGCTTATATTTGCCATATTAAAACCTATACCATTATGTCTATTTCAGATTTATTTGACAACGAGTTTAAGAGCAGAAATAAGGGTCATTTTTCAGCGATTGTTCGTGTGGCTACAGCCGATGGCGATTTGACCAAAGAAGAAAAAGAATTCTTGGATAAATTAGCGGTTCGTTTAGAAATATCGCCGGCTGAGTATGAAGAGATCTTGGAAAATCCATTGAAATACCCAATCAATCCGCCTTATTTGCATGTACAGCGTTTAGAGCGTTTATACGACTTGTCACGTATGGTTTATGCTGATCACGTACTCGGACCAAAACAAAAAGAAATCTTAACCAAGTTTGCTTTGGCTTTAGGATTTACGCCGGGGAATGTGCCTTATATTGTTGACAAAGCTTTGTCTTTATTAGTGATGAATGTGGATTCAGATACTTTTGTATATGAAATGACACATATGAATAAATAACAGCTTAAAAATATAAAAGAGAAGCCTGAATTAATTATTCAGGCTTCTCTTTTTTTTTACTCAGTCACTCAGTTGCTTAGCTGCTTAGTTACTTAAACATGTTTAGCCATAAACTCTTCGGCTTTTTTGACCATGTTATAGCTGCCGCAAAAGAACGGTACGCGTTGGTGTAATTCGGTGGGCTGAATTTCCATGATTCTGCCGAAACCGTCCGAGGCTTTTCCGCCGGCTTGTTCTGCTATAAAAGCCATTGGGTTGCATTCGTACAACAAACGCAGCTTTCCGTTAGGCGATTTGGAACTGGTAGGATAAATATAAATACCGCCTTTGATCATGTTGCGGTGAATGTCGGATACTAAACTTCCTATGTAGCGGGATGTGTAAGGGCGATCGCCTTCCTCCAACTGGCAGTATTTAATGTAATCTTTTACGCCTTGCGGAAAATGGACATAATTCCCTTCGTTGATAGAGTAAATATTACCGTCTTTGGCAAATTGCATATTGGGATGCGATAAGTAAAATGTACCAATGGCCGGATTCAAAGTAAAACCATTCACGCCGTGTCCGGTAGTATAAACCAACATGGTTGAGGTGCCGTAAATAACATAACCTGCCGCTACTTGTTGGGTTCCGGGTTGTAAAAAATCTTGAATACTAACCGGAGTCCCCACAGGAGTTACCCTACGGTAAACTGAAAAAATTGTTCCTACCGAAACATTCACATCGATATTGGAGGAACCATCGAGCGGATCCATCAACACTACATATTTGTTGCTGTGACTGTTGTCGGAACCGGCTACGGTGATGAAATCGTCGTTTTCTTCTGAAGCAATACCGCAAACAATTTCGCGGTTGATTAAGGTTTGAATGAACACTTCATTGGCGTAAACGTCCAGCTTTTGTTGGTCTTCGCCTTGAATGTTTTGGTCGCCTGCAGCGCCCACGATATCCACCAATCCGGCTTTGTTGACTTTGTAATTGACTACTTTGGCAGCCAAACGGATGGAATTGATAATTCGGGACAATTCGCCCGAGGAATACTTGAATTCCTCTTGTTTTTCGATGATAAATTCACCTAAGGTTTTGTTGCGTTCTTCCATTACGAAATCGTTGTAGTTGTGGGTGCAAATATCGCTAAAATTGTCTAAGAAAAAATCTATTCTGAAAAGAAATTATAAGTTGTATTTTTGTGGTCGCGAGACTTTTAAATTGAAGGGTTTCGAACTTAAAATTAACACCCGATGAACATCCGAAAAGGAACCAAAGCCGACATGCCGGCGGTACTCGAGTTGATTCGAGAACTGGCTATTTTTGAAAAAGAACCCGATGCGGTTGTGGTAACCGTGGCCGATTTGGAGCGCGATGGTTTTGGTGAAAATCCACTCTTTTACACCTTTGTGGCCGAAGTAGAAGGTGACTCGAGCGATAGCGAACAGGCGAAGCAAATTGTTGGCATGGCATTATACTACTACCGTTATTCTACTTGGAAAGGCAGAACCATTCACTTGGAAGATTTAATTGTGAAAGAGAAAATGCGTGGTAGCGGAATCGGCAAGGCTTTGTATACCAAAATTATCGAGCAAGGCAAAGCAGACAACGTTAGAAGAATCGAGTGGAATGTGTTGGATTGGAACACGCCGGCCATCGAATTCTATAAAAAATCGGGCGCCAAAATCCTGGCCGATTGGGATGTGGTGCAAATGGACGAACAAGGAATCAATGACTTTTTAACTAATTTATAATGAGAATTTTCAAATTTGGTGGTGCGTCAGTTAAAGACGCTGATGGGATTAAAAACGTATTCAGTGTATTGGAAAAAGTAGGTCACGAAGACACACTTTTGGTGATTTCCGCTATGGGAAAGACCACCAATGCATTGGAAGTTGTGATTAAGAACTATTTCGAAAAATCGAACGAATTGCATTCTTCTTTACAAGAAGTCAAGAAATACCACTACCAAATTTTGATGGATTTATTTGAAGACGAAGAGCACGATGTGTACTTTGCCGTGAATAGTCTTTTTGCCGATTTGGAGTATTTTATCCGAAGCAACAAATCACCAAACTATAACTTTGTATACGATCAAGTGGTGAGTTTCGGAGAACTTATTTCAACTACGATTGTCAGTCATTATTTCGCCCAAGCCGGTTTGAAAAACAATTGGATTGATGTGCGCAATTTTATCAAAACCGACAATACCTATCGCGATGCCAATGTAGATTGGGAAAAAACCCAGCAACTCATTGCTAAAGGCGTTAAGAAAAAAGCGTTAAACATTACCCAAGGATTTTTAGGTTCTGATGAAAACAATTTCACCACTACTTTGGGTCGTGAAGGTTCTGATTATACTGCGGCTATTTTTGCCTATTGTTTGAATGCCGAAAGCGTAACCATCTGGAAAGATGTTCCGGGTGTGATGAATGCTGATCCGCGCTACTTTGAAAACGCCATATTATTGAATCAAATTTCCTATCGCGAAGCTATAGAATTGGCGTTTTACGGTGCCACAGTTATTCACCCGAAAACTTTGCAACCATTACAAAGAAAGGAAATTCCGTTGCACGTCAAATCTTTTGTCAATCCGCTTTTGCCGGGAACCAGTGTTTCCAAAGGCAAAGATTTAGAGCCGCAAACACCGTGTTATATTGTTAAAAGAGATCAATTGTTAATTTCGTTGTCGTCTATCGATTTTTCCTTTATCATGGAAGAAAACATCAGCGAAATTTTTGCGCTGTTCCACCAATACAAAATGAAGGTAAGTTTGATCCAAAACTCGGCCATCAGTTTTTCAGTTTGTGTGGAAGACAAATTCGGCAACTTCAATGATTTGAAAAATATCTTGGCCAAAAAATTCAAAGTAGCCTACAACGAAAACGTTTCTTTGTACACCATTCGCCACTTCAATAAAGAAGCCGCTGAAATGGTGGAAAAAGGCAAAACCGTGCTACTAAAGCAAATTTCCCGTGAAACTTTACAAGTAGTCACCAAAGAATAATTATACCAACCGCGAAGACCAAAATAATAAGTGTTCGCGGTTTTTTATATTAAAAAAGCCTATTTTTACGTTATTAAGATATGCTGAAAAAAGGGCTTTTATTGTTGATACTATTCACTTTTTCCGGGCTTTCGGCTCAGGAAATCAATTCGCTGTACCGAACCAAAAAAGTCCTGCCTTCCAAAGATACCATCGCCATTGAAAAAGTCAGCATCAGCCCGAGTTTCTTCAAACTGCTCACTCGTGAAGGCAAAGAAGTCGATACGTCATTCTACAAAGTCGATTTTAAAACCGGAAAGTTAGTTTTTAAAAGTAATTTCACGGTCACCGACACCATTACCATTCGCTATTTTAACTATCCGGAATTTTTAACCAAAACCTACAGCATTTACGACCAAGACAAAGTGGTGCCCAACGAAGCGGGCTTTTTAGTAAAAACCAATCGCTCCGTAAAAAAGTTTGTGCCGTTTGAAGGCTTAAATACGTCCGGTAGCATTACGCGTGGCGTAACCATCGGGAACAATCAAAATGCTTCGGTTACTTCGAATTTAGATTTACAAATCACCGGGAAAATCTCCGATAAAGTCTCACTTCGGGCTTCGATTCAGGATTCTAACATTCCGTTGCAGGAAAACGGTTATTCCCAAAAGTTGGATGAATTCGACCAAATTTTCATCGAATTGTTTACCGATAAATGGAGCATACGCGCCGGCGATTTATTCTTGGAAAACCGGCAATCGCGTTTCCTTAATTTCAACAAAAAAGTGCAAGGTTTGGCTACTCGCTTTACCTTAGGCGACGAAGATAATAAAACTGAAATTTTTGCTTCTGCCGCGTTGGTGCGCGGACAATATGCCAGAAGTACTTTTACCGGTCAGGAAGGCAATCAAGGACCATACAAATTGCGCGGCAATAACGGCGAGTTGTATGTGTTAGTGATTTCGGGTTCGGAAAGGGTTTATGTGAACGGAATTCTTAAAAAACGTGGCGAAAATAACGATTATATCATCGACTATAACGCCGGAGAAATCACGTTTACGTCTTTGTTTCCCATCAATTCCGAAATGCGAATTGTAATCGAATACCAATATTCGGATAGAAATTACACGCGTTTTGTGACCTACGGTGGTGTAAATCATACGGCTAAAAAATGGAGTTTGGGCGGCTATTTGTATTCTGAAAACGATGTCAAAAACCAGCCGTTGCAACAAAGTTTGTCGCCGGAACAAGTCGACATACTCAACAACGCCGGAGATGACATCAACCAAATGAACGCACCATCGGCTTACCTCGATACGTATTCTGACAATAAAATTTTGTACAAAAAAGTCATTGTAAACGGCGTTGAGGTTTTTGAATATTCGAACAACCCGAACGACGAATTGTACAATGTGCGCTTTACTTTAGTCGGCAATAACTTAGGGAACTACATCCTAACCAATACTGCGGCTATCGGAAAAATTTACCAGTACGTTGAACCGGTAGCCGGCATTCCGCAAGGCAATTACGAGCCGGTAGTGCGATTGGTAGCACCGACGAAAATCCAAATCGCCACTGTTTTAGGGAAATACAATCCGAATGAAAAAACCGTAGTTGATTTTGAATTGGGCGTGAGCAACAACGACCAAAATTTGTTTTCTGCTTTAGACGATGAAGACAATAAAGGTGTAGCCGGAAAGCTCAATTTCAAACAACGATTGCTAACCAAAAAATGGCAAGTGGATGCGTTTGGGAATTACCAATTGGTGCAGGAAAATTTCAGAACCATTGAGCGTTTGTTTAATATCGAATTCAACCGCGACTGGAACTTGACCACTTTCTCCGGAAATCAGAGTTTAATTGTGAACGGCTTGGATTTTATCCTGCCGCAAAAAGGGAAGTTGACCTATCAATTCGAGAAATTGGATTTTTCCAAAAGCTTTAGCGGTAATTGCCATTCGGTAAATGGATTTTTCAAACTCAACCAATGGAGTTTACAACAAAATACCAGCGTATTGAACAGTGACGGGAATTTTGCCAAATCAACTTTCATCCGAAATCAATCGCAAGCGCGCTATCATTTTAAAAAGAATTGGATTGGCGGAACGTTACGTTTGGAAGATAATAAAGAGCGTTTGGCGGCGACCAACCAGTTGTCTACTTTAAGCCAGAAGTTTACCGAATACGGTGCTTTTGTCGGCCGAGGAGATAGTACCAAAGTCTTTGTAGAGCTAGGCTATTTGCAAAGGGTAAACGACAGTTTGCAAAACGGCTCGGTAAAAAGAGTCAACACTTCGCAATCGTATTACTTAAAATCACGTCTGATTCAAAACGACAAAACCAATCTATCTTTGTTTGTCAATTACCGCAATCTGAAATTTGAAGCCGCCGACCGCGAAAACGAACCGTCGCTCAACTCCAGATTGTTGTACAACGATCAGTTTTTTAAGCAAAAGATGCAAGTTAGCACCGCTTACGAAAACACTTCGGGAACCATTGCGCAACAGGAATTTACCTATTTGGAAGTCGAACCCGGGCAAGGTGTTTTCACTTGGATTGATTACAACAACAACGGGATTCAGGAGTTGCAGGAGTTTGAAGTCGCGCCTTTTCCCGACCAAGCCAAATATGTTCGGGTGTTTTTGCCGAACCAAGTTTTTGTAAAAACGCATCAAAATAAATTCTCGCAGTCGCTCACTTTAAATCCGGCGCAGTGGCAAAACGCCAAAGGATTTAAAAAGTTCCTCTCGCATTTTTACAATCAAACATCCTATTTAATCGAACGCAAAATAAGGAGAGAAGGCGGCAATTTCGATTTGAATCCGCTACCTAATAATGCAGACAACCAATTAGGATTGAATACCAGTTTCCGAAACAGTTTCTTTTACAATCGCGGGAAGCAAAAGCATTCGGTTACCTATAATTATACCCAAAACGAACTCCGCGCCTTGCTTACAGTAGGTTCACAATCCAGTCAAAATCAATCGCATCAGTTGCAGTATACGCATTTACTTAAGAATGTTTGGTTGTTTAATTTCGGAACAAAAATCAACCAAAGCGGATTGACCTCGGAGAATTATGAAAGTAAGAATTTTAAAGTCGAGGGCTATCAAATCAACCCGAAGATTTCCTATTTATTCAGCAAAAATGCGAGCTGGGATATTTTTTACGAATACCAAAACAAAGAAAATCTACAAGGAAACAGGGAAACCTTGGCGCAGCAACGATTTGGAACTTCATTTTCTTATGCGGGCGAAAAGAAGATCACAGCCAACGGCGAATTCTCTCTTTATCAAAATACGTTTGAAGGTGATGCCTCTCAGCCGGTAGCTTTTCAAATGTTGGAAGGCTTGCGTCCGGGCCGAAACCTTACCTGGCGTTTGTTGTTGCAAAAGAATTTAACGCAATATCTCGATATTAATATCAATTACCAAGGGCGAAAATCCGAGACTAGCCAAACCATTCATACCGGAAATGTACAATTGAGAGCGTATTTTTAGGTGGAATGATTTTTGGAAGTGTTTTTTTAGTAATTTTAATCACCAACTAAAAAGTTAACATTATGAGAAAAGTATTTTTATTGTGCTTTTTGTTTGCCTTTATCGCAAACGCCACGGCACAGGAAACCAAAGCTAAAAAAGCAAAAGCTAAAACAGAGCAAGCCGCTAAAGACAAAGCTGAAAAAGAAACCAAGTCTGCCACGCCTTTGAAAAAAGACGGAACGCCCGACAAGCGTTTCAAAAAAAGCAATGTGCCTTTGAAAAAGGACGGTACTCCGGACAAGCGTTTCAAATCGAAAGACAATAATGCTTCAGTAAAAGGCGAAATGAAATCGGCGGAAGGCAAAGCTAAATCGGAGGCCAATAAAGCAGAAGCTAAAGCCAAAAAAGAAGTCAAAGAAAGAGAGTCGAAAGAAAAAGCGCCAAAAAACAACAAAGACAAAGTAACGGGTTCTTATAAAGGTAAAAAAGTGTACACCGGACCTAGAGGCGGTAAATATTACATCAATAAAAACGGAAACAAAACCTATATTTCCGAAGACTAAAAGAGGCTGATTCCTCAATTATATGCTTAAGTGGTTTTCCCATTCGGAAAGCCACTTTTTTTTGGCCGAAAATCCCATTTTCAGAAGTCGCCGAAATGTTAAAATTTCCCCATCAGTAAATTCTTAACTCCCTTTATTTTAGGGCTTTTTGTCGATTTTTAAAAAAATAAATTATTGAAAATCAATTAGTTAAAAATTCAATAAAAAGATTGAACAAAGTCCGGTTTTGTTAAAAACTAAAGCCGATTGTGAATAAGTTTGGCTTTCATTTTACGTTTGGTTTGACAATCTTTGTAACAGACAGATTGAAGAAAAAATCTCCCAAATAATCCAAAAAAAGAATCAAAATGGCCGCTATCGAACCAATTTTACAAGAGAACAAAAACCGCTTCGTGATTTTCCCTATCAAACATCATGATATTTGGGATTGGTACAAAAAAATGGAAGCCAGTTTTTGGACCGCCGAAGAAATCGATTTACACCAAGATTTATCGGACTGGAACAACAAGTTGAATGCTGATGAGAAGTATTTTATCAAGCACATTTTAGCTTTTTTTGCGGCTTCTGACGGTATTGTAAACGAAAACTTAGCCGAAAACTTTGTAAACGAAGTACAATATCCCGAAGCCAAATTTTTCTACGGTTTCCAAATTATGATGGAAAACATCCACAGCGAAACCTATTCGTTGTTGATTGATACCTACGTAAAAGACGAAGCCGAAAAGAACGAGCTTTTTCATGCCATTGAGGTGTTTCCGGCGATTATGAAAAAAGCACAATGGGCTTTGCGTTGGATCAAGTCGGATTCGTTTGCCGAAAGATTGATTGCTTTTGCTGCGGTAGAAGGCATTTTCTTCTCAGGTGCGTTCTGTTCGATTTATTGGTTGAAAAAACGCGGATTGATGCCGGGATTAACCTTCTCTAACGAGTTGATTTCTCGTGACGAAGGTGTTCACTGCGACTTTGCCGTACACTTACACAACCATCATTTGGTTAACAAAGTGTCTAAAGAAAGAATTACCGAAATCATTACTGATGCATTGAATATTGAGCGCGAATTCATCACCGAATCTTTACCGGTAAGTTTGATCGGTATGAATGCTACTTTAATGACGCAATATTTGGAGTTTGTAGCCGATAGATTGTTAGTGGAATTAGGCTGTAAAAAAGTCTACAACTCAACCAATCCTTTCGATTTCATGGATATGATTTCACTACAAGGAAAAACCAATTTCTTCGAAAAGCGCGTGGCCGAATACCAAAAAGCCGGTGTAATGTCGAAAGATACCGAAGATCAAAAAATCAGCTTCGACGCTGACTTCTAAAATATGCAGTAGCCTAGCCCGGATGGCAGCGGCATCCTTTTATTTTTGTTGTCAAACAAGAATAAAAGATATAGCGTACAGCCGGAACAGCTTCTCATAAAACCGCATAAGCATCTTCTGCAAGTTAAGGGATTAACAAAAAACAAAACAAGTAACTCGAAGTAGCGAAGGGATTCTCTATTTCACAAAACCTAACAAATATGTACGTAGTAAAAAGAGACGGTCACAAGGAACCGGTAATGTTTGACAAAATCACGGATAGAATTAAAAAACTATGCTATGGTTTAAATGAATTGGTAGACGCTGTAAAAGTAGCGATGAAAGTTATCGAAGGATTGTATGACGGCGTAACCACTTCCGAACTCGACAACCTGGCTGCTGAAACTGCCGCATCGATGACAGTTACGCACCCGGATTATGCCCAATTAGCCGCTCGTATTGCTATTTCCAATTTGCATAAAAACACCAACAAATCGTTCTCGGAAACCATGAACGAAATGTACCACTATGTTAATCCAAGAACCAACCAAGCGGCACCGCTACTGTCTGAAGAAGTGCACAAGGTAATTCAAGAAAATGCCGAGTTCTTAAACTCACACATCATATACAACCGCGATTTCAATTACGATTATTTCGGTTTCAAAACCTTAGAGCGTTCGTATTTGCTCAAAATCAACGGCAAAATCGTAGAGCGTCCGCAACACATGTTAATGCGTGTTTCTGTTGGGATTCACTTAAACGATTTGGATGCGGTAATTGAAACGTACGACTTAATGTCGAAGAAGTTCTTTACCCACGCTACGCCAACTTTATTCAACGCCGGTACGCCAAAACCGCAAATGTCGTCTTGTTTCTTGTTGTCGATGAAAGACGATAGCATCGATGGCATTTATGATACGCTAAAAAACACCGCTAAAATCTCGCAATCAGCTGGAGGAATCGGTTTGTCTATCCACAATGTTCGTGCGACAGGTTCGTACATCCGCGGTACCAACGGAACGTCTAACGGAATTGTGCCAATGTTGCGTGTATTCAACGATACCGCGCGTTACGTAGACCAAGGTGGCGGGAAAAGAAAAGGAAGTTTCGCCATTTACTTAGAAACTTGGCATGCGGATATCTTTGAATTCCTCGACTTGAAAAAGAACACCGGAAAAGAAGAGATGCGTGCGCGTGACTTATTCTTTGCCATGTGGACGTCGGATTTGTTCATGAAACGCGTGGAAGAAGACTCGCATTGGACCTTAATGTGTCCCAACGAATGTCCGGGCTTGTACGATGTTTACGGCGACGAATTTGAGGCGTTGTACACTTCTTACGAAGCACAAGGTAAAGGCAGAAAAACAGTAAAAGCGCGTGAACTTTGGGAGAAAATCTTAGAGTCGCAAATCGAAACCGGAACGCCATACATGTTGTACAAAGATGCTGCGAACCGCAAATCCAATCAAAAGAATTTGGGAACCATTCGCTCTTCTAACTTGTGTACCGAAATTATGGAGTACACTTCCGAAGATGAGATTGCCGTGTGTAACTTGGCTTCTATTTCCTTACCAATGTTTGTGGAAAACGGTCAGTTCAACCACGAATTGCTATACAATGTAACCAAGCGCGTAACCCGCAACTTAAATAAAGTAATCGACCGCAATTACTATCCTGTTAAAGAAGCCGAAAACTCCAATATGCGTCACCGTCCGGTAGGATTGGGCGTACAAGGTTTGGCCGATGCCTTCATCTTGTTGCGCATGCCGTTCACCAGCGACGAAGCCAAACAATTAAACCAAGACATCTTCGAAACCATGTACTTTGCAGCCGTAACGGCGTCGATGGAAATGGCCAAAGAAGAAGGTCCATACTCAAGCTTTAAAGGTTCGCCAATTTCAGAAGGTTTGTTCCAACACAACCTCTGGAACATCAAAGACGAAGAATTGTCCGGCCGTTGGGATTGGGCAAGTTTGCGCAAAGAAGTAATGCAACACGGCGTAAGAAACTCTTTGTTGATGGCACCAATGCCAACCGCTTCAACGTCGCAAATCTTAGGCAACAACGAAGCGTTCGAACCATACACCTCTAACATTTACACGCGTCGCGTATTGTCGGGTGAGTTTATTGTAGTCAACAAACACTTGTTGGAAGACTTAGTAAAACGCGGTTTGTGGAACGAAGAATTGAAACAGGAAATCATGCGTCACAACGGTTCGGTACAAAATATTGAGCGCATTCCGGCCGACTTAAAAGAACTTTACAAAACCGTTTGGGAAATGTCAATGAAAGACATCATCGACATGTCGCGTCACCGTGGGTATTTCATCGATCAATCGCAATCGTTAAACTTGTTCATGCAAGACGCCAACTATGCGAAACTGACATCGATGCACTTCTATGCTTGGAAAAGCGGCTTAAAAACCGGTATGTACTACCTCAGAACCAAAGCCGCGGTAGACGCTATCAAGTTCACCTTAAGCAACGATAAAAAAGCAGAACCAATCGCCGAACCGGTAGCTGTAGAAGTAGTAGCACCAACCGAAAACGGAGAAATGACCGCCGAAGATTTTGCCGCTATGGTAGAACGCGCTCGTGCCGCCGCCGCCAATGGTGGTGACGACTGCGAAATGTGCGGATCGTAATTAAAAAATAAAACAACAATTTAGAAAAACAGCTGTCGTTAGATGGCTGTTTTTTGATTAATTTTAGGAGCTATTTCCCGCTTTCCGCAGTATCTTTTTTGTCACATCGAGCGCAGTCGAGATGCTGGGTTGTCAAAAAAGGATACTTGCTCTAAATGCAAAGCATTCACTGAACATCAATGAAATGTTTTTAATTTAGTGAAGTAATCGGGGCTAGGGCCAATCCCGTTAGGGATTTAATATCGGTAAACCATGTCAAAACAAAAAAAAGGAGTCTACACCGGCATCATCCAAAAAGATGAAAACGGTAATTATTATTGCGGCGAGTATTTATTGGATTACCAATATACCGAAGCAAATTTTAAAGTTGGAGACGAAATCAATATCAAATCCGTCGTTGCCAATCCCAGCGATAAAAGCTACAACCAATACCCAAAGAAATCCCGACATTTCTTCTTGGCCAACGAAAAAGAGTAACGCATGAGCAATCGTCAATATACCATACCCGACGAAATTATCGCCTCTAACGGAAAGCGATTTGCAAACGTTGTTATCGATTATGTGGCCCGTTTGGGACTAACATTCGTTATCGGGATGATAGCTGCTATGATTGGTGTTTTAACCGGAAATGAAGAAATACTGATCTTTTTCCAAAATATCACACGCATTCAAGAACTTACCATTGGTTTGGTAGTATTGCTGGTATATTATAATATTTTCGAAATCTTTTTCGGTACTACAGTTGGCAAACTCATGACCAAAACCGTAGTGGTAGACGAATACGGCGAAAAACCAGTGGCCAATGCAATCTTAATTCGCAGTTTGTGCCGCTTGATTCCGTTCGAATTCTTCTCCTTTTTCGGAACGCCTTGTGTAGGTTGGCACGATAGTTTGTCTAAAACCTATGTGGTTAACAAAGAGGAATTGCGCATCAGCAAAGAGTTGTTCCATTCGTTTGAAGAAATTGGAGAAAACCAGGAAGCCTAATGATACAACTGATTCGTACTACTTCAGACCGTCCCGACTTCGGACAGTTAGTAGCCGAGTTAGATGCTTATTTGCGTGTTTTAGATGGTGACGACCACGAGTTTTACGCCCAATTCAATAAAAGCAGTTTGCTTAAAAATGCGCTGATTGTTTATGACAATGAGTTTCCGGTTGGCATTGGAGCTTACAAAGAATACGACTCGAAAACCGCCGAAATCAAACGCATGTATACTCGTCCGGATTATCGTGGCAAAGGCATCGCCAAAGCCATTATAACCGAATTAGAACTTTGGGCCAAAGAGGAAGGCTATACAATGGCCATACTCGAAACCGGTCACCTGCAAAAAGACGCCATCGGGTTGTACCAAAAGCTAGGCTATGAAATCACTGAAAATTTCGGGCAATACATAGGCGTGGAAAACAGCGTTTGTATGAAGAAAATTCTAAATTAAAACGTATTTTTGGTTACAACTATATTGTCACCCTGAGCGCAGTCGAAGGGCTTATATTTAAAATCTAAAATTTAATATTGTATGACCTGGGAACAATTGCTCTCTCTAAAACGCCAAGGCGATACCGGTAAACGTTTACGCATCGAACAAGACGACACCCGTCTCGGCTTTGAAGTGGATTACGATCGTATTATTTTCTCTTCAGCCTTTCGCAGTTTGCAAGACAAAACCCAAGTCATTCCGCTATCGAAAACTGATTTTGTGCACACGCGTTTGACGCACAGTTTGGAAGTTTCCGTCGTTGGACGTTCCATCGGAAGACTGGTCGGCAAAAAAATCATAGAAAAGTATCCGTATCTGAAAGAAGTACACGGCTATCATATGAACGATTTCGGAGCGATAGTCGCTGCCGCGGCTTTGGCTCATGATATCGGCAATCCGCCATTCGGCCATTCGGGAGAAAAAGCCATAGGCGAGTATTTTTCGATAGGAAAAGGCCAACAATACAAAGACCAATTAATGCCAAAACAATGGCAGGATTTAGTCGATTTTGAAGGCAACGCCAATGGTTTTTCCATCTTAACGGGTTCGCGTCCCGGGATTGAAGGCGGTTTGCGATTGTCCTATGCCACCCTTGGCGCTTTCACCAAATACCCGAAGGAAAGTCTGCCCAAAAAACCCACCAAAAACATCGCAGATAAAAAGTACGGTTTCTTCCAATCGGATGTGGCTTTCTTCAAGGAAGTCGCTGAAGAATTGGGCATGATTCCCAACAAAACCGGTGAAGATGTTGGTTACGAACGCCATCCGTTGGCTTTTTTAGTCGAAGCGGCTGATGATATTTGCTACACCATTATCGATTTTGAAGACGGCATCAATCTCGGCTTGGTTTCCGAAGATTACGCTTTGGAATACCTAATCAAATTGGTCAAAGACACTATCGATGCGGCGAAATACCAATCGTTGACTACCAAAGAAGACCGAATTAGCTACTTGCGCGCTTTGGCTATCGGGAATTTGATTAACGATGCCGTTCGCGTGTTTATCGAAAATGAAGAAGCGATTTTACAAGGAAAATTCCACTTCGCCTTAACCGACAAAAGCAAGTACAAAGCGCAAATGGACGACATCATCAAATTGAGCGTCAAAAACATTTACCAAAGTCGGGAAGTGATTGAAAAGGAACTCTCGGGCTACCAAATCATCAATAATTTACTCGATAAATTCATTACAGCCTACAACAATACTTATGATGGTAAAGCCACGAATTACGATAAGTTGTTAATGAAGATTTTACCCGAGAAACACCATTTGGAAAAAGAAAGTCTTTACGATCGATTGCTGCACATTTGCCACTTCATCTCGATGCTCACCGATGGGAAAGCGGTGGAGTTGAACAAGATTGTGACGGCTTAATTTCACTTTTTGTCTTGACACAAAAAGTGACAAAAAAGTCAAGGCTCAGAATCTTCGGCGGTCAAATTTTTTCTCGAATCCTAAATAAAAAGAACTCGCTTTGCTCAGACAGCTTTTTATTTCACGGATTCTTCGAATATTTGACACTCGCCTGCCAGATTCTGAGGCCAAAAACCGCTTTATAGAATCAGCGTAGTTATTCGTCTTCTTCTAATACAGTGGAGAAAAGCGATTTCAATCCATCCACATCGATATTGCAGAATTGTTGCAACTCATCTACTGTGCCGTGTTCGATAAAATAATCGGGAACGCCACAAAGGAAAACTTCGTTCACGTAATCGTTTTTCGCTGCAAATTCAAGTATAGCGCTACCAAATCCGCCGGTGGTTACACCATCTTCTACAGTGATAATTGTTGAGAATTTATCGCAAATCTTATGGAGTTTCTTTTCGTCTAAAGGCTTGACAAACCCAAAATGATAGTGCGCAAAATGGCCGGCGTCTTCTATCTCAGCCAAAGCCGCTGCTACATTAGTCGCAATCGTTCCGGTGGATAAAATGGCGACTTTTTTGCCTTTTTTGAGTTTTTGCGCTTTTCTCATTTCAATTTTTTGGAAATTGCTCGGGAATTTCCAGTCGGCATTTTTACCTCTGCCTCGCGGATACCGAATGGCAATCGGATGTTTCAATCCTAAAGAAGCCGTATATAGGATGTTTTGCAAATCGATTTCATCTTTAGGCGCATAAATCATTAGGTTCGGAATACAACGCAAATAGGCGATGTCAAAAACCCCGTGATGGGTGGCTCCGTCTTCTCCCACTAAACCGGCGCGGTCTAGACAAAAAATTACCGGTAGGTTTTGCAAGGCTACATCGTGTATCACTTGGTCATAAGCACGTTGCAGGAACGTCGAATAAATGTTGCAAAAAACCACCATGCCTTGCGTAGCCATTCCGGCAGCTAAGGTTACGGCGTGTTGTTCAGCAATCCCAACATCAAAAGCGCGATTTGGGAATGCTTCCATCATAAACTTCATCGAACTTCCGCTGGGCATAGCCGGCGTAATCCCAATTATTTTAGGGTTGTTTTTAGCCAGTTCAACCAAAGTCAACCCAAAAACATCTTGGAATTTCGGTGGTAAATGTTCCTCGGATTTTTTGATAATTTCTCCGGTAGCGGCATCAAATTTACCCGGTGCGTGGTATTTCACTTGGTCTTCTTCGGCTTGTTGTAAGCCTTTGCCTTTGGTGGTTATGATGTGTAAAAACTTCGGTCCTTTGACTTTTTTGAGTCGCTCCAACTCTTTGATTAGCGTTGGCAAATCGTGACCGTCAATCGGACCCGAATAGTCGAAGTTTAACGATTTAATCATGTTGTTTTGCTTCGGGTTTTTACCTTCTTTGACTGCGGTTAAGTAGTTCTTTAAGGCGCCAACGCTCGGGTCAATGCCGATAGCATTGTCGTTTAAAATTACCAGCAAATCTGCATCGGTCACGCCGGCATGATTTAATCCTTCAAAGGCCATTCCGCTGGCAATTGATGCGTCACCTATTACGGCTATATGGTGTTTGTTTTCACCTTTAAGCTGGGACGCAATCGCCATGCCCAAAGCCGCCGAAATGGAAGTAGAAGAATGGCCCACACCAAAAGTATCATATACGCTTTCGCTTCGTTTCGGAAAACCTGAAAGACCGCCGAGTTGACGGTTGGTGTCGAATTTTGTTCGTCTTTCGGTTAAAATTTTATGACCGTAAGCTTGATGTCCAACGTCCCAAACCAACAAATCTTCGGGTGTGTTGAACACGTAATGCAAGGCAATGGTCAATTCGACTACGCCCAAACTAGCACCAAGATGGCCTTCTTTTACGGCAACAATATCAATGATAAATTCGCGTAACTCCTTGGCCAGTTGTGGCAATTGTGTTACATCGAGTTTTCTTAAATCCGATGGATTATTGATTTTTTCAAGCAATTCTTTCGACATGCCACAAAGGTACGAATTGAAATTGTATTTTTGTTTTATGGAAAATCCTTTCACCGACGAGTATTTTATGAAGAAAGCCTTGCAGGAAGCCGAAATGGCTTTTGAAAAAGGCGAAATTCCCGTGGGTGCCGTTATTGTAATCGATAACAAAGTGATTGCCCGCAGCCACAATCTTACCGAAATGCTACACGATGTAACCGCTCATGCCGAGATGCAAGCCATTACTTCAGCGGCTAATTTTATCGGCGGCAAATACCTCAAAGGCTGCACCTTGTATGTTACTTTAGAACCTTGCCAGATGTGTGCCGGTGCTTTGTATTGGAGCCAAATTTCCAAAGTGGTTTTCGGCGCTTCTGATGAGCAACGCGGTTTTCAAAAATTAGGCACCCAATTGCATCCCAAAACCCAGGTCGTTAAAGGCGTTTTAGCCCAAGAGGCAGCCGATTTGATGGTCAGATTTTTTGCATCCAAACGCAACTAAAAAATTCAGAAAAATATTCTTAAAAAATTATTCATAACGTAAATACTATTTTAATAACTTTAGCGTTATGATGCTAATTGGAGCAAAATTCCAAGGCAAAAGTTCTAACAAATAATTCCTTTTAAAACGATGAAAACCAGCAAGATTCTAGGTTTGCTTGTTGCCATGTTACTGTGGCAATCCTGTTCTAAAAAATCGGCTTCCGATTTTGATTCAGATCCCTCTCTTTACAAAGATTACATTACAGGATTTTCATCGGGCTTTGTCTCGGTCAACTCCGACTTCAGGGTACAGTTGGCCTTCAACAAAAGCGATTGGAAACCCAATCAGGAATTAGACAGCGATTTGTTTGACGTTTCTCCAAGTGTGAGTGGTAAAGTGGTTGCCTTGTCACCCAACACTATTGCTTTTATTCCCAACGAAAAATTAGAGCAAAATACGCTCTATCAAATTACGTTACGCCTTTCGGACATTACCAATAAAGTGCCGAAGGATTTAGCCAATTTCAATTTTTCTGTCAAAACCATTAAGCAAGATTTTATCGTCAACACCCAAGATTTGCAATCGTACAGCAAAGATTGGTACTACTTGAACGGTAATTTAAAAACCGCCGATAACCTTACGTTAGAAGAAGCCCAAAAAATTATTGAGGTTACACAAAACGATAAAAAACTCAAAATCAAATTCGACAAAGCTTTGAGTACGAGTACCGATTTTAAATTTATGATCGACAGTATTCAGCGTTTTGATGACGACAGTGAGATTTTTATCAACTGGGATGGCGATGCGGTTGACATTGACCAAAAAGGCGTGACCAAATTTCCAATTCCGGGTAAAAACCAGTTTAAAGTCTTGAAGATTGAAGTAGGCGATGCCAACAACCAATCGGTGCTGATTAATTTTTCCGATCCGCTAAAAAAAGACCAAGATTTCAAAGGATTAGTGGCCATCGAAAACACCAACAACCTCAAGTTTGCCACGATGGGGAATGTTTTAAAAGTGTTTTACAACAAAGAACCCGATTCCAAAGTCGACCGCGGTACTACTACCGCAACTGTCGATACGGCTATGGCTGCTGTTGACACTGCTGCTGTTGCTGTGGAAGAAATTGTGGAAGCCGTTGCTGCCGCTGAAACCGGATTTTCCGGAAGTAAATTAGTTGAAGTATTTCAGGGCATTGAAAACATCGACGGTTACAAGATGAAGCAAAACTACTCCGAAAAGTTGCTGTTTGAACAAGTAAAACCCGGCGTAAAATTGCTCAAAAGCGGTACGATTTTACCGAGTTCTAACAATTTGAAAATCAATTTTGAAGCGGCGAATCTGAATGCTGTTGACGTGAAAGTCTTTAAAATTTACAAAAATAACATCCTACAATTTTTGCAAGACAACAATCTCAACGGCACCGAAAACTTGCGCAGAGTGGGGCAATCGGTAGCCAAAACCAAAATCGAACTCAAGCAAAATAACCTTATCGATTACACCAAGTGGAATACTTACGCTTTGGATTTGTCCAAGATTATCAAACCCGAACCGGGCGCCATTTATCGCGTTGAGTTTTCCTTTAAAAAAGAGTACTCGATGTACAAATGTACTTCGGTAAGTGCTGAAGACGACGAAGATTACAACAACGAAGAAGAGGATGAACCGGTAGCGGAAGACGATATCAATTACAGCAACAGTGGTTACGACTATTATTACGAACAAGACTACGAATGGCGCGAGCGACAAGATCCTTGCACTAACTATTATTTCTACAATACCAGAGTCGGAACCAATATTTTGGCCTCCGATTTGGGTGTCATTGCTAAAAGGGGCACCGACAAATCTGTGGTGGTAGCTGTTAGTGATATTGTGACTACTGCTGCGGTTTCAGGCGCTACGGTGGATTTGTACAATTACCAACAACAACAAATTGCCGGTTCACAAACTGATGGCGATGGTTTGGCTTCTTTCCAATTGGAAAAATACGCCTACTTTGCTATAGTAACCAAAGGCGATCAAAGTACTTATGTCAAGTTAGACGATGAGCTGTCATTGTCGTTGAGTAATTTTGATGTGTCAGGCGAAACCCTGCAAAAAGGCATCAAAGGTTATATCTACGGAGAAAGAGGTGTTTGGCGTCCGGGCGATACCGTGTATCTGTCTTTTATCTTAAACGATAACGCGAACAAATTGCCGGCTTCGCATCCGATTAAATTAAAACTGAACGATCCTAAAGGCAAGACGGTTTACGAAGCAGTACAAAAACTGAACGATTTAAACCATTACAAATTCGTCATTCCAACTGAAACCAGCGACATCACCGGAAATTGGGAAGCCGTGGTAAGTGTCGGCGGCGCGCGATTTTACAAAAGCATCAAAATCGAAACCATCAAACCGAATCGATTAAAAATTAAAAACAGTTTTAACGAGTCGGTGCTTTCGGCCAATAAAGAAAACATCAACAACATGCAGGTTTTGTGGTTACACGGCGCTGTGGCTAAGGATTTAAAAACCGAAGTGCAAGCGAAGTTTTCACAACAACTCACCACTTTTAAAGGATTTGCCAACTATGTTTTCGACGATCCGACACGTAGATTTTATACCGAAGAAATCAACATTTTCTCCGGCAAAGTCGATGGTAACGGACGTGCTTCTATTCCGATTAAACCGAACATTGAAGGCCAAGCGCCGGGAATGTTGCGCGCCGCTTTCATTACCAAAGTATATGAAAACGGCGGCGATGTGAGTACCGATGTAGCTTCCACCAACTATTCGCCTTACACTACTTATGTCGGTATCAAATCGCCCGAACCCAACAAATACGGGATGATTGAAACCGGGAGGGCTAACCGATTTGACATAGTTACGCTAAGTGAAACCGGTCGTCCGCGTGCTGTGAGAAATTTACAAGTTAGTGTGTACCGAATGGAATCGCGTTGGTGGTGGGATGCCTCTAACGATGATTTGTCCAGTTACAATACTTCTAATGCCACTATTGCTTACAAAAACTTTTTTATCAATACCGATGCATCGGGCAGAGGCAGCGTGTCTTTTGTAGTGCCGGATGACGAATGGGGTAATTATTTGGTACGTGTAACCGATCCGAATGACGGGCACGCTACAGGAGTCAGAGTCTATATCGATATGCCTTGGTGGTCGGCTAAATCCAGAAATACGGATGGTGAATCGGCTACAATGCTTCGTTTTTCTACCGATAAAACCAATTATGCGGTAGGCGATAAAGCCAAAATTTTCTTCCCGTCCAGCGAAGGCGGCAGGGCTATGATTTCCATTGAAAACGGCACCAAAGTATTGAAAACCATTTGGGCCAAAACCAAAAAAGGCGAAACCACAGTCGAGTTACCGATTACCGGAGAAATGGCGCCGAATGTGTACATCAACATTTCCTTACTGCAACCGCATGCGTCTACCAAAAACGATTTGCCTATCCGCATGTACGGTATCGTTCCGATAGAAGTTATCGATAAAAATACGGTATTAGAACCTGTACTCACCATGCCTGATGTGTTGCGTCCGGAGCAAACCATCAATGTTAAAGTCTCTGAAAAGAAAGGCAAAAAAATGACATACACCATAGCTGTGGTGGATGAAGGATTGCTGGATTTAACCCGTTTCAAAACGCCGAATGCCTGGACCAGTTTCTACACCCGAGAAGCTTTAGGCGTAAGAACTTGGGATGTTTATGATGATGTGATTGGCGCTTATGGCGGTAAAGTAAATCAGGTTTTCAGTATCGGTGGTGATGCCGATGCGGGAGGCGGAAAAGCCAAAAAAGCCAACCGTTTCAAACCGGTAGTTTTATATTATGGTCCGTTTGAATCAAACGGCAGTTCGAAGACTCACCAAATCAAGTTGCCGAAATACATTGGTTCTGTTCGCACTATGGTGGTAGCGGCCGATGCGAAAACCAGTGCTTACGGGATGGCGGAAAAAGCCACTCCGGTGAAAAGTCCGTTGATGATTTTGGCTTCTTTGCCACGAAAAATTTCGCCTTCTGAAAAAGTTACGTTACCGGTTACCTTGTTTGCAACCGAGAAATACATTAAAAATGTCACCTTGCAAATCAAAACCAATAATAGTGTTAGGGTGATTGGTAAGTCGAGTCAAGTTATCAAGTTTACCGAACCCGATGAAAAAATGGGTTATTTTAATTTGGAAGTCGGAGCCACTACCGGTATCGGCAAAATCGAAATTACCGCAGTTTCCGGCAAAGAAAAATCGACTTACGCTGTTGAGATTGATGTGACGAACCCGAATCCGGTGACGAATGATTTTACCGATGTGGTGATTCCGCCGAACAGTTCCAAAACCATTAGTTGGAAAACCTTTGGCGTAAGTGGCAGCAACAAAGCCAAAATGGAAGTTTCCTCGTCGCCAACTGTTGATTTCAGTCGAAGATTGGATTACTTAATCCAGTACCCGCACGGTTGTGTAGAGCAAACTACTTCTTCCGTTTTCCCGCAATTGTATTTGACAGAAGTAATGGACTTAGATGCGGTTCGCAAGCAAAATATCCAGAAAAATGTCATGGCCGGCATCAAGCGTTTGGGGAATTTCCAATTGCCTAACGGAGGCTTGTCGTATTGGCCGGGCAATGTAGATGCCGATGATTGGGGTACTTCTTACGCCGGTCATTTCTTAATCGAAGCCGAGAAAAAAGGCTACGTTTTACCGATTAGTTTCAAATCGAAATGGTTGTCTTACCAACAAAAAGCAGCCAAACAATGGCGATTTGAAAAATCTTATGGCAACGATTTGGCCCAATCCTACCGCTTGTACACTTTGGCTTTAGCCGGTGCACCCGATTTGGCTTCGATGAACAGATTGCGCGAAACAGTTGGTATTTCCAACGAAAGCAAATTGCGTTTGGCGGCTTGTTATGCCATGCTGAAACAAAATGCCGCCGGGATGTCGTTGTTGAGTAAATCTTTCATAGATGAACAAAACACCGAAGATGGCTACTACTATTACTACTACGGTTCCGCCGAGAGAAACAGGGCTATGGCTTTAGAAACGCTGATTTTGTTAGGCCAAAAACAAAAGGCCTTTGCCATGGCTACCAAATTGGCTAAAAATTTATCGAGCAAACAATGGATGAGCACCCAAACCACGGCTTATGGGTTGTATGCAATGGCCAAATTCGCCAAATCCAACGGCAGTAAAGGTGTTTCCGTTCAGTTCACCAACAATGGCAAAACCGAAGTGATTGCAACCGATAAAACGGTAGCCCAAAGAACCTTGTCGGTGAAAATGGGCAGCAATTCGGTTACACTTAAAAACAATAAGAAGAACAATTTGTTTGTTCGTATCCTGAATAGCGGTATTCTTCCGGTAGGCAGTGAAAAACCGATGCAGCAAAATGTGTCGGCCGGTTTGGTTTTCAAAGACCGAAAAGGCAAAGTGATTTCGGTGTCGAAAATCGCCCAAGGAACCGAGTTCTACGCCGAGGTTACGCTAACCAACCGCAAGAACGAAAGAGTGGAAAATATTGCGCTATCGCAAATAGTACCGTCAGGGTTTGAAATAGTCAACACCCGTTACACAGATTTTGGCAGTGCCACCGACAATGTAGCCGATTACATTGACATCCGCGACGACCGAGCCAATTATTATTTCAGTTTGAAGCCTTCGGAAACCCGACAGTTTAAAATCCTATTGAACGCTTCGTATTTAGGGAAATACTATTTGCCGGGCTTGCAATGCGAAGCCATGTATGACAACGAGTTCATAGCGCGTACTAAAGGACAATGGGTAGAAGTGGTGAAATAAATTTAGGAGCGAAGCGTTCGGGAATTATCGGTAAACCGTGTTCCCGCTTTTCGTTCCAATTTTTAGATTGTCCTACCGCTACGCTGCAGGACAATCTAAAAATTTCCACTACAATCGGGGCTATTGAATAAACCATTTGAATTTTTGCCATCGTGAAAACCAAACTAAAAGCGTTACTGCAACGTTTTATTACTTATATCAAACGCAATCCAAAGAAATCAGCGGTATTTTTTATACTGTTGCTCGTCTATTACTTTTCATTGCCGCGTGTTTTATTCGATTCGCCTTATGCGACTGTTATTGAAAGCAGTGAAGGCGAATTATTAGCGGCCAAAATAGCCCGCGACGGACAATGGCGTTTTCCGGCCCAAGATAGCGTGCCCGAGAAATTTAAGAAATGCCTAGTTTACTTTGAAGACGAACATTTTTACCATCATCCCGGATTCAATCCGGTGGCCATGGTTAAGGCTTTTCAGCAAAACCGAAGCGCCGGAAGAGTGGTTCGCGGTGGCAGTACGTTGACACAACAGGTCATTCGTTTGTCGCGTCAAAACAAAAAGCGCACCTATTTTGAAAAAGCCATCGAGATCGTTTTGGCGACGCGTTTGGAATTCCGACATTCCAAAGAAAAAATCCTCGAATTGTATGCGGCTCATGCGCCTTTTGGCGGTAATGTGGTCGGATTAGAAATGGCGTCTTGGCGGTATTTTGGCGTGCAATCGTACCAATTGTCGTGGGCGGAAAGCGCTACGTTGGCGGTATTGCCCAATGCGCCGAGTTTGATTTATCCCGGGAAAAATCAGGTTAAGTTGTTGCGCAAGCGCAATGCCTTGTTGCTCAAACTGTATCATGAAAAAGTCATAGATAAGCTCACTTACGTATTGGCCGTTAAAGAACCTTTGCCGCAAAAACCCTATAATTTACCGCAAATTGCGCCGCATTTGCTGCAAAGAATCGCTAAGACCGACGAAGGCAAACGCATTAAAACCACCGTTGCGATTTCGTTGCAAAACCGGGTGAATCAAATCGCGCAACAGTATTACAATCAGTACAAACAAAACGAGGTGCACAATTTGGCCATTATGGTCATTGATATCCAAAACCGCAATGTCATTAGTTATGTAGGCAATTCGCCTACGGACAAAGACCACGATAAAGATGTAGACATCATTGGCGCGCCGAGAAGTACCGGTAGTGTTTTGAAGCCGCTGTTGTTTGCTTCCATGCTCGACGAAGGGGAACTGTTGCCTAATACTTTGGTAGCCGATATTCCGACGCAAATTTCCGGGTATTCGCCGCAGAATTTTAACCTGACCTTTGACGGAGCCGTTCCGGCCCAGCGCGCTTTATCGCGTTCGCTGAACATTCCTTCGGTGTTGATGTTGCAGGATCACGGCGTGAACAAGTTTTACGAGTTGACGCAGAAATTGAAGCTCAGAAACATCAACCAACATCCTGATCATTACGGTTTGTCGCTCATTTTAGGCGGTGCCGAGAGCAATTTGTGGGATTTGTGTCGGGCCTACGCCAATATGTCGGCTACGATTAACTATTTCAATCAGTCGAACGGAAAGTACCGTAGTAAAGAGTTTACCGAGTTGAATTATGTGAACGACTTTCAGCAGGATTTTGGCGCTGATAGTTTTCAGAAAAACATCTTTGGTGCCGGTTCAATTTATCTTACTTATAACGCCATGAAGGAAGTCAACCGTCCGGAAGGTGATGAAGCTTGGAAGTTTTACGATTCGTCTTTAGAATTGGCTTGGAAAACCGGAACCAGTTTCGGGAATCGTGATGCTTGGGCGATAGGTGCTAATTCGCGTTACGTGGTAGGTGTTTGGGTGGGCAATGCCAATGGTGAAGGCCGCCCGGAATTGACCGGTGTGGACAGCGCAGCACCTATCTTGTTTGATGTGTTTAATTTGTTGCCCCGAAAAAAATGGTTCCAACCGCCGTTGAACGATTTGGAATACGCTGAGGTTTGTAAACAAAGTGGCCATTTAGCCCAAGACGATTGCCCTAAAACCAAACAGCTCATCACGCGCAGCGGCAAGAAAACTGCGATTTGTCCGTATCACAAATTAGTACATTTGGATGCATCGCGGCAGTTTAGGGTGAACAGCAGTTGCGAGGATGTGGATAAGATAGTAACTACCAAATGGTTTATACTGCCGCCTGTAATGGAATGGTATTACAAGAGTTTACACATTGATTACAAAACGGTGCCGCCGTACCGAGCCGATTGTCAGCCGACGCAACAAGCGGTAATGGATTTTATTTATCCCAAAACGAATAGTAAGATTTATTTGACTAAGGATTTTAACAGCAAAGTACAGCCGGTAATTGTGAAAGTGGCGCATTCCAATAGGGAAGCCAAACTATTTTGGTATGTGGATAACGACTATAAAGGCACGACGCAAACCTTTCACGAAATGCCGATTACTGCGGAAACAGGAGTGCATTATATTACGGTCGCGGATGAGTTTGGGAATGAGATTAAGAGAAAAGTGGAGATTATAAAGGATTAATAGGGCTTGTTTTTGTTGCCATTACTTCTAAAAAGTATATAAAAACTGTAATGACCAATATTTTCATCCATCTATATTTGTAAAACCAAAATCCCGTCAGGGATTAAATATTGGTAAAATATAAATGTAAATCCAGAAAAATCTCGTCAGGGATTCAATACTGGTAAAATATATGCAAATCCAAAATAATCCCGTCAGGGATTAAATATTGGTAGATAAATATACATCAATCAAAATCCCGCTAGGGATGATATTAAATGGCCAATACATACACCCAAATTCACCTCCAATTTGTTTTCGCGGTAAAATATCGAGATGGTTTGATTCATTCATCCTTTAAAGACGAATTGTACCAATATATAACCGGAATAATTAAGAACCATAATCACAAATTGTTGGCTATAAACGGAATGCCTGACCATGTTCATATTTTAGTCGGCATGCGGCCAACACAATCCGTTTCAGATTTAATGCAAGATATCAAAGGAAGCTCATCCAAATGGATTAATGAGAAAAGATTTCTAAAAGTAAAATTCGAATGGCAAGAAGGTTATGGCGCTTTTTCTTATGCTAAATCTCAGGTGAATACGGTTGTTAATTACATTAAGAATCAGGAACAACATCATGCTGTGAGAAGTTTTAACCAAGAGTATTTGGAATTTTTAGCGGAGTTTGAGGTTGTGTATGATGAGCGATATATTTTTAAAGCACCAATTTAATTATATCATCCCTAGCGGGATTGCATTGGATTAGGCGTAGTTTGTTACCAGTATTGAATCCCTAACGGGATTTTTCTTAATTGTGCGTAGTTTGTTACCGATATTTAATCCCTAACGGGATTGCATTGGATGAGGCGTAGTTTGTTGCCGATATTATATCCCTAACGGGATTAGCCCTAGCCCGGATAGGAGTGGAAATCCTTTTTTGTTTGCCCTATTCTGGATGTAAACTTCCGAAGTGCTGACAAAAAAGATTGTAACGTATAGCCGGACACGAGCTCCTAAAGAGCGAAATGGCAAAGCAAACAGCTTCTAAAAAGCACTTCGACAAGCTCAGTGTGACATTGTTTAAAACGATAGATTTTGACACAAAAAAACCGCCAATCGAAGTGAAAGGCGGTTTTTCTTTTATTCCTTGATCTCATTTCCGTCTTTGTCGAAGAAATGATACTCTAAATACGTGTAAGCGTCACGCGGTATGATTTTCACCCATTTTTTATGTTCAAAAAGCCATTTTGAACGTATTGATGGAAAACCTTTTTTAAGGTAAGCGGCCACGAACGGATGGGCATTAAGCTTGATGCCGCTGTGGTCTTTGATAATCTTTTCGAGGGAGAAATTAATCTTGTCGATAATTTGAATTGGCGCATCTACATCGCCGCTCAAATTGTTCGGATTTTCTTCTCGGGTCTCGATATTGACTTCCGGTCTTACGCGTTGGCGAGTGATTTGGACTAATCCGAATTTACTCGGCGGTAAGATTTTGTGTTTGGCTTTGTCGTCGCTCATTTCCTCTCGGAGGAAGTTGAATAATACTTGACGGTTGTCCGGATTTTGCATATCGATAAAATCCACTACGATGATACCACCCATATCGCGCAGGCGCAATTGACGGGCGATTTCGGCAGCGGCTATCATGTTTACTTCAAGTGCAGTATCTTCTTGGTTGGAGGCTTTGTTAGAACGGTTTCCGCTGTTCACGTCGATAACGTGTAAAGCTTCGGTGTGTTCTATAATCAAATAGGCTCCTTTACTCATGGATACGGTGCGACCGAAGGACGTTTTGATTTGTCGCTCGATATGGTATTTCTCAAACAACGGCAAGTCTTTCGACTGGTAAAGCTTAACGATTTTTTGTTTATCAGGAGCTATTTCGGCTAAATAGTCCTTGGTTTCTTGGTACAACTCTGCATCATCCACTTGGATACTGGTGAAAGTATCGTTGAATACATCTCGCAAAATAGAAGAAGCTTTATTCAATTCTCCTAATAT
This sequence comes from Flavobacterium sp., assembly GCF_024710485.1. Lineage (GTDB taxonomy): Bacteria > Bacteroidota > Bacteroidia > Flavobacteriales > Flavobacteriaceae > Flavobacterium. The sequence goes on from NZ_JANJUQ010000041.1 coordinate 64,958, forward strand.
TTTGGAAGGATGATGAGCAGTTGGTAATTTTTTACACATTGCAGTCCATCGATTCATTAAGTTCTGCAAATCTTTTTCTAATTCGGCTATGCTTTTGCCTTCGGCTACTGTTCTCACAATAACCCCGAAACCTTTTTGTTTGATAGATTGTACCAGTTTTTTAAGTCGGTCTTTTTCCTCTTTGGATTCTATTTTTTGAGAAATAGATACCCTGTCGGAGAAAGGCACTAACACTACAAAACGACCGGCGAAAGACAGCTCAGTGCTGATTCTCGGGCCTTTGGTAGAGATAGGTTCTTTGACTACTTGAACTAATACGGATTGATTGGCACTCAGTATGTCTGAGATGGAACCGTTTTTATCAATCTCTTTTTCAAACTGAAAGTTTTTTAGGGAGAAATCTTTTAGTTTACCTGCGCTTACAAGTTTTATGAATTTCAAATAGGAAGCCAAGTTCGGTCCTAAATCGTGGTAATGTAAAAAGGCATCTTTTTCAAAGCCTACGTTTACAAACGCCGCGTTAAGTCCGGCCACAGGTTTTCTGATTTTGGCGATAAAAATATCACCAACCTGAAAATTACTGGTGTCTTCTTGTTTGTGTAATTCAATTAGTTTTCCATCTTTTAATAAGGCAAAATCTACAGCATTCTCACCACTACGGATGATTAGTTCTTTATTCATGTTGTAAATTTTTATCCAGACAAAAAGCTTTTAGCTTTTAGCCAAAATTGGCTAATTACTGACGGCTAAAGTAAGGATGGATTAAACATTTTAAACAGGTAATGTTGTTACCCGGTGAATTTTAGATTGTTAGATCGTTAGATAATTAGATTGTTAGATAAAGGTGTCTAACTTTCTAAGAAGTCTAAATTGTCTAAGCTGTCTAATCTTCGATTTCAATGAACGTTTTTTAAAAAAAGAAAAGTAGTTTAGAACTACTTTTTCTTTTTGTGTCGGTTAGCTCTCGCTCTTTTTTTGCGTTTGTGCGTTGCTACCTTATGTCTTTTTCTTTTTTTACCACTTGGCATAAGCTTGTGTTTTTTGTGATTAATAAATAAGTTATTATACTGCTACTTCAGTATTGGTTTTTACTGATTCTACGAATACTTTAGCAGGTTTGAATGCCGGAATATTGTGAGCAGGAATCTTGATAGTAGTATTTTTAGAAATGTTTCTTCCTGTTTTTTCAGCTCTTGTTTTGATGATGAAGCTACCAAAACCTCTTAAATATACGTTGTCGCCGGTTTCTAATGAAGTTTTTACTTCTTCCATAAACGCTTCAACAGTGGCTTGTACATCTCCTTTTTCAAGGCCTAATTTTTCTGAAATCTTCGCTACGATATCTGCTTTCGTCATTTTCTTTCGTATTTAATATTATGTGTAAATTTTTGAGGTTGCAAATATATGAATTAAAAAAAGAATATTTCAAGCATAATCTATTAAAATTTAATCACATAAAGATTTATTTTTGTAAACCTAAATTCCGCTATGAATTTCTCTAAATCTCTAATCCAATGGTATTTACAAAACAAACGTGACTTGCCTTGGAGAAATACGATTGATCCTTACTTTATTTGGCTCTCTGAAATTATGTTGCAACAAACACGTGTAGCACAAGGGTTGCCTTATTTTTTGCGTTTTACCGAAGCATTTCCTGCCGTTTTTGATTTGGCCAAAGCCGATGAAGAGCAAGTGCTTAAACTATGGCAAGGGTTAGGCTATTATTCCAGAGCCAGAAATTTGCATAAAACCGCTCAGCAAGTGGCATTCGAATATAATGGTGAATTTCCAAAGAGCTATGCCGAATTGTTAAAGTTGAAAGGTATAGGCGAATATACTGCAGCCGCCATTGCTTCTTTTGCTTACAATGAAAGTGTTCCTGTGGTTGACGGCAATGTCTTCCGCGTGTTGTCTCGTTATTTTGAGGTGGAAACCGATATTGCTTCGTCGGGTGCTAAAAAAGAGTTTACCCAATTGGCAGCTGAATTATTGCCTGCAGGCGAAGCCAATTTGTTCAATCAAGCCATAATGGAATTCGGAGCTTTGCAATGCGTGCCCAAAAATCCGGATTGTGCTAACTGTATTTTTAACGACAGTTGTGCAGCGTTACAAAAAAAGAAAGTTGCCCAATTGCCCGTAAAATCAAAGAAGGTAAAAGTCAAAACCCGTTTCTTTACTTATTTGGTTTTTGAAGATGAGGTTCATAATACGCTGATTCAAAAACGAACCCAAAAGGGCATTTGGCACAATTTATACGAGTTTCCGTTGCTTGAAACCGAAGCTGATTTGTCACATGAAGCATTGTCCGATTTGCTGATTAAACATGCTTATGCAGAAAATAAAATACTCGATATATCGCGATTTAACGATACAGTAATGGTGCACAAACTAACCCATCAGCATTTGAATATTCACTTTTGGAAAATTAGGGTAGCAGGTAAGTTTTCGGATGGAATCGATTGGAAATCAGTGAAAAAGTTGCCGTTTCCAATTGTTATTCATAATTTTATTGAAGCCGAAAGGTTTTAAATTTCAAAAAAAGCTGTAAATTTGAAAAGAACAAATTGCTGAAGAAATGAATGGGACATTAAATAAAGTGATGCTTATCGGTCATTTAGGTGACGAAGTAAAAATGCACTATTTCGAAGGCGGAAACTGCATCGGACGTTTCCCGTTGGCTACCAACGAGGTGTACATCAACAAACAAACCAACGAAAAAATCACTTCTACCGAGTGGCATAACTTGGTGGTCCGAAACAAAGCTGCAGAAATTTGTGAAAAATATTTGTCTAAAGGTGACAAAATTTATGTGGAAGGTCGCATCAAATCGCGCCAATGGCAAGCTGAAGACGGCACCACCAAATATACTACCGAAATTCAGGTAACCGAATTCACCTTTTTAACCACTAAAAAAGAAGTGGAAGCCCTCAAAACACCCCAAAATTTAGAGGCTAAACCTGCTAACTTTGAATCGCCTAACACCGCCAATCCGGAGAACGATTTACCGTTTTGACATTGTTTAACTAACCTTGATACTTTTGGACCCCGAGCCCGGTTTAACTTTTCTCGATACTCTTGATACCAACTTGCTTTTCGGAAGCTTAGTCATTGTTTTGCTGTTGTTTTGCTCGGCTATGATTTCGGCTGCGGAAGTAGCTTTGTTTTCCTTGTCCCAAAACGATTTGACTAAGTTGTCTCAACAAAATCCTACTAAATCTCAGTTGGTTTCCCAATTGTTACAAAAACCCAAAAAACTACTGGCTACTTTGCTTTTGGCCAATAATTTTGTCAATATTGGGATAGTCATTATTTTTTCTTTTTTATCCAACTCCTTATTCGCCGGTATCATTTCTCCGGTGGTGAAATTTGTGGTCGAAGTTGTTTTGGTAACTTTTCTCATTTTGCTTTTCGGAGAAGTATTGCCTAAAGTATATGCCAGTCGCAATAATATCAAGTTTTCCATACGAATAGCCCGTCCGCTATGGTTCTTAGACCAATTGTTGTCGCCATTAAGTTTGCCCATGCGCGCTGTTACGGTTTATTTGCATAAAAAGTTAGGTCGCCAAAAAACGAATATTTCGGTTGACCAATTGTCTCAAGCATTGGAAATGACCTCGTCTGACGATACCACTTCGGAAGAGCAAAAAATTCTGGAAGGCATTGTTTCTTTCGGGAATACCGATACCAAGCAAGTAATGAGTCCGAGAATTGATATCTTTGCCCTCGAGATTGAGGAGTCTTTCGCCGAGATTTATCCGAAGATAGTCGATAAAGGTTATTCGAGAATTCCCGTTTTTCGTGAAAATATCGATCATATTGAAGGCGTTTTGTTTGTAAAAGATTTGATTCCGCATATTCATAAAAAGGAATTTGACTGGAATTCATTATTGCGCGAACCGTTTTTTGTTCCCGAAAACAAAAAGCTCGACGATTTGCTCAAAGATTTTCAAAGCATGAAAAGCCATTTAGCGATAGTAGTTGATGAATACGGCGGTACTTCGGGTTTGGTTTCTTTAGAAGATGTGATTGAGGAAATTGTGGGCGATATTTCGGATGAGTTTGATGACGAGAACATCAGCTATTCGCAAATAGACGAGAAGAACTTCCTGTTTGAAGGTAAAATGAATCTCAAAGATTTTTATCGCGTTGTTAATGTTGATGAAGAAGCTTTTGAAGACCGAAAAGGAGAAGCCGAAACCTTGGCCGGTTTTATCTTAGAACTCTTGGGTAATTTCCCGAAGAAAGGTCAAAAAATCCACTTTTCTACTGTGACTTTCACTGTAGAAGTAGTCGATAAAAAAAGAGTGAAACAATTAAAAGTAACCTTGGAATAAAGTAAGATGAGTAATAAAGTAATAGGATTTCTAACCGTATTGTTGCTGTTAGCATTTACCGGATGTAAAAATGAAGTGTTGCCCAAACCGGCCGGACAATTGCGTTTGGATTATGAAGTAGCACAGTATGCTGTTTTTAGCAATCCGTGTCCGTTTACTTTTGAAATGAATGAAAAAGCCAAGATAAAAGCGACTCAAAATTGCGAGTTTACCATCAATTATCCGAAGATGAAGGCGACGATTTATCTTACCTATAAAGCGGTGAATAAAGATATAGATTCGTTGTTGAGAGATGCGCAATCACTGACCTATAAACACGTCATCAAAGCCGACGATATTTTAGAGCAGCCGTTCATCAATAACGATAAAAAAGTATACGGTATGTTTTATCGCGTGAGTGGTAATGCCGCCACCAATGCGCAGTTTTATGTTACCGACAGTATCAAACACTTTGTAACAGGTTCGGTGTATTTTTATGCCAAACCCAATTTCGATTCGATTATGCCGGCCGCTGATTACATTCGGAACGACATGCAGCATTTGATAGAATCCATCCAATGGAAATAAGGCCGTTAGGTCTGACGGAGCAATGCTAAATAAAAAAAGGAACTCCGCGGAGTTCCTTCTTCATTAACTGAAATTTGTATTATTTTTTAACTACTTTGTAAGTGTTGCCATCGGCAGCGCCTTCAACAGTGGTATATAGTTTTTCCGGAGTTAAAACAGCGGCGTCAAATTCAACGGTAGCTTCTTTTTTATCGAAATCTACAGTAGCTTTTTGCACGCCATCCATACCGGCTAATTTTTTTTCGATAGTTTTTGCACAACCCATAGCGCAAGTCATTCCGTCAATTTTAAAACTGGCGGTTTCAGGTTTTGCAGCTACAGCTTTTGTTTTTTCGGCAGTAGCGGTAACTTCGGTTTCAGTATCAGCAGCTGCAGGTTTAGCGGCGGTATCTTTGCAACTGAAAAGCAAAGAAGAAGCGATACCTAAGGTTACTAAAGATTTGGTGAAATTCATGATAATCCTAATTTTAATTGTAATTGCTTGTTTGAGAGACAAAAATAAATAAAAATTAAAGTTATTATTCTTAAAATAATTACAAAATTTGAATCCTTAAAATCAGCTATGAAAGCCACACAAACAAAATGGATTATTTTAATCGTACTCGCCTTAATTTGGGGCAGTTCGTTTATATTGATAAAAAAGGGATTGGTTAGTTTGAGTCCGTTTCAACTGGGTTCACTGCGCATTGTTTTTTGTGCTTTGTTTTTGTTGGTCATAGGATTTAAAAGTTTGAGTGATATTCCGTTGCATAAATGGAAGTTCATTGCGTTGACTTCGCTATTCGGGACTTTTATTCCGGCTTATCTTTTTGCTATTGCGCAAACGCAAATCAGTAGTTCGGTGAGTTCGATACTCAATTCGCTTACCCCTTTAAATACACTGATATTAGGTGCTTTAGTTTTTGGGCTCGATTTCAAACGAACCCAAATCATTGGTGTGCTTGTTGGTTTTACCGGAACGATGTTGCTCATTTTAAACGGAGCGGCACACCATCCTAATCAGAATTATTGGTACACGATTTTGGTGTTGATAGCTTCGATGTGTTATGCCACTAATGTCAATTTGATTAAACGATATTTGTCCGATCTGAAACCTTTAACCATTACTACAGGGAATTTTCTGGTGATGTTGTTTCCTGCTTTGGGAATTTTGCTATTTACCGATGTAATGTCTAAAATTCATTTGCCGGAAGTAAAAGAAGCTATGATTTTTATCGCTATTTTAGGGATTATCGGCACCGGAATTGCCAATGTGCTATTTTATAAATTGATACAGATTTCGTCTCCGGTTTTTGCAACATCCGTTACGTATTTGATTCCGGTTGTAGCTTTCTTTTGGGGATTGTTGGACAATGAAATGTTAACGCCGGTACAGTTTTTTGGTGCTTTTGTAGTTTTGATTGGCGTTTATTTATCGAGTAAAAAATAACACAGAAACAACCCATATATAGTTTTTGAAGCTTATTTAAAAGACGTTCCGCTCTTTGTTGTGGAATTGAACAGCAAAGCATAAATAACCCCTATGTCTCTATGTGGTTCAAACAAAAAAGACCGCTATTGCTAACGGTCTTTTTTAAATTTATATCAATTTCAATTATTGAAAATCAGCATCTGAAACTCCTTCATTGATTTTTACTTCTGAAATTTTGATATCCAATTCGATACCAATATTCATTACTTGGTTGAAAGGCACTTTTACACCTTTTACTTCTCTGTAATCTCCAAAAGTAGTAACTTGAGTTACTTTTTGTCCACCTTGATCAGCTGTTGTTGATTCGCCAGTCTTCAAACCTGATTTTACATCAAAGTAATGCGTGGTGTCACCATCAACTACAGTATAGGCATCGCTTCCGTTCATTGGCTCGATTCCGGTTACTGTAACTCCGGCTTTAGTAGCCAAAGCCGTTTCTCCGAATAACACAGCGCTTTCTTTCATTTTAGCTAACATATCGCCCTCTGCATTCATTTTTTGTCCTTGTTGCATCATGTAGCCCGTGTTCCCGTTAACAACTTGTTTCATTAATGAACCCATTCCGGCCATAGACAATTCAACCAGCATTCGACCTTTGTTGTCGGTTTTTGAGGTGTAAGCTATTGGCATAGGTGCTTGAGGAATTTTGGTTTCTCCAATACTTACAATTGATTTAACAGTTTTCATTGCTTTATCACCACCAATCGCTTTGATGTAGTTGTCGATAACGGTTTTAACAGTTACGCCGGCAGGTACCGGTTTTTTCATAGCCGGTTTCTCCGTTGGATTACCGAATTTATCGAAGTAAAAAATTGGAATTTTTAAGCTTTCTAATCCAGGTAATACTTCTGCCGCTTTTCCAACCACTAATATTCTTAAGTTGTCTGCCATGAAATATTTGTTCACTACTCTCATGATGTCATCAGGCGTTACTGCGTTGATGTTTTTGATGTAGTTTTCATAAAAATCAGCTGGAAGACCTTCTGTTTCGATATTTAAAGCGTAACGTGCTACGGTAGATGGTTTTTCAACTTGCATCACGAAACGACCGATATAACCTGCTTTTACACTGTTTAGAGCTTCTTCGGAAACTTTCTCGGTTCTGATTCGGTTTAATTCATACAAAGCTTGTGTGATGGCACTGTCAGTTACTGCGTTTCTAACTTGGGTGTTAGCTCTGAATTCACTGTAAATGTTTTTGTCGAAACCAACGCTTGAGCGTGCTCCGTAAGTCCATCCGTGTTTCTCTCTCAAGTTCATGTTTAGGTAGCTGTTAAAGTCGCCACCAAATACTTGATTCGCTAAAATTACCGGGAAGAAATCGGCATCTTTCATTTTCAAGTTTACAGTGTTGAAAAGAGTAATTTCTGACTGAACGGCATTCGGCATATCCACAAAATTGATTTGGGTATATTGCACATTGCTTGGGTTAGAATAAGTTAGTCTTGGAGCAGTAGCTTTTACCCATGAACCGAATAATTTTTCTACTAACTTTTTAACTTCTTTGGTTTTAACATCACCAACAATTACCAAGTAAGCTTTCTCAGGAACGAAGTAAGTGTTGTAATTGGTTTTTACATCGGCCAGAGATACATTGTTGATGGTTTCTTCTGATAAGTATTCACCCGCTGGGTGGTTTTTACCGTAAGCCAAAACTCTTTCCACTCTTGAAGCTACAGCAGGGACACTTTTTTCTTGGGTTTTTAAACCTTCGATTAATTTTTCTTTTTCTTTATCGAACTCTTCCTGTGTAAAGTTTGGCATCAAAGCACCTTCCGCCATTAATTCTAAAATTCTCTTGGCGTGCTTAGATAAACCGCTCGCAGAAGCACCTGAAGAATAGAAGTTGATGTTAGCGCCTAAGAAATCAATTTCTTCATTAAAAGCATCTTTCGGCGTTTTAATTGAACCGTTTCCGATTAAGCTACTGGTTAAATCGTCAACTCCTTTTTTGTTACCTTCCGCATACGGAGTGTTGTCAATAGTTAAGTTGAAAGATACGCGTGGTAACTTATGGTTTTCAACCACCAAAACTTTCAATCCGTTTGGTAAAGAAAAGGTTTCCGGTTTTTTGATGTTAATAGTTGGTGCCGGACCCGGTTTTGGTTGGGTTCTGTCTTGTGCTTGCATAGTTAAGGTTAAAAACAAGCTTGATAATACTATAATTGTTTTTTTCATGATACTTTGAGTCTTAGTTTTGAGCTTTGTCTTTGGCCGGTACATAATCCAAAATCAAACGTTGATTCGGGTTCAAATATTTTTTAGCAATATCTCTGATTTCTTCACGAGTGATAGAGCGGAAGATTTCGATTTCGGTGTTGATTAAGTTAACATCACCGTATAAAAGATAAAAAGTAGCTAAATTTTCGGCTACACCTTCTACGCTGGCATTACTGTCCACATAGTTGCTCTCGTAGATGTTTTGTAATTTTTGGTAATCTTTCTCAGAAATCAATTCGTTTTGCAATTTTACGATTTCCTCGTCAATTTCTCTGATCAAGTCAGCCGAAGTGTTTTCGCCTTGTGGCATTCCGTATAAAATGTACTGACCGTAGTCTTCTTGGCTGTAGTTGAAAGCACCAACTTGTAACGCCATTTTTTTATCGTCTACAATTTTTTTGTACAATTTGGAGCTTTTACCGTTGCTTAAATACGTAGAAATCATATCAAGAACTCTGGCGTCACGGGTTTTCATCGATGGCGTTCTGTAAGCCGCAACCACCATTTCTTTTTGAATGTTCGGGTCTTCATAACGGGCTTTGATAGGCTCGGTGATTGGTGCTTCTACAAAAGTTTCTTTTTTTACTTCAACACCTCTCGGAATTGGGCCAAAGTACTTTTCAATCCAGGCTTTGGTTTGCGGGATGTTTATTTGCCCGGCTACCACTAAAACAGCATTGTTTGGCGTGTAGAATTTTTTGTTGAACGCTTGGAATTCTTCCAAAGTCGCAGCATCTAAGTGTTCCATCGAACCAATGGGAGCCCAACGGTACGGGTGGTTTTTGAACATGTTTTTCTTTACCTCGGCAATCAATTGACCGTAAGGTTGGTTGTCTACACGTAATCTTTTTTCTTCTTTAACTACTTCGTTTTGAGTATCAACACCAATTTGGTTGATTACCGGATGCATCAATCGCTCAGATTCCATCCACAATCCTAACTCGGTATTGTTAGAAGGGAAAACTTCAAAGTAGTAGGTTCTGTCTTCTGAAGTGTTGGCGTTATTGGTTCCTCCGTTAGAAGTTACAATTTTAAACCATTCACCTCTTTTGATGTTTTCAGTACCTTCGAATAATAAATGCTCAAAGAAGTGAGCAAATCCTGTTCTCTCCGGATTTTCATCTTTAGAACCTACGTGGTACATTACAGAAGTAATTACTACCGGTGCAGACGGATCGTTGTGTAAAATAACATGCAAACCATTCGGCAAATCGTATTCTTCAAAAGCTACCTTTTGAGCATGTGCTGTTCCTCCAAGCATAAGCAATGAACTTAAAGCAATTAATGATTTTTTCATAAAAAATTGAAATTTTTTCGTTGATTGTTCAGTTAGATGACTAACCTTTAAATTTGTTACACAAAAATACTTTTTTTTATCTAATAATGTGATAGCCCAAAAAATATAAATTGATTTGCTTAAGTGACTGGAATTGAGATTTGAAAAAAATACCGAATTGGGTTGTGTGTAAAAGAAATAGTTGTATATTTGCGCACTTAAAAATTAACTAAACATTATTGTTATGTACGCAATCGTAGAGATAGCAGGGCAACAATTCAAAGTAAGCAAAGACCAAAAAGTTTTTGTTCACCGTTTGGCTACTGAAGAAGGTTCAAAAGTTTCTTTTGACAAAGTTCTTTTGTTAGACGACAATGGTAACATCACTTTAGGCGCCCCAGCTATAGAAGGTGCTTCAGTAGAAGCCAAAGTGTTACAACACTTAAAAGGAGACAAAGTAATCGTTTTCAAAAAGAAAAGAAGAAAAGGTTACAAAAAAAGAAACGGACACAGACAGTCGTTGACTCAAATCGTAATTGAGGGAATCAACGGAAGTGCTGCTCCAAAAAAGAAAGCAGCAAAAAAAGCTGAAGCTACAGAAGAATAATTAACATTTAAAAACTAAAACGTCATGGCTCACAAGAAAGGTGTCGGTAGTTCTAAGAATGGTAGAGAATCAGAATCGAAACGTTTAGGCGTTAAGATTTATGGTGGTCAAGCTGCAATTGCTGGTAATATCATCGTTAGACAAAGAGGTTCTAAACACAATGCTGGAGATAACGTTTACATGGGTAAAGATCACACTTTACATGCAAAGGTTGACGGGATTGTTAAATTCCAGAAAAAAGGAGATAACAAATCATTTGTGTCTATCCTTCCATTCGAAGCATAAGAACAAACTCTTATACAATATAAAACCCGTTCAGTAATGAGCGGGTTTTTTGTTTGGTGATAGTTTCAACAGGAATCTATTGGTTTCAGGTATGCAATACGTCGAGACTTAAATGCTATTCTGTGCGATATCGTCTACATTACAAATGGATTTTGTAGGAAGGCATCTCAGGAATTTTAAAATAATATAAACGATTAATTTTTAGTCAAATAAACTAAAAAATAAGATCTTTGGTTCTCTTTTTTTGATTAACTTTGAGTAGTTTGTTAAAGGTTTTGAAGGCTTAAACAATATAACGATTCACTCTAAAATTATGTATTTGATTAATAAACGACCAAAGCAATTTGGTTTTTTAGACTTTGTTAAATTATCCTTGGTTTGTTTAGTGTTCGATTTTACGACCATGTTGTTGATTGATCAATTTATAATTCTCGAAGGGTTGCTTATGTTTATTCTGCAAGCTTTCATATTTACACTTTCTTTCTCGATAGCGTATTACTTTTTTTATTATCGTACTTATTATAGCTCCTTCAAAAATTCTTTGGAGTTATTAAATGAATTTGAAAAGGTACTTCGAACCACCAGCGACGGCTTTTGGATTACGAGTATAGAGGATTATGGAAAAATTTTATACGTTAACGATGCCTATTGCGAAATGGTCGGATATACTCGGCAAGAGTTGCTGCAAATGAATATCAGAGATATTGATGACAATGAATCCGAAGAGGAAATGAAAAGTCATTTCCAAAAAATAATAAAAAACGGACACGAAAGTTTTATCAGTACCCACCAAACCAAGAGTGGTGGCAAAATAGAAGTTGAAGTGAGTGTCACTTATCTAAATATCAATCAAGGAAGGTTTTATGTTTTCCTGAAAAACATCACTTTAGAACAGCAACTCAAGCGAAATATTCTAGCGCAAAATGAAAAGTTATACGATATTGCCTTCTTGCAATCTCATCAAGTTCGAGCTCCGATTGTTAGGCTTTTAGGCTTGGTTAATCTTATTAACTATGACAATTTCAACGACCCGGAAAATAAGGAAATCATACTTTCACTCAAAGAAGCTACAGTTAACTTCGATGAGATTATTCGGGAGATTGTGAATAAAACCAACGAGTTACACCAACTCAAACAAGAAAACGATTCCAAACAAGAAGGTTAGTTTATCCATAAAACCCGTACAGCATTGAGCGGTTTTTTGTTGTTGGGAGCGATTCAAACGTAGTGAATTGGTGAAGCAAAGGTTCGGCCTTTTTTGGTTTCCTTTTTCCCGCTTTACGAGCTATGCGGTAGTCTCTTCCAAATGCGAAGCATTCACCGAACACTTACAAAAATCGAACATCTAGTGAGGTAATCGGGGCTAATTGGGATTGGTCTTTTGTGCTTGGCATATCATCACTAACGGGATTTCTTTTTTTATGGATTTTTGCTGCCCAAATTAAATCCCTGACGGAACTGTAAACATAAGACATCTTTTTTCTTACGGTTCGTTCGGCCTACGGAATCAACAAATCTAAAGGAGTTATAAATAAAAAACCCTCGCTTAAAGCAAGGGTTTATATCTAATATTTAAAATCTGAAATTTAATATCAGATTAATATCTGTAATACTCCGGTTTAAATGGTCCTTGAACTTCTACACCAATGTAGGCGGCTTGTTCTTCGTTTAAGGTTTCCAATTCAACCCCTAATTTAGCCAAGTGTAAAGCGGCTACTTTTTCATCTAAGTGTTTCGGTAACATGTACACTTCGTTTTTATAGTTGGCCGAGTTGTTCCATAATTCAATTTGCGCCAAAGTTTGGTTGGTAAACGAGTTACTCATTACAAAACTTGGGTGACCGGTAGCACAACCTAAATTTACCAAACGACCTTCAGCCAAAATAATAATGTCTTTACCATTCACATTGTATTTGTCTACTTGAGGTTTGATTTCCACTTTAGAGTTACCGTAGTTTTTATTCAACCAAGCCATATCTATTTCATTGTCAAAGTGACCAATGTTACAAACGATGGTTTTGTCTTTCATCGCTTCAAAATGTCTTCCTACTACAATGTCTTTGTTACCGGTAGTAGTGATCACGATATCAGCATTGGCGATAACAGTGTCTAATTTTTTTACTTCAAATCCGTCCATAGCGGCTTGTAAAGCACAAATCGGATCGATTTCAGTAACGGTTACGATAGAACCTGCACCACGGAAAGAAGCTGCAGTCCCTTTACCTACGTCTCCGTAGCCACAAACAACCACTCTTTTTCCGGCTAACATAATATCGGTTGCACGACGAACAGCATCTACAGCCGATTCTTTACAACCGTATTTGTTGTCAAATTTCGATTTAGTAACCGAGTCATTAACGTTGATAGCCGGCATATATAAAGTTCCGTTTTTCATTCTTTCGTACAAACGGTGAACTCCTGTAGTAGTTTCTTCTGATAAACCTTTGATGCCCGGGATTAATTCAGGGTAACGGTCGAATACCATGTTGGTCAAATCACCACCATCATCCAAAATCATGTTCAATGGTTTTCTGTCTTCTCCAAAGAATAAGGTTTGTTCAATACACCAATCGAATTCTTCTTCATTCAAACCTTTCCAAGCATAAACTTGAATCCCTGCAGCAGCAATAGCAGCAGCAGCCTGATCTTGAGTTGAGAAGATGTTACAAGATGACCAAGTAACTTCGGCACCCAAAGCAATTAAAGTTTCAATCAAAACAGCGGTTTGGATAGTCATGTGAAGACATCCGGCAATACGCGCACCTTTCAGTGGCTGACTGGCTCCATATTCAGCGCGAAGTGCCATTAATCCCGGCATTTCAGCTTCGGCCAATTCAATTTCTTTTCTTCCCCAAGCTGCCAAGTTAATGTCTTTAACTTTGTAAGCTACAAAAGGTAATGTTTGTGTACTCATCTATTGTGTATATTTGTTTTTTAAAAAATGTGGTGCAAAATTACACAATTGAAAAGAATTAAAAAAACCTTTTTTGATTTTTTAGGGATTGTTTAAGTCCTTAATTTTCTGAAAGACAAACAGATAATTTCGAATTACCCATGCCGTTACTAGAAATCAAAGCTTTAAATCGGAACACCAACCTATACGTTTGGAAAATCACTGAATCTTTCGATGAACTTTTTCGAAGTGTGGCTTTGAAAGATGTTTCTTTGGCCAGATTGGAGGGCATGAAAGCCGAAAGCCACCAAAAAGGTTTTCTCAGTGTAAGGCGATTGCTGATGGAAGCCGGTTATAACGACTTCGATTTGTATTACGACGACTTTGGGAAACCGCATTTAAAAGACGGGAAGCACATTTCCATTTCACATTCTAACGATTTTTCAGTGATTGTTATCAGTCAAGAGAACATTGGCGCCGATTTAGAAATTCTCAAAGAGAAAACCCTCAAATTAGCCCCAAGATTCATGGATGTTGCACATTTGAAAGGTTTGTCGAAAAGCGATTCGCTTAAAAAAGCAACCGTTGTTTGGGGCATCAAAGAGTCGGTTTTTAAAATTAAAAATGAAGTCGGCATCAGTTTCAAAGACCATATTTTTGAAAACGATTTTACTTTAGCCGATCAAAAATGTACAGTGGAATTAAGGTTAAACAATAAAGTTGAATGCTTTACGATTATTTTCGATTTCATTGAAGAGTATGTCTTTGTTTGTGCATTTAATTCCGTTTCTTTGAACTATGTTACCGGTCAAATAGACTAATGAAAACCCTTTATCAAGACATACAAGCCGCAAAAGATCAACAGCAAAAGCTATTGGCTATATTGTTGGACCCTGATAAAGTATCGGTAGCATCCGTTGGCGAGTTGTCAGACAAAATCAATCAATCTCCCGCAACCCATATTTTTGTTGGCGGTAGTTCGTTCGAAGGCAATCATTTAAACGAACTCCTCAAAATTTTAAAATCTAAAACAAATTTACCTATTTTGCTTTTCCCCGGAAATCCTTCGCAAATTTCAGCCGAAGCCCACGGGATTTTGTTTTTACAATTGCTTTCCGGTAGAAATCCGGAGTATTTAATTGAACACCAAGTGAACGCTGTTCCTATTTTAGAAAATACCCAACTCGAAATTCTTTCCACCGGTTATATTTTAATTGAAAGCGGCAACGAGACTGCAGTAGAAAGAGTCAGCCAAACTAAACCACTCAGCCGAAATCAAATCGATTATGTAGCCCAAACGGCCAAAGCCGGAGAGTTTATGGGTAACAAATTAATGTACTTAGAAGCCGGTAGCGGTGCAGTCAATTCGGTTCCTACAGCCATGATCACAGCGGTGGCCGCGCGAATTTCGATTCCGCTTATAGTGGGCGGAGGTATTCGTTCGCGTGAAGCCATAAATGCAGCTTACAACGCCGGAGCTGATTTGGTGGTTATCGGAACGGCTTTTGAAAACGATTCCACTTTTTTCGACAGATGATAGATTTTTTTATCTCACAATACAAAGAGGCTTCGACACTTCAAATTTTATTGGAGTTTTTGGTATTTGTATTCGGGATTGCGAGTGTGGTTTTAGCTAAAAAAGAAAATATCTGGGTGTATCCAACCGGTTTGATTGCGACAGTAATTACTACTTATCTGTTGTATCAAGCAAAGTATTTCGGCGATATGACGATGAATGCCTATTATTCATTGATGAGTCTTTACGGTTGGTATAAATGGACAACAAAAACAAATGAACCCGCAGTCAAAATCACCCGAACCAACCAACACGAGAAGTTTATCGGTTTTGGATTGTTCGGACTAACCATAGGTGTCACCTATATGGTTTACAAGTTTTTTGATTACAAACTTGAAATTCCTAATTATATTGATATTTTTACATCCGGCCTTTTTTTTACAGCGATGTGGTATATGGCGCTTAAAAAAATAGAAAATTGGACGTTGTGGATTATTGGAGATTGCATCGTTGTGCCGCTGTTTGCCTATAGAGGCTTGGGAATGTTATCGCTTCAATACTTCATTTTTACGATTTTGGCCGTTTACGGATATTTGGAATGGAAGAAGATTTTACAAGAAAAGAAAGAGTAGCTAAAAATTACGGATTAATTGAGGCCGACTTTGAGCAAATCAAAGCGAAAGGTATTCCTTTGGATAAGATAGAAGCCGAATTATCGCTTTTCAAATCGGGTATTCCTAAAATTTATTTGGAAAGACCTGCCACCATAGGCGATGGAATCCTAAAATTAACCCAACAACAGTTTCAAGAATACGCCGGTAGTTTTGACCAAAAAAAATCAGATTTAAAGCTGAAAAAATTTGTTCCGGCTTCAGGAGCAGCCAGTAGAATGTTCAAATTTCTGAACGAGTTTCTCAATGATTTCGATCCCGAAAACGAAACCATTAACGCTTACATCAATCGAAAAAAAGACAAAAACTTGCCGATTTTTTTAGCCGGAATCGAAAAATTTCCGTTCTACGACGAAATCAAATCGGCCATAAAACAGTTGTACCCCGAGTATTATTCGTTAGAAAGTCATGAAAAGAGTTATCGTTTCATCAAACTAATGTTGTCGGCAGAGCATTTTGATTTTGCCAACAAACCCAAAGGTGTACTCGATTTTCACAAATACCCAACGCATATCGCTACTCCGGTAGAAGAACATTTAAACGAATGCGCTTTCTATGCGGCTTCAAATTCGGTGTCGCATCTGCATTTTACCGTTTCAGAAAACCATCAAAACCTATTTACTGCCATTATTGACAAGGTAAAGGATAAGGTAGAAAGCAAGTCGGGTACTAAAGTCCATATCAACTATTCTTACCAAGACCAAAGTACCGATACGATAGCAGTAGACATGCAAAACAGACCCTTTCGCAATGAAAAAAACGAACTGGTTTTCCGTCCCGGGGGTCATGGTGCGTTGATTAAAAATTTGAACGAACTGGACGCCGATGTAATTTTCATCAAAAATATCGATAATGTCATCCAGAATCATATCAACGAAATCACCCTGTATAAAAAAGGATTAGCCGGGATTTTATTGGAGTTACAACAAAAAGTGTTCGAAATCCTGAAGGCTATCGATGAAGGACATGTCGGGGATAATGATATACCTGCTATCATCGATTTCATGCAACAAAAACTCAATATCGATGTGTTGGACGATTTTTATAAGTATACGCTTGAGAACAAAATTGACTTTATCAAAAACAAACTCAACCGACCAATCCGCGTTTGTGGTATGGTAAAAAACGAAGGCGAACCCGGTGGCGGACCTTTCTGGGTGAGTAATCATAAAGGGAGTGTCTCACTGCAAATTGTTGAAAGTTCACAAGTCGACACGCATAACCCCGAACAAGTAGCCATTTTGTTGAAATCTACTCATTTCAATCCTGTAGATTTGGTTTGTGCCACAAAAAATTACCAAGGGCAAAAATTTGATTTAACACAGTTTGTCGACCATAGTACCGGTTTTATAGTGCACAAAAACAACAAAGGGAAAGACTTAAAAGGGTATGAGGTGCCCGGTCTTTGGAATGGTGCCATGGCTAAGTGGATAACCGTTTTTGTTGAGGTACCACTCGTAACCTTTAATCCGGTAAAAACCGTAAATGATTTGCTCAAACCTGCTCACCAACCACAACATGAAAACTGAGGTATTGTTAACTGAACTACAGTTTAAAGCCGTTCGAAGTTCAGGTGCAGGCGGTCAAAATGTAAACAAGGTGTCTTCAAAAGTAATACTGTCTTTTGATGTCAAAAATTCGCAAGCCTTAACCGATGAGGAAAAGCTTTTGCTGTATTCTAAATTGGCGTCCAAACTAACTTCAGAACAACTGCTGATTCTTGCCTGTGACGAAGACCGAAGCCAACTGAAAAACAAAACGATCGTAATCAAACGATTTTTGGAATTGCTCAAAACGGCCTTAATTGTTCCGAAAAAAAGAAAACCAACCCAAATACCACGTGCTGTAATCGAAAAGCGCATCAAAGCCAAGCGCAACCTTTCGGAAATTAAACAAAACAGACGCAAGCCGAAATTCTAAAATTCATAATTTGTAATTCATAATTTGTAATTATATTTGCCTTGTCTCAAAGGGGTGCTCTAAATAACGAGCTGAGATCATACCCAACGAACTTAGAACAGGTAATGCTGTTTAAGGAATTGACGAAAAACTAAAGTGCACGTTAGTCGTACGTCAAGAGTATCAATTTATTTATAAACCAAGAATAATTGCCCCTTTTATTCGTAATACATTACGAATGAAAACTTTATTCACTACAAAAAGTACGAAGTACAAAGTACAAAGTAGGAAAGCCGTATTCATTACTGCTTTTTGCATTTTGCCTGCTGTTGGCTTTACACAGGAAACGATTAAAGACACTACTAAAGTCAACGCACTCGACGAAGTAACGGTGTCTGCCGTTCGGGCCAAAGGCAAAAATCCGGTCACTTTTACCAATCTCTCTAAAAAGGAAATCGCACCCAGAAATCTCGGGCAAGACATTCCGATTTTACTTAACTACTTGCCGTCGGTTGTTACCACTACAGATGCCGGAAACGGAGTAGGTTACACTTATATGCGGGTTCGCGGTGCCGATGGTTCCAGAATCAACGTAACCCTGAACGGGATTCCGTTTAACGATAGCGAAAGTCAAGGCACCTTTTTTGTCAACTTACCCGATTTTGCTTCTTCATTAGAAAGTGTACAATTGCAACGCGGTGTCGGATTGTCCACTAACGGAGCCGGAGCTTTTGGAGCCAGTTTGAACATGCAAACCAAATCGTATCAGGAAAAGGCGTATGCCGAAATTGCCAATTCAGGCGGAAGTTTCGGAACACGCAAACATACTTTGGCTTTCGGAACAGGTTTACATAACAACTTTGAACTTAACGCGCGTTTGTCCAATATTGCTTCAGATGGGTTTATCGACCGCGCTTCTTCAAACTTGTTTGGTTATTTTTTCAATGCCAATTATGTGACCGAAAAGACATTGATTAAAGCGATAGCGTTCGGTGGTAAAGAGAAAACCTATCAAGCTTGGTACGGGATTGAAGATCCGGAAAAATTGAGGAATGACAGGACTTTTAATCCGGCCGGAATGTACTTTGATGAAAATGGAAACATGCAATTCTATGATGATGAAACCGATAATTATGCGCAAAATCATTTCCAATTGCATTGGTCTCAAAAATGGTCTGACCGTTGGGTTTCCAATGCTGCTTTGCATTACACCATCGGGAAAGGCTATTTTGAACAATACCGAGAAGATGAAACGCTGGCTGATTATAACTTGCCCGATTTCCAGGGCAATGCCGTATCCGATTTGGTGCGAAAAAGATGGTTGGACAACGATTTCTTCGGGGCTGTGTTCTCCTTAAATTACAAAACACCAAAAACCGATGTGATGTTTGGCGGAGCGGCCAATCGCTATTTGGGTGATCATTTCGGGGAAGTGGTTTGGACGCAATATTATGTGCCTGCCGCCAATCGTTATTATAACAATATCGGGAACAAAGACGATGTTAATGTGTATGCTAAAGCGTCACAACAATTCGGGAAGTTCAATTTTTTTGCCGATTTACAATACCGTATGGTGTTTTATGAGGCGACCAGTTTTCGCTTTGATGATGTAAACGATACTTTCCGATTTTTTAATCCGAAATTGGGATTGAATTTCGATTTCAACGATAAACATTCCTTCTATGGCTATTTCGGAGTAGCGAATAAAGAACCGCGTCGCGATGACTACGAAAACGGCAGTACCAAACCGGAGCGTTTGTTTGACTATGAGTTGGGTTGGAAATACCAATCAAAAAAGGTAAACATTTCGGCTAATGCCTTCTATATGAATTATCAAAATCAATTGGTGTTAACCGGAGCATTGAACGATGTAGGGTCGCCTATTTTTACCAATAGCGGGAAAAGTTATCGCGTAGGTTTGGAAGTGGAATCGGTAATCGCTTTAACGGATAAATGGATTGTCAATCCGAATGTTACGTTCAGTCAGAATAAAAACCGCGATTTCGTATTCCAAAGAGACGGTCTATTGCAAAATTTAGGGAATACCAATATTGCTTTCTCTCCGGATTGGGTTATCGGTAACCGAATTACGTATAAACCTTTAAAAGAAATGCAGATTTCATTGCTTTCTAAATTTGTAAGCGACCAATTCATGGGCAATATCGATTCGGAACGTTCTAAACTCGATGCTTATTTTGTAAACGATTTGAATGTTTCTTACGAATGGAAAATCAACAAAGGCTTAAAGTCAATCGTGTTTTCAGCTTTAGTAAATAACCTGTTTAATTTGGAATATGAATCCAATGGGTATTTTTATACCTATGATGACGATTGGACTGCGCCGGGAAGTGTTACAACTATTGAAGGTGCCGGATTCTATCCGCAAGCCGGAATTAATTTCTTGGCCGGAGCTACTTTAAAACTATAGAAACAAAAAGCCGAACAAAACGTTCGGCTTTTTTTAATTCGTTATGATTAATGTATTGCCATTAATACTTACCCGATAAGGTTTCATAGCGTATTGTTGACCCGCTCCTAAACCGGTATATAAACTGTAAAAACTGTCGTCGCAATTGCATTCGGCGTTGGTATTGCCCGGTGATACAGTCATTGGCTCAGTACAACTGCTAAAAGCCTGATTCGGACAAGCTAAGTCAAAAGCATTGAATCCGCTCCCGGTGTTAAAAACTACAATACCACGCGCTCCTTGGCTATAATCTAAGACACGATTGCCCGGATATTGTAAATTGGTATAACCCGGCAAATTCATATCGATTTGTAAATTCACTTGATAATTCGGGATGTTAGGATTGTTATAATTTATGGAGCCACCGTCACAACTTAAGGTCAAGCCCACTAAAAATAAGAAGATTATCTTTTTCATATAAATTTCAGTATTACTATAGCGAAACAAATTTAAATTAATTAACTTTGACGAACGTTATCTAACGTAAACAAATTTGAAATAAGTATCAAAATAATATCTTTGCAAAAAGAAATCCCGTTCCGATGGGATTTTTTCTATTTATATAAATAATGAAATTATGAGTACAGTATCGTATTACACCGCAGAAGGACTAAAAAAATTAAAAGACGAATTAGATCATCTTAAAAGTGTAGAAAGACCAAAAGCTTCCCAAGCCATAGCTGAAGCCAGAGACAAAGGGGATTTATCTGAGAATGCCGAATATGATGCTGCCAAAGAAGCACAAGGCCTTTTAGAAATGCGCATTGCTAAAATGGAAGAGCTTTATGCTAATGCTCGTTTGATTGATGAATCGCAATTGGATTTGTCTAAAGCTTTGGTATTGTCTAAAGTGAAAATTAAAAACCAAGCCAACGGTATGGAAATGAAATATACTTTGGTAGCGGAAAGTGAAGCCGATTTAAAATCGGGGAAAATATCTGTTACTTCTCCTATCGGTAAAGGATTGTTAGGAAAAAAAGTAGGCGAAATTGCCGAAATCAGTGTGCCGAACGGAAAATTGAACTTCGAAATTTTAGAAATAACCAGAGATTAACATGAGTTCTATCTTCACCAAAATCGTTAACGGAGAAATTCCGGCCTACAAAATTGCCGAAGACGACCGCTATTTGGCCTTTTTAGATGTCAATCCGAATGCCAAAGGCCATACACTTTGTATTTCCAAACAAGAAATCAATAAGATTTTTGATATGGAAGAAGACCATTATTTGGGCTTGATGCAGTTTGCCCGAAAAGTGGCTAAAGCCATCGAAAAAACCGTTCCTTGCAAGCGAATTGGTGTTGCTGTTGTTGGTTTAGAAGTGCCGCACGTTCACGTTCACCTGATTCCATTACACGATATGGATGATATGCGTTTCCAGCGAAAGGCAACTTTGACACAAGAAGAATTTGAGAGTTTAGCAAAGTCCATTCAAAGTAATTTATAAAAAGCAAACCGACTAATTAGTCGGTTTTTTTATGCTTTTTCGAAATGAAATTTGCATGGTTGTGCCTTTACCCATTTCCGAATGTAATACTTTGATTTTGCCTTTGTGGTATTCTTCCACGATTCTTTTGGTAAGTGATAAACCCAATCCCCAACCTCTTTTTTTGGTGGTAAAACCCGGTTCGAATACACTGGTGAATTGGTTTTTCGGAATCCCTTTTCCGGTATCAGTCACCAGTATTTTTACCAGATGTTCCTCGTTTTCAATGACCACCGAAAGTTTACCGCGACCTTTCATGGCGTCGATAGCATTTTTAACCAAATTCTCAATTGTCCAACTGTGAAGCGCCGGATTCAATGAAACCATAATTGGTTTTTTAGGCGCTTTAAAACAGAATTCAACCTGAGTGGAGAATCTCGATTTTAGGTACTCGAAGGATTGCTCGGTTTCAGCTATGATATTGCGTTCTTCTAAAATGGGTTCGGATCCGATTTTGGAGAAACGATCGGTAATGGTTTGCAAACGGGTGATGTCTTTCTCAATTTCGGTTACCATAACGGGGTCGATATTGTTGGCTTTCATAATTTCGAGCCAACCGATTAAGGAAGACAAAGGAGTGCCGATTTGATGTGCGGTTTCTTTGGCCATCCCGGCCCAAAGTTTGTTTTGTGTGGCCATTTTAGTGCTGCGGTAAAAGTTGTATACCACAGCGGCAAAGAGGAAAATAATCAGCAATAAGGCAATAGGATAGTACTTGAGTTTGTTGAGCAACGATGAATTGCCGTAGTACAGTTTCCAAAATTTACCCGGATTGTATTCAATTACGATAGGATTGTTTTCTTTTTTGAGTTTTTCGAGGTAATCCTTGAGCTTGACTTTATCGTTGGCAATATCTTCCTCAATATTAACATGATTGATGATTTGATTTTTCTCGGTAAGGATGAGCGGAATGGTTTTGTTATTGCTCATGATTAAGCTTGGCAGTTCGATATCGCCGGTTTCCGGGTCGGCATTGTTGAAGGCTTTTAAACTCTGTGCCCAAAGTTCCATTTTGATACGCTCTTCGTTTTTAAAGATTTGAAAGAAAGTATAGGTGTTCCAAAGAATCAGCGTCACTATGACAAAGGAAGTCACTATGATGATCCAACGGGTGATGTTTCTTCTTTCGGAAAACTGCATGCTAAATTTTTTATAAATATAGACAAAAGCGTCAAAAGTGCAAGACGATTTAGGTTTAGCCCTGATGGTAGAGGCATCCTTTTGTTTTTTGTTGGGGTTGTTCGATTGCACTTCGACTGACTCATCATGACTATTGCTTTGACGAGATTGATAAAAAACAAAAGATAGAGCGAACAGCAGGAATACGGACCGCAAGAATGCCCGAGCCACTCGCTTCTCAAATCAATTAAAATTGTATTTTTGGGGAAAATAAAATCTATGCTCAGTTTCGAACCTCATACGCTTTCACCGGCGCAGTTGCAAGGCTATTTGCAAAGTGCTGTGGCGCCGCGACCGATTGCTTTTGCCAGTACGGTTGATGCCAATGGCAAGCCCAATTTGTCGCCTTTCAGTTTTTTTAATGTGTTTAGTTCCAATCCGCCAATCCTGGTTTTTTCACCAGCCCGACGGGTGAGAAACAACACCACTAAACACACTTTAGAAAATTGTGAAGCTACCAAAGAAGTAGTGATTAACGTGGTGAATTACGACATCGTACAGCAAATGTCGCTGTCGAGCACAGAATACCCTGATGGTGTGAACGAGTTTGTCAAATCGGGTTTGACGATGTTGCCTTCGGACATGATTAAGCCGTTTCGCGTGGCGGAAAGT
>NZ_JANJUQ010000033.1 GCF_024710485.1 Flavobacterium sp.
TTTCTAATCTTACTCATGTCTGTTACTTTATTTGCCATAATCCGTTTTTTGTACGAATGTATGGGTCAACAACATGAAAAAAAGTAATGGTCTTTAATGGCTAATTTACCCTAAAATTTAGGTGGTCAATTTGGACTGGAATTGGGTGGTCAGTTTGCACCGAAATCGATGGTCAATTTGGACTGGAAAGTGGTGGTCAATTTGACCGTTTTTTCCAACTATGTGACCCAAATTCCTATAAAGAATCTCGGATTTATCTAAAGGAATATGATACAAAATTTGGAAAGGGTGGTGCGATTTATAACTCAAAGAAGAAAAGTCGTTTTTATGAGTTATTGCATTAAACTATCCGGGGATAAACCTTTTCGTTATTGTTGACCTGTTTTAAATAATTGTGTATTTTCAATTTTAGTCCCGGATTGGCAAAAAACCTTTTTCATCAAGCATTTTGATAATCCCTCTAAGTAAATAATTGTTATCAAATCTTAAAACATATTTTCTTGCTGAATCTCTCTCAGGAATTAACATTTTCTTATCTATCAACTTTTTTATTTGTCTTGAAATCTCCGATTTTGCTTTTCCTTTAAAAAACCTCTCCAGGTCTAAATTTTGAACGACTTGTTTTTCAATAGTTTCTTTCAGAATTTTAGATTCAACTTCAGTAATGATTTGCCTATCAAATGAAAAGTTAATGGCCGGGATTAAAATTTCTTTCTTCAGATATTCATAATCTGTTAGTTTATCAATCTTTTCAATTTCTTCTTTTAATCCTTTCAAAACATATTCACACCACTCCAAAACACCACTATCAGTCCCATTATCAGCTTTTGCAAGATTATCATAATAACCATTTCTATTACTACAAAAAACAGCCGTTGGATTTATAATCCTACCCACATTTACATTGAATCCATTCTTAATCAGCATTGCATAAGTAAATAAACGAACCGTTCTACCATTACCGTTACCAAATGGATGTATCCAAACAAACCTATGATGAGCAATTGCGGATTTTAATAAATCATATTTAGAAGAATCTTCATTATTTATAAACGAGAATAACTCATCCATATAGGTGTCAACTAAGAATGAGTCAGGTGGTAAATGCAAAGAGTTTAAAATTTTAATATTTTTATTTCTGTAACTTCCCGGTGTTAAGTCGCCTTCACCATTTGGTGGTGGAGGTAAATCTTTTACAATAATTTTATGTAATTCACTAACAAAAGTTTTATTGATAGGATAATCTTGAATCGTGGATTCAATAAACTCCATCGCTTTTTCAATATTCTGAATTTCAATTATACTATGTGATTTGTTTTTTTCCGTATCACCAGAATCTAATTTTGTTTCAATATATTCAGCTATTGTTGTGTTATTTCCCTCAATTCTTGCAGAACCAATACTCTCTAAAGTGTGAAATAAATGTTTCAATTGAAAAAAAACCTGTGGATGGGTTGAGCCACCTAATGTTTTCTTTCTCAGGTGTTCCAATTCAATAATTAAATCAGTTAGCTTTGAACCAAAGCTTGGTTCAATCAATTTTAATTCATATGGTTTAAAAGATGCCTGACTCATATATTTTATATATAGATTTCAATTGTTGAACAAAAAGATTTCAAAAATGCAAGACGAAACATTTCAAACTTATCAACAAAAAACCTTATTTATCAACTATTTAATGGTACAAACTTACGCATAATATTTCAAATTTTTAATAACAACATTTAACATTGATTAGAAAAAGAATTAAAAATATAGTTGACAGAGTTTTTTAAAATAAATGGTTTTGTGTTTTTGACGGATATCTTAACTTGAAGAACAGCCCTATTAAAAAAAATACAATGAAATTAATCTGTTAGATTGTACTTGTTTAATTTTAAGAGAGTTGAATAAGAAATCATCGCATCAAATTTGTAACTTTCTCCAATAGGGGGAGCTACTAAAAAAAAGCCTTCACAGCAATGTGAGGGCTTTTTTGATTTCTTAGGTGTACTTTTAGGTGTACTCTAAAATTACTTCTCATCATTTCCATATAAAGAAATCCCCTTTTTATTTGCCGCTTTTACCACCGCTCTTTTATCAAAGTGAATTATCTGCTATTAATAAAATGATTAAACGCAGTTTTAGCGGAAGCATTTTCAAATAAAGCGGCATGACCACCGGGGATTTCAATAAATTGGCTATTTTGACAATTGGTACAGTTCGTAACATCTTCTTTAAAAATAGGCCATGAATGCAATTGAATCGGAGAATCATTTAGTCCCTGAAAAAAGAGGATGTCTGATTTAAAGCCATTTGTAAAATTCAATAAAGAGCGTTCAAAGTAGGCCTCTGAATTTACGGTTGTTAAACCATAAACATTTTGTAATTTGATACAGACAGCACTAGATTCCACTTGTTCATTTTCTTCAAGACCACATCGGTATACAAGATTTAACGGGCCGGGAGCATTGGCAATTACACCATTAGTTTCATACATGGTGTTTAAACGTGTAACCAAATAACCTCCTTGAGAGTGTCCGGCTAAAAAAACCTTGCCTACCGTAATGCCTAATTCCTGATTAGCATTGTTTTTAACCCACAATAAGGCCGCTTCAGCTTGAGCAATATTGTCTCCAAAAAGCAGGTTCTCTTGAGGATAGGCAACACTTACAATCATCATATTTTCTCTATCCAAAATTCCTTTGAATTTATTAAGAGTTGTATTGGCTGCGGTAATAATTTCGCTGTCTGATTGAACAGTGCCGTGAAATACTATAAGTACATCAGGATTGTCTGAAACAGGCTTGTCAATGATTACATCAAGACTAATGGCATTGTAGGTAATATTCTTTGTAATTCTATAGGCTCCGTTAGTTTCGGGTTGATTGTTTTTTTCACAGCCAAGAAGAACCAGTATTACAAGGTATAATATTCTCATAGAGTTTTACTTTGGGTTATTTGACATGAAGGACCGATAAAAGTTTAATCTGGATAAAAGTATAAGTAGCGTTATAAAGTCTTGTGGTCATTTTACATGTGTTATTGCTTCTGCGGCCCATTCCTTTTGCAGCTTCCCCATATCTCCTCCCTACTAAAGCCCTACTTAGTATATGAGTAGTATATCAAAACATACATTATGTCAAATAGAAAAGCAATTAAACGCTCTTGATTACATAAGTCACAATGCCCCAAACCAACAGCTTGTTCTCTTCGGTCACTTTTATCGGTTGGAAGGCAGCATTTTCCGGCATTAGGTAGAGGGCGTCTTTTTCAACTTTGATGCGTTTCACGGTGAATTCGCCGTCTATACAACAAACGGCAATTTTCCCGTCGGTAGGTTCCAAACTGCGATCGATTACCATGATGTCGCCATCGTCTATACCGGCGCCTATCATCGAAGTCCCGTCGGCTTTGGCGTAAAAAGTAGCTTCAAAGTTTTTCACCAATACTTTATCTAAACTAATCTGCGTGCCTTCAAAATCGGTAGCCGGCGAGGGGAATCCGGCCTTGATACCGCCTTCAAAATAGGGTAGGGATCTCGAGTTTTCGAAATCGGGTTTGAAAAAAGTTAACGGACTCTTCATGGGCATTTTATGGTCAAGATTTCACGGATATCAGTAGTGTATTTTTTAGACAAATGTTCTTGCTTCATGGTCCAAGTGCGCTTTAAGTCTTGGTTGGCGAGCTTGATTTTGCGCTCCCCGGTTTTTTTATAGTAGTCGTCCATCACTTGCATGAGCTTCAAGTGCTTCGGATTCTCTTCTTCAAACAAATGGAATTGCTTTTGGCTTTCGGGAATAATGTTGGTCACTATGACGCCCGCTTTTTTATACATTTCGCCTTCTTCAAAAACTTCTTTCAGCATCTTTATCGCTAAGTTGCTAATGGTAATGGAAGAATTACTAGCATACGGCAAAGTTTCCATACGGTAGAAATTATAGCGCTGTCGGTCTACTTTATATTTGTCTTTTCTCAAATACAAAATGACGCCCTGGCAACACGATTTTTGTTTGCGGAGTTTTTCGGCACATACCGTGGCAAAAGTCGACACGCGTTCTTTCATGGCATCGAGCGTGGTAATATTTCCGGCAAAACTTCGGGTGATGGCAATGTTTTTTTTGTCTTTCGGCTCTTCTAATCCTAAGACCGATTGGCCTTCGAGTTCGTATTTCAAACGCAAACCCACTACGCCCATGGTACTTTTGATATAAGCTTCGTGTTGCGGCAACGTGAAATCGTAAGCCGTGTTGATGTTTCTTTCCTGCATCTTTTTGGTCAGTCGGAATCCAATACCCCAAACATCTCCGATTTTAGTCCATTTCAAGGCTTTTACGCGCTTTTCTTCCGAATCGATGATATAGACACCTTTTGTTCTTTCGGGAAACTTACGCGCAATTTTATTGGCGACTTTCGATAACGCTTTGGTTGGCGCAAAACCTACCGAAACCGGAATGCTGAGCCATTGCATAATGCGGCTTTTCATTTGCAAACCATAATCGTGAAAATCGCTCACCGGAACACCGTCAAAATTCATAAAGGCTTCGTCTATGCTGTACGGTTCTACATGCGGCGTAAAGCCTTCGAGGATTTTCATTACCCGATGACTCATGTCGCCATACAACGGATAATTTGAGGAAAAGACCTGTATGTTTTTGGCCTTGAGTTCTTGTCGCACTTTAAATTCGGGCGCGCCCATCGCAATGCCTAACGCTTTGGCTTCATCGCTTCGGGAAATGATGCAACCGTCGTTATTCGACAAAATCACTATTGGTTTTCCCACCAAATGCGGCTGAAAAACCCTCTCGCAGGAAGCATAGAAATTATTGCAATCGACTAAAGCATACATGGTATAAAAGTAACAATTTTGCGGTGGAACCAAAGTTAATTTTACGGTTACTTTTTAGCCATTATTCTGATTTTAGTTTGCCTTTTTTTTGTTTTGGAAATAGTTCCAAACTAAAGCAGCCAGCATCACCAAAACCCAAAATGAAGGGGTAATGATGGTGTAAACCGGTGTCAATGCATCGTAGCGCAAATACGGATTGGGATTGGTGTAGTCCTCCGGAGTGATGCTAAGCCAATCTTGTACGCCGTCATAAATGTTGACGGACATTAATAAGATAATAAAGATTCTTAAGAATTGGAGTGTTCGGCTTGTTGAGCCTTTGGCAGCCGTCAAGCCAATCAAAATGAAAAGCATGGCCGTCATATAGCCTCTGCCAAATCCCCAACCGGTGTAAGGAATCAAGGAGGTTTTGAGTTCTTTGTTGATGTCTAAATTCAGATAAAAACTAAACAAACTGATAGCCATGCAAAAGAGAAAGAATACGATGATGTCGTAGGGTAATTTTTGAAGCACTGAGGATACGCTGGAATTCTCCATATTGGATTGGATTTGACAATCAAATATAGGTTTTTAATTATGACTACTCATTATAAAAAAACCATCAAAATTGCTCTTGATGGTTTTGGAGGTTAAAGATCAAAAATTGGAGTTTCCTGATGTTATTGCTCAAGTTAAGCTTGTTGTTCCACTTTAAGAATCTCCATCTGTCTCATTCCGTCTTCAAACGGCCATTCCACTAAATCACCCACTTTATAGCCTACCAGAGCTAATCCTATTTGGGAAAGTATTGATTTGGTATTATTTCTTTGCTTGGCTTTATCCGGCGCTACAAAGGTGTGTACCTCTTGTTCGTTAGTGTTACAATCTTTAATGGTCACCCTGGAGTTGATGGAAACCACATCCTCAGGGAGGTTTTTTCGGGTAACTTGTGATGCATTTTTAAGTTCCAACTTTAGGATTTCTTCTTCAGCAGCGCTTACTTTCTTTCTTCGAATATGATCTTTTATTAAATCATAAATTCCGGTTGTTAAAATGATATATTGTGACATTTTTTTTTATTTTTTAAATCAATAGATGGCATGGTTTTATGAACAGCCCAACCCTTAAATCTTGCGTAATGGCAAGACATAACGGATAAGACCATAACCAATAACAATTGAAGGTTTGTAAAGTATTTTTCTGAAAGGATTGTCCCTGCCTGGGCTTAGCAGGGCTTAGGAAATAAAGTCTTTAGAACTTTTCAAAAAAGCATCTTCAAGGCGATAAGCCAAGAGCAGCACCGGATACCATGAGTATTCTTTTTTAGGAGAAAGGTGTTGTGAAGACATTCGCTTTAGGGATTCATTAGTAATGCACTAAATTAAGCCATTTACAAACGGTAAAAAAGTATTTAGAGAAAGATTAACAAATCAAAAAACCCATCAAGTATAATGTTGATGGGTTGCTGTATAGTAAAGTAAGTCTTATTTATTGCAACAGATTGCTAACTAAGGAAGGATAAAGTCCTATAACAATGTTTAAAGCTATAGAGAGTACGGCCACTAAATAATATACCATCGGGATGGCCTCTTTGGCTTCTGTAGCTTCTTTGGTATACATGGCCAAAATCAACTTGAAATAGTAACCCACACTGATGATGGAGTTGATAACTCCCACAATCACTAAGAACAAATAACCGGCTTTGATGGCGTCTGTGAATAACATAAACTTCGCAAAGAAACCGGAGAAAATAGGAATTCCCGCCATAGACAATAGAGAAGCGGTTAATACAGCGGCCAATAACGGATTGGTTTTGCCTAAACCGTTGAATTTGGCAGTTATTTCGTTGCCTTGATCACGGGTTACCGCAATGATTACGGCGAAAGAAGCGATACCGGCTAAAGCATAGGCAACCGTATAATATAACAAGGTGCCGGCAGCAGTTGATAAACTTAAGATGGCCATCAACATGAATCCGGCGTGTGAAATACCGGAGAACGCTAACATACGTTTTACATTGTCCTGACGTAACGCCATGATGTTTCCGATGGTCATCGATAGTATAGAAACCACTACAATCACCATTTCAAAAGTTGGGATTAACTCCGTGCTCAAATTGCTCAACAATTTGTAAAGTGTTGCCATAGCTACTACTTTCGCTAACGTACTCATAGTGGCTGTTGTTGTTGACGGAGAACCTTCATACACATCCGGAGCCCAAAAATGGAATGGCGCGGCAGCAATTTTGAATAACATTCCGATAATCATCAATACCACTCCGATAGGAAACCAAACCGGAATCCCGGCACCCGAAGACAAGTCTTTAATTTCGGCTACATTAAAATAACCGGTCGCACCGTAAATCAAACAAATACCAAATAAAATGATACCGGAAGCAAATGAACCTAACAAGAAGTATTTCATTCCGGCTTCGTTGCTCTTGATGTCCAATCTTTTGCTGGCTGCTAAAACGTACAAGGAAATCGACAAGACTTCAATCCCTAAGAAAAACATCGCCAAATTGCTAAACGAAACCATGGCAACGGCTCCGGCCAAAAGGAATATTTTGATGGCAATAAAGTCGGATATCTTGGTTTGATGTTCTTTATAAAAATCACCACTTAGAGCGATTAAGAAAACGGTCAGTACAATGAACAAAGAGTTGAAAGCGTTCGAAAATTTATCAACGGTAATCATGCTCGCATAGTTGGAGTCGATGCTCGGGTCGATAGCCCATAGATTCAAAGAGATTCCTAAAATGGCAAGTAAACCTATGACAGTAACCGGAACCAGTAGTTTTCTTAAATTGAAGATTTCTGCCAACAGACAAAAAACACCTAATGATACTATTGTTATTAATACTTGCATTTTATTATTTATTAATTACGGCTAAAATTTCATTCAAACTCGGCGTTACCAAATCTACTATCGGTTTCGGATACAACCCGAAGAACAGTAAGAACGCTATAATCGCTACAAAAGTTATAGCTTCGTTAGTGGTAACTTCGGCAAATACTTTGGTGTTGGTTTCGCCCAGCATTACGTTTTGGAACATCTTCAGCATATAGTAAGCTCCCAAAATAATGGTAGTTCCACCCAAAACAGCGTACCAAATATTCACCTGACTTAAACTGTACAACACAGTAAATTCTCCTACGAAGTTAAAGGTTCCGGGTAAAGCCACGGAGGCCAAAACCAAAATCATAAACATCGAAGTGAATTGAGGCGTTTGCGAACGAATCCCGCCTAAATCGGCTATCGTTCTGGTTTCGTATCTTCTGTAAATCACTTCAGCAGCGAAGAACAAGCCAACAATTACAAAACCGTGCGCAATCATTTGTGAAACCGCACCGCTTAATCCGTCAAGCGTTAAAGTATAACAACCGGCGGCAATTAAACCAACGTGTGCTAATGACGAATAAGCCAATAATTTTTTCAAATCTTTTTGACGTAAAGCCACTACAGAACCATAAATCACACCGGCTATACTCAATCCGATTAGAATCGGCATATAGGTTTTAGCAGCACTTGGCGCAATAGGCAATTGCCAACGGATAACGCTGTACAATCCCATTTTCAGCATGATACCGGATAAAAGCATCGTTCCAACGGTTGGAGCTTTTTGGTATACTTTGGCCTGCCAAGTGTGGAAAGGAATAATCGGTATTTTAATGGCATAAGCCAAGAAGAAAGCAAAGAAAATCCAACATTCTTCAGCAGCGGATAACTCTAATTGGTATAAATCTTCTAAAAGGAAACTGCCCGCTTTGGCATACAAATAAGCAAAAGCAATCAACATAAACAAAGAACCTCCCAAAGTATAGATGAAGAATTTCACCACGGCTTTTTTGCGTTCTTCAGCATCACCGTTACCCCAAATTAAGGCGATAAAGTAAATCGGAATCAAAGCCAATTCCCAGAAGATATAGTATAACAAACCATCTGCAGCCAAGAAAGTACCGGTCATGGCAAACGACATGAACAACACTAAGGCGTAGAAGTTTTTACTGTTATTAAAACTATTTCCAAATGAAGAAAATACAATTAAGGGTGTCAAAGCGGTGGTCAATAAAACCATGGCCATAGATAAGCCGTCGGCTTTGAATGCTAAGGTTACTTTCGGATTGGCAATCCATTCTCCAATAAAACTGATATGGGTGCCTTGACTCATTAAGTTTAACAAATACAATGACAATCCTAAAGCACCCAAACTAAATACCAAGGCCACTTTTGAAGCTAATTTATCTCCGGCAAAAAACGTAGCAATCGAACCAATTAGCAGTAATAATAATATAGTAGTTACATCCATTATGTAAAAATTATTGAGCGATAAATAAATAAGTGATGATGGCACAAATACCCAGTACAAAAACGAAAAGATACAATCCGATGTTTCCGTTGTGTAACTTCTTGCCTTGCGTTCCGATGCCGTTGGCTAAGGTTCCGAAGCTGAAAACCACTTTGCCTAAAGCCGGTTCCAAAGTCGTACGGAAGAAATTAGCCAATCCGTTGATCGGTTTTACGATTAAGAAGGTGTAAAATTCGTCCACATAATATTTGTTGTAAACTGTTTTGTTGAAGCCACTGATATCCGCATCTTCTTTCGGTACAAAGCCACCTTTGATGTATTTGGCATTTGCCCAAATAATCCCAACGATAGCACCGGCTAAAGCAATACCCATCAACATAAATTCTTGCGTGCCTAAATGGTGCGCTTCGTGTTTGGCTACTAAAATCGGTTCCAAGAAATGGTTTAACCACATGCTGCCCGGTAGGTTAATAGCACCGCCAATAACGGCTAAAACTGCCAAGATGATTAATGGAATCGTGATTAAACGCGGACTTTCATGTAAGTGGTGTTTTTGTTCCTCGGTACCTCTGAATTCTTTGAAGAATGTTAGGTACATCAATCGGAACATATAGAAAGCAGTCATAATTGAAGCAATCGAAGCCACTACCCATAATACTTTATTGTGTTCAAAAGCCACCATCAGGATTTCATCTTTAGACCAGAATCCGGCAAACGGGAAAATACCCGCAATGGCTAAGGTAGAAATCATCATCGTCCAGAAAGTGATTGGCATCGCTTTGCGCAAACCACCCATTTTTCGCATGTCTTGTTCGCCGTGCAAGCCGTGAATAACCGAACCCGAACCTAAGAACAAACAAGCTTTAAAGAATGCGTGAGTAATTACGTGGAAGACCGCTACCGTGTACGCGCCAAGCCCTAAAGCCAAAAACATTAGTCCCAATTGGGAAACGGTAGAGTAGGCCAAGACTTTTTTGATATCATTTTGTAGTAATCCAATAGAAGCGGCCACTAAAGCCGTGGCGGCTCCAACAATAGCGATGATATTTTGAATATCCGGTGTTAAATCGAATAAGAAGTTCATGCGCGTTACCATAAAGATACCGGCGGTAACCATCGTCGCGGCGTGAATTAATGCAGAAACCGGTGTTGGTCCGGCCATCGCATCCGGTAACCATGTGTACAATGGTAATTGCGCTGATTTTCCGGTAGCACCGATAAACAAGCACAAAGCCGCTAGACCTAATAAAGCAGAATCAGCATTACCGGCTGTTAACGCCGTTTTGATTTCGTTGTAGTTTAAAGTGGAGAACATCGCTCCCAAAATGAACATGCCAACTAAGAAACCTAAATCTCCTATACGGTTCATGATGAAGGCTTTTTTTGCCGCATCGTTGTATGGTTGGTTTTTGTACCAGAATCCGATTAACAAATACGAACACAATCCAACGCCTTCCCAACCGATGAACATCACCAACAAGTTGCTACCGATAACCAACGTAATCATAAAGAAAACGAATAGGTTTAAGTAAGCAAAGAACTTGTGCATGTTCTCGTCATCGTGCATATAGCTGATAGAGTAGAGGTGAATTAACGAACCGATTCCGGTTACGAACAACAACCACAATAAGGACAATTGGTCTAATAAAATGCCGAAGTCTAATTTGAAATTACTCACCTGAATCCAATCGAATAAAGCAATTTCGAACGGTTTTCCGTTTTGGGTCAATTGGGCAAAAAAGCAAATGCTCAATAAGAACGAAACTACTACAGTCAGCGTTCCTATGGCGCCCGATACGTTTCGGCTTACTTTATTGCCAAAGAAAATATTGAAAAGAAATCCAACAAATGGAGATAAGAGTAATACTAAAGCTAAATTTGTTTCCATTCCCGATTATCCTTTTAAATTCTTTAAATTATCAATATCAATCGATCCTATGTTGCGGAATACCGAAACTAGGATGGCCAATCCAACCGCTACTTCTGCTGCGGCAACTGCCATCGAGAAGAATACAAATACTTGTCCTTCGGCGTCCTGATGATATGTTGAAAAAGCTACAAACAATAAGTTTACTGCATTCAACATGATTTCAATAGACATGAAAACGATGATGGCATTTCGGCGGTACAACACTCCAAAAACCCCGATACAAAACAAAAGTACCGAAAGGAAGATGTAGTTTTCTATTCCTATTTGATTTAAAATATTGTTCATTATTTTTTCTCCGTATTTTCTTTTTTAGACAATAAAACCACACCAATCATGGCCGCCAACAATAAGATGGAAGCAAATTCGAATGGCACCATGTATTCGTTCAATAATATTTTACCAAGAGTTTTAATCGATTGGAAATCTTCGCCCGAAGTATCGTATTCGCCCATGATGGTTTTCGAATTGATAAAGATGGTTACCAAAACGATACTCATCAAGATGAAAACCACTATAGCACCTAATCGGGTAATGCGCGGTTTGTGGACTTCGTTTTCCTTATTCAAATTCATCAACATGATGGTAAACAGGAAAAGCACCATAATCGCTCCCGAATACACTATAATGTGTACGATGGCCAAAAACTGTGCGTTAAACAACAAGTAGTGACCGCCAATGGAAAAGAAACAAAGTACAAGGTAAATCGCACTGTGAATCGGGTTTTTACTGTAAATGGTTAAAAACGCCGTGGCCAATGTAATGGCTGCTAAAAAGTAGAAGGTAATTAATATAGGCGACATTAGTTAGCGTTTTTAAGTTGAGTATTCTTGATAGCCATTTCCAACGGCATCACCAATTTGTCTTTTCCGAAAATAAAGTCTTCACGGTCGTATTGCGCCGGAACTAATTCTTTAGAAATGGTTAGGTAAATAGCGTCTTTCGGACAAGCTTCTTCGCACAAACCGCAGAAAATACATCGCAACATATTGATTTCGTAGATTTCGGCGTATTTCTCTTCGCGGTACAAATGCTCTTCACCTTTTTTACGCTCGGCAGCCTTCATAGTGATGGCTTCAGCCGGACAAGACAAAGCACATAATCCGCAGGCGGTACAGTTTTCACGACCTTGTTCATCCCGTTTCAACATGTGACGACCGCGGTACACCGGACTGAAAGTACGTACCTGCTCCGGATAATGAATCGTAGCTTTTTTACGGAAGAAGTGTTTAATGGTTATGAGTAAGCCTTTTACGATGGCCACCAAATAAAGTCGCTCCAAGAACGTCATTTCCTTATTGGAAACCTGCTTCTTTTTTCCGGAAAGCGATATATTTTGTATTGCTGTTGACATAGTTTCTTATTTAAAAGCTAAAATGCAAATTCCTGTTATTACGATGTTTACGATAGAAAGCGGAATTAATACCTTCCAACCTAAGTGCATCAATTGATCATATCTGAAACGCGGGATGGTCCAACGTACCCACATATAGAAGAAAATGAAGAAACAGATTTTAATGAATAAAACTGCAATTCCCAATAAGTTTGCGGTATTCACACCAACGTTATCAATCATCCATTGCATACCCGGATAGTTGTAACCTCCGAAGTACAAGATGGCTAAAATGGCAGAGGAGATGAACATGTTAGCATACTCGGCAAACAAATAGAAGCCCATTTTCATGGATGAATATTCAGTGTGGTAACCACCAATCAACTCCGATTCACATTCGGCTAAGTCGAATGGCGTTCTGTTAGTTTCAGCGAAAGCACAGATTAAGAAGATTAAGAATCCTACCGGTTGGTAGAATACATTCCAGTTCATACCGGCTTGTTGTTCCGAGATTTCTTTCAAGCTCAAGGTTCCGGTCATCATCAGCAAAGCAATCATCGATAATCCCATAGCTACTTCATAAGAAACCATTTGGGAAGCAGCACGTACGGCACTCATCAACGAGAACTTATTATTAGAAGCCCAGCCTCCAATCATGATGCCATACACACCAACAGAAATCACTCCGAAAACGTACAATAAAGCCACATCCACATCAGTGGCTTGTAACTCTACGGTTCTCCCGAAGATTTCCAGTTGATCGCCCCAAGGAATTACGGCACTGGTCATTAAGGCCGTACTCATCGCAATGGCGGGACCGACAAAGAATAAAAATTTGTTAGGTGTATTCGGTTCGAATTCTTCTTTAGCAAACAATTTCATACCGTCGGCCAAAGGTTGTAATAAACCACCCCAACCGGCGCGGTTCGGGCCTACACGGTCTTGCAAATAAGCAGCTACTTTACGTTCCGCCCAAGTAGAATACATCGCCATAATCATGGTAATGGCGAATACGGTTACAATAACCACACTCTTTTCTATGATGAAAGCACTATCCATTATTCTTAGTGTTTATGGGGTTACCATCAATTTTTTCATTGTAATCGATTTCGGCCATACTGATTTTTTTTCGGTCGATATCACGTCCCATCAAAATGCCTTTTTCGGTTTCAATAACCACTTTTTCGGTAGTATTGTATTTTTTGTTTTGGTTGATTACCGAATCTTTCTCGAATTGACGAGGACCTTCGATAACCCAATCCGCAACGTCTTTTTTGTCGAAACGACAAGTGTTACAGATGAAATCTTCTACTTCGTGGTATTCATCTTTGCGAGCCGTTACTCTCTGAATTTCGTTACCGAACATCCAAAGTGTAGTTTTTCCGCAACAACCCGGCGTAGTACATTCTCTGTGTGCATTGAACGGTTTGTTGAACCAAACTCTCGATTTGAATCGGAATGTTTTATCTGTCAAAGCACCTACCGGACATACATCAATCATATTTCCGGAGAATTCGTTGTCGATAGCCGCTGAAACACAAGTTGAAATTTGAGAGTGGTCACCGCGATTCAAAACACCGTGAACACGTTTGTCGGTTAATTGATCGGCTACTTCCACACAACGTTGACAAACGATACAACGGTTCATGTGCAATTGGATGTATGGACCGATATCTTCCGGTTCGAACGTTCTCTTTTCTTCCACAAAACGCTGTTGCAGTTTGCCGTGTTCGAAACTCAAATTTTGCAAATCACATTCGCCTGCCTGGTCACAAACCGGACAATCGAGTGGGTGATTGATCAAAAGGAATTCGGTTACGGCTTTGCGCGCTTCTTTCACGCGGTCAGACGATTTGCTGGCCACTTCCATACCATCTTGACAACCTGTTACACAAGAGGCCACCAATTTCGGCATCGGACGCGGATCGGCTTCGCTACCTTTAGTAACGTCTACCAAACAACAACGGCATTTACCGCCGGTTCCTTTTAATTTAGAATAATAGCACATGGCTGGCGGAACAGATTCTCCGCCAATCATACGAGCAGCTTGCAGGATGGTGGTTCCCGGGGCTACTTCAATTTCTTGACCGTCTATGGTTACTTTCATACCAATATAGCACTCCTACGGAGTTTTTATTAATTGTTTTCAGGTTTTAAGTTTATGCCTTGTGGGTTTAAACTTTATTTTAAACTTCTTGTTTGCCCACCAAATGCCTTACCTTTTCAAAAGGTTCGTGTACAAAGTGGTCTCTGTTTTTTACTTTTTCAGGGAAACGAATGTGGTATTCAAACTCGTCTCTAAAGTGACGAATGGCTGCTGCCACCGGCCATGAAGCCGCATCGCCCAGCGGACAAATCGTATTGCCTTCTATTTTAGATTGGATGCTCCACAACAATTCGATATCTTCTTCGCGTCCTTGACCGTTTTCAATTCTCCACAATACTTTTTCCAACCAACCCGTTCCTTCACGACATGGCGTACATTGACCGCAACTTTCATGGTGGTAAAAACGAGAGAAATTCCACGTATTGCGAACGATACAAGCTCGGTCGTCATACACGATAAATCCGCCAGAACCTAACATCGAACCGGTAGCGAAACCACCATCGGATAAACTTTCGTAAGTCATCAAACGGTCTTCGCCTGCGGCTGTTTTGTAGATTAAGTTAGCGGGTAAAATCGGTACCGAAGAACCTCCTGGCACTAAAGCTTTTAAAGGTCTATCGGTTTGCATTCCGCCACAGTATTCGTCCGAATTCATGAATTCGTATACCGATAATCCTAATTCGATTTCGTAAACGCCTTGATTTTTAATGTTTCCGGAAGCAGAAATCAATTTTGTTCCGGTAGAACGTCCGATACCTATAGCGGCGTAATCTGCACCCGAATTGTTTACTATCCAAGGCACTGCAGAAATGGTTTCCACGTTATTCACCACGGTTGGATTTTGCCACAAACCTTGTACGGCAGGGAATGGTGGTTTCAAACGAGGATTCCCTCGGTTACCTTCCAAACTTTCAATCAAAGCCGTTTCTTCACCACAGATGTAAGCACCGCCTCCGATTTGAACGTACAGGTCTAAATCGTAACCCGAACCTAATATATTTTTACCCAACCAACCGGCAGCTTTGGCCTCGGCTATGGCTCTTTCTAAAATTTTGTACACCCACATGTATTCTCCGCGGATGTAGATGTAAGACAAATTAGCCCCTAAGGCATAACTTGATACAATCATTCCTTCGATTAGTAAGTGCGGAATGTATTCCATCAGGAAACGGTCTTTGAAAGTACCCGGTTCCGATTCGTCGGCATTGCAGACCAAATGTCTTGGCTTGCCCGATTTTTTATCGATGAAACTCCATTTCATTCCGGCAGGGAAACCTGCACCACCACGACCGCGTAATCCGGAAGTTTTTACTTCTTCGACTACGTCATCGGGCGTCATTTTTTTCAAGGCTTTTTCAACTGAAGCGTAACCGCCTTCTCTGCGGTATACTTCATAGGTTTTAATCCCCGGAACATTGATTTTGTCTAATAATATTTTTCTTCCCATGATATTATTTATCGTGTAAAGTGATTTTTCCGTCTTTGCAATCCTGAATCAACTGATCCACTTTTTCTTTCGTCAAATGTTCTTGGTAGAAATCGCCCAACTGCATCATTGGCGCGTAGCCACAAGCACCTAAACATTCTACACCGCGTACTTCAAACAAGCCGTCTGCTGTAGGTTCGCCTACTTTTACGCCTAATTTAGCACAGGTGTAATCCATCAGGTCTTCTACGCCGTTTTGACAACAGGGTGAAGTTTGGCAAAACTCAAACATGTATTTCCCGATAGGTCTTTGGTTGAACATGGTATAAAAGGTAACCACTTCGTATACTTCTATAGGCAATATTTCTAAAATCTCTGCGACTTTGTTTTGCAGCTCGATGCTTAACCAGTTGTCGTGGGCATCTTGTACTTCGTGCAAAACCGGTAACAAAGCAGATTTCTTTTTATCGGCAGGATAATGACTGATGAGTTCATTGATGCGAGCCATCAACGGTTCAGTAATATTGATCTCTTGTTTGATGTGTGATCTTTCCATTTTAATGTTAGATATTAAATTTTAGATAATAGATGGTTTAAATCTGCTTTCTAAAATCTGTATTCTGCAATCTTTTTTCTTTAGGCGTCTAATTCGCCGGCAATTACATTTAAACTTGACAAAATAACGATAGCGTCTGATAGCATTCCGCCTTTGATGAGTTCAGTGTAGGCTTGGTAATAGATATAACAAGGTCTTCTGAATTTCAAGCGATAAGGTGTTCTGCTACCGTCGGAAATCAGGTAGAATCCTAATTCTCCGTTTCCGCCTTCTACAGCATGATAAACTTCGTCTACCGGAACAGGTACTTCTCCCATCACAATTTTGAAGTGATAGATTAAGCTTTCCATGTTGGTGTATACGTCTTCTTTCGGTGGTAAATAATAATCCGGAACATCGGCGTGAATTGGACCTTCCGGCAATTTCGCTAAAGCTTGTTTGATGATCCGTAAACTTTCCCATACTTCGGCATTACGCACACAAAAACGATCGTAAGTGTCTCCTGATTTTCCAACCGGAATGTCGAACTCGAAATCTTCATAAGAAGAATACGGTGCGGCTTTGCGTACGTCGTAGTCAATACCGGCGGCACGTAAATTAGGACCGGTAAATCCGTACTGCATCGCTTTTTCTGCTGAAATTGGACCTACATTTACCGTTCTGTCGATAAAGATTCGGTTTCTTTCGAATAGGTTTTCAAATTCTTTCCAAGCAACCGGAAATTCTTCAAGGAAAGTATTTAATTTTTTGAAGGCTTCGTCAGACCATTCTCTTTCGAATCCACCGATTCTTCCCATATTGGTCGTTAATCGGGCACCACAAATTTCTTCGTATATTTCGTATATTTTTTCTCTGAATTGAAACACGTACAAGAAACCGGTATAAGCTCCGGTATCTACACCTAAAATGGAATTACAGATTAAGTGGTCAGCAATACGTGCTAATTCCATTACCACAACTCTTAAGTATTGGGCACGTTTCGGTACTTCAATCTTTAAAAGTTTTTCCACAGTCATCCACCAAGCCATATTGTTGATAGGCGATGAACAATAGTTCATACGATCGGTCAATACATTGATTTGGTAAAACGGACGGTTTTCGGCAATTTTTTCAAAAGCCCTGTGGATGTAACCTACGGTTGGTTCGGCGTCGAGAATTCTTTCTCCGTCCATCAATAAGATGTTTTGGAAAATCCCGTGTGTGGCCGGATGAGTTGGACCAAGGTTTAGTATAGAGAGCTCGCTTCCGTCTTCATTGCGAGTGTTTTCGATGATTTTAGCATAACGATGCTCCGGTGATAATAATAAATCTGACATATTGTTCAATTACGAATTACGAATTACGAATTAAAGGTTGTCGCTTTTAATTGTAGTTTGTAATTCTGTTTCCATATATTATTTATTGATACGCTAGTTGTTATATTTAAAATCGTAATTCATAATTTCAAATTCGTAATTATGAATTTACCGGTGTTCTTCCGAAGAAGCGGTCGTCTTTGTCGGTTCTTCCGCTGTCTTCCATCGGGAATTCTTTTCGCATCGGATGCGACACCATTTCTTCCATGTTCAAAATGCGTTTGAGTTGTGGGTGGCCTTTGAAGTTGATTCCGAAGAAATCCCAGGCTTCTCTTTCCATCCAGTTGGCACACAAAAACAAGTCGGTTACTGTTTCTACTTCCGCCGGATCAGGCAAGAAGGTTTTGATTCGGATTCTCACATTTTCAATCCAATTGTGCATTTGGTAGACAACCGCAAATTGGTGTTCGGCATCGTTATCCGGAAAATGGATTCCCGCTAAATCGGTTAGGAAGTGAAAATTCAAATCTTCTTGTTCTTTCAAAAAGCGAATCACTTCGTGAATGGTGTTTGGCGTGGCTTCGAAAGTGAAAATATCGCGTTTCATTTCAAAATTCAGCACATTGTTGCCGAAAGCTTGCGCCAATTTATCTTGTATGTAAGCCGTTTCTAAAGCCATATTATAGGTTATAAGAAGCTAATAATTCTTTGTATTCCGGAGAGTTTCTGCGACGAACGGATTCGTTTTTCACCAATTCCTGTAATTGCATTACACCTTGAACAATTTGTTCCGGTCTTGGCGGACAACCCGGCACGTAAACGTCTACCGGAATTACTTTGTCAATCCCTTGCAATACAGAATAAGTGTCAAAAACACCACCTGAGGAAGCACAAGCACCCACGGCGATTACCCATCTTGGTTCCGACATTTGCTCATAAACTTGGCGTAATATAGGGGCCATTTTTTTAGAAATGGTTCCCATTACCATCAGCATATCGGCTTGGCGCGGTGAGAAACTAACTCTTTCCGAACCAAAGCGCGCTAAGTCGTAGTGCGAGGCCATAGTAGCCATAAACTCAATTCCGCAACAAGAGGTGGCAAACGGTAAAGGCCAAAGTGAATTGGCTCTGGCTAAACCTACAACATCATTCAGCTTAGTAGCGAAGAATCCTTCACCAACTACTCCTTCGGGTGGAGCAACCATATTTGTTTTATTTTCCATTTCAGATATTAGATATTAAATATCAAATATTATTTTTAACAGATATTATTCAAGAATTTCAAACATTTCAAGTATTTGAAATCTAAAATTTAATATTAATTATTCCCACTCTAACGCTTTCTTCTTGATGATGTAGAAGAAACCTACTAGTAAAAGCGACATGAAGATGATCATTTTTATCATGCCTTCCATACCTAATTCTTGGAAATTAATAGCCCAAGGGTATAAGAAAATAACCTCTATGTCAAAAAGGACAAAGAGTATGGCAACCAAGAAATATTTTACTGAAAAAGGAATTCTGGCGTTTCCAACAGACTCAATCCCACATTCGAAGTTTTTGTCTTTATTTTTGGAATGTCTTTTCGGACCTAAAAAGCTGGAACCGATTATGGTTAACACCACGAATCCAATGGCTAAACCTGCTTGCATCAGGATTGGTAAATAATCTAATTGATTAGACTGCATAAGGCTAAAATTTAGGTGTATTTAAAATAGCCACAAATATACGTTGCATTATTGAATTCGCAAAAATCAAAGGCTAAACGTTTGTTATTAATTTCTTTAAAAAGGTTTATTTAAACTGATTATAAATAAGAGGTTATTCATAAAAAAAACGCTCCGAATTTCGGAGCGTTTTTAAACCTAGGTAATCAAAAAATAATATATATTAGTCTTCGATAGTCACTACTTGAGCGGCTACTTTACCTTTTCTTCCTTCTTCTTCTTCGTAAGATACTTTGTCTCCTTCGCTCAAACCTTCTGATTTGATTCCGGTAGCATGAACGAAAATGTCTTTTCCTGATTCGTCATCAGTAATAAAACCGTAACCTTTTGATTCGTTAAAGAATTTTACTTTACCTGTGCGCATTTTGTAATAAAAAAAAATTAATAATGCTCAAAGATATACTTATTTGCAACATAGCCAACAAATTGTCTTAAAAAAAATAAAAAAAACAACAATAAATTAAAATTTTAATTGAATGATTTTCAATGAAATATTTGAAATATTCTAAAAATGCAAACAAAAAACGCCATCATTTGTAAATTTTTAAATGATGGCGTTCTGTTAAAATGAGAATATGATATTTATTACGATAGGTTCAATTTAATGTGTAATTCTTGCAACTGCGCTTCGTCAATGGTTGATGGTGCATCAATCATCACATCACGTCCGGAATTGTTTTTAGGGAAGGCAATAAAGTCGCGTATTGTTTCTTGTCCGCCCAAAATAGCCACCAAACGA
This sequence comes from Flavobacterium sp., assembly GCF_024710485.1. Classification (GTDB taxonomy): domain Bacteria; phylum Bacteroidota; class Bacteroidia; order Flavobacteriales; family Flavobacteriaceae; genus Flavobacterium. The sequence goes on from NZ_JANJUQ010000033.1 coordinate 20,227, forward strand.
TCTAATCCAAAAGCCAAACCACCATGAGGCGGCGCGCCAAACTGGAAAGCATTCATCAGGAATCCGAATTGTGCTTCGGCTTGCTCCTTCGTAAAGCCTAACAAACTGAACATACGGCTTTGTAATTCTTTGTCGTGTATACGAATTGAACCACCACCGATTTCGTTGCCGTTCAACACCATATCGTAGGCATTGGCGCGTACTTTACCCGGTTCGGTTTCAATAAGACTCATGTCTTCGGGCTTAGGTGAAGTAAACGGATGGTGCATAGCGTGGTAACGACCGCTTTCTTCGTCCCATTCCAACAAAGGAAAATCCACTACCCAAAGCGGGGCAAATTCGTCCGGTTTGCGCAAGCCTAAACGGGTGGCGACTTCCATGCGCAAGGCAGAAAGTTGCGTTCTGGTTTTATGAGCGTTGCCCGAAAGTACTAAAATCAAATCACCGGCTTTGGCGTTGGTTGCTTCGGCCCATTTTTTCAAATCGTCTTGGTCGTAAAATTTATCTACCGAAGATTTGAACGTTCCGTCTTCTTCACATTTTACATATACCATTCCGGAAGCGCCTACTTGCGGACGTTTTACCCAATCAATCAAGGCGTCAATTTCTTTACGCGTGTAGGAAGCACAGCCAGGTGCGGCAATGCCGACTACCAATTCGGCCGAATTAAACACGCCGAAATCTTTGTGTTGGGCCACAGCGTTTAACTCTCCGAATTTCATTTCAAAACGAATATCCGGTTTGTCATTACCGTAGGTTTTCATGGCGTAATCGTACGTCATTCTTGGGAATTGGGCTACGTCAACACCTTTCAACTCTTTTAATAAATGACGGGTTAAGCCTTCAAAAACATTTAAAATATCTTCTTGCTCAACAAAAGCCATTTCACAATCGATTTGGGTGAATTCCGGCTGTCTGTCGGCTCTCAAATCTTCGTCGCGGAAACATTTTACAATTTGGAAATATTTGTCCATGCCGCCCACCATCAACAATTGTTTGAAAGTTTGAGGCGATTGCGGTAAGGCATAAAATTGACCTTCATTCATTCGGCTCGGCACCACAAAATCACGCGCGCCTTCCGGAGTCGACTTAATCAAGTATGGTGTTTCTACCTCGCAAAAATCTAAATCGGATAAATACTTACGCACTTCCATCGCAACTTTATGACGGAATAATAAGGAGTTTTTTACCGGATTTCTTCGGATGTCCAAATAGCGGTACTTCATGCGGATGTCTTCGCCACCGTCGGTTTCGTCTTCAATAGTAAAGGGAGGAAGTAAAGCTTCATTTAAGATGTTTAATTCCGATACTAATATTTCAATGTCACCGGTTGCCATGTTCGGGTTTTTGGACTCGCGTTCAATAACAATTCCTTTAACCTGAATGACAAATTCTCTACCCAATGATTTGGCTTTTTCGAAAACAGCTTTGTCCGTTCTTTGCTCATCAAAAATGAGTTGGGTAATACCGTAACGATCGCGCAAATCCACCCAAATCATGAATCCTTTGTCACGAGATTTTTGCACCCAACCGGCCAGGGTAACTTCTTTATTGATATCAACGCTGTTGAGCGCACCGCAGTTATGACTTCTATACATCTAAATGGCTGTTTTTTTGTTCCTAAAATTTGACCTTTGGGTCACGGTTGCAAAAGTAAAAAACTAAAATCAATTACAGAGTCTAAAATGGACTCGAAATTTTCGGCAGTAAATTCAGCAGTAGATTTTAAAAAAGCTATATTTGATTCTTCTAAATAAAAATTTGTTACTATGAAAAATTGGATTTCAGCAGCTTTGTTGTTTTTTGTTTCGATGACCGTTTTCGCTCAGGAAACTATGACGATTCAAGTTGATATTACCAACCGTAAAGGTGATGTGGTTTATTTGCGTGAAGGCAGAAAAAACATCCAGGAAATTAAAGCCGATGACAAGGGTGTGTTCAAATCGACTTTTGCCATCAAAGAAGGTATGTACACTTTTTTTGACGGAAACGAATACGCACAGTTGTTTTTAAAACCGGGATACGACTTAAAAATGACTTTAGATGCTACGAAATTTGATGAAACTTTGCAGTTTTCGGGTACCGGTGCTAAAGAAAATAATTTCTTGGCCGCACAAACTTTGATTGATCAAAAAATTGATTTTGAAGCCATCTTAGCTTTAGATGAAGCCAATTTTGATAAAACCATTGAACAGAAAAGAGCTGCCGATGCTGAGCGTTTAGACAAAGCCGCATTGGATACTAATTTCGGGAATTTGTTTAAAAACACCTTGAATGCCAATTTGATGGGGTTAAAGCAATACCACACTCAAATTATGGCTAATAAAAAGCTTAATAATACTGTAGCGCCTAATTTTGTTTATGAGAATCACAAAGGCGGCACTACGTCTTTGGAAAGCTTAAAAGGAAAATATGTTTATGTAGACGTTTGGGCGACTTGGTGCGGACCGTGTAGAGCAGAGATTCCGTTTTTGAAAGAGTTGGAAAAAAGTTACCATGGGAAAAACATCGAGTTTGTGAGCATTTCTGTAGATGTGGATAAAGACCATGAAAAATGGAAAACCTTTGTAACCGAAAAGGCATTGGGTGGTACCCAATTGTTTGCTGATAAAAACTGGAATTCCGATTTTATCAAAGCTTTCGGAATTGATTCTATTCCGAGATTCATATTAATTGATCCCAAAGGTGTAGTGATTGATGCTGATGCGGCAAGACCTTCCAATCCTAAATTAAAAACCCAATTAGATAACTTAGTGAAGTAACTACTTCATTTAGTGATTGATATAAAGCCTTGTTTTTACAAGGCTTTTTTTGTTTCCAATGTTAAATTTTCCCTAATGTTACCAAATTGTTAAGCGAAAGTTTGGTTAATGTAAAATACATGTCTATATTTGTTTAGATAAATGTAAACAATTAAAACCTACGATTATGAAAAAGATATTGATTTTAGGAGTGTTTTTACTATCGGGAGTTGCTTTTGCCCAAACAACTAAGCCGGTTTTAGAGCAAGAAGGAAATTTGGTTAAGGCTACTTATTATTACGATAATGGTAAAATTCAACAACAAGGATATTTTAAAGACGGTAAATTAACCGGTCAATGGATTGCCTTTGATGAGCAAGGCAACAAAAAATCTATCGGAACCTATGTTAACGGTGATAAAACCGGAAAATGGTTCTTTTGGAACAATGACTCTTTGAGCGAAGTAGATTATTCAGACAGCAGAGTAGCTTCAGTTAAGTCGTGGACGCAACAAGCTATCGTAAATAAATAATTTATCAATCCGTTACACTAAAAAGGACTTCCATGGAAGTCCTTTTTTATTGTCCTTTGTACAACTTATCGTGTCGAATTAATTCTTTGAAAGAGTTGATGGATTGGTCCATAGCAGCCAAATACGATTCGCCGTTTTTCTTTTCGGTCCACAACATAACTTGATAGTAATGTTTTTTTCCTTGGATTAAAGCATAGCGATAGAAGATGTCGTATCCTTGGACATTGCCCGTCATTGAAAATACTTTGGCTTTACGACCGTTAATTTCGGTGTTTTTTTGATTGAAAATTTTAAGGTTTTTGACGCCTTCTTTGAGGTTGAGTTGAATGGCTTTGAAATAGCCTTCCAAATCCGGAGTCATATCTACATCATTGGTGATTACGGCTGTGTCGAAAGTTTCCTTGGGTTCTTCCATCACAATCACATAAAATTCCTTGAAGACATTTTGGTATTGCAAGGTAGCTTCTTCATTTAGGTTGTCAACCTTTTCAAAACTATCCGGAATATCCAGTGAGTATTTGTTGGAAATCGTAATTGTTTTAAATTCTTCTTTCACATTGCAAGAGAAAGTTACGAACGCAATCAGCAGCAGTATTTTTTTCATCGGATTAATTTTACGCAATATAAAAAAAGGAACTCAAAATCGAGTTCCTTTTTTAGGTTTTAAAAATCTGAAATTAAGCTTCTAGAGCTTTACGAGCCAGTCTTCGGTCACGCAACCAGTATTTGGTGCGTTTTACCAAGAAGAACATTACCGGTACCATAACCAAGGTTAAGATAGTGGCGTAAGTCAATCCGAAGATGATGGTCCAAGCCAATGGTCCCCAGAAAATTACGTTATCGCCACCCATATACAAGTGTGGGTTCAAATCAGTTACCAAGCCAAAGAAGTCAAAGTTTAATCCGATAGCCAACGGAATCAAACCTAATACTGCCGTTAAAGCGGTTAACAATACCGGACGCAAACGAGATTTACCACTTTCGATAATCACTTCTTTAATTTCTTCTAAGTTCAAATCGTCATGCGATTCTACCTCTTTTTCACGTACTTTTTGGTCTAAAAGCAAGACGAAGAAGTCCATTAATACGATACCGTTCTTCACTACAATTCCCGCTAGTGAGATGATTCCCATCATGGTCATCAGGATCACGAAATCCATATTGGCAATTACGTAGCCGTAGAATACACCACTAAAACTCAGCAATACCGTAAATAAAATCACTATGGTTTTAGAAACCGAGTTAAACTGTAATACAATGATGATGGTAATTCCGGCCATGGCCAAGAATAAGGCATACATCAAGAAGCTTTGGTTTTTGCCTTGCTCTTCCTGAACACCCGAGAACGAGTAGGTGATGCCTTTCGGCAAATTGTACCCTTTCAGTTCGGTAGCGATTTGCTTGGTGATTTCGTCTCCGTTATACCCGGTCAATACGTTAGAATACACCGTCATGATGCGTTTGTATCCTTTGCGTTTGATTTGGTTATAGGTATACGTTTTCTCAGTTTTAGAAACTGCGGAAATCGGCACCTGCATCATCTGACCGTTGTTCTGATTTCTGAACGTCAGCGATTGGTTGAACAAGATGTTTTCGTTTTTGCGTTGGTCTTCCTGCATGCGAACTACGATGTTGTAGTCGTCATCGCCTTCTTTGTAAGTTGATATTTCTTGACCGTAAACCGAACGACGCAAATTGAATCCTAATTGTCCGGTAGAAACTCCGGTACTTCCGGCGTTAACACGGTCGACAATCACTTCTAATTCCGGACTTTGTTTGTTAACATCCACGCTCAATTTTTCGATACCCGGAATATTTTTGCTGTTGATGAAAGCCATCATTTTATCAGCTTCAATTAACATTTGGTCATAATCGGTACCCGTTAATTGGATACTGATCGGATAACCCGCCGGCGGACCGTTAGCATCTTTTTCTACCGTTACTATGGCGCCTGCAATGCCTTTTACTTTGCTTCGAATTTCTTCCAATACTTCGGCAGTACTTACACCGCGACGGAATTTAAACTCCGAGAAGTTTACTGTCACTTTTCCTTTGAATGGTGTTTCTGAGGCGGAACCGGCATCTACATTCGGATTTCCTGCGCCAACACCTACTTGCGAAACAATACTTTCGGCTAAGAAGTTTTCGTTTGGATTTTTTTCGTCAACGTATTTATCCAAAATGCCAATTACTTGTTTTTCTACAAATAAAGTGGCTTTGTTGGTTTTTTCAATATCGGTTCCTTGCGGATATTCGATGTAAACAATGGCTTGATTCGGAATATTATCCGGGAAGAACAATACTTTTCTTGGGAAAATACCCAACAAGATAAATGATAAGAATAACATCGCAATGATACCACCAAGTGCGTACCAAGCGTTTCTTCCGGTTAAGATTTTAGCCAAGAAGTTTTTGTATTTTTCCTCCATTCTTGGGAAGAAATTGTGCTGGAAATCTTGTGTCCATTGGTACAATTTCCATTTATATAACCACATCAACCCTAAGGCAATAATGGCCAAATGCCCAATTCCTCGTCCTAATTTGGAATCGTATACATTACCAATGATGACAAAAATTAGACCGATTGCGGCAAAGATGATGGTATACATTTTGGCCGAACGATTACTTACATTTCGGTCCTCAATATCCATCGAACCACCGGTCATGGCAGCGTTTACAATCATTGCTACAAACAATGAAGCTCCTAAAGTTACCGAAAGCGTTAGTGGGAAGTAAATCATAAATTTACCCATTGTACCCGGCCACAAAGCAAAAGGTAAAAACGCCATTAAGGTTGTTGCTGTTGAAGAGATTACCGGCCAAGCGATTTCCCCGATACCAATTTTAGAGGCTTGCACACGAGGCATTCCTTTTTTCATGTTGGCGAATACGTTGTCTACAACCACAATACCGTCGTCTACCAACATTCCCAATCCCATAACTAAGCCAAACAACACCATAGTGTTCAAGGTCATTCCAAAGGCGGATAATATGGTGAAGGCCATCAACATGGATAACGGAATCGCAGCACCCACAAATAACGAGTTGCGCAATCCCATGGTAAACATCAAGACAATCATTACCAATATAATTCCGAAGATAATATGATTGGAAAGCTCATCAACCTGGTGTTCTACGCGAGAGGATTGGTCGTTGGTCAAGTCGATTTTCAAATCTTTCGGCAAGTAGTTTTCTTGTGCCAATTTGATTCTTTCTTTCACTTGCTCAATGGCCGAAATCATGTTTTGTCCGGAACGTTTTTTGACGTTCAACATCACCACTTCTTTGCCTTTTTCACGAGCGTAAGTGGTTTTTTCTTTTTCTTTAAAGCTTACTTTGGCGATGTCTTTTAGGTACACCGAACCACCGTACGATTTCACGATTACATTTTCCAGTTCTTTAGGATCTTTAATCTCTCCCACGATTCGGATATTATTACGCGACCCTTGAGAAATTAAATTACCGCCCGAAAGCGTCATGTTTTCGTATTTCACTGCATTTTGGATGTCGTCGAAAGAGACTTGCGCAGCCGTCATTTTGAAGATGTCCACCGCAATTTCTACTTCTTTATCATCAACCCCCAAGATGTCCACTTTTTTTACTTCGGCAATTTCTTCAATATCATCTTGAAGCAATTCTCCGTATTTTTTAAGTTGTTGCGTGGTATAATTTCCTTTTAAGTTGATGTTCAAAATCGGTACTTCTTCCGAAATGTTCAATTCGAAAACACTAGGTTCTACTTTACTGCCGTTGTCTAAGTTAGGCCAATCGGTATCGGCTTTTACAATATCAACTTTGTCTTTGATTTTGGTTTTGGCTTCTTCAATTCCTACTTTATCACCAAATTCCACTATAATCATTCCATAATCTTGGAAGGAACTGGCTGTAATTTTATCAATTCCACTGATGTTTTTGAATTCTTTTTCTAGTGGCTTGATAATGAGTTTTTCTACATCTTCTGCAGAATTTCCGGGAAATACAGTGGAAACGTATATTTTATTTTCGATGATTTCCGGGAAATCTTCTCGAGGCATGGTGATGTAGGCAATCAAACCGGTAACTACAATCAGCAAGGTGAAAATGTACACCGTTACTCTGTTGTCTATCGCCCAACTCGATATTCCGAATTCTTTATTTTGATGTGACATATAGTTTAGTTATTAGTTATGCGTTATAAGTTATAAGTTAAAGATTGAGAACCCCCCCAAAGCTTTAAAATTAGAACCTATAACGATTTTAGAAATTAAGTTTCATTCCGTCAGAGATGTTATTGATGCCATCGGTTACAATAACAGTATTAGGTTCAATTCCGCTTAGAATTTCGGTTACGTTATCCGAAGATTTTCCGGTAGTAACGATTACTTTTTTAGCGGTTCCGGTTTTGCCGTTGCTGTTTTCTACGGTATAAATGAATTTGTCTCCGTTGCCGTCTTCCTGAATGATTCCGGTTGGTACCACAGTTGCTTCTTTGTTCACGTAATCGATGATTTTTAACTTCGCTACCTGATTCGGTCTCAATAAGTTTTCCGGATTTGGAACGCTAACTTCAATGCCGAAACTACGGTTATTCGGGTTGATGAAGTTTCCAATTTGACGTACTTTCCCTTTATAGGTTTTTCCTAAAGAAGACAAGAATACATCTACTTCGGTGCCGATTTTTAATTTTCCGATATACGATTCAGGCACTGTGGTGGAAACATACATATTGCTTAAGTTAACAATACGCATTAATCCTTGTTGGCTAGGTGCTACCACTTCGCCTTTTTCTACAAACACTTCGTCGATGGTTCCGGTAAACGGCGCGCGGATAACGGTTTTCGCTAATTGTGCTTTGATTTGTGCTACCGCTTTTTGAGCAGAAACCATTTGAGTCTGCGCTTGTAAGTACTGAATTTCAGAACCGATTTTTTTGTCCCAAAGGTTTTTTTGTCTTTCAAAAGTGGTTTTAGCTAAGGCGTATTGGTTTTCGGCACTGGCCAATTGTTGACTCATTCCGGCATCGTCTACGCGACCTAAGATTTGACCTTTGGAAACTTTTTGTCCGGCTTTTACCATTAGTGAGGTTAAAGTTCCGCTGTATTCCGGTTGGATTAGGATATTTTCTTTAGTGTCAACACTTCCTTGAATATCCAAATAGTGTGTAAATACAGTGTCTTTAACCGTTTGTACGGCTACTAAGGCTTCTTCTTTTTTCACATCTAAAGTCGCTAACGCTTCTTCAATTTTAGCAATTTCTCCCTGTAAAGCTGTTTTTTTGGCTTGTAAAGCCGTTACGTTTTTCGACGCAATCAGTTGGTCAACAGTTTGGGCGTTTTCTTTGTTTCCGCAAGCGTAAAATACTACAGCTAAAAGGGAAATTATTACAGTCTTCTTCATGTTGGTATGGATTAGTTTTTATTGATGATTTTTTCTAAAGTTGCTTTTTTATTGATGATGTTCACCATCGACTGCAGGTAATTTTGTTGTGCAGTGTACAATTGTCTTTGGGCTTCACTGAAGTCGAAACTGGAGGATAAACCTTCGGCAAATTTGATTTGTTGCTTTTTTTCGATACGCTCGGCCAAGTTCAAATTACTTTTAGAAGTGGCATATTCTTCGATGCTGAATTCAAAATCGCTTTTGGCTTTTTCGTATTGTAATTTCAGTTGTTGCTCGGTTGCGGTCAGTTGTGTTTTGGCTTTTTCCAAGGCAATTTTAGCTTGCTGTGTTCGTGCGCTTCTGCCAAAGCTGCTGAAAATAGGAACATTCAAGCTTACACCCAAATTAGAGTAGTTGAGCCATTGCTGGTTTTTTTGAAAAAAAACAAATTGATTGTTGAAAGCGTTGTATCCAAAATTCAGATTAGCAGCTAGTGACGGTAAGGCTTTGCTTCTTTCCAATTTTAATTCTAAGCTTTTTTGCTCCTGAAAGTTGGAAGCCATTAAGTAGTCGATGTTATTGGTTACAGAGAACTCACTTTGACCGAAAGCCAAATCTAAGTTAGAGCTCGAAAGGCTGTCTAATTTATCGGTTAACGTCACTTCCGAATTGATGTCGATGCCTAAAGTGAACTTCAACATTTTATTTGCTACATCCAATAATCTTTTGGTATTGTTCAGATTACTGTTGATAGTAGCCAAGGTAATTTGAAGTTGTTCTACATTTTCTTCTTCGATTAAACCGTTTTTATAGGTTTGCTCGGTATCGAATAAGGTTTTAGTTAATGTAGCTTTGTTTTTCTCTAAAATACTGATGCTCTCTTGCGCCAATAATACATTGCCGTAAGCATTAATAACCATTTCTCGGATTTCGGAATTGGTTTTTACTTTGGCATTTTCATAATATTTTAAGTACGTTTTTGACGCCTGTAGCGCCACAATGTAGGAGCCGTCAAAAATGAGTTGGCTCAAATTGGAACGCGCCGTCATATTGTGTTTGGTACCGAAAGCTACGGTAGCGAATTCGCCCGGATTTCCTCCGAAAAATTCCGCCGGAACTACCGATTTTTGCAATTCAAAGTTGTGTTGGTAATCTAGTCCGGCATTAATTTGAGGTAAACCGGCCGCTGTAGTTTCCCATTTTTTTTGTTTGGCCACATCAATATCTCTATTGGCGTTGATAGCCGAATAGTTATTTTGAATGGCGTGATCTATAGCCTGTTGCAGACTAAAGGAATAGCTCTCTTTTTGGTCTTGGGCATAAAGACTGCTGGTAAGCAAGAGCAGGGTTAGCATGACATGTTTTTTCATGGATTGATGATTATTGATTAGAAAGTAAGTGTTTTTCGAGTTCTTTAATGCCGTTTGGTGTTGCGATGGCTCGGGTATGGTATTCGAGTGCTTTGAGTTCGAGTTCGTGAGCGTCTTTTTCCATAACGGTATTTTCATTGATAGAAAAAATTAAGGTGTAATAAAATTTCACTGCTGCTTCGATATCGGTTTCTTTTCGGTATAAACCTTCGGCAATTCCTTTTTCAATGTTGCGGCGGAACATCTGACTGCAATCTTCAATTTCATTGGCAATCATTTTTTCGTAGATTTCAGGATAATGCTTTTTAAGTTGGTAAGCCGGTGAATGATCAAAAGATTGGAACATTTGTTTGAACATTTCAAGCAATTGGAAATTTTCGGCGATGGCGTTATGGTTTTGTGCCATTACTTCATCCATCATGGCGTGAATTTTTTGGTGAACCACTTCAGTGCCTTCTTCAATCAGTTTTTCTTTGTTGCTGAAATATTTGTAAATCGTTTTTTTGGAAATACACATTTCACAAGCAATATCATCCATAGTCACACTCTTGAAGCCTAACTTCAAGAACATATCCGTTGCTTTTTTGATGATTTTATCTTTCATGAGAATTGAAAAATTGAGGTGCAAAAATAAATTGGAAACTTTTAACACTAAAATAGTTTCCTAAGTATTAACTAAAATTTAACATTAATGATTTTCTTGTCTCTATTACCGGTTTTTCGGGCGAATAATCATGCGCAACGATGAATTTTTAGTAAAATAGGCTAATGCCCAATGGTATAGTGTGTTGACTTTGTTTCTGGGCATGGATAGCGACATTAAATGGACGAATAACCAAGCGAGCCAAGCCAGAAAACCGTTAAAGTGTAATTTGGGTTTCGGAATATCTACCACGGCTTTGTTTCTTCCAATGATGGCCATCGAGCCTTTATCATTGTATTGAAATGGTTTTTGTGGTTTGTTGGCCGAAAGCAGCATCAAATTTTTAGCTAAATTTCGTCCTTGTTGCATGGCTGGTTGTGCCACTTGCGGATGGCCGTTGGGGAAGTTTTTGTCACTTAGCATCAAGGCTGTGTCGCCTAAGGCATAAATGTTTTCAGTTCCGATGATTTTATTAAACTCATCCACCAACAAGCGATTGCCTCTGCCGAACATTTCATCAGATAAACCATTGAATCGCATAGCAGTTACTCCGGCTGCCCAAATGAGATTGCGACTTTTTAGAAGGGTTCCGTCTTTAAATTGAACCGTTTGTCCGTCATAATCTACCACCTGTTTGTTCAGCATTACTTCAACACCTAATTTTTTGATTTGTTTAAAGGTTTCATCCTGAGAATCTTTGCTCATTGGCGACAACAGAGCCGAACCACCATCAACCAAATAGATTTTCGCATTTTTTACGTTGGTTAATTCCGGGTATTCTTTTTGGATAATGGTTTTGCTCATTTCGGCAAACATACCGGATAATTCTACTCCGGTTGGTCCGCCGCCGGCTACCACTATTGTCATCAATTCTTCTTGTTCTTGTAAATGGTTTGAATTGGCAGCATCTTCAGTTCTTTGCAGCATGATGTTTCTCATGTTGAGGGCATCCTCCAAAGTTTTCATCGGAATGGCATTTTTTTTCACACCTTCCATGCCAAAGTAGTTGGTTGTTGTTCCGGTTGCTATGACTAAATAATCATAAGATAGCTCGCCGTTACTTAAAATCACTTTGTTTTCATGACTGACAATTTCGGTTAATTCGCCCATCCAAAAGCGAATGTTTTTCGAACCTGATAACATTTTTCGGAACGGATAACTAATGGACGAGATTTCTAAAAAACCGGTGGCCACCTGATAGAGCAAAGGCGGGAAAAAGTTATAGTTTATTTTGTCAACCAGCGTAAGTTCAAACGCATCATTGTTGGCTAATGCTTTGGCGAAATTCAATCCGGCAAATCCGCCGCCTATTATAACTATTCTTTTTTTCATAACAGATTGGTTTAAGGTTTAACCGGCTGTGAAATAAAAGCTGGCAGTAATGTTGATGAATTGGTTAGCCGAAGAACTCTTGTACTCCACCTCATTGTTCATGTTTAAATCGAAATCCTGACGTTTTATTTTTCCGAACATTTCAAACAAAACTTTGTCGGTGTTGTCTTGATTTTCCATCGGAATAATTTTGGCTTCAAATTCGACGATGTTGGTTCGATCATTTATGGTCAAGTAGCCTTTTAAAAAGTTAATTTCAAGGCTGACTTTTTCAAACGAAAAGGATTTGAAATAAATGCTGTGTTTTTGCTTGATATCCAGAAAGCGATTGGTTTTTTGTGGCTTGCTTAAGTGTTTTATAACACCGTTGTTCTCGTCGGCTTCAAAACGCAGTTCCAAAGAAGCATGAGTTAGTTCATTATTGGTCAGTGTTATTTCTCCTTTAATATCATCAATATTGTCAGCCAAGAAAGTCATTACACTTTTTTTAGCTCTTAACAAAAGGTCTGTTGCTGTTGCATCCAGATTTAGTATTTTAGTTGTCATAAACCGATAGTCAAAAATTCAATGCAAATGTAGTAATGGAAACTTTAAACACTAAAATAGTTTCCAAAGTATTAACGTAAATTTAACATTCGTTAAAAAAGGCCTTTTTTGTAAAGCCGTCAGAATAGCCTAAATTAGCCCGCTGAGTCTCAAAGCCGAAACTCTCCAATTGTAAGAAACAAAATCATTTTATGCGCGCTATATCCGACTATCAGGACATTATTCACTCCCACTTTAAGGCACTACAATTAAACAAAGAGCCTAATAATTTATACGAACCGATTCGTTACATTTTGTCACTTGGAGGAAAAAGATTGCGACCGGTACTGACTTTAATGGCTGCAGAAGTGTTTGATGCCGATTCTCAAAAAGCAATGCCGGCAGCCACTGCAGTGGAAGTATTCCATAATTTTTCGTTGATACACGATGACATTATGGATGATGCGCCTTTACGAAGAGGAAATGAAACCGTTCACGAAAAATGGGATTTGAACACCGGCATACTTTCCGGCGACGCGATGCTGATTTTGGCCTATCAGTTTTTTGAAAATTACGAGCCAAAAGTCTTTAGAGATTTGGCCAAGTTGTTCAGCAAAACCGCTTTAGAAGTTTGCGAAGGCCAACAATACGATGTTGATTTCGAAACGCGAGACGATGTGACCATTCCGGAATACTTGAAAATGATTGAATACAAAACTGCGGTTTTAGTCGCTGCTGCCATGAAAATGGGGGCGATTGTAGCCGAAACTTCAACCGAAAATGCGGACGCTATTTACGATTTCGGATTAAATTTGGGCATTGCTTTTCAATTGCAAGACGATTATTTAGACGCTTTTGGTAATCCGGAAACTTTTGGAAAACAAGTAGGTGGTGATATCATCGAAAACAAGAAAACATATTTATACCTCAAAGCCTTAGAGTTTTCCAAAGCCGAAGAAAAAGAGCAATTGTTGCATTTGTTTTCCATTCATCCAACTGATAATACGGATAAAATTCAGTCGGTGAAACAAATTTTTACCCAAACCGGAGCCGATGTCGCTACCCAAAAAGCCATACAAGATTTTACTGAGAAAGCTTTTCAAACATTGGATGCAATGCTCATCAGCGAAGATAAAAAAGTGGTCTTAAAGGCATTTGGCAATAAGTTGATGAGTAGAAACGTTTAGATTGATGATTGAAGATTAGTGATGTTAGAATTGCTATATTTGTTAAACGTTAATCTTTCTGCTATCATTAATCGTTAATCATAAATCAACTTGTTTGTAGCACCCATCAATACCGATTTATTGCTTTCGGAAGCCGAAAAAGAAAACCTATATGCCAAACTCATTGAGCAACTCAATAAGGATTTCAATTTTGCGAACGAAGCGATTGATTTTCCGCAAAGTACTACGCCATATGAATTGAAAGTGCAATTGCACGAAAAAATCTATCGTTTGATTCAGTACAAATACACTGAATTGCTCAATTTGCTCTATATCATCGATGTTCCGGAAGAAAACATCAAACAACTGCAAGGCATGGATACGGCTGAGCTGTCCGAGCAAATTGCCTACTTAATTTTGAGAAGAGAGTGGATGAAAGTTTGGTTTAGAAACCGGTATTAAAATTTCTTCAAGAGCATATTCACCAAGCCATTGACAATCCCGCTTCCTAAATCACTAGCGCCATTTGGATTGAAAGCATCAATTCTTGTTCCGTCAAAATTATAGATTGGAAACGATTTGGTATTGGTTAAATAATATTTGTCGCTCACATTGACGTAATGATCATTCATCCGAGTTATCGGATTGTAAACCACAACCAAATAGCGGTCGCTGAAATTATTACTACTGGCAAGATTCCAACGCAATGAAATGTTTTTGCCATTGAAAGTTGGAGAAGATGAGGGAAAAGGACTGTTAGTCTTTCCCAAAACCAACGAAACCGGCTGTTGTGAAAATCCTACAGCGCTGAACAATAAAAACGAAAGGTATAAAAGCGGTTTCATGACTTAAAAATAAACCCTGATAAACGGCATCAACGCATCGCCATACAAATCCTTGTCTTTATCAAAAAGCAAATTGAATCGCGCGCCAATCGTAACATTGTCCGCACGATAACCGCCGCCAATATACAAACCGGTATTCCAAAAACTGCGTTTCACGTTGTCGTATAAATCGGTGTAAGTAGTGTTTACATGTACTTGTTCTAATTCTAAGGAAAGCTGAATTTCTTCAATAGGATTGTAAAGCCCGATGAGACTGGCGCCAATCACATTTGAGGCGTAAAAGTTTTTCTGTTTCAAACGGCTGTATTGCAAACCGGTACCTAACGCAAAGTGTTCGTTGAAATTGTAAATGGCACTGGGAGCAATCGTAATATCTGTAAAATCATTCCCGATGGCTAATCCGAATCCGCCACCAAATTGCACATGGTCCCAAAAACTTTCGGTTTCCGCTTTGGGCAAATTTTGTTCTTGTGAAAATCCCTTATTCGAAACTGTCAAAAACAGTAGAAATAGCCATAATTTCCCTAGTGTTTTTAATCTATTCATTTGCATAGCAATGTGTATATTTATTTAGCGTTATAAATGTACTAAAAACATTGAAAGATTATTACAAATGTCATACTTTTGCAATTGATTTTCTAATACTAAGAATATTTACAGCTAAAATCATGGATAGGTTTTCCTTTTTAAACGCAGCACACACCGAATTTTTTGCCGATTTATACGAACAATACCTTCAAAATCCCGATAGCGTAGAGCCAAGTTGGAGAGCCTTTTTTCAAGGGTTTGACTTCGGGATGACCACCTACAATGAAGAGCAAGCCGAAGGTCAAGTGACCTTTGCTTCAAACAACAATCAAGATTGTAGTATCGTTTCCGATAAATTGCAAAAAGAATTTAACGTATTACGACTAATTGACGGTTACAGGACTCGTGGCCATTTGTTCACCCAAACCAATCCGGTGCGCGAAAGGAGAGTATATGAACCTAATTTAGATATTGAAAATTTTGGCCTGACAGCTGCAGACATGGATACCGTGTTTGACGCAGCCAAAATTTTAGGAAAACAACCTTCCACCTTAAAACAAATTTTAGTGCATCTGAAAAGCATGTATTGCGAACACATTGGTATCGAATACATGCACATGGAAAACCCAATTTATGTGAATTGGGTACAGGAGCGTATCAATAAAAACGACAATCAACCCGAATTTAATGCCGACCAAAAGAAACATATTTTGGGTAAATTAAATGAAGCGGTTTCCTTTGAAAACTTCTTGCACACCAAGTATGTAGGACAAAAACGTTTCTCTTTAGAAGGTGGTGAAAGTATTATCCCGGCGTTGGATGCGGTAATTGAAGCGGCAGCCGAAAGAGGAGTGGAGCATTTTGTAATGGGAATGGCGCACCGCGGTCGTTTGAATACATTGGCGAACATCTTCGGAAAACCAACCCAAGACATTTTCTCTGAATTCGACGGCAAAGATTACGACAAAGAGTATTTCGACGGCGACGTAAAATACCACTTAGGATTAACCTCCGAAAGAAAAACCCAATCCGGTAAAAAAATCAACATCAACTTGGCGCCGAATCCTTCGCACTTGGAAACTGTTGGTGCTGTGATTGAAGGAATTACTCGTGCCAAACAAGACAAATACTTCCCGGACGATTTCTCCAAAGTATTACCTATCGCCGTGCACGGGGATGCCGCAGTAGCCGGACAAGGAATCGTATACGAAATTGTGCAAATGGCCCAACTAGACGGATACAAAACCGGAGGAACCATTCATATTGTAATTAACAACCAAGTAGGTTTTACGACCAACTATTTAGACGCGCGTTCGTCAACCTATTGTACCGATATTGCTAAAGTGACCTTGTCACCGGTATTACACGTTAATGCGGATAATGCTGAGGCAGTAGTGCACGCGATGTTATTCGCTTTAGATTTCCGTATGCAATTCGGAAGAGACGTATTCATCGATTTGTTAGGCTACAGAAAATACGGCCACAATGAAGGTGATGAGCCTCGTTTTACCCAGCCGTTGTTGTACAAATTAATCGCTCGTCACAAAAATCCGAGAGATATTTATGCTGAAAAATTAATCACTGCCGGTATTGTAGATGCAGCGTATGTGACCAAAATAGAAAATGAGTACAAAGCCAAACTCGACGAAAATTTACAGGCTTCCCGTAAAAAGGATTTGACCATCATCAAGCCATTTTTACAAGACGCTTGGGAAGGATTTGAACAGGTTTCGGTAGAAGAAATGTTGAAAAAGTTCGACACTACTTTCGATAAAAAGAAATTAGACGCCATCTTGGAAACTATTTCTACTTTACCGACCGACAAAAAATTTATCAGCAAGATTACCAAGATCGTTACTGATAGAAAAACCATGTATGATAACGACGCCATCGATTGGGGAACTGCCGAGGCTTTAGCTTATGGTTCGTTACTTACCGAAGGTTACGATATTCGTTTGTCGGGTCAAGATGTGGAAAGAGGAACATTCTCTCACCGTCATGCAGTGGTAAAAGTAGAAGACAGCGAGGAAGAGGTAATCTTATTGAATGCATTAAAAGATAAAAAAGGAAAGTTCAACGTTTTCAACTCGTTCCTTTCTGAATACGGTGTTTTAGGATTTGACTATGGTTATGCCTTAGCCAATCCGAATGCCTTGACCATTTGGGAAGCACAGTTCGGAGATTTCTCTAACGGTGCCCAAATCATGATTGACCAATACATTTCTTGTGGCGAAGACAAATGGAACAACCAAAACGGTATCGTATTGTTATTGCCTCACGGATACGAAGGACAAGGTGCCGAACACTCGTCAGCGCGTATGGAGCGTTACTTGCAGTTGTGTGCTAAGCACAATATGTACGTAGCCGATTGTACTACGCCGGCCAACTTCTTCCACTTGTTGCGTCGTCAAATGAAGACCAAATTCCGCAAACCGTTGGTGGTATTCTCTCCAAAAAGTTTGTTGCGTCACCCATTGTGCGTTTCGACTCGTGAAGAATTGTACAACGGTCAATTCCAAGAAGTAATTGATGATGCGTCAATCGATAAGAAAAAAGTAAAAACCTTAGTCTTCTGTACCGGAAAATTCTATTACGATATTTTAGCCGAAAGAGAAAACTTAGACAGAAATGACGTAGCTTTGGTTCGCATTGAGCAATTGTTTCCGTTACCGACAGAGCAATTAAAAGCCGTTATTGCTAGTTATCCGAATGCCGACGATTTTGTTTGGGCACAGGAAGAACCAAAAAATATGGGTGCTTACAGCTATATGTTGATGAATTTCGACCTAGTGCCATGGCGTTTAGCTTCGTTAAAAGCCTATGCCGCACCGGCTGCCGGAAGTCATACACGTGACAGAAGACGTCATGCAGATGCGATTAGAATGGTATTCGATAAGAATTTATTTAGATAATTAGGCGCTTAATCCCGCTTTCCGCAGTATCTTTTTTGTCACCCCGAGCGCAGTCGAGAGGCAATGGATAAAAAAGGATACTTGCTGCACACGAACGAAGTGACTGCCGCAGGAATCGGGGCTAAAAATAAAGTAGAAAACAACACTATAAAATTATAAAAGATGATTTTAGAAATGAAAGTCCCTTCACCGGGAGAATCGATTAAAGAAGTAGAAATTGCAACTTGGTTAGTACAAGACGGCGATTATGTTGAAAAAGACCAAGCCATCGCTGAGGTAGATTCAGATAAAGCAACTTTAGAGTTACCGGCAGAAGCCAGCGGAATTATCACGCTAAAAGCCTCTGAAGGTGACGCAGTAGCGGTTGGCGCAGTAGTTTGTTTAATCGATACCAGTGCTGCTAAACCAAGTGGTGCCGCTCCGGCAGCAGTTGAAGTTAAAGCTGAAGCACCAAAAGCTGAAACGCCTAAAAAAGAAGAAGTAAAAGCAGCTCCGGCTCCGGCCACTACTTATGCGGCTCAAGCACCTTCTCCGGCAGCTCGTAAAATATTAGAAGAAAAGAACATCCAACCAACGGATATAGTAGGTACCGGAAAAGGCGGACGCATTACTAAAGAAGATGCAGTAAACGCTGTACCATCAATGGGAACACCAACAGGAGGTAACCGTGGTACCGAAAGAACCAAATTGTCGATGTTGCGTCGTAAAGTAGCGGAAAGATTAGTTTCGGCTAAAAACGAAACAGCTATGTTGACTACGTTCAACGAGGTGGACATGACCAATATCTACGCGTTACGCGACCAATACAAAGAGGAATTCAAAGCCAAACACGGTTTAGGCTTAGGCTTTATGTCGTTCTTCACTAAAGCGGTTACTCGTGCGTTACAATTATATCCGGATGTGAACTCAATGATTGACGGTCAAGAGAAAATATCTTTTGATTTCTGCGATATCTCCGTAGCGGTTTCAGGACCTAAAGGGTTAATGGTTCCGGTAATGAGAAATGCCGAAACATTATCATTCAGAGGTGTAGAAGCGGAAATCAAGCGTTTGGCCTTAAGAGCCCGTGACGGACAAATCACCGTAGATGAAATGACCGGCGGAACGTTTACCATTTCTAATGGTGGTGTTTTCGGAAGTATGTTATCTACGCCAATTATCAATCCACCGCAATCGGGTATTTTAGGAATGCACAACGTAGTGGAAAGAGCTATTGTTAGAAACGGACAAATCGTGATTGCTCCGGTAATGTACGTGGCTTTATCGTATGATCACAGAATCATAGACGGACGTGAGTCGGTTGGATTCTTGGTAGCGGTAAAAGAAGCCTTGGAAAATCCGGTAGAAATTTTGATGAATAACAACCCTAAGAAAGCTTTAGAGCTATAGGGTTTCTACCTGCCTCGGATGAGGCGCCTATATATATGTAAATCCCGTCTTGTGCTAAACGAGACGGGATTTTTGTTAAAAATTGTGCGTTCTTAAAAAATGTAAATGAGCATAAAAACTATTCTTACTTCTAATTCATAAAAAGCAAAGGTTTATTATTTATTTTAGCGGCTTGAAGTTTGTTGCATTTTTCGGTTTCCTCATGTTTAGAATTATTTGTCATTGTCTCCTACTATTGTCTTTTTCCTCGGTATTGGCTCAGGAATTAAGCGAGTCTGAAATTAAAATCACCCGAAGCATACAAGAAAACCTTATTGCCAATCCCGAAAAAGCTTATGCTGAAGCATTGGAAGTTAGTTGTTCTAAAAACGAGTTGTTTCGTTTTTATGGCAACTATTACATCGCCAATTACTATTATAATAAATCCGATTTTGCCTCTTCCAGAAAAAAGCTTCTTTCACTTATAAGCAATATTGAAAAAAGTGACACTCCCAAATCGAGCAAAGTTTACCAAGACTTGATAGGAATGTGTGTCAACAAACTTTTTTATATCCATAAAAATTTAGGAGAGTACGACTCTGCTCTGTTTTATCTTGATAAGTATAAAAAACAGTTACCCGACAATCGTTTTAATGAACAATATGGCTTGATAAAAGTGGCCATGGGCGACTACGTTAATGGTATTGCCCTATTGAAACGAGAGCTAAAAACGTCACCACACCTCAAATTAGGCGTAGGAGAAAAGAAAGCGATGAATAAAAAGTTGTTTGCAGACAAACACAATATTATCGGCGAAGCATTCCAAATGTATTACATACAAACCAAGAAACCGATTTACTTAGATTCTGCCAATTTCAACTTTAATATAGCCGCAACTATGTTGTTGCAAGATAACTTTTATCCCGATTATACCAGAGCCTTATTGTATATGCGAGAGGCTAAAAGTGCGGCTTTATCGGGAGATTACCAACAATCATTATCATTATACCGAAAAGGGAAAAAGTATCCGGTTATCCAAGAACATATCAGAACCGTACAGGTATTTGATTTAGGAATGGCCGATTGTTTTTATCATTTAAAGCAAATTGATTCGGCGTTTTACTATGGTCAAAAATTCATACAAAGTTATCAGTTGACCAAAGTTTCTAATGAAAACTTGTTGATGGCCTATAACATTATGACGCAATGTTACAATGAAAAAAAGGATACCAAAAACGCCTACCGCTATGCCCAAAAAAGTTTGACCTTAATCCAATCTATTGAAGGCATTAAAAACAAATCTTTAAATTTTTTACACAATTATGATTTAGCGGTTATTAAAGAAGAATCCAATAAGATTATTGCCTCTAAAAATTATTTTAAAATTTCACTTTTCGGGATTTTAATTGTTTTAGGAATTGTTGTTTTTAGTTTTTATTACTATTACAAGAATCAGAAAGAAAAGCACCATCAGTTTTTAAAAATTATCCAAAATCTGAAAGAATCTAAAATTTCAGAGCTTGATAAAACTCAAATCAATACCACCGAAGCACCACTGCCTAAGCAAACTATTGATGATGAGCTTGTAGAAAAATTGGCATCAGGTTTAAAAAAATTAGAGCAGAAAGAAGCTTACTTGGATCCGAATTTCAAGTTGGCTTTTGTAGCCAAAAAATTAAATACGAATACGGCGTACTTATCACAATACTTCAACCAGGTCATGCAAAAAACCTTTTCAGAATATACCCAAGAATTGCGCATTCATTATGTGCTTCAAAAGTTAGTTGACGCTCCTTATTTTCGCAAATATACCTTGCAAGCCATAGCCGAAGAAGTAGGATATAAGGATGCCAACACCTTGGTCCGTGTTTTTAAAAAGCAAACCGGACTTTCTCCAAATTATTATATTGAAAAGTTAGAAAATACAAATTAAGTATTTTAAAATCAATAAAATAGCTTTAGTTTCATCAGCTGATTATTTATAAATAGTCCGATAAAAAAATTGGTCTGACCGTTCTTATCACATAGTTTTGGCGGGAATTAAATCAAAATTTAACCCCAACAAATTCCACCTAAAACAGAATTATGAAAAGAACAATTACTCTCTTATTACTATTACTATCATTACAAACGTTTGCGCAATGCTGGCAAAGCATTAGTGCCGGAGAATATCACTCTTTAGCTGTAAAGGATGACGGAACCCTTTGGGCTTGGGGTAGAAATGTATTATACCAATTAGGCGATGGTACTGATGTAACTAAAAACATTCCAACACAAATAGGAACAGCCAATAATTGGGTTTATGTACACGCCGGTTATTCCTCTTCATATGGTATAAAAGCGGATGGCACACTTTGGGCTTGGGGCAGTAATGGTGCAGGAAAATTAGGTGTAGGAAATACAAATTGGGTTATACCTACTCCTACTCAGATAGGAACCGCTACCAATTGGCTTAGTGTAAGCGACGGTTGGTACCATACCATTGCTGTAAAAACCGATGGCACGCTATGGGCTTGGGGTGACAATGAATATGGGCAATTGGGCGATAATACAACAGTGGATAAACTTACTCCAACACAAATCGGTACGGCTACAAATTGGCAAAGTATAGCAACAGGAATATATCATTCTCTTGCCATAAAAACCGACGGAACCTTATGGTTTTGGGGTTCCAGATTTAATATATACGGAACCTCAACTCAAAACAATAGTCCAACTCAAATAGGAACCGATACCAATTGGCTAAAATTAGCCGGGGGTCAACACCATTGTGCTGCTATAAAGACTAACGGAACACTTTGGACTTGGGGTGAAAATTCAACCGGGCAACTGGGCGATGGAACAACTGTTTATAGAACAACTCCTATTCAGGTTGGAACCGCAACGGATTGGCTAGATGTATCAGCCGGTACTCGTTATACAATTGCCACCAAAAACAATCTTTCTTTTTGGAGTTGGGGATATAATTATGGTGGGCAGTTAGGTCTTGGAACATCCGGAAATACATCTGATGTATATATCCCAACGCAAGTCGGTACTTCCCTGGATTCAAACAAAATTTCCGCAGGAGGTTATCATGTCTTAGTAAAAAACAGTGATGGCTTTATACGAGGAACAGGAAGTAATGTTGTAGGTCAAATAGGTGATGGAACTTTTGTACAAAAAAATACATTCACTTACATTTCATGCTATCCTTCAACACTTTCAAACGAAGATCTTGCCATAAAGGAATTCAAAGTATATCCAAATCCTGTTAAAGATATTTTAAACTTTTCTTTTGATAAAGAGATTACAACAGTTTCGATTTGCAATTTATTAGGACAAGAAGTTTTGTCAAAATCTGTAAAAAGTAATGAAACTTCTGTAGATGTTGCCGACTTGTCAGCAGGAACTTATTTGATAAAAATAACCGCTGACAGCGAAGTAAAAACATTGAAAGTTATAAAGGAATAACCCATACTATTAACCATTTTTTACAAAAACCAAAGATGAAAAAAATTATTTTGCTGGCTTGCGTCGCTTTTACAGTAAACAGCCAAGCTCAGTTATTAAACAAATTAAACAAAGCAAAAAACACAGCCAATCAAGCATCAGAAGTGGTTGAGACTGTAGAGAAAGGAAAAGAAGCAGTCAAAAAAGGCGATAAAAAGAAAAAAGGCGGTGGCGGCGGTTTTCCGACAGGGTTAAAATTAGACTGGACTACCTTCAAACAAACACCCGCTATAACTATGAGCTCTCTTCTTTACGGAACAGGGACCAGTCCGGGATTAATCAATAGTTATACAGCTACTTTTATTCCAAATAAAACGGTTGACGGAAGAACGGTTCATGCCTTTTCGGATCAATCGGAGTATTTAAGAATCAAAGTATTTAAAGACAACCAATACATGAACTATTTTGAGTATTCCGGTGACCAAGTTTTTGACGACGGTAAGAAAACAAAATTCAATGAGCCAAGTAGTCGCTATCAACGTGATGGTGAATGGGTAGGACATTCGGAATCATTTATAACACAATGGGGTCCGGGAAATTACCGTTTGGATTTTTATGCCGGAGATAAAATGTTTTATTCCTTTGATTTTGAATTGGTGAAATTGACCAATAATGATCCTTATGCAGCGATGAATGAAATGTATGTGGTTCGTGGTCCGTGGAATAACTTCGCATATTTGAATCATGCCGATAGCGGAAATCTTCTTTTTGGGTTTTACCTTACTCACGAAGAATTTATGCCGAATCCATCCAACAGCAGAAAAACTACCAAAAGTGTAAAATGGTCGGTAAATATGTTCAAGGACAACAAATTGTATGCGCAACATTACGGTAACGGTCCTAGCACAGCACAAGTAGAACAAGCCAAATGGAACGAAACTCAGTGTGCGTTCAAATTAGTGGGTAAGCCTGGCGAAATTAAATTTGCCGATTTAACCGATGGTAGCTACAGAATCGAAGTGACTGTAGAAGGAGAAGCCAAGCCAAGAGTTTATAAATTTACAGTTAAAGACAAAAAAATAGTATTGATTCCGGAACAAGACAGAACTAAAAATACAGATCCAACCCGACTTATCGAAGGATGGAACGACTTTTTTTGGTTGAAATTGGAAAAGTAATCTTTACGATGAAAGACTCCAGCAATGGGAATGAAGCAAGAAAGATTTTTGTAAAAAGAAGTCTGTAAGCCTTTTGAATTTAAATAATTGTGGTTAGCGTCCCGACTGAAAAGTCGGGTTTCGCTTTTTTAGAAGATGCTGTGGAGTTTCTGATTTTTCAACTGCATATTTAAAATACCATTTAGTCTTCTAAACGGGATTTTTCGTTTATTTGCATAAGTCTGTGTTAAGATATTGTTTGCGTTAGGGATTGTAGCAAGTACCGTGTACTGCGAAAAGCCCGACCCGTAGGGTAACGCCCAAAAAATCAACTATGAAAAAAAACAAAAAGCAAGCCGCCATAGGCTTCATTTTTATTACGATGCTCATCGATATTACCGGTTGGGGTATCATTATTCCGGTAATTCCGAAATTGATAGCCGAGTTGATTCAAGGCGATATCAGCGAAGCAGCCAAATACGGAGGCTGGTTGACTTTTGCTTACGCAATAACACAATTTGTATGCGCTCCTTT
Organism: Flavobacterium sp.; assembly: GCF_024710485.1. Classification (GTDB taxonomy): domain Bacteria; phylum Bacteroidota; class Bacteroidia; order Flavobacteriales; family Flavobacteriaceae; genus Flavobacterium. The sequence goes on from NZ_JANJUQ010000033.1 coordinate 44,670, forward strand.
GATAGGCAATTTGAGCGACAAATACGGGCGACGACCGATTATCCTTATTTCGCTTTTTGCCTTTGCCTTGGATTATTTGTTGTTGGCTTTTTCACCCAATATCTTTTGGTTATTTGTGGGCCGAATCATAGCCGGTTTAACTGGAGCCAGCATTACAACTGCGTCAGCTTACATAGCTGATGTAAGCACGCCTGAAAATCGCGCTAAAAACTTCGGAATGATTGGTGCTGCTTTTGGTTTGGGCTTTATTATTGGTCCGGTGCTTGGCGGTTTGTTAGGACAATATGGTTCGAGAGTGCCGTTTTATGCCGCAGCCGTTTTGTGTTTGTTAAACTTTTTATACGGCTATTTTATCTTGCCCGAATCGTTGTCTAAAGAAAACCGTCGTGCTTTTGAATGGAAAAGAGCCAATCCTATTGGAGCCTTGTTGAATTTGAAAAAATATCCGTCTTTAATCGGACTCATTTTAGCCATTTTCTTGTTGTACGTCGGTTCACACGCCGTACATAGCAATTGGAGTTTCTTTACCATGTATCGCTTTGGTTGGGATGAAAAAATGGTGGGAATTTCACTAGGTGTAGTCGGCCTTCTTGTCGGTCTTGTACAAGGTGGTTTGGTTCGTTTTACGAGTCCGCGTTTGGGGAACCAGAAAAGTATTTATTGGGGCTTATCACTTTATACTATCGGAATGTTACTGTTTGCTTTTGCGACTCAAAGTTGGATGATGTTTGCCTTTTTAGTGCCGTATTGTTTGGGTGGTATAGCCGGACCGGCATTGCAATCGGAGGTTTCCGGAAAAGTACCGGCTAACGAACAAGGTGAAATTCAAGGAACATTGGCGAGTTTAATGAGTGCCTCAGCCATTATAGGTCCGCCCATGATGACGAACACTTTTTACTTTTTCACCCATGATGAAGCGCCGTTTCCATTGCCTGGGGCACCTTTTATTTTGGGAGGGTTTTTGATGTTAGTCAGTACGATTTTGGCGTATTATTCGATGAAGAAACACTTTACTTCAGGTACAGGCAGTGATTATAGTAATCAATAATCGCTTTCCCTTCTAATAAAACATCAGCACCGATAATGCCGTGAACCGGTTTGGCTTTGTATTGTTGTAAAGCCTGATTCACATGAGTCATATCGAAGATGATTAAGTGAAAATTCTCCGTTTTCCATCGCCCTATTTTCAAATTATTGTTTTTCGCCAATTGCGTAAACATCCCTGTAGCTCCGGCTCCGGCGGCTTTGGTTTTCGATTTTCCGGCGGTAAGGTTAAAAAAGTCTACATTGTCAAAACCGACACAACTGTTGGAAGCACCGGTATCTAAAATAAAATTGCCGGTAACGCCGTTAATACTCGCTTTAATCAGTAAATGTTGTGTTTTTGAAACTTTAAAATGGATCTTTTTGTACTTTTCTTTCCTCAGTACTTCCTGCAAGTCTTTCATAGCTTTGAATTGGTTTCCAAAAGTAATCTAAATTCCATTATGCTGGAAAATTCTCTGTAAACTTAGTACCTTAGCACCTCAAAATCTTAGCGCCTTTAATTCCAATGATTTTTACTGATACCCACACGCATTTGTATTCTGAAGAATTCGAAAACGATCGATTCGAAATGATTCAAAGAGCTATCGATGCGGGAGTCTCTCGTTTTTTCGTTCCCTCCATCGATTCGACTTACACCTCAAAAATGTATGCGTTGGAAGCGCAATTTCCACAAAACATTTTTTTAATGATGGGATTGCATCCGTGTTATGTGAAACCCGAATCTTATGAAGCAGAATTAACACATGTGGAAACCGAATTGTCCAAAAGGAAGTTTCAAGCCATAGGCGAAATCGGAATCGATTTGTATTGGGACAAAACTACTTTGGCCATCCAACAGGAAGCGTTTCGACGTCAAATTCAATTAGCCAAAAAGTACCAATTGGCCATCAACATCCACTGCCGAGATGCTTTTGACGAAGTTTTTGAAGTGTTGGAAAGTGAGAAATCGGCCGATTTGTTCGGTATCTTTCATTGTTTTACCGGCCATTTTCAACAGGCACAACGCGCCATCAACTTGAACATGAAATTAGGTATCGGTGGAGTGGCGACTTTCAAAAACGGGAAGATTGACCAATTTTTGAAGGACATCGATTTAGAACACATTGTTTTAGAAACCGATTCGCCCTATTTGGCACCGGTGCCACATCGTGGTAAGCGAAACGAAAGTAGTTATACTTTGCTGGTAGCCCAAAAATTAGCTCAAATTTACGAGCTTCCGGTAGCCGAAATTGCACGTATTACCACAGAAAATTCCAAAGCCGTTTTCGGGATTTAATCATTTTATAACGGGCATTTGAGATTTTTTTTGTTCATTTGTTCTACAAACAAGCCTATACCAATATGTCAAAGTTTGATGCTATCCGACCTTATTATGATGCTGAGGTAAACCAAGCTATTTTATCAGCGATAAATCATCCGATGATGAAGGCGTTGATGAATTTTGCCTACGAAAATGTAGATGATTCGGTTTGGAAAGAACAGTTGAAACGCACACATTCCATCCGTGATTTCCAAATCAATTTTGCCTACAAGGCAGTTAAAAAAGTTTTAGAGAAAAGCTCGGACGGACTTTCTACTTCGGGTTTTGAAAAATTAGAACCTAACGCTTCTTATTTGTTCATTTCCAACCACCGCGATATTATTTTAGATACGTCTTTACTGAATGTTTGCTTACACGAACACGGTTTGGTTATGACAGCCTCGGCTATTGGAGACAATTTGGTTAAAAAAGACTTTTTGAAAACCTTGTCCAAACTCAACCGTAACTTTTTAGTGCAACGCGGTTTGCCACCCAGAGAGTTGTTGGAAAGTTCCAAATTGATGTCGGAGTACATCGGTCAGTTGTTGCTTCGTGAGAACCGCTCGGTATGGATTGCCCAACGGGAAGGCCGAACCAAAGACGGCAACGATGCTACCCATAGCGGCGTTTTAAAAATGTTGGCGATGGCATCCGATGAAGCTAATATGCTTGATTATTTCAAGAAACTAAAAATTGTTCCGGTGTCGATTTCATATGAATACGATCCGACTGATGCTTTAAAAATGCCGCAACTTATGGCCGAAGCCAATGCAGAAAAATACATCAAAGACAAAAACGAAGATTTTATAACGCTGTTAAGCGGCATCATCGGTCAAAAAAAACACATTCACATTCACGTTGGTGAAGTTTTAACGAATGAAATCGATGAAATTGCACGTGAATTCGACAATACTAATAAGCAAATTCAAGCTTTGGCTCAGGTTATAGACGATTCTATATTGCAGACTTACAAGCTTTGGCCTACCAATTACATCGCCTACGATTTGCTTTTTAAAACGGATCAATTCAAAGCCTTTTACACCGAAAACGAGAAATCACTTTTTGAAAGACGTTTGGAAATGCGCATTGATGAAACCAATCCGCAAATGGTAGAAGGATTTTTAGCTATGTATGCCAATCCGGTAGTCAATAAAATGAAGTATGAAAACGCAGGCTAAACCCACTATTTTACTCATTTACACCGGTGGTACCATCGGCATGATGAAAGATTTTGAAACGGGCGCACTCAAGGCATTCAACTTCAAGAAACTGCTGCAAAAAATCCCTGAACTCAAGCAACTGGATTGTGAAATAGAAACCATTTCCTTTGCCAAACCTATCGATTCGTCTAATATGAGTCCGGACAAATGGGTTCAAATTGCGACTATCATCGAAGAGAAATACAACGATTTTGATGGTTTTGTTATTTTACACGGTTCCGATACGATGTCGTACTCCGCTTCTGCTATGAGTTTTATGCTCGAGAATTTGGCCAAGCCGGTGGTTTTTACCGGTTCTCAATTGCCTATAGGCGATTTACGTACGGACGCCAAAGAAAACTTAATTACGGCCATTCAAATTGCGTCGTTACGACACAAAGGCAAACCGGTGATTCAGGAAGTTTGTTTGTATTTTGAATACAAGCTTTACCGCGGCAACCGAACCACTAAAATCAGTGCCGAACATTTCAATGCTTTCACCTCACCGAATTATCCGCCATTGGCAGAATCCGGAGTGCATTTGAACGTAAATCCTAATGTGATTTTAGCCAAGCAATCTAACAAAAAATTGGTGGTTCATAAATCATTAAATGATGATGTAGTCATTATCAAAATGTTTCCCGGTATTAACGAAAATGTCTTGTCGGCCATTATGGCTTCTCCCAATTTAAAAGGAATTGTACTGGAAACTTATGGTTCCGGCAACGCACCTACTGAAGATTGGTTTATCCAAATTTTGAAGAGGGCTATCAAGCAAGGATTGCACGTGGTTAATGTTACCCAATGTTCCGGAGGCAGTGTCAATATGGGTCAATACGAAACCAGCACCCAACTGAAAAATATCGGAATTATTTCGGGGAAAGACATAACTACAGAAGCTGCGATAACTAAGTTGATGTATCTTTTAGGACAAAATGTTTCGCCTAGCGTTTTCAAGACCATCTTTGAAACGGCTTTGCGTGGAGAAATGCAATAAGAATTTTGCAACACGCTTTTATAAATCATTTTTTTTGTTGTTCTTTGCACCACAAAATTAGAGAGGTGTCCGAGTGGTTGAAGGAGCAAGCCTGGAAAGTTTGTATGTGGGTAACTGCATCGAGGGTTCGAATCCCTTCCTCTCTGCGATGAAAACCGAAGCGAAAGCTTCGGTTTTCTTTTTACAGAAAAAAAAATGGAAAGTTCACTTTCTAATTTTTTTTCTGTAAAATGAAAAAAGCCATTGCCAAAGGCTAGGTTTTCAACGACAGTTTTCCCATTGCGGATCACCGCAGGTAATCCCGTCAGCTTTCAGGTTTGAAAGCATTCTTTATTTTGCAGAAGTTTATTGTCAAAAGCTAAAGATACATCGATTGTTTATTCCGTTGAATTGCCGTACATTCGCTAAACTTAAGTTCAAGTTATGAGAATCAAAATCCTTTTATTATTCTTGTTTTCCGCAGCAAGTGCGTTGGCTCAGAATGTGGAAACCGATTTTGATGCACCTGATTCGCTGTTTCGTGAAGACCAATTTTATTTGAACATTACCTACAATACGTTACAAAAAGCTCCTGATGGTTTACAGCAGACTAAATTTTCGCCCGGATTTTCGGTTGGATTTTTACGCGACATGCCGATAAATACCTCCAGAACCTTTGCTGTAGCTGCCGGTTTGGGATACTCGTTGGCGGTTTACAACCAGAATTTAGGGATTTTTGAAAGTAATAATGCTACAACCTATCAAATTTTAGATGCTGAAGGTATTTCGGTATCCAAAGACAAACTTTCCCTGCATTATGTAGAATTGCCCATAGAGTTTCGCTGGCGTAACGCTACACCGGACAGTCACCGCTTTTGGCGTGTGCATTTGGGAGTGAAGCTGAGTTATTTAGTTGCGAATCAATACAAGTTGGTTTCTACTGCCGGAAATTTGACCAATAGCAATTTAAACGACTTGAGTAAGTTTAATTATGGCCTTTATTTGTCTACCGGATGGAATACTTGGAACATTTACGCCTATTATGGATTTAATCCCATTTTTACTTCTGATGCCAAAATTAACGGACAGTCCATCGATATGAACACGGCGAAATTTGGTTTGATGTTCTACATTTTATAACCAATAATACAGCAACACGGCTTGTGGTATAATGCCACACAAAAAACCAATCACCAACTCTTTATTTGTGTGTGCTTTCATCACCAAACGAGAAGAAGCCACTAAACCGTTCAGCACCACTAAGAAAGCTACTAGGCTAACGGTATTCAGTTCGTTTTTCAAGCTCAATCCAATTACAAAAACAGTCAGTGCACTAATACCAATCATGTGAATGGAAGCTTTGATTTTAGCATACAACAACAAAAAGGCCAGAGCGGCGCTGACAATTCCTCCCAAAAAGAAATAATGTAGCGAAGGGAATAGCTCTGCTGTAATGCTTTTTTGAATTAAAACCGACAACAAGCAGATGTGCAGCACCAGCGGAATCTTTCTGTGTGACAAATCCGAGAGCATAATGCTATCGATTTTTCCAAAGGTTCGCAATAGGTAAAAAAAGGCGATAGGCAAAAAGAAAGTGATAATGATGACTTGTAAAAACAAGACCATGTATTGCCCGAAAGTCATATAACGGGAGTCGAGCCAAACATAAAAAAGGGTTCCCAACAGCGGAACAAAAATAGGGTGTAGGGCGTACGAGAAAAACGGCAGGAATTTTTTCAAAGTCATTTTGTTGTAACACAAATATAGCCATTCCAAATTATTTATTTGAAAGAAAATATTTATATTTGTTTTGATTAAAGACAATTATAAAGTCGGATATGGCACACGAAATTACCGTCTCGGATGACAGCATTGGAAGCAAAATATACGTGATTCGAAATCAGAAAGTGATGTTGGATAGTGATTTAGCAGCACTTTATCAGGTGGATACTAAACAACTCAAAAGACAGGTCAGAAGGAACATCGAACGCTTTCCGGAAGATTTTATGTTTGAGTTGACTCAAGCCGAATATGAAATTTTAAGGAGCCAATTTGGCACCTTAAAGAGAGGTGAGCACTCCAAATATCTTCCCATGGCTTTCACCGAGCAAGGAGTGGCTATGTTGTCAAGTGTGTTGAGCAGTCCTACGGCCATTAAAGTAAACATTCAAATTATTAGGGTGTTTGCCAAAATACGAGAAGTTTATGCCGACACTTTACAATTGAAACTGGAAATAGAAGCAATCAAAAAGAAGATTTCTAATCAGAGTCAGAATATTGAACTGGTTTTTAATTATTTAGATGAGTTGATGGATAAGAAAGACGAGGAAACTCCCAGAAAAACTATCGGGTTCAAAACCAAAGAAGATTAAATTTTCTTGCGCATTCTGGCCACCGGTATATCCAATAATTCACGGTATTTAGCAATCGTTCTTCGGGCAATAGGATAGCCTTTTTCTTTTAAGATTTCCGCCAATTGATCGTCCGGTAGCGGTTTGGTTTTGTCTTCTTCTTCGATTACCGTTTTCAGAATTTTTTTGATTTCCAAAGTCGATACGTCTTCGCCTTGGTCGTTTTTCATCGCTTCCGAGAAAAATTCTTTAATCAGTTTAGTGCCGTAAGGCGTATCCACGTATTTGCTGTTGGCCACACGAGAAACCGTAGAGATATCCAAGCCAACTAAGTCGGCAATATCCTTTAAAATCATTGGTTTGAGTTTGGTTTCTTCGCCATCGAGAAAATACTCTTTTTGAAAATGCATAATAGCATTCATCGTCACATAAAGTGTTTCTTGGCGTTGGCGAATGGCGTCGATAAACCATTTGGCCGAATCCAGTTTTTGTTTGATGAACTGCACCGCATCCTTTTGTTGGTGCGATTTATCGCGAGAATCTTTATACGTTTGCAACATTTCCTGATAATCTTTGGAAACGTGTAAGGTTGGCGCATTTCTGCCATTAAGTGTTAACTCCAATTCACCATCTACAATTCTGATGGTAAAATCGGGGACAATTTGTTCGATAACTCGACTACTGCTGTCAAAAGAGCCACCCGGTTTCGGGTTGAGTTTTTCGATTTCTTCAATGGCTTTTTTCAAGCGCTCTTGGGTAATCTCGTATTTCTGTAGTAGTTTTTCGTAGTGTTTTTTGGTAAAAGCGTCAAACTGGTTTTCGATGATATCGATAGCCAAATCCACCGATTCGGTAGGTGTTTTATGTTTCAGTTGTAATAACAAACACTCTTGTAAATCGCGTGCTCCAACACCGGCCGGTTCTAATTCGTGTACTACATGCAGTATCTTTTCCACCGTTTTTTCATCGGTATAGATGCCTTGGGTAAACGCCATATCATCTACCATATCGGGAATACTTCTACGCAAATAACCGTCGTCATCAATGCTGCCCACCAAAAACTCGGCAATCTCGCGTTGTTCATCTGTCAAAATGAAGGTATTCAACTGATTAATCAAATCCTGGTGAAAACTTACCGGTGCTGCAAACGGCATTTCACGGTCGTCATCGTCGTCGCTGTAGTTGTTGGCTTGTAGTTTATAATCGGGTGTTTCGTCGTCGCTTAAATACTCGTCTATATTAATTTCATCGGTATCAATGTTTTCATTGTCATCGAATTCATCGTAGTCGTCATTGTTGTCAAATTCGTCTTTCTCATACAACTCATCTTCTTCTTTCCCGCTTTCTAAAGCAGGATTCTCCACCAATTCCTCTTTCAGCCTTTGTTCAAAAGCTTGCGTAGGCAACTGAATTAACTTCATCAGCTGGATTTGCTGAGGCGATAATTTCTGAGTGAGTTTAAGATTTAGAAATTGTTTTAACATTTTTATAGTTGTTGAGTGACTGAGTCGCTGATTGACTGAATTTTCTCGTATTGATTAATATTTTAAATACCAGAACTTCAGTGTCTTAGCACCTTAGCCCCTTTTTATTAAAATTCTGCATTTTGCGGTGTTCTCGGGAACGGAATTACGTCTCTGATGTTGGTCATTCCGGTTACGAAAAGTACCAAACGTTCAAAGCCTAATCCGAAGCCGGAGTGAACGGCCGAACCAAATCGACGCGTGTCTAAATACCACCACAATTCTTCTTCGTCAATGCCGATGGCTTTCATTTTTTCTACCAAAACATCGTAACGCTCTTCTCTTTGTGAACCACCCACGATTTCTCCGATACCCGGGAACAAGATGTCCATGGCACGAACAGTTTCTCTGCCCGGCTCGGTATTGTCATTCAAACGCATGTAGAACGCTTTAATCTTCGCCGGATAATCAAACAAAATTACCGGACATTTGAAGTGTTTTTCTACTAAGAAACGTTCGTGTTCACTTTGTAAATCGGCGCCCCATTCTTCAATAAGGTATTGGAATTTTTTCTTTTTATTCGGGGTTGAATCTCTTAAAATATCGATGGCCTCCGTGTAAGAAACACGTTTGAAATCGTTGTTCAAAACGAAGTTCAATTTTTCTAACAAGGCCATTTCGCTGCGTTCCGCTTGAGGCTTTTGTTTTTCTTCGTCTAATAATCGGCCTTCTAAGAATTTCAAATCGTCTCCGCAACGGTCAACGGCATATCGGATCACAAATTTGATGAAATCTTCTGCCAAATCCATATTGTCAATCAAATCGTTGAATGCTACTTCCGGCTCAATCATCCAGAATTCAGCCAAGTGACGAGATGTATTGGAGTTTTCCGCACGGAACGTTGGTCCGAAAGTATAAATTTGACCCAATGCCATAGCGAAGGTTTCGCCTTCTAACTGCCCGGAAACGGTTAAATTGGTATGTTTTCCGAAGAAATCTTTTTTGTAATCGATGTTACCTTCTTCATTTTTAGGCAAGTTATCCAATGGCAAAGAGGTTACTTGGAACATTTCGCCCGCACCTTCAGCATCGGCTCCGGTGATAATCGGCGTGTTCACGTACACAAAACCTCTGTCTTGGAAATAAGTGTGAACCGCATGTGCCAATACCGAACGCACACGCATGATAGCGCCGAAGGCATTGGTACGTACACGCAAATGCGCATTTTCTCTCAAGAATTCCAATGAGTGTTTCTTAGGTTGCATTGGGAATTTCTCCGCATCGCAATCGCCCAAAATTTCCAATTGGGCAACTTGGATTTCATATTTTTGACCGGCACCTTGGCTTTCTACCAACTTTCCGGTTAAAGCTACAGCCGTTCCGGTGTTGATTCTTTTCAAAGTGGCTTCCGGTGTGTTTTCAAAATCAACTACACACTGTAAGTTATGAATGGTTGAACCATCGTTTAAAGCAATAAACTGATTGTTTCTAAAAGTTCTTACCCAACCTTTAACGGTTACCTCATAATTCGTTTTCTCGCTGCTCAGTAAGTCTTTTACTTTTGAATGTCTCATTAGAATATCAGATATTAAATTTTAAATAGTAGATTTTAGAATCTTAACGCAAATATAAATTATTTATTGTTTTTTTCTAGTGCATCAATCTCTTCATCGGTATGTTCTAAGATGTCGATGGTTGGTTCCGGCAATTCTTGCTGATTGGCCAAAGTTTTATTTAACGACAGTACTAACGAAGGCAACAATACCAAGTTAGACAGCATTCCGAAAGAAAGCGTTAAAGCGACCAATCCGCCTAAAGCGACCGTTCCGCCAAAGCTCGATAACATGAATACCGAAAACCCGAAAAACAATACAATTGACGTGTAAAACATACTGATTCCGGCATCATCAAAGGTAGCAAAAACAGATTTTTTGATTTTCCAATCGTTGCGCGACAATTCCAAACGGTATTGGGCTAAGAAACGCAGTGTGTCGTCGACCGACATTCCGAAAGCGATACCAAAAACCAATAAGGTTGACGGTTTTAACGGAATATCTAAAAAGCCCATCAAACCGGCAGTCATGATTAGCGGTAATAGGTTTGGAATAATCGAAACCAACACCATTTTAAACGAACGGAACATAATGGCAACTAATGCTCCGGTAAGGAAAAAGGCGAATAATAAAGACGACAATAAGTTGTCGAGCAAATATTGCGTTCCTTTTTGAAACACCGATGGTTTTCCGGTGATGATGACTTCGTATCTGGGCGAAGGGAAAAGTTTATCGACTTTATTGCGAATGTGTGCTTCGATGGCATCCATTTTTTCGCCGTTTTCATCTTTGATAAAAGTGGTCATGCGTGCTACACTTCCATCCGAAGAAATATAACTTTTCAGTTGATTGTCCTTGGCGTTTTTAATCGAATTTTTGATGTAAGGCAATAAAAACATTTCTTCATTTGAAGACGGTAACGTATAAAAATCGGGATTTCCGTTGTAATACGCTTGGTTGAAACTTTTGGCAATGTTTACAATCGACAAGGGTTTGGAAAGCTCCGGAATGTCGATGATGGTTTGCTCCAATTCTTCCATTCTGCGTAAGTTGCTGCCTTTCATGGCGCCGTTTTTGCGCTTGGTATCAATCATGATTTCCAAAGGCATAACGCCGTCAAATTCTTTTTCAAAGAAGCGAATGTCCTCAAAGAAATCCGTTTTCTTAGGCATGTCTTCAATGATGCTGCCCGAAATCCTTATCTTGTTGATACCGATAAGACCAAAAATCAACAAACAAATCGCCGTGATGTAAACTCCCAATCGGTTGTATTTTACGGTGTTGACAATCCATTTCAAGAAGGATGTCAGCGATTCGCGTTCCAAATGGCCTAAATGTCTCGGAATAGGCGAAGGAATGTAACTGAAAAAGATTGGAATCACCAACAAACTTAAGGTGTAAATCGCCAAAATGTTAATGGTCGTAACTACACCGAATTCTCTCAGCAATACGTTATTGGTAGCGATGAAAGTGGCAAATCCAACCGCTGTAGTGATGTTGGTCATCAAAGTGGCCGTACCGGTTTTGGTAATCACGCGTTGTAAGGCTTTGGCTTTGTTGGCGTGTTTGTGGTATTCCTGATGGTATTTGTTGATGAAGAAAATACAATTCGGTATCCCGATTACAATCACTAACGTTGGTACTAAAGCGGTCAAAACCGTAATCTCGTAGCCCAATAATCCCATCAATCCGAATGACCACATTACGCCGATAATAACTACTATCATCGAGATTAGCGTAGCGCGGAAAGAGCGGAAAAAGTAGAAGAAAATCAATGACGTAATCAACAAAGCTGCGCCTATGAACAACCCAATTTCATCAATTATGGTTTTGGCATTCAAGGTTCGGATGTAAGGCATGCCCGAGGTGTGCAGGTCTAACTTGGTGGCTTTTTCAAATTTTTCAATTGCCGGAATCAAATCATTTAAAACGTAATCTTTTCTGGCTTTAGTATTAACGATTTTCTTATCGAGGTAAATGGCTGAACGAATGGCGCCGGTTTTTTTGTTGAAAAGCAAGCCTTCGTAAAACGGCAATCGTGTATACAATTCGGTTTTGATGGTTTTCAGATACTTTTCATCTTGAACTTTATTCGAATCAACCAAAGGTTTGAGTTCGAAAGTTTCCAGCGAATCGTTTTTAGTGAGTTTTTGCAAGTTGTCTACCGAAACCACCAAACTCACTTCTTTGTGCGATTTAATGGTTGTCATCAACTCGCTCCAGGCTTGATAAACTTTAGGAGTAAACAAGTGATTGTCTTTGGTGGCAATGACAATCAAGTTGCCTTCTTCGCCAAATTGATTCAGGAATTTTTGATAATCGACATTTACTTTATCGTCTGCCGGAATCAAGTTGGCTTCCGTTTGGGTAAAACGGATGTTTTTCCACTGTAGGGAAAGCAGTACGGTAATCAGAATAATACTGCCCAAAATGACAATTCTGTTTCTCAGAATAATTCGGGCTATTAATTCCCAAAAACCAATACCTAACAACTTTTTCATAAAACCTAAAATGGGTTGCAAAGGTAATCAAAACCTCAAAAAATTAGGATGATATAAAGTAAAGTTTTCTTAATTTTTGCTTTAAATTTAAGGACTGTTTTAATTAATAGTTATCGATGTAAAAAAGTTAAAAAAAATACGTGACTTTTTACCACCTTTGTATGCACAAGCACTACTTTTTTGGATGAGAAATTTAAAGAACACTTTATTTTATTTATTCATTACCGGAGGTTTTACAGCCTTAATGTATTGGATTATTGAACAGGGGAAATTATTGGAAGTAGGCCGCAAAATTGTTTCGCCCACATCTTCCGACAGCCAGTGGATTCAGTTCTTGAGTTCACTGTTTCACAATTTGCAGCATCCGTTGGCATTGTTGCTCATACAAATCATCGCCATCGTAATTGTGGCGCGTATTTTTGGTTGGATTTTCAGAAAAATAGGCCAGCCTTCCGTTATCGGTGAAATTATTGCCGGCATTGTACTCGGACCATCGTTGTTTGGACTGTATTTTCCGGAATTAAAAGAAGCATTATTTCCGGTGGCTTCCTTGGGGAATTTACAAGTATTGAGTCAGATTGGTCTGGTCTTGTTTATGTTTGTGATTGGGATGGAACTCGATTTGAAAGTGCTGAAAAATAAAGCCAATGACGCAGTGGTTATCAGTCATGCGAGCATTGTTATCCCTTTTGCTTTGGGTATCGGCTTGTCTTATTTCATTTATCAAAATCACGAATTTACGCCGGAAGGGGTAGAGTTTTTGTCGTTTGCCTTGTTCATGGGAATCGCCATGAGTATCACGGCTTTTCCGGTATTAGCCAGAATTGTTCAAGAGCGTGGCATTCATAAAACCCGTTTGGGAACCATTGTCATTACTTGTGCTGCCGCCGATGACATCACTGCTTGGTGTTTGTTAGCTGCCGTAATTGCCATTGTTAAAGCCGGAAGTTTTGTGAGTTCGCTGTACATTATCGGGTTGGCAGTATTGTATGTGTTGATGATGCTTTTTGTAGTGAAACCGTTTTTAAAACGCGTCGGTGATTTGTATGCCAACAAAGAAAATATCAAGAAATCGGTGGTGGCAATTTTTTTCCTGACCTTGATGGTTTCGGCTTATTTGACAGAAGTGATAGGAATTCATGCGCTATTCGGAGCGTTTATGGCCGGAGCTATTATGCCTGATATCCCGAAATTCAGAAACATATTTATTGAAAAAGTGGAAGATGTTTCGGTAATCTTATTGTTGCCGTTGTTTTTTGTGTTCACCGGTTTGCGTACCGAAATCGGATTGATTAACGAACCGTATTTATGGGAAATTACCGGCTATATCATTTTGGTTGCCGTGGTCGGAAAATTTTTCGGAAGTGCTTTAGCCGCACGTTTTGTCGGACAAAACTGGAGAGAAAGCTGGACCATAGGCGCGTTGATGAATACCCGCGGATTGATGGAATTGGTAGTGTTGAACATTGGATATGAGCTCGGCGTTTTGTCGCCTAAGGTCTTTACCATGATGGTGATTATGGCTTTGGTTACGACTTTCATGACCGGACCGGCGCTCGATATCATTAACTTTATTTTTAAAACCAAAGACGTTATCATTCCTTCGGAAGTCAAAAAGAATTCTAAGTTCAACATTTTAATTTCTTTCGGGAACAATGAAAAAGGGAAATCACTGTTGCGTTTGGCGAACAGTTTGGTGAAAGGCCAACCCGAAGCAGCCAATATTACCGCGATGCACTTAACCATTAGCGATGAGATGCATGCATTTAAAATTGAAGAGTACGAGAAAGAAGCTTTCGAACCTATTTTGAAAGAATCCAAAAAACTCAATCAAGAAATCACGACTATTTTTAAAGCTACCGGTGATATTGAAACCGACATTGCCGACGTAGCTTATGAAGGCAAATATGATTTGGTTTTGGTAGGTTTAGGAAAATCCATTTTCGAAGGAACCATTTTGGGAAAAGTATTAGGCTTTACTTCCAGCATTATCAATCCGGATCGTTTATTGGATAAGTTCAAAGGAAAAGAAGGGTTGTTCGAGAATTCGCCTTTCGATGACCGAACGCGATTGATCATCTCCAAAACCAAAACACCGCTGGGAATTTTAATCGACAAAGATTTAAAACAGGTTACTAAAGTGTTTTTGGGTATTTATAGTGTTGGCGATGTTTTCTTAATCGATTACGCCCAAAGATTAATGCAAAACAATCAGGCGCAAGTCACTATTTTGGACAATAACGAGCACACCAAAAACAACTTTTTGATTCAAAATTCGCTTGAAGCGTTGGAACAAAAACACGGTGATAAATTTGATGTTTTCCAACCGAAACAAATTACCAAACCGTTTTTGTTGGAGCAGGATTTGTTGATTTTCAGTTTGGAAACCTGGAAACATTTAGTAGAAGAAGAAGTAACGTGGTTGCAGGATATTCCTTCAGTGTTGATTGTAAAACCTTAACGAGAACAATACGGTAAATATTTAAAGGTCGGTAATCCTTGGATTGTTGGCCTTTTTTACAATCCTAAGTCAAGGACAAAACTCAATTTAATGGCAATGTTGTCTTCCAAGCGTGCCAATTGATTTGGTCCGTAGCGATAAAATCCGGTCAAGCCTAAGCCTTTGTAAATTTGGTTTAATTCGACACCCGATTCAAAGAAACCTTGGTCTAAGGTTTTAAATTCGATACCAATATGGTCTTCCGGATTTTTGAGATTGCCCCAGGCCATGCGCGTCACCAATACTAAAGACGGTTTTACTTTTTTGAACAATTCCACTCGTTTGAAGCCGTGTTTGAATTGCAACATCACGAATTCTGTCGAGAAAAATTCATTGAAATACATCGTTTCAAAACTATTTTTACCGGCAATCGTAATTCTTTGCAACAAATTGTCCTTGGTTAAGTTATTAGGCGAAGTGTTGTACAAATGCGTCAACGGTAAGTCGCCGAAAACATAACCGCCTTGAAGCAAGAAAGCCGACTTTTGGCCGTTGAGGTATTTTTTTTCGTATTCAATGCGTGCGTCGATTTTTCCGAACTCGAAGTCGTTGTTGAAAAGATTCGATAGTGATTTAGTCAACTGAAAAGTAAATTTCGGATAGCGTTTTTCGTATTCTATTTTGCCGTTCGGGGTTTGCATATAATCGCTGAACGGATTCCATTGGATGGCTACCATGGCTGATGTCATGGCAAAATTTCGGTACAGTTTGTCATCGTAAACAAACGTATAATCAAATAACGGCGTTACATCACTGTGGGCAATTTGCCAAATGCTTTCGGTTTTCGGGATGATTTTGGTTTCGATAAACGTTCGCCAAGTTTGATGATTGTAAAACGTACTGATGTTAATCGGTCGCGGATCATACAACTTAAAAGCTTTTTTGTCGATGGCAAAATTGGTGCTCGCAATCTCTCGAACATCATCGGTATACGATCCGCCAATCCAAGTATTAGAGAAGTTGCCGATTCGGAAAGCACTGCCCAAATGATATTTGCTTTTTTCATCTTTCAAACCGTAAGCCGTGTAACCTTCCAACCGGAATATTTTAGAAAATTGTTCGTTGGTTACGCCGCCAATACCTAATCGGAAACCTTCGTAATTGTTATAACTCAGCAAGTAGCGCAAGTCAAAATCAAACGGCCCAAAAGGCAAATAACCGTTGATAATTTTACGTCCGAATTTGATTTTTTTCTCGATTTTTTCCTTGGTTACCACACTGTCTAAAACCACATAGGTTCTCTCGCTTCTCGTGTCTAAGCTGTCGGTTCTGTTTTGTTGCCAAAAGGCATCTTCTTTGTTGTTGGCATTGGCCTTGATATCGATGGCAATGGAAGATTTTTTGATTTTCAACTTCGGATTGATTTGCAAGTCATACACTTGCATATCCGAAGCGAGATAGGTAAAGTCGGATGCTTTTTTCTGAATTTGATTCTCGTCGTCGTCTTCGGCGGCAAATTCAATTCGGCCACCCAAAACGGCTGTTGGTTCTTTGCTTTTACCTTTGATGATTTTGAAGTTTTTGCGCATCGGAAACCAAACTTTTTCTTCACTCAAATACTTAAATTCGTGTGTTCCGGTAATGTTTAAAACACTGCGAATGCGCATTACGGCTTTGGCTATGGCATAATTTTCCAAATCAATGTAAAGCAAACCTTCTAATCCTTTGCGGCTGATTTTATGCTTAAAATATACCACTACCACGTTGCGATTAGCAATAGTCGTAGTGTCTAATATTTTGTACCGATATTCTTTAAGAGCTTTATCAGCGATTGGACTTTTGTATTTGGTTTCAAACAGTTCGTATTTGTCGTCGTACACTGAAGACGATTGCAAGCTAAAGCCTAACAATTCATAAATCGGCTCTTTAAAACCTGCCATTTTGGTGCCTAGTATGGTTTCTTTAAGTAGTGGTTTTTCGAATTGAAATTGGGATACTTTCTCGGTTAAAAACAAATGCTGTTTGGCAATGAGCTTTTTGAATTTGTAATCGGAAGAGTCGATTTTGATGATTTTATCTTTAGTTGTAACATCCGTAAAAACCGTATCAATTCGACCCGAAATTGAATCCGGATTGGCAGTTACCAGGAGTTTGTTGTAAGTTTTGTACTGAAAGGTTTGTAGTTTTTTGAGCGGATTATTGTTGTTTTTACCCAAAATGACTTTGCGGATAATGTCGTTTGCCGGATTTTCAGTGCTAATTACAACTTCTTGCAACGCATCGGTTTCGGGAGAAAGTAATACCGTGAAGTAGTTTTTTTTTTCAAATATTGAAATGGTTTGTGTGCTGTAACCTACATAAGAAATTTTTAAAATCTCGGGTTGTGAAGGCAAAGAGTAACTGAATTTACCATCAACATCGGCTATGGAAACTGTTCCGTTTTCAGTAGCAATGGTGGCAAAAGGCAGTACTTTTTTAGTCTGTGCATCTTTTACAATACCGTTAATTTGAAACTGCGCCTGAAGCGACAAGGTGCAAAAGAGAAACAAAAAAGACAGTAGCTTCATTGGAAAGGGATTGACACAAAACGGCTTACAAAAATAGGAATAAAAAAATCCGTACGAGACGGATTTTAGTATGAATTAACAAAAGTTACACTTTCATAATTTCGGCTTCTTTGATGGCCAAATGTTCTTCGATTTTTTTAATAAAGGCATCGGTTAATTTTTGAACATCTTCTTCTGCTTTTTTGCAGTCATCTTCCGAAGTGCCTTCTTTTTCTAATTTTTTAATTTCGGTGTTGGCATCTTTACGGGCATTTCGAATACCGATTTTAGCTTCTTCTGCTTCAGCTTTGGCTTGTTTAACCAAATCTCGTCTTCTTTCCTCGGTAAGCGGCGGTACACTGATGATAATGTTGTCGCCGTTGTTCATCGGATTAAACCCTAAATTGGCAATCATGATGGCTTTCTCAATAGGGTGCAACATGCTCTTTTCCCAAGGCGTAACGGTAATGGTACGCGCATCGGGAACGTTAATGTTGGCTACTTGTGATAATGGGGTTTGCGAACCGTAATAGTCAACAAATACACCGCCCAACATTTGAGGTGATGCTTTTCCGGCGCGAATGTTTAAAAATTCTTTTTCCAAATGCGCCACGGAACCGTTCATAGATTCTTTGGTGCTGTCTAAGATAAATTCAATTTCTTCCATTTTCTTATTAGATTGTTAGAGGGTTAGCTTTTTAGATTGTTAGACTTCTAAGCAGTCTAATAATCTAAGTCAGTCTAAATGGTCTATATTTTTACTACTGTTCCTATGCTTTCGCCTTCGCAAATTTTAAGTAAGTTACCTTTTTTATTCATGTCGAATACTACAATCGGCAACTCGTTTTCCTGACTTAAAGTGAATGCTGTGGTGTCCATAACATTCAAACCTTTTTTCAGTACATCGTCAAAAGTAATGCTTTCAAATTTCACGGCATTTGGGTTTTTCTCCGGATCGGCATCGTATACACCGTCAACGCGAGTGCCTTTTAAAATCACATCGGCATGTACTTCAATCCCGCGTAAAACGGCTGCAGTATCCGTAGTGAAATAGGGGTTTCCTGTTCCGGCTCCGAAGATCACAATTCTTCCTTTTTCCAAATGGCGGACGGCTCTTCTTTTGATGTAAGGCTCGGCTATCGCTTCAATCTTTAAAGCGGTTTGCAAACGGGTCAACATGCCCTTGTCTTCCAGAGCACCTTGCAAAGCCATTCCGTTGATTACGGTGGCTAACATACCCATGTAATCGCCTTGTACGCGGTCCATACCATTGCTGGCTCCGGCCACGCCTCTGAAAATGTTTCCGCCTCCGATAACAATGGCAATTTCAACACCTTTGTCGTGGATTTCTTTGATTTCGTCTGCATATTCGGCCAAACGCTTAGGATCGATACCGTATTGTCTGTCGCCCATTAAGGCTTCGCCACTTAATTTCAGAAGAATTCTTTTGTATTTCATTCTCGTGTGTGTTTTTAGTTAGGAGTCATGCTGTTGCTCTTAGAGCTCGAGGCATAAGTTGTGTTAGTTTTTACTTTTGTCACTAAGGCGCAGCCATTGTTTTTGTTGAAAAAGTTAGGATTCGCTTTTCGCTCAAAAGTGTTGCAAATATAAACATATTCTGTTTTGCTGTAGTATTCGTTAAAAATATTGTTTAGTAACATTTATCACTTTTAAATACTGAATGGTTTTGTAGTTTTGTAACATCAAATTCACATTTATGGAATCTATCATTCAAAGCAGTTTAGCTAACAGTATAACCTACGAAGCCTACAGAAATACTATTGATACCTTGCTGAAAGAAGGTAAGTCGACAGGACATGAGCAATCGGCAGATTTAACCCATTATTCGGAACTCAATGTTACCCGAATGAATCGTTTGGACAAAACGATGACTGTTGCGGATGAATTTACCAAACAATTGAAAGATTTAAAAGGAGATTATCTGTGGTTGGTTATTTCTGAAGGTTGGTGTGGCGATGCTGCACAGTTGGTGCCCATCTTCCATAAAATGGCCGAACTGTCTCCGAATATTGAAATGAAAATTGCCCTTCGTGATGATAACGATGCCTTGATGAATTTGTTTCTGACCAACGGTGCCCGAAGTATTCCTAAGTTGATTGTTATCGATAAAAATACTTTAGAAGTTTTAGGCGATTTCGGACCAAGACCGCAAGAGGCCAAACAATTGATTTTAGATTACAAAGCGGAACATGGTGTGGTTGATGAAACGGCAAAAACCAATTTGCAATTGTGGTATTTGCACGATAAAGGTTTGTCGACCCAAAAAGAAATCATGGAAATAATGACGGCAGCCGAATTAAAATACAATGTAGTTTAATCCAATCGAAAAACTACCGATTCTCTCGGGAGTAATTTTTGAAAAGCCGTATTGACATAGTTCTATATACAAGCCTAAACCACTTTCATTATCTTCAAGCCCTAAGCTGATTTTTTTGAAATACCCTGACAGTTTATCGCCGGTGAGCGACAGGCTTCTGCCGTAGCCTATTTCAGAGGTGATTCGCGTATTTTCGCCTACTCTCGGACTCAGGCGTAGTGAGCCAAAAACTGGCGCTACGACCAAACATTTGTTGGCTTTCCAATCGATTCCGATATTTAGGCCAACGCCAATCCACTTGTCGTAATGCGAACCTATTCCGGCTCTGGCACTCAAACCATCCAAAAGGAACCAAGGTTCTTTTTCTCCGGTATACGGATCGATTTCGCCAGCATACTGATTGACTCTCAGTGGTGAGGAAAGCTCGAATTTTTTGTAAAAGGGTTTGTCATCTTCAGGAAACATCTCCGGTCTAACTGCTACTACTTGAGCCCAGACCAATTGGAATAAAAAGAAAAAACAAATCAGAAACTTAAGCTTCATCGGTATTGATTTTTTGTTCAAAGGCTTCAGGAGTAATCCCGTTGTCAACCGAGTAGTCGCCAATTTTAGTGCGGCGCAGAACTGATAAATAACCGCCCGATTGTAATGCCTTTCCAAAGTCGTAAGCCAAAGAACGAATGTAAGTGCCTTTGCTGCATTTTACCCTGAAATCAATTTCCGGCAACGCCATACGGGTGATTTCAAATTCGTAAATGGTGGTTTTTCGGGCTTCAATTTCCACTTCAGAACCTTCGCGCGCGTGCTCGTACAACCTTTTGCCGTCTTTTTTGATGGCTGAAAATACCGGAGGCTTTTGGTCGATTTCGCCTAAAAACTGTTGAAGCGTGGCTTCTATTAACTCAGCAGTAATATGTTCGGTCGGGAAAGTAGCATCAATTTCCGTTTCCCTATCGTAAGATGGTGTGGTGGCGCCCAATACTATCGTTCCGGTGTATTCTTTGGCCTGACCTTGAATGTCCGGAATCATTTTAGTGAACTTTCCGGTGCACACAATCAGTAAGCCCGTGGCCAATGGATCTAAGGTGCCGGCATGACCGATTTTAAATTTCTTAGGAAGATCGTATTTTCTTTTTAAAACATATTTCAGCTTATTCACTGCCTGAAAGGACGACCAAGTGAGCGGTTTATCAATCAGCAAGACCTGACCTTGCAAAAAATCTTCAGCCGTTTTCAAAACTTATCGGTTTAAGGAGAAGTAAATTAATAGAGCTACACCGGCTACAATTCGGTAATAACCCCAAGGTTTAAAACCGTATTTTTTGATGATTCCGATAAAAAATTTAATGGCAATCACAGCTACTATAAAAGCAACGATGTTGCCCACCAAAAACATTTTTAAATTATCGGTAGATTGTGTTAATAGCTCATAACCTTTGAGTTGTGACGCTTCGTAAGTTTTTAAAAACAACGAATAAGTTGTTACGGCCAACATAGTAGGAACCGCCAAGAAAAACGAAAATTCTGCAGCCGTTTCTCGGGTTAACCCTTGTTGCATTCCGCCAATAATAGAGGCTGCAGAGCGACTGGTGCCGGGCATCATCGCCAAACATTGCCAAAAGCCAATGGTAACGGCTTTTTTAATGGTGATGTCTTCTTCATGTGCCACAGTAGGATGGTTAAAACGACCGTCAATAAATAAAAGCACAATCCCGCCAAGAATTAAAACAATCGCTATTGGAATCGGGTCGCCCAACACAGCTTCAATTTTGTCATCAAACAATTTTCCCAACACTAAGGCCGGAATTACAGCACAAGCCAATTTCACATAGAAGCTTAGTTTGCTGAAATCAAAAAACTTGCGCCAATACAAAACCACTACTGCTAAAATGGCTCCGAATTGTATCGAAACCTGAAACAATTTTACAAAGTCGTCTTCTTGGATACCGAAAAAGGAACTGGTAAAAATCATGTGAGCTGTCGAAGAAACCGGCAAGTATTCGGTTAAGCCTTCCACGATGGCGATGAGTATCGCTTGAATGTAATCCATGGTTAGATTGTTAGATTATTAGATTATTAGACCTTAGATAAACACTTCTAAGAAGTCTAACAATCTAAGGGGTCTAATACGTCTATTTACTTTTCTTGAAAATCGAATAAATGGTAATCCCAAAACCAATCAAAACTACAGTTGGCGCCAAACGAATTCTGCGGAAACTGAAAACATCTTCATTGAATACATTCGGGTCATCGCTGCCACCGCCACTCATCAGGATAAAACCCAAAGCAATTACGGCAATACCAATCAGTAATATTTTGTAGTTTACCTTTTCAAAAAGAAAATCCGGTTTTTGCTCGTTGTTTTTCATAGTCTGTTATCTATTCTTGGGTTTGTCTGTCAGTCTTTTATCTATAGTCTATTCTCTAGTACAAATCGTCTGTTCTTAAATTCAAAAAGCGTTGGGTGGCAAAAAAGGTGCTCAACCAAGTAATCAACATGCCCAAAACAACAACGCCTAATAATACAGCGGCAATGGCCAATTGATTCTCCATAATGCCTAAATTGTCGTAGTTGGTTTCAAAATACACCAAAACGCCAATCAAAGCAAATACCGCCAATAACGAACCAATCAATCCGAGAATCAAACTTCTAACAATAAACGGTTTGCGGATGAACGATTTGGTCGCGCCCACCATTTGCATCGTTTTAATAATAAAGCGATTCGCATAAATGGACAAACGCAATGAACTGTTGATGAGCAACACCGATATCACTGCAAAAATCCCACTGAAAATGAGTATCCACATACTTATTTCCTGAATTTTATCGTTTACTTTATCCACCAATTGTTTGTCGTATACAATATCCGCAATCATCTCGTTTTTGCGCAAACGATTCTGAATTTTAGCAATACTGTCGTTCACCACATAATCGGCTTTCAAATAAATATCAAAAGAATTTTGCAGCGGATTCACGCCTAAGAACTGCATGAAATCTTCGCCTATGTCTTTTTTGTGCATTTCGGCCGCTTTTTCTTTAGAAACATATTCGTAAGATTTGGCAAATTTGGCCGTTTTCAACTCTTCGTCAAAAGCCTTGATGATGGAGTCGTTGGCGTCGTTTTTAAAGAACACGGTCATCGCAATTTCTTCTTTGAAATTGTTAGAAATGCGCTTGGAATTCAATACAAAAAGTCCCAATAAACCCAACAAGAACAGCACTAAAAAGATACTCAACACTACCGAAAAATAAGAGGTAATTACCCTGCGTTTCTGAAACTTTTCAAATGATGATGCCATAGACTGTATTTTATGGGGTAAAAATAATAAAGAAAATTGTTTTTCCCCTTTATAACGGACAAACTTTTAACTTTATTATATTAAATGTAAATTTGTCGCTCAAAATTTTTAGGCTTGTCCCAAAATGAGTTTGGGAAGCGAATGGTTCAGGCAGTTTCAGCCATCCATTTTCCCGCTTTCCGGGTTACACGGTAACCTCTCCAATCGGGGCTAGAAATTAAACGAATTTAAAACCTTAGAACCGTAGCGCCTCAGTGCCTTAGAACCTTTATAAGAATGACACGAGCTCGCAAGAGCGACTGCATGAGACCGATAAAAAACAATATAAACGACGAATGACTTGAGCATCAGCGAAAGCATTACACAGATAAAAAAATATAATCGAGTAATGAAATATTTCCACGAAAAAATCGAAGCCAAATGGCAACAGTATTGGGCCCAAAACCAAACGTTTGCTGCCGCTAACAATTCAGACCAACCCAAGTATTACGTACTCGACATGTTTCCGTATCCTTCCGGAGCCGGCTTACACGTTGGGCATCCGCTGGGTTACATCGCTTCCGATATCGTAGCGCGTTTCAAACGCCACAAAGGTTTTAATGTATTGCATCCGCAAGGCTATGATTCTTTTGGGTTGCCGGCCGAGCAATACGCCATTCAAACCGGACAACATCCGGAAAAAACCACTCGTGAAAACATCGCCCGTTACCGCGAGCAATTGGACAAAATTGGTTTTTCCTTCGATTGGAGTCGAGAAGTACGCACTTCTAATCCCGATTATTACAAACACACGCAGTGGATTTTCATCCAACTGTTTAATTCGTGGTACAACAACGATACTAACAAAGCCGAAGATATTGCCACACTAATCGCTATCTTTGAAAAAGAAGGCAATGCGACGGTTAATGCGGTTTGCGATGATAATATCACACCATTTTCAGCTGCAGAATGGAACGCTTTCTCTTCCGAACAACAACAAAAAATACTATTGCAATACCGCTTAACCTATTTGGCCGAAACCGAAGTCAACTGGTGTCCGGCTTTAGGAACCGTTTTAGCCAACGACGAAATCGTAAACGGCGTTTCCGAACGAGGCGGTCATCCGGTCATTCGCAAAAAAATGACCCAATGGTCGATGCGCATCTCCGCTTATGCCGAACGTTTATTACAAGGTTTAGACACTATTGACTGGAGCGAATCCATTAAAGAAAGTCAGCGAAACTGGATTGGAAAATCGGTTGGAGCCTCTGTAAAGTTTAAAGTACAAAGTACAAAGTACGAAATTGAGGTTTTCACAACAAGACCTGACACCATCTTTGGCGTTACGTTTATGACTTTGGCACCGGAACACGAATTGGTTGCTAAAATCACCACTCCGGAACAAAAAGCCGCCGTGGAAGCTTATGTTGAAGCTACCGCCAAACGTTCCGAAAGAGAAAGAATGGCCGATGTCAAAACCATTTCAGGCGTTTTCACCGGCGCTTACGCCGAACATCCGTTTACCAAAGAACCGATTCCGGTTTGGATAGGCGATTACGTGTTGGCCGGTTACGGCACCGGAGCAGTAATGGCTGTACCGTGCGGCGATGAAAGAGATTATGCTTTTGCCCATTTCTTCAAAGGACAAAACGGGATGCCCGAAATTAAAAACATTTTCAACCAGGATATTTCGCAAGAAGCCTTTGCCGCCAAAGAAGGATTTGAATTGGTGAACTCCGATTTCCTAAACGGTTTGGGCTACAAAGAAGGTACTAAAAAAGCCATTGAAGCCTTGGAAAAAATCGGGCAGGGGAAAGGCAAAACCAACTACCGTTTGCGCGATGCGGTTTTCTCTCGCCAACGCTACTGGGGTGAACCGTTTCCGGTGTATTACGTCAACGGTTTACCGCAAATGATTGACCCAAAATACTTGCCAATCGTTTTACCTGAAGTAGAAAAATATTTACCTACTGAAGATGGTCAGCCACCTTTAGGTAATGCTACGGATTGGGCGTGGGATAGTGTTCAATGTTCAGTAGTCAGTAACCAGTTGATAAACCACCAAACCGTCTTCCCGTTAGAGTTAAACACCATGCCGGGTTGGGCAGGCAGTTCGTGGTATTGGATGCGTTATATGGACGCGCACAACGACGCCGAATTCGCCTCAGCCGACGCCCTAAAATACTGGGAAAACGTAGATTTATACATAGGTGGCAGCGAACACGCCACCGGCCACTTGTTGTACTCGCGTTTTTGGAATAAATTTTTAAAAGACAAAGGTTTTGCGCCAACCGAAGAACCATTCAAGAAGTTGATCAATCAAGGCATGATTTTGGGGATGAGTGCGTTTGTATATCGTTCTGAAGATTCTAAAAAATTATATTCCAAAGGATTAATTACTGGTGAAAAAGTCCATCCAATCCATGTTGATTTATCGGTCATCAACGACATCACCAACGAATTAGACATCGAAGCCTTCAAAAACCATCCGTTATATTCGGATTACAAAGACGCTGAATTCATCTTAGAAAACGGCAAATACATCGTAGGTCGCGAAGTCGAAAAAATGTCGAAATCCAAATACAACGTGGTGAATCCCGATGATATTTGCGAGCAATACGGCGCCGATACGTTGCGTTTATACGAAATGTTTTTAGGACCGTTAGAACAAGCCAAACCATGGAATACAGCGGGAATTACCGGAGTATCAGGTTTCTTGAAAAAACTATGGCGTTTGTATTTTGATGATAACGGTTTGATTGTCACTAACGAGGAACCGACTGCCGACATGTACAAATCGCTTCACAAAACCATCAAAAAAGTGACTGAGGATATTGAGAACTTTTCGTTCAACACTTCCGTATCGCAGTTTATGATTTGTGTGAACGAATTGGCTTCAATGAAATGCAACCACAGAGCGATTTTAGAACCATTGGCCGTTCTTATTTCTCCGTACGCGCCGCACATCGCCGAAGAACTTTGGGAGCAATTAGGTCATCAAGGTTCTGTTTCTACGGTTCCTTTTCCGGTTTGTGAAGACAAATACTTGGTAGAATCCGAAAAAGAATATCCGGTTTCGTTTAACGGCAAAATGCGTTTCACCATCAAGTTGCCTTTGGATTTAACCGTACAGCAAA
This sequence comes from Flavobacterium sp., assembly GCF_024710485.1. Classification (GTDB taxonomy): domain Bacteria; phylum Bacteroidota; class Bacteroidia; order Flavobacteriales; family Flavobacteriaceae; genus Flavobacterium. The sequence goes on from NZ_JANJUQ010000033.1 coordinate 70,800, forward strand.
TCCAAGATATTGTGATGGCCGACGAACGAACCATCAAACAACTAGATGGGCGAACACCAAATAAAGTCATTATCGTTCCCGGCAAAGTGATTAACTTGGTAGGATAATATTGCCAGGGATAAGTTTAAAGTGATAAGGAAAAAGTAAACCAACTTTTGCCTTATCCCTTTTCTCTTTTTACTCCTTTCTTCACCATTTGTCAATAAAAAGTTAAACCCATATGGTACAGTAACTTCTCTTGTTATTTTTGGGCGTAATATTTAAAATCAATCATCATGAAAAACGGAATTTTATCTTTATTGTTGTTGACCGCTTTTATCGGGTTTAGTCAGGAAAAACCTTCTGATTCCATCAAAGTCAAGAAGTTTAAAGTAGATGGTTATATCGGTTTCAACGGTAATATTAACGACAACATGAATCTCAATAAAAAACTCAGCAATGCCAATTTGCCGGAGTTGGACAGTTTTGTACCCGAATTGACTTTTGGGTTGAATTTCTTCGGAAAGCAATATTCCGGCGATCTTGAGTTTGGATTTTTATTCGCCAAACCCGAGCAAAACACTAACGAAATGAAATACCGTGGTTTCAACACTCGTTTGAGAGTACACTACAATGTAGTAAACCAAGAGAAGTTTGCCTTAACCACAGGGCTTTCCTTAGCCTACATGGGAAGCCAATACGACATTTACTCGAAAAACAACACCATTGATTTGAACGATTTAGAGCCGAACAATAACAGTGGTCACGTGAATTTTACCAACCAAATGTTGTATTTCGGGCCATCGGTTTCGATGTATTTGTTTAAAAAATCAAGTTTTGAAGTGAAAGTCAACGCAGGTTATGAATTTGCCTTAACTCGCGGGCGTTACGATTCAGAGTTTGGCAGCGTATTGAACAATGTAAACGAATCGGGGAACAACCGTTTTGTGTTCGGGATAACTTTGTTGTAATGACAAGCTGTCATTGGTTTGGCTTTGGCGCACCTTTTGAAGTAACTTTAAAAACTTAAATTCAGAAATTATGTTAGGCTATTATATTTTAATCGGTTTAATTGCTTTGGTGAGTTTTGCGGTAAGTTCAAAACTCAAAAGCAAGTTTGAGGAGTATTCCCATTTACACTTGCGCAACGGCATGAGCGGTGCCGAAATTGCCACTCAAATGCTACACGATCACGGCATATACGATGTAAAAGTGATTTCCACACCCGGCCAATTGACAGACCATTACAATCCAACCGACAAAACCGTTAATCTAAGTGAAGGCGTTTACAATCAAAGAAATGCTGCTGCTGCTGCGGTTGCCGCTCACGAATGCGGTCATGCCGTACAACACGCTACGGCTTACAATATGTTGCAGTTGCGCTCGCAGTTGGTGCCAATTGTGAATGTCGCTTCCGGTATGTCGCAATGGTTAATTATAGGGGGGTTAATTTTAGGCGCTGCAGCCGGTTTAGGTCTCGGATTTTACATAGCTGTAGCCGGATTGCTCTTGATGGCTGTAGCCACAGCTTTCAGTTTTATCACTTTACCTGTAGAATATGACGCCAGTAACCGTGCCTTGGCTTGGTTAAAAAACAAAAATATGGTCAGTCAGCAAGAATACGCCGGTGCCGAAGATGCCTTAAAATGGGCTGCCCGAACGTATGTAGTCGCTGCGATTGGCGCATTAGCCTCGCTCTTGTATTGGGCGTTGCAAGTATTTGGAGGTTCCAGAGAAGAATAAAAATAAACCCGTTACGAAAGTAGCGGGTTTTTTATTTGGGAGCAGAATGGCTCGGGCTTTATCGGTGATCCGTTTTCCCGCTTTTCGGGTTACACGGTAACCTCTTCACTCGGGGCTAGAGAGAAGCAATAAGTGTACTTGTGAGCAAAAGTTCTTGATTAGCTTCGCTCAATTCGGCTAAAGCCTCGGGTCAATTTTCACTCCACTGCGTTCCGTGAAAACCACTCGAACTGACGAACCCAGCAACTTTAAACCCGTAACTCGCAACCCGTAACTCGCAACCCGCAATTAAAGCTGTATCTGTCGTTCCAACTGCTGTTCTAACGAAATAAAAGTCTCCGTTCTCGACACGCCTTCAATGGGTTGGATTTTTTTATTGAGCAATTGCATTAAGTGTTCGTTGTCGCGGCAAATAATTTTGATCAGGATGCTCCAGTTTCCGGTGGTGTAGTGGCATTCCAGTACTTCGGGGATTTTTTTAAGTTCTCTTACGGCGTCGGCATTGCTCGAAGCTTTGTCTAAATAAATGCCAATGAAGGCCATGGTTTTGTAGCCCAACACTTTATTGTCTATCACCACTTTGGAACCCGAAATCACACCGGCTTCTTCGAGTTTGCGCAACCGTTGGTGAATGGCGGCACCGGAAATCCCGATTTTATTGGCGATTTGTAAAATGGGTTTTCGAGCATCTTCCATAAGGTCACGGAGGATTTCTTTGTCGATGCCGTCAATTTCTATTTGCAGTTGATTGATTTTCATAGGTTTATGTGTTTATGATGAGTATTACAAGCTAAAGCTTGTGTACCTCAAGTCCACCGGACTTGCTCCTCTTAATATCAAATCATCAATTTCAATTTGCAGCTGGTTAATTTTCATGACTCAAATATTTAAAGTAAAAATAGTGATTTACTTTATGTTTTAAATAAAAAAACCAAAATCGGTTAAGATTTTGGTTTTATTGTTGTTCGCTGAAAAGAAAATGGAAACCTCTTTAGCCCTGATGGGAGTGGCACGAAGTAAAACGGACAGCAGGAATATGGATTCCAAAAATGCCCGAGCCATTCGCTTCCAATAAATCAACAACTTAGTGACTCAGATACTTTATTAATTCCCTAACAATCGGTCCGGATTGTAGCCTACATAAGGCATTTCGGTTTCTTTGAAAATCACGCCAAAGGTTTCCAATTCTTTTAAAATTGGGTTGTACACTTCGGGACGGATGGGCAGTTGTACCCCCGGCGTTTTGATGTTGCCGTTAAGGATTTGCAAAGTCGCCATAGCTACCGGTAACCCTACGGTTTTGGCCATGGCGGTATAGGTTTGGTCGTCGCCGATGCAAACCATTTTAGAGTCGATTTGTTGGCGCGCGCCGTTTATTTCGTAGCCGAATTTGTGATACATGACAATCATATCTTTGTCTTCGGGTTGGAGCGACCAGCTGTCGTTGAGGATGCGTTCTAAGATTTGCGCCGGTGTGGCATTTTTGAGTCCGACTTTCTTATTCGGGTTGAATAAATCGAGTTCCAATAGTTTATCCCACATGATGTCGTCTTGCTCAATACCCAATTGCAAGCGGGTTTTGATTTCCACCGAATCGGTTGGGGAATACGGTAGGAACGAATTGATGAAATCGCGGTAGCTCATGTTTTCTGAGTCTTCCATTATGTAAGTGTCGTCTGTCATGCCCAATTGCACAAACATGTTCCAAGCTTTGGAGAATCCTACGCGACGAATGGTGCCGCGGTACAGCGTGAGCACATCGTCTAAACCATACACACTGCGGTATTTTAGCGAATCGCGGTTGGCGTAGCCTTCAAATTTGCCGTAACCTTCCACTTCTAAGAACTCGGTTCTCCGGAACAATTTGTGGTACGGGATGTATTTGTATTTGCCTTCTTGGATGAATTTGGAAGCACCGCCTTGACCGGCCAACACTACATTACGCGGTGCCCAAGTGAATTTATAGTTCCACAAATTGGTGTCGCTTTCCGGTGCTACTAAACCGCCGCAGAAAGATTCGAATAAAATCATTTTGCCGCCTTTGGCTTTGATGTCGTCAATGACTTTCATCGCGCTCATATGATCGATGCCCGGGTCGAGCCCGATTTCGTTCATAAAAATCAATCCTTTGGCTTTGACTTCGGCATCTAAGCTTTGCATGGCATCGGAGATGTAGGAAGCCGTGACCATATTTTTTTGGAAGGTTACACAATCTTTGGCCACTTCGATGTGCATGTGTGCCGGTAACATCGAAATTACGATGTCGGCTTTTTGGATTTCAGCTTGGCGTTGGGCTTCGTTGTTGATGTCGAGGGCAATGGCCGTGGCGTTCGAATGGTTATTGGTTTTGCGTTGCGCCAATTCCAACGATAAATCGCCTATGGTTAGGTGTAAATTTTCTTCGTTGGATTTGTTTAAAAGGTATTGTATCAGGGACGATGCGGAACGACCGGCACCGATAATTAAAATCTGTCTCATGCGTTTGTTTGTTGTTGGCAACAAATGTATGAATTTGATTGTAACAAAAAAGCCCATCGTTTCGGATGGACTTTCGGTTATTCTAAACCTTCGAGTTCTTCGAGCTCTTTTTTGGCTTCTTGTTTGGTTTCGATTTTTTGCTGTTCGAATTGGGTGTCGGTAGCGACTTCGTCTTTCACCAACAACGTTTTGCCTAATACTACAGCAGAGCATAATGCGGCAATAGTTAAAATGATTTTCGGGAATTTCTTCTGACTGTCTTCGGATTGTTTTAACGTTAGTAAATCAAATACCAATGCCAGTCCAATAGGCAAAAAGGCCAAAGTGTCGAGAGGTAATATGGTAAATACGATGCCTAATAGGCCAAAGACAACGGATAAGATTAAAAATAGTTTTCTCATGAGATAGGACTTAAATGCCTGAGGCAGACGTTAAGGTTAATTGTCCGGTGCCGACAGGAATGCTAAATTTTAAGAGCGCCGGAATTTTTTTAGCATCAGCGGTTAGCCAAATGAGGTTTTTGTCTTTGCCTCTCAAAGCATCTGTTTTGGCGCCGATAGACAATTTGTAACATTCTTTTTTGCCTAAATTACCGGCGTTTACGGTTTCTTTTCCCATAAATTTAAGGGTGACCGGAATTTGCTTTTCGTCGAAAACAATCATTAGATTTTGAGTTTGTCCCACTTTGAATTTGCTGAAATCGAGTGTTCTGACTTTATACAAAAGCGAAATAACATCTTGCGTTGTACCTCCGATAGTGAACGTTTTTTGGGTTTCCGGTTTGTTTTTTCGTTTAGTGGTGCTGTTTACCGTGTTGCCTTTGAAAACATATTTTTCTTTTTTGGTGTAGCCGCCTTCGTCTATGCTTCTTTTGTACAAACTGGGTTTTAGATTTGCGGGGTTAACATAAGACTCATATATATCTCTGATTTTAAAAAACGAATCCCATTTGCTGTAAGTAGATAACTCACAACTCAAATGCAAATAAGCATTTTTGGAAGTCGATACAGTTTCAGTGCTCATGGTTACTTGTGCCAATTGTGTCATCAATCCGCTCATATTATAGGAACCGGCATAAACCAATCGTTCTCCCGGTTTTATGTTTTGACCAAAACTACAGTTTGAAAAACCTAAAAAAAAGAGGTAAAAGCCCAAAAAGATATTTTTCATAGTGGAAAATTAAGCTGCAAATATAAAATTTTAAAAAAAGTCAGCCACTAAAAGAAAAGCGAAATTACTTTAATTACTAGTTGATAACGGATAAATTTGTAACATAGTATTTTAAAACAAAAACGGATGGAACGAAAAATCACAAGCTCTGGCGTAATTTTAGGAATGACGGCCATTATTTTAGGGGCTTTCGGAGCACATGCTTTGAAGAAAGTGTTAACCGCAGAGGAATTGATCACCTTTGAAACCGGGGTGAAATATCAAATGTATCATGCACTTTTTTTGCTTTTTTTAGGCATGACAAGTTTGGTGAATGAAAAAGTGAAGAAAAGCATCTTTAAATTGATTGTGGTTGGAGTTGTTTTCTTCTCAGGTTCTATTTATATTTTGGCAACCAAGACAATTACCGGAATTGATTTCAGACCGCTCGGAATTGTGACACCTATCGGCGGCACACTATTAATTATCGGTTGGTTACTTTTGCTATGGAATTTAACACTTCGCCAAAAATAATATTCCTTTAAAAAAATAGTTTCTGAAATTTAATTTTTACCTTTGTGTCCTGATTCATAATACAACACAAACTTAATTTTATGGAGAATTACGCTCAAATCACGAAATCGATTTCGTTAGATCAATACGGTATCAAAAACGTTCAAGAAATCATTCATAATCCCTCTTTTGACCAATTATACAATGAAGAATTAAACCCTAATTTAGAAGGTTACGAGAAAGGTCAGCTTACCGAATTAGGCGCAGTAAATGTAATGACCGGTGTGTTTACTGGAAGATCACCTAAAGACAAATATATTGTTAAGGATGCGATAACTGAAAACACCATTTGGTGGAACTCGGACAAAGCGGCCAACGACAACAAACCTATTTCTCAAAACACTTGGGAAGCTTTAAAAGAAACAACAGTTAGCCAATTATCAGGCAAAAAATTATATGTGGTTGACGCTTTTTGCGGTGCCAACGAAAATACGCGTTTGAAAGTTCGCTTCATTATGGAAGTGGCTTGGCAAGCACATTTTGTGACCAACATGTTTATTCGTCCTACAGAAGAAGAGTTGGCCAATTTTGGTGAACCTGATTTTATTGTAATGAACGGTTCTAAAACTTCTTTCAAAGATTATGCAGCTCACGGATTGAATTCTGAAGTTTATATTGCTTTCAATTTAACCGAGAAAATGCAATTGATAGGCGGTACTTGGTATGGTGGTGAAATGAAAAAAGGGATGTTCTCTATGATGAACTACTACTTGCCTTTGCAAGGTATTGCTTCGATGCACTGTTCCGCTAATAAAGGAAAAGACGGCGATGTAGCTGTATTCTTCGGATTGTCAGGTACCGGAAAAACGACTTTGTCAACTGATCCTAAACGCGAATTAATCGGAGATGACGAACACGGCTGGGACGATGAAGGTGTTTTCAATTTTGAAGGTGGTTGTTATGCTAAAACTATCGATTTAAGTAAAGAAAACGAACCGGATATTTACAGGGCTATCAAGAGAGATGCCTTGTTGGAAAACGTAACAGTTGATGCCAACGGCGTAATTGATTTTAAAGACGGTTCGGTTACGCAAAACACGCGAGTTTCTTATCCAATTTATCACATACAAAACATTGTTAAACCGGTTTCAAAAGCAGGTCACGCTACCAAAGTAATTTTCTTGACAGCGGATGCTTTCGGGGTAATGCCGCCGGTTTCTAAATTAACGCCGGAGCAAACACAGTATTATTTCTTGTCCGGTTTCACGGCAAAATTGGCGGGGACAGAAAGAGGAGTTACACAACCGGAACCTACTTTTTCCGCATGTTTCGGTAAGGCCTTTTTGTCTTTGCATCCTACGAAATACGGAGAAGAATTGGTTAAAAAGTTGGAAGAACATAATGCTACCGCTTACATGGTAAATACCGGCTGGAACGGAACCGGAAAGCGTATTTCTATCAAAGACACCCGTGCTATTATTGATGCTATTTTAGATGGTTCTATCGAGAAAGCCGAAACTAAAATGATTCCTGTTTTCAATTTGGCAGTGCCAACGTCATTACACGATGTAAATCCGGCTATTTTGGATCCTAGAGATACTTATGAAAACGAAGCAGATTGGATTGCCAAAGCAACTGATTTAGCTTCAAGATTCATCAAGAACTTCGCTCAGTATACCGATAACGAGCAAGGGCAAAGCTTAGTAAAAGCTGGGCCACAGGTATAATAACTAACCAACCAAAGAAAAAGCCATTCAATTTTGAATGGCTTTTTTATTTTCAAATACAGAGATATTTATTTTCCTTTATTGGCGTCGGCGATGTATTTTTCCAAAGCCATGGTCATTGATGGTGTTTCAGGAGTCGGAGCCAAAATATCAATACGCAAACCATGTTCCAAAGCTTCTTTTTGAGTAGTGCTTCCAAAAACTGCTATTCTGGTGTTGTTTTGCTTGAAATCAGGGAAGTTTTTGAATAACGATTTGATTCCGGTTGGACTAAAGAAAGCCAAAACGTCATAATAAACATCCGCCAAATCAGACAAGTCACTCATTACCGTTTTGTAAAAAGTAGCTTGAGTCCAATCTACTTTTAAATTGTTTAAGGTTTGAGGAACATCATAGTTTAACTGGTCGGAGGCCGGCAACAAAAACTTCTCGTCTTTGTATTTTTTGATTAGCGGAGACAAATCAACAAAGTCTTTTTGTCCCACATATATTTTGCGTTTACGGTATACTACGTATTTTTGTAAATAAAAAGCAATGGCTTCCGATTGGCAAAAATATTTTAAATCTTCAGGTACTTTATAGCGCATTTCTTCGGCTACCCTGAAAAAGTGATCTACCGAATTTCTACTGGTCAAAATGATAGCCGTATAGTTGTTAAGATCGATTTTTTGAGCCCTAACATCTTTTGCACTAACTCCTTCAACATGAATGAACGAGCGGAAATCAACTTTTACCTTATGTTTTTGTTGTAACTCAAAATAAGGTGAATTCTCTACTTTTGGCTCCGGTTGAGAAACCAAAATTGTTTTCACTTTCAAATTTGACATTTTAATGTGCTAAATTTTTTGTAATCAAATAATATATAAAATAGTACGGTGCTATTTCAAGTGCGCAAAGATACAAAATAAAATAAAACAACTTGCCGATAAGTAAGTTTTGATAAATCTTCAAAGAAATCAAGTAAGAATATAAGTTTATTATTAAAATGATAGTAATAATGCAAAAAAGAAGCACATTTGATGTGTTGTTGCTGTAGAACAGATAAATGTTCAACGGCAGAATCAACAAACTGATAAATGTTCTGTAGCTTACTTTTTGCAAATTGAGTTGTTCGGCAAACTCTTCAATGTTGAAAATCGCAGCAATAATCTTCTCAATAAGAAATTTAGAAAGAACAAAAACTCCGAAAAAAGTTAGAATTCGGATAAATAGTATCCAATCGGTTTTAGAGACATATCCGAAGTGACTGAGCGCCATTTGGATGAAAAAGGAAAAGGAAATGCTTTGTACTACAAACAAAAGAACGGTAAACCCGCTCATTAAATGGGAAGGATCTTTGTAGACTTTAATGTATTTGTCCGAAACCAATATTTTCAGAAAATCATTAAAGCGCGTTTCGAAAGCTGTTCTTGTAACGGCTATTAAAGTAAACGACAAAACGAAAAGATAAGTCGCCCAATCTTTTGCTTCAATTACCCTTGGTTCAAAAACGATTTCTGTCATATTGTCGACAAAATTACTAATTTTTTATTTGTTAAATTATTATATAATTATTAAGATGTGTCACTGATAAATAGTTTATTTTTGCACAAAGTATGACTATAGCTTTATGAGTGACGGCATTGTAATTATTCCGACCTACAACGAAATTGAAAATATCGAAAGCATCATTCGAGCCGTTTTTTCTTTACCGAAATCGTTTCACGTGCTGATTGTGGATGACAATTCTCCGGATAAAACGGCAGACAAAGTAATCGAATTACAAAAAGAATTTGGCGACCGACTTTTTCTGGAAATCAGAAAGAAAAAATCCGGTTTGGGTACTGCTTATGTGCATGGTTTTAAATGGGCGATGCAGCATAATTACAATTATATTTTTGAAATGGATGCCGACTTCTCACACAATCCAAACGACTTAGAACGATTGTATGAAGCTTGCATTAACGGTGCTGATTTGGCCATTGGTTCCCGATATGTAACCGGAGTAAATGTGGTGAATTGGCCGCTCAGCAGAGTACTATTGTCCTATTTTGCCTCTGTTTATGTGCGCATGATTACCGGTATGAAAATTATGGATGCTACTGCCGGTTTCATCTGTTACCGCAGAGAAGTGTTAGAGAAAATTAATTTGGATGCCATTAAGTTTATTGGATATGCGTTCCAAATAGAAATGAAATACCGCGCATTTGCTAAAAATTTCAAGATAGTGGAAGTCCCCGTGATTTTTACTGATCGTACCAAGGGTCAATCTAAAATGAGTGGCGCAATTATTAAAGAAGCCATCTTTGGCGTAATTTCTCTCCGATTCCGGAAATTTTTAAACCGATTATAAACTACTGAAAATGAATACCGTTTTAATTAAAAATGCCAAGATTGTTAATGAAGGAAAGATTGTAACTGGTGACGTTTTGATTGAAAACGAATGGATAGTCGAAATAGCCGAAAGCATCAGTCCTAAATCCCCGGATTGTAAAATTATTGAGGCTGAAGGACAATACCTCATGCCGGGTGCCATCGACGACCAAGTGCATTTTCGCGAACCTGGATTAACCCACAAAGGAACCATAGCTTCCGAAAGCCGAGCAGCTGTTGCCGGAGGTATTACCTCATTTATAGAGCAGCCTAATACGGTTCCGAATGCGGTTACCCAAGAACTTTTAGAAGACAAATACCAAATTGCCGCTCAAACTTCTTTTGCGAATTATTCCTTTATGATGGGCGGAACCAATGATAACTTGGAAGAGTTACTCAAAACCAATCCAAAGAATGTTGCGGGAATTAAGCTCTTTTTGGGTTCTTCAACCGGAAATATGTTGGTAGATAACCAGGAATCGTTAGAGAAAATATTCTCATCTACCAAAATGTTGATTGCCGTACATTGTGAAGATGAGGGTACAATTAGAGCCAATTTGGAACGTTATAAGGCCGAGTTTGGAGAAGATATACCGGTGGAATACCACCATTTGATACGAAGTGAAGAGGCTTGTTATTTGTCGTCTTCCAAAGCCATTGAATTGGCTAAAAAAACCGGCGCCCGATTGCACGTTTTTCATTTGTCTACGGCTAAAGAAATGGAGTTGTTTACCAATAAAATTCCGCTGGAAGAAAAACAAATTACTGCCGAGGTTTGTATCCATCATTTGTGGTTTACCGATGCTGATTACAAAACCAAAGGCAATTTGATTAAATGGAATCCGGCCGTAAAAACGGCAGCCGACAGAGACGCCTTGTGGAAAGCTCTGTTAGATGACCGAATTGACGTAATTGCCACCGACCACGCGCCGCATACTTTAGAAGAAAAACAACAAGTGTATACCAAAGCACCTTCTGGCGGACCATTAGTGCAGCACGCTGTAGTGGCGATGTTTGAAGCGCACCACCAAGGTAAAATTTCGATTGAAAAAATAGTTGAAAAAATGTGTCACAATCCGGCTAAGATTTTCAAGATTGAAAAACGCGGTTTTATCAAAGAAGGCTATTACGCCGATTTGGTTTTGGTAGATCCTTCAATGCCATGGAATGTCAAAAAGGAGAACATCTTAGCGCAATGCGGATGGTCGCCCTTTGAAGGCTATAACTTTAAGTCGAGAATTACCCATACTTTTGTTAATGGTAATTTGGTGTACCACAATTTTAAAGTCAACGACAAACCTTTCGGAAAACGATTGTTGTTTAACCGCTAAAATTTTATGAGGTTGAATTTTGCTAAAATAATTAAGATGGATGCCAGGAATCTGTTGATGGTTTTGCTGCTTGTATTGACCAGCTGTACTACGGCTGTAGAAAAGCCTAAAAAATTGATTGAAAAAGACAAGATGATTGATATTTTGTACGATATATCGTTACTTGAAGCCATTAAATCACAGAACATTAAGGGCGGCATCAGCTCTCAAAAATCCAATGAGTTCTTATTCAAGAAGTACCAAATTGACAGTTTGCAGTGGGAAGAAAACAACAAATATTACGCGACTGATATTGAAGAGTATAAAAAAATGTACCAAGAAGTAAAAAGAAGAATTGAACAGGAAACTCAAAAAGCCAATGGTAGCGCAACCACCGATGGAACGATTCCGTCAAATCCGGACGAACCAATGGTAAAATAATTATTTTTGGTGCAAGCGAATTACTTCGTCAATGACTGTATCAATGCGTTGAAACTCAAAATTCAACGCATTTTTTATTTTAGCATTAGAAATATCCTCCGCTGTTAAAAGCGATTTCGCGCTGTATTTGGTCAGTTTTCTTTGGGTGTTGAAAAAAGCTGCCGACAGCCAATCTAATCGCCAGCCTATGGCTAACATCCAAGGTTTGGCTTCCCATTTAGGTTTTTTAGCGCCTAACTTCTCAGCAATTTGTGAAATGATGTCTTTGAAAGATCGATTCTCGGCTACAACGGAAAAACGTTCTCCTGAAATATCGCTTTTCATCAATCTAATCATTATAGTTGCTACGTCGGTGGCACTAACATAGCCTGTGGTACCGTTGGTGTAAAACGGAAATCCTTTTTGGATGGCGGAAAAGAAAAGGCCGCTACCCTGATCCCAAAAACCGGCCCCGAAAATCACACCGGGATTCACAATCACTACATTCAAGCCTTCTTGTTGGCCGCGCCAAATTTCCATTTCGGCGCCGTATTTGGAAATGGCGTAATCGCTGTGCAAGTGTTCCGGATTCCATTCGGTTTCCTCGGTAATGTTGGTTTCGTTGGGTTTTAAATCGCCCAAAGCGGCAATAGAACTTACATGGCAAAGTTTATTCACCTTGTAATCTATACAAAAGTTTACGATGTTGGCTGTGCCTTCGATGTTGGTTTTGCGGAGTTTGTTTTCATCTTTAGGAGCATAGGAAATGTGTGCGGCGCAATGGTAAACGTGCGTTACGCCTTGGAATGCTTTTTCCAAAGAAGGTACGTCGATAATGTCACCTTCCATCCATTGGATTTTGTGGAATTGGTCTTCCTTGCCATACAATTCGAATAGCGATTGGGTTTTGCGAATGTTTTTTCCGTTACGGTAAATGGCCCGAATTTCCGTCTCGCTTGCCGTTAATTGTAACAGCAAATGCGAGCCTACTAAACCGGTTCCGCCTGTGACTAAAATCATGTTGCTAAATTACGAATTATGAATTACGAATTACGAATTATGACCCGAACAAAATAATTATTATTTTGAGAATAGCCGAAGCAATTACGAATTTGGTGTATACCGGTAAGCGAAAAGATTTTCCTCTAGCCCTGATTGGAGCGGCACGAAGTATAGTGGAAAGCAGGAATATGGATAGCTGATAAATCCCGAGCCTTTCGCTCCTAAAAATTCCTAATTCCTAATTCCTAATTCCTAATTCTGTTTATCTTTGCGCTCATAAAGAATTATTAGGATGACACGAGCCTGCAAGGCGACTGCATTGAACACCTTTGACAAATATTAGCTTAGAGAGATGAAAAATTTAGTAGCAGAATTGCAATGGCGTGGCTTGGTTCACGATATGATGCCCGGAACCGAAGAGCAACTTTTAAAGGAAATGACCACGACCTATATTGGGTTTGACCCGACGAGTGATTCGTTGCATATTGGAAGTTTGGTGCCGATTATTTTGTTGGTGCACTTGGAGCGTTTTGGTCATAAACCGATTGCGTTGGTAGGTGGTGCTACGGGTATGATTGGTGATCCTTCGGGGAAATCGGACGAGCGCAATTTGTTGGATGAAGCGACTTTAGAGAAAAACGTAGCCGGAATCAAAGCCGTGTTGTCGCGATTTTTAGATTTTAATTCGACGGCTGCAAATGCCCCGATTTTGGTGAACAATTACGATTGGATGAAGGACTTTTCGTTTATCAATTTTGCGCGTGATGTGGGGAAAAGAATTACCGTAAATTATATGATGGCTAAGGATTCGGTGAAAAAGCGTTTGAGTGGTGAAAGCGGCGAAGGGATGAGTTTTACCGAGTTTACGTATCAGTTGATACAGGGTTACGATTTTCATCATTTGTACAAAACGCACCACTGTTTGTTGCAAATGGGTGGTAGCGACCAATGGGGCAATATTACTACGGGAACTGAGTTGGTGCGCAGAATGAATGGCGAAGGCGCGAAGGCGTATGCGATGACTTGTCCGTTAATTACCAAAGCTGATGGTTCTAAATTCGGGAAATCCGAAGGCGGTAATGTTTGGTTGACGGCCGATAAAACTTCGGTGTACAAATTTTACCAGTTTTGGTTGAATACTACGGATGTTGATGCCGAGAAATACATTAAGATTTTCACTTTTTTAGATAAAGACACGATTGACGCTTTGATAGCAGAACATCAAACGGCGCCACATTTGCGCGTGTTGCAAAAACGCTTGGCGGAAGAAGTAACTGTTTTTGTGCACGGTAGAGAAGAATTGGAGAAAGCCATATTTGCTTCCGGAGCGTTTTTTAGTCCGACGATGGACGATTTGAAAAAATTGGACACCAAAACTTTCTTGGAAGTCTTTGAAGGCGTACCGCAAGCCGAAGTTGAAAAAACAGACATTGAAAACGGTTTGGACATGATTGCGGCGCTTTCGGCTAAAACCGGTTTCTTGGCGTCGAACAGTGAAGCGAGACGCGAGTTGCAACAAAACGCGATTTCGTTGAATAAAGAAAAAGTGACTGCGGATTATATTATCACAGAAAAAGACTTGATTAACGGTCAGTTTTTGATGTTGCAGAAAGGGAAGAAGAATTACTATTTAATCAAAGTGATATAAATGAAAAGGAACCGATGAGGTTCCTTTTTTTTTATTCGCCTAAATTGATTTCTATTTTGTTCGAAGTAAACCAGCCTTTGGTTAGGATTGTGTCTTTTAAAAGTTCGTTTTTTTCTGCTTCGGAAAAGCTTAGTAGTAGTTCTTCGACCATTAAGTTGATGTGGAGTTCGATAAAATGCTTTTCTTTTTCTTCGATGAAATACTCTATGTCACCATTGCGGTGGTATCGATTTTTATCCCAAACAATGACGGCGTCGAAGTGTTTGACTTCATTGGGTTGCATTTTTTGAATATTATTCAGGAAGTATTCTTTTTTTTCTTGTTGCCATTGTTCAGGGGTTTTGTTTTTAATGGAGGCAGTAATAGAATCTTGATAGCGGTTCATTTCGGCTTCATTTTTAAAATTCAGCACTTGTTTTTCTCCGGTAAAAATGCCGTTTACTTCCAGAGACATTTCGTTTTCGTAGACTTTGTAGTAGGGATTTGGTCTGAGAGAACCCGAGCCAATTGGGATTATCTTCTTTAAGTCTAAAACAAAGGAAATCTCTTTTTTGCTAATATTAGTAATTTGATAGTGCAGCTTGAACGTCCTGCGGTTGTCTTCTGTTTCGGTTGTTGCAATGGAGTCTATTTTTATGACAATCGGTTTGGATTGTGCATGAACTGTAATAGAGAGCAGAAGGAGAATAATGTATTTCAAGACAGCTGTTTTTATATAAACGCAGCAAAAAGAGTTTTATTATATCACCATCAAGTTACAACCGCGGATGTCAGAATGATCAAAACGTCCCAATACCTCAAAAGCGTTATTGGGCTGTTTTTTGCCCAAATCTTGTGTGGCGATAAAGGAACAAGAGTTGATATTGGCTAAATCGATGACGTTGACACCACCGGTTTTTCCGTAATCGACATAACTCAACGCATCTTCGGTGTCGCGGATTAAAACGTGCATCCAGGTTGGGCATTCAAAAATGCCATTGCCTAAGGAATAAGCTTGAGAAAGCAATTCGGTCATGCCATATTCCGAATGGATACTCGGTACACCAAAACCTTGACTTAAAATTTGATGTAATTCTTCCCGAATCATTTCTTTGCGTTGGCCTTTCATACCGCCGGTTTCCATGATGATGGTGTTTTTGAGTTGGAATTTTTGTTTTTCAATTAAATCCAATAATGCGTAGGTTACACCAATCAGTATTACGTTTTGACCGGAGTTGTCGAGTTCGATGAGCTTTGTTATCAGTTCGTCGTAATTACGCAGGTAAAAGCCACTGTTTTCGTTGTTTGACAATTCGATTAGATCTTTCACCATATAAATCAACGATGAACCACTGCGTTCCAAGTAGGACGGAAGTAAGGCCAAAACCGTATAGTCTTCGATATTGCCGTAGAATTGCGAAAACGCTTGGCGGTAACTTTGCTCGTATAGCGACACATCGGTAACGAGGTGTTGGCTGGTAATCATTCCCGTGGTTCCACTGCTGGTGAAGGTTTCTTGGATTTCATCCGTATTTGAAACTACGGCATGACTTTTAAAAAACTGTATGGGTAAAAACGGAATTTGTTGGAGCGATTTTACTTTTTGTACATCCGTTTTTAAGAAGTTGCAAAATTCCCTATACACTTTGTTGTTTTCGTATTGGTAACGAAATACTTTCAATGCTATTTTTTCAAATTGCTTGTGTGAGGTGATTGTAAATATGTCTTGCGGTTGAACCAAAGTATTAAAAAATTTAGCGCAAAAATACGGAAAATAAAAAAAGGCCCTAACGTTCATTAGGACCTTTTTGGTATTGTTGGATTGGGATTATTTAATCACCAATTTAGTAGTAGCTGTTTTACCTTCTTCAGTAATTCTAACCACATAAACACCTGCATTTAATCCGCTTACGTTAACAGCGTTATCAGCAGTTGTAGTGTTTAAAACTTGTTTTCCTAATACGTCAAAGATAGCTACTGTTTTTTCAGCATTAGCAGCCGTTTCGATGAACAAAGTACCGTTAGCAACCGGGTTAGGGTACACTTTTAACCCTGAGATTTGGTTTTGAGTAGTTCTCAAAGATCCTGAAGTCACTTGAGCCCAAGTTGTTCCAATTCTCAATTCATCGATTTGTGTAGCGCCTGTTTCTGTTGCTGAGTCTTGTCTTAAAAAGAAGTTTGAAATTTCTGTAAAATCAGTTCCCGTGTGAGAATCCGTAAGAGAAGCAGCAGGTTGTGCTCCATTCAACGCAGGATTTATCCATAAATTTACAGTATCGTCAGAAGCATTTGGACCAAAAGTATAACCAACAACAACAAAATAAGTTTGTCCTGCAGTAAATGTATCTGTTGAATAAGTGGTGTTAGCGCCATTAGCAGTTCTCACTTCTATACCTAAGTTATAACTTGTGTCGTCAACTCTTTTAGCCCATAACGTTGCTCCCAAACTTGTGGTGCTTGAACCAAAACCTGAAAAATAACCACCGTTAGTATCAGTAACTCCAGCCATTGAAGTGATGTTCAATAAATAAGAGTAGTAGATTGTTTCTGAAGTTGTTGGGGTGAACGAAGTAAAGCAGTCAACTCCGTCAGCTGCAAATGAAACAGAATTTCCTGCAGTTGTAAAGCCAGGATAAGTTAAGCTTGAGTTGCCTACAGTAATGTTGTCACCTGTGTTAACATTAGACCATTGTTGTGTTTGACCTATAGATGTACCTTCAGCATATGCAAATGGTTCATTAAAAGGTAGTGTATTAACCGGTTTACATTCCGGAGCATTAACGTTAGCAGTGTAAGAACATGAACCACTCGTGATGGTTACAGCTAAATTCGTACCTTCAACAATGCCACTGATTGTAATATTTCCTTGAGCGACTGTTGCCGGATTGTCTCCACCAACGGTTCCAGATGAGGGAACAATGGTGTAACTTCCCGATCCGCCACCGGTATAAGGGATTGTAGCGGTGTAAGTGTCAAGTGCTGCTGTAACAGCAGAACAAGCAGTTGTTGCTGTACCTAATACTAATGTACAAGAAGCGTTAAAATTAAAAACTCTAACATCATCAATTCGGAATTGAGCTGTAGAAGTTGATTTAAAACGGATTGATAACGTAGTTGTAGACGGAATTCCTGAAGTAATAGTTGCCAAAGACCATCCTGTTGAGCTTGGAGTGTAAGTTAACGGAGTCCAGTTGGTTGCGTCGGTACTTACTTCAACGGTTAAAACATTAGTCAAAGGTGAAGGGGTGTTTATTCCGAATGACAATTGTAAGCCTGAGGTATTGTAAGCAGAAGTGTTAATTCCGTCAATTTGAAAGAATTCATCTACGGCATTAATAAATACGTTACAGTTTCCTGAAGCTCCTGTGTAACCTGATGAAACTAAGGTTGTTCTAACATCAGCGGTACCGGTGAATACAATCGGAGAGGAGTTTTGCCAGCCTGTGTGTGCTGTAATCAGTGGATTATTAACGGCTGTTGTCCCCATATTCTCAGAGAAAATAGTTTGTCCTAATGAAATAGAACTTACAGCTAATAATAATAAAGAGTAGATTTTTTTCATTTTTTTTAAATTTATTTAGCTTACAAATATAAGCACAATATTTGTTTGCCGAAAATAAGAGTGTAAAAAAATGATTAAAAAAAAGTTAAACCTACAAAGTTTAACTATCTGACAATTAGTTTTCTAGTTGTGGTGGTGTCTCCTTCAGTAATTTTGATGATGTAAACACCCGGCGGGATAGTGCTGATGTTTAATTCGCGAGAAGAAATAGTGGTTTGCAGTACCTTTTTACCCAATACGTCAAAAATTAAAACTTCTTTATCTAGCGTAGTTTTTGAAGTGATGTAGATTTTTCCGTTGCTTACTGGGTTTGGATAAAAACCAAGCGTTTCTCCTTGTTGCTTCACGTCCTGAGCAAAAGTACCCAGAGAGAACAAGCAGAAAAAGAAAAAAGTGTATAAGTAGTTTTTAGCCATGACAAAAATTTGGTTATTACAAATGTATAAAAATAATTTCAAATATTATACCAAAAAAACTCCTTCTTGTTGGGAAGGAGTTTTTTAAGTTTTAATTGGAGTCGATTTATAGTGTTTTCAACCAAGTTCCTGTTGTAAATGGGGCTGTGTTGGCGCCTACTGCATTAGCATTAATTCCAATGATGGCATCGATGTTAGTGGTGTCGCCGGAAATTCCGTTACGAGTTAAAGCAGTGATAAAAGTTATATTAGCATTATTGATTTTTAAAGAACCGTCTTGGAATTGACCTAATTGGTTTCTTAAATCCACGCCATAACCAACATTAGTTACTTTTACGTTTGAAATATTTCCTGCAGTTCCTTCTTTGAAATTGAAAGCTGCTTTTGAAGTATTGCCCGAACCGGTGATGGTTACGTTTGTCACGGTTGGATTAGCTCTAGGTGAACTATTGAATTCAACAGGTAGGTTAGAACACTCAAATCCAAAGTCACCATTAGCCGGTTGAATAATCCAAATGTTGCTTAAGTTTCCTCTGTAACCTCTGTCCCAGTCAATGTTGTCGTCCTCACATCCAAAAGCGGCTAAATTGGTTGCATTTACTGCACCACCGAAAAATTCAAATGCATCATCAGCACCTTTGTAGGCTTGTAAGTTTTCCAAAACTGTTCCTGAACCTACTCCGAAGAAAGAGAAAGCATTATATTCAGCAGTACCACCTGTAATAGCAGCTCCGGCGTATTCAACTCTAACGTATTTTAATGAACCTGAATTGTCAGCATCGTCGTTTCCACCGTAAATTAAACCTCCGGCTTCAGCAATTTCGGTACCACCGGCAACGTTAATTCTCGCTTTTCCGTTGATAATGATTCCTCCCCAGGCACCGATTTGTTGTGATTGTGCTGTGAATACAATTGGTGAAGATGAAGTCCCATTAGCAATTAATTTTGCTCCTTGCTCAACTTGTAAGTAATTTGTTCCTGCAGCTTGGTCTGCTGTAGAAACGGTGAAAGTAGTACCGGCTTCAATAGTTAAAGTGGCTCCGGCTTTTACTACTACAACTCCTTTTAAGTTGTAATTCCCGGCAGGTACATTTAAATCAGTTGTAATGTTCCCTTGAAGTACAGAACCTTCTAAGTTAGGAACATTAGTTCCGGTTGTTTCATCAGAAGAACATCCGATAGTAAAAGTTAAAGCTACTAAAGCGATAAGTTTTAAGAAATTTGTTTTCATATTTTATTGTTATATTGTTTTTACAAAAGTAATTTCAGCATTTTCAAATCAGGTTAATCAATGGTTATATAACGGTTACCGCTCAGTGAAATATTTGTAAACTAAATGTTATGCTATAAAAAAAGAGAATCTATTAGATTCTCTTTTTAATTATTTGATATACAGTATTTTATTATTAGAAAGTGTATGAAAATTCTAATCCAACCGTTACACCTTGTGTCAAACGATTGTTTACGTTGCTAAATTGACTCGGATTAGCAATAGGTCGGGTTGGATCTTGAGTAGCTAAAATTTCAGCATCCAAAATGTTTTTTACGGTTAAGTTCAATTGGTATTTTTTCGAGAAAGTATTGCGCCAAGTAAAATCCAACATGTCAATTGGCTTTTGCTTAATGTCGGAGGCACCGTCAGTACCAACGGCATAAATTCTGTCAGAGAAAGTATTGTAAATAAATGACACTTTCGACTCTATTTTGTCGTTTTTAATCAAGTCATATACGATATCGGCATTGATAATAATATCGGATGCGCCTTGAAGTGAACGCTCAGTTGAGGTGATACGTGGGAATTTAGCTTTGTCTGCAATTTCTTCCGATTTCATAAAGATGGTGTTCAATCCGAAAGTAGTTCTTTTAGTGAAGAAGCTTTCGCCAAAAATCACATCTAATCCAAAGTTAGATTCTAACTCTATACCAAACAAATTGGCTTCATCAAAGTTTACAAACTTGGTTAAGAAACCGGTTGAAGTTCCTTCTAACAAACGAGTAATTGGGTCTTGAATGTGTTTTCCGAAAACGGCAACAGCCACCATACTGCTTTGTGTCGGGAAGAATTCGTATTTCAAATCCACATTGTAGTTTTGGGTATTTTTCAAATCAGGATTACCGATGCTGAAGTTACCGTCTCCGTCTTGGTAACGGAAAGGTAAAATTTCACGGAATCTTGGTTTTGTGGAAGTTTTAGAAGCGGTAAAACGCAAGTTTGATTTTTCGTTTAATTCATATTTTAGGTTAAGCACCGGACTAAAGTCGATTGGATCATAAACTTGTACTTCAAAAGGAGAAGTTACAGTGCTGGTTTCTTTTCTCGACTTGGTTTCGCGGAACATGTATTCAAATCGCGCTCCAACATCCAATGTTAATTTTTTCCAATTTCGGTTGTAATTCACAAATCCGGCATTGATGAACTGTGCGATTTTCACGTTAAAGGTCGGGTCTGATGTACTGGCGTAAAAAAGACTGCCATTGTCAAAATTAGCATCAAAGAAAGCTTGCGGATTGTTCGTGTCCATGGTAGTATCGGCTAAGTTGCCACCGCCATTTACACGGATGGTTCTGTTGAAGAAATCATAATTGGTCATGTCACCCGCATAGCCGAATCGCAAACTGTTTTTCGATTTTCCGTCAATCTCTTCGCCAAATTTTATCTCATATTCTACTTTTCCGTTCACGTTGATGTTGTCTAGAACCGAGTAAAAGCGAAACGGGTTGGCACCATTGAAAGTTACAAAATCTGCCTCTTCACCAACACCTTCTGTAATTAATGTTTTTCGGTCAGGCATGTTGTTTTTGCCTAACGTAGCGGCAATTCCATACTCCAAAATGTGTTTTTTATCTTTAAAATACAAGGTTCCTAATTGTTGGATTCCGAAAGAGGTATTCTCTACATATTTTGTATCTCTCAAGAAAAAAGGTCTGTCAATAGTGATGAAATCGGTGTTTTCTCCTTGAATTTCTTCAATAGTACTTTCTGAGTTTTGAAGGTAAATTACGTTGAAAAAGAAGTTGTACAAATTGGCTTTCTTAAGGTTCAAACTGGTCAAAGCTGATTTTTGTGTAAAGTATTTTGAATTGGCCACATCAAAATCTTTGAAAGCAGTACCTTCCGAGTTTAAGTTTCTTCTTTGTCCGGTTTGTGACAAATAATTGTTGCTGAAATTGACATTGAAAATGTAACCGATTTTTCTATCGTTCGACAAGTCAAATGAATCCGAATTGGTAATGCTGGTTCCAATACTCATTGGTGCGGTAGTTTGTTCCGGTGACCAAGAGGAATTAAAGAGGTCTTTAGATTCAGATGAAGATGCTTGATAACCCAAGGCAACATTTTCGCCAAAAACACCCGGAAGAGCACGGTTGTTGCCGCTGTAACCAAAGAAGTCTGCGCCGCCTTCACTGCCCGATTTAAAATCTTTAAAAGTGGTAATCGAGTTGAATCCGGCAGAAACACTCACTTTTGTATAAGGTTTTGAACTGATGTCTTTGGTCCAAATATTCAAGGAAGCACCGGCAAAATCTTGGTACAAACCGGAATTGAACGTTTTGAAAACATCAATATTTCTGACAATATCGGTTGGAATAAAACTCAGCGGAATTGTTTTCAAATTCGGATCAGAAGGAATGAAGTTCAAACCGTTAATTTGAAGGTAATTGTAACGATCGTCTAACCCACGAATAAATATACCGCGGTCGGCCACTTTAGAAACCCCTGAGATTTTTGCTACTCCTTGTTCAACAGTAGAAACTCCTTTGCGTTGCATCTCTTGTGCTCCTATACTTTGTTTGATTTCAACCGCATTTTTCTGTTCCATAAGTAAGGCCGATTCTTTTTCGCGACTCACTACTCTCTGAATCACCACATCTTGCAATTGATAGCTGCCTGAACCCAAAGCTTTATTAATAGTTAATGTTTCTCCGGCTTTAACCACAATTTTTTCTTCTACAGTTTCATATCCTAAAAAGCTGAATTGAATAGTGTAGGTTCCGGCTTCAATGCTTAGGCTGAATTTTCCGGTTTCGTTGGTGGTTACTCCTATAGTAGTGCCTTTAATAATGACATTAGCAAAAGGTAAAGGCTCGTTGTTTAAGTCTTTATCCGTTAAAGTACCGTTCACGGTTCCTTTGTTTTGGGCAAAACTTACAATATTGATTAATAATAATGTAACGATTAATTTAAGTTTCATTGTAGTCGTGTTTAATTTTGGCGCAAAGAAACCACCACTTTGTAAAGGTCGTGTTACTCCATTATTACCTTTTTGTTCTTTTAGTTTTACCAAATTGTTAACATATTAAATTACCGTTAACTCCATAGTCGCGCTATGTCATCATTTTGTATTATCTTTACCTTTACTACCGCAAAAAACAGTATGCGTTTGTTATGAAGAAAAAAGACATTAAGATTTTATTAGTCGATGATGAACAAGATATCTTAGAGATTGTTGGGTACAATTTATCCCAAGAAGGTTATCAAATTGTAACGGCTACTAACGGTAAAGAGGCCATTGCCAAAGCCAAAAAAGAGCTGCCGCATTTGATTATTATGGATGTGATGATGCCCGAAATGGACGGCATGGAAGCTTGCGAAAACATCCGTAAATTACCCGAACTCAGCAATGTTATTATTACTTTTTTAACGGCGCGCAGTGAAGATTATTCTCAGGTAGCCGGTTTTGATGCCGGTGCCGACGATTACATCACCAAACCGATTAAACCGAAATTGTTGGTGAGCAAAGTGAAAGCATTGTTGCGCCGACTAAAAAGCGATGACCAAACCACCGAAACCCTTAATGTAGGCGGTATTGAAATCAATCGCGAAGAATATAAAATCATCAAAGAAGGTCAGGAAATCATCCTGCCGCGCAAAGAGTTTGAATTGTTTTATTTATTGGCCTCCAAACCGGGAAAAGTCTTCAAACGCGAAGAAATTTTGGATAAAGTTTGGGGCAATGAAGTTATTGTTGGAGGTAGAACAATCGATGTTCACATCAGAAAGCTTCGCGAAAAAATAGGCGAAGATTTATTCAAAACCATCAAAGGAGTGGGTTACAAACTCGAAGTCTAAATGAAGGTCAATTTCAAGAAAACATACACTTTTGCGTTAGTTTCTACAACGTATATTACCCTTTTTTCCACCGGTTTTCTTGGTATTTTATTGTGGTTTTTCCACGAGTTCTCCTGGGCTATTCTCTTGGTTTTTGCCTTATCGATGGCAACCTTTTCCTTTTTCGTAATCCAATACCGCGTTGAGCATTTTATTTATCGAAGGGTAAAAAAAATCTACGACGATGTTTCCTTACTTGAATCGACTTCTTTCCGAAACCAACCCATTACTACTGACATGGCTACGTTAACCAAACAAGTGAAAAAATTTGCGATGGATAAAAAGATGGAAATCGAAACGCTTAAAGTACGTGAAGAATACCGTCGGGAGTTTTTAGGGAATGTGTCGCACGAACTTAAAACGCCATTATTTACTGTTCAAGGTTATCTTTCTACCTTGTTAGATGGCGCAATGAACGATAAAAATGTGCGAAAAAAATACTTGGAAAGAGCCGAGAAAGGTGTAGAGCGACTCATTTATATTGTGGAAGATTTAGACATGATTTCAAAATTAGAAACAGGCGATTTGAACTTAGAGTTGTCTAAATTTAACATTGTCGAGCTTATCCAAAATGTCTTCGATTTATTGGAAATGAAGGCTGATAAAAAGAACATCATTCTCATGTTCGACCGTAAATACAGCAAACCCATCAAGGTTTTTGGCGATAAAGAAAAGATCCAACAGGTGTTGACCAACTTGATCATGAACTCTATCAAATACGGTAAAGAAAACGGAACTACCGAAGTCAGTATTGAAGATTTGGTTAATAACAAACTTATCATCCGAATTCGAGATAACGGGGAAGGTATTGAAAAACAAAATTTATCCCGAATTTTCGAACGTTTCTTCCGCGTGGACAAAAGCGGTGCGCGTAGCGAAGGCGGTTCCGGTTTAGGTTTGTCTATCGTAAAACATATTATTGAAGCCCATGGTGAAAAAATTTATGTGGAAAGCGAGTTCGGCAAAGGCTCCGAATTCTCATTCACCATGGAAAAGTATAAATAACTGTTTCCAATTTACGGTTGCCACACTTTTAGGAAAACCTTTGTACAAATCAATTTCGAGTAATTTTTCGGCTTTAAATTCATCTTGCTTGGCAAAGGGAGCCATGCCTTTTCGTTTGCATCGTTTGGCTAAATATTCTTGTTCAAACTGACCGGGCGTCGGAATAAAAAAAGCTTTTTTCTCTAATTTTGCCAAATCCATTACGGTGGTGTAACCCGAACGACAAAGCACTAAGTCACTTTTATTATAAGCTTTTTCTACTTCATCGGAAGTCATAAAGTTGTAATACGTGAACTGACGGTCTGTTTTGATGTTTTGCTCCGGTTCTACTTTTCCGCGTATAAAAAGAATGTTGCCTTCATAATCCTGAAGTTCAGTCGTTAGTTTTTCTTCCAACAATGTTCGTTGCGGTTCCGGCCCCGACAAAATAACCATCAAATCGTATTGCAACGGCAAGTCTTTTTGGGATAATCTGCTTAACGGACCAAGGTATTTCAGGTTGAGCGAAGTGTTTTCCAAATGACCTAATTTTCCCGTCAAATTGGGTTGGTTTTCATTGTCCGGTATCCAGCATTCGGTGAATTTTGCAATGAAAAACTGGTGTAGTTTGGTAGAAATCCAAGTGGTTTTACCCGACAATACATTTAGCTGATGCGTGATAAAAACGCTTGGTACTTTTTTGCTGTAAACGCCCAAACGGTTATCAGAAATAATGCCTTTTAAATCGTATTGTTTGACTAAAGCTTTGACCTTCTGTTTTTCTTCAAAAATGGCCTGAATCATTTTCGGACTGTTTTTGATGAGTTTCCATTTGAAGTCCTTTTCATCTTTGGCATATTCTATTTCATAAGATGGCAGTTCAATCGAAATAAGTTCCGGAAACTCTTTTTGCAACAATCGCAAAGCCATGCCATCGGAAGCAATAATAGGGGTAAAGCCGAATTGCTGTAATTCTTTAATAATTGGAATACAACGAGTGGCATGACCCAAACCCCAATTTAGCGGCGCAATTAATATGTTTTTCGAAGTCGTTTTCAAGTTGGGAAGGTAAGCTTTTAACATTGCAAAGTAAAAAAGATTTCGGATAGTTTATATTTCCTTAATTTTACCAAAAAATTAAATCTGTGGGCAGCAAGAATAAACTAAAGCGATTCAAAGAAAACGAAACCTTTCAAAATGTGTTCCAACCAACTCGTGAAGAAGTAGTAGGCGGTCAATTTCCGCTAAAAGGCAAATGGAACAGCGAATTTTTCAAAAATAACAATCCTATCATCATCGAATTGGGTTGCGGTAAAGGCGAATACTCCGTAGGGTTGGCCGAACAATATCCCGACAAGAATTTTGTCGGAATCGATATCAAAGGTGCCCGATTTTGGCGTGGTGCTAAAACAGCTGTAGAAAGCGGCATGCACAATGTAGCCTTCGTACGCACGCAAATTGAACTCATCGAAGGCATTTTTGATGAAGGCGAAGTAGCCGAAATTTGGATTACGTTTCCCGATCCGCAAATCAAATACAAACGCACCAAACACCGTATGACCAATAGTGAGTTTTTGAAATTATACAAACGAATTCTGCAACCGGACGGTGTGGTTAACCTAAAAACGGACAGCGAATTCATGCACGGTTATACCTTGGGGTTATTACACGGCGAAGGTCACGAAGTGTTGTACGCCAATCACAATGTATATAAAAACGAAGGTGCGCCTCAGGAAGTAATCGGCATCCAAACCTTTTATGAGAAACAATATTTGGAAATCAATAAGGCAATTACGTATATTCGTTTCAAAATCAAATAGATGACCAACTTCTTGCCGCTTGTATTGGGTTTTTGCATTGCTTTTTTGGCGGTTATACTTCCGGGTTTAATCAACATGACAGCAGCCAAAATCAGTTTGCAAGAAGGTAAAAACGAAGCGATTAGCTTTGCTGCCGGTGCTTCGGTTGTGGTGTTTGTACAAACCTTTATCGCCGTTTTGTTCGCCCGATTCATCAGCCAACACCAAGAAATTGTAGCGACCTTACAGGAAATAGGCATCTTTATTTTTGCCGGATTGAGCGTTTATTTTTTCTGGATTGCCAAAAAGCCAAAGAAAATCAAACCCGAAGCCAAAATCAAAGGAAAATCTAACCGCTTCTTTTTTGGCATGTTGCTGTCGATGCTGAACTTGTTGCCGATTCCTTTCTATGTATTTGCCAGCATGGGTTTAGCAGCTGCGGGTTATTTCAGTTTTGATAAAATTCCGGTATCAACTTTTGTAAGCGGTGTAGTGTTAGGTTCTTTCAGTGTGTTTTACCTGTATATAGTCGCCTTTAAAAAGATTGAAAAGAAAACCGAATTCCTGATGCGAAACATCAATTATGTTATTGGTTCGGTTACCACTTTCATGGCTATTGTAACGCTAATAAAACTTCTTTGCGATTAAAATGGAAGACAATTTTTTTGAAAGAGTATACGATATTGTCCGCCAAATTCCCGAAGGTAAAGTCACTTCCTACGGCGCTATTGCCAAAGCTTTAGGCTCGGCGCGTTCCGCTCGTATGGTCGGTTGGGCGATGAATGCCAGTCACGGACACGATGATGTTCCGGCGCACCGCGTAGTCAATCGCTTCGGAATGCTTTCCGGGAAACACCATTTTGCCGGTACGAATTTGATGCAACAATTGTTGGAAAACGAAGGAATAGCAGTTGTTGATAACCAAATAGTCGATTTTGAAAAGCACTTTTGGCAACCGAAAATTTAGCATTAGAACGCCAATAAAATCGATTATAAAACAATAAACATTTTCAATTCATTAACGATTGTTTCCAAACATTTCGTATTATCTTTGCAATCTAAATTCAGTTTAAATAAAAGAAACTGAAAGATTTAAATTTAGTACGAAATGAAATTAGATAGAAAAGAAATTTTGGCTGCTTTGGAAACCATTACCATTGCAGGCGAAGGCAAAAATATGGTCGAAAGCGGCGCTGTTAAAAACGTGCTGACTTTCGGTAACGAAGTGGTAGTCGATTTAGTAATTTCGACACCGGCCATGCACATCAAAAAACGCGCGGAAGACGACATCAAAAAACTCATCCACGATAAATTTTCATCCGATGCTATGGTGAAAGTCAACATCAAAGTGGAAACGCCCGAGCAAAATCCGAATCAAATCAAAGGCAAAGCCATTCCGGGCATCAGCAATATTATCGCGGTAGCTTCCGGAAAAGGCGGCGTTGGAAAATCAACAGTAACTGCCAATTTAGCCGTGTCCTTAGCTAAAATGGGTTTCAAAGTAGGCGTGTTAGATGCCGATATTTACGGACCAAGTATGCCGATCATGTTTGATGTAGAAAACGAAAAACCGCTTTCTATTGAAGTCGACGGCAAATCGAAAATGAAACCTATCGAAAGCTACGAAATCAAATTGCTTTCCATCGGATTCTTCACTTCACCAAGTCAGGCTGTAATTTGGCGTGGCCCAATGGCAGCCAAAGCCTTAAACCAAATGATATTCGATGCTGCTTGGGGCGAACTCGATTTTATGTTAATCGATTTACCACCGGGAACCGGCGACATTCACTTGTCCATCATGCAATCGTTGCCTATCACAGGCGCTGTAGTGGTAAGCACACCACAAGCCGTGGCTTTAGCCGATGCTAAAAAAGGAGTTTCCATGTTCTTGTCCGACAGCATCAACGTTCCGGTATTGGGTATCATCGAAAACATGGCCTATTTTACGCCGGAAGAATTGCCAAACAACAAATATTACATCTTCGGTAAAGAAGGTGCAAAAGACTTGGCAGCCGATTTAAATGTGCCGTTCTTAGGCGAAGTACCATTGGTGCAAAGCATCCGCGAAGCCGGAGATTACGGTCGCCCTGCCGCCTTACAAACCGCTTCGGTCATCGAAAATGTATTCGAAGCCATTACCCGTAATGTGGTACAGGAAACCGTAAACCGCAACGAAAGTTTACCGCCGACTGAAGCGATTAAAATTACCACCATGGCCGGTTGTTCGGCTGTTAAGAAGTAGTGTTTAGTTTTCAGTCTCAGTTTACAGTTTTGTTTACTGCGACTGAAAGCTGCGACTGAAAACTAAAAATTAAATTATGACAAACGAAGAATTAATTGTCAATATCGAAAAAGCCCTCGACGAAATCAGACCGTTTCTGAATTCCGATGGCGGCGATATCAGCTTGGTTTCCGTAGAAGACCAAAAGCACGTTAAAGTGCGTCTTCAAGGCGCTTGTACCTCATGTAGTTTGAGTGTGAGTACCATGAAAGCCGGGGTGGAAACCACCATCAAAAAGTACGCACCGCAAATCGAAACCGTAGAAAACGTAATTTAGTTATTTTGACCTAATGTCTACACTGAGCGCAGTCGAAGTGTAGGGCGTTCCCCTGCGGGTCGGGCTATTCGTTGCAATCTTTTCGGGATTGATAATCCCCAAAAGGATTTCCACTACTATCCCTAACGCGAATGTAGCTTGGTATGATAAAAATCATAAAATAAAAGTTCGGGTTTGAAGACCTTAGCGCCTTTGAATCACAGAACCTCAGAATCTCAAAGCATGATAGAAACAGATATACTGATTATCGGAGCCGGACCAACAGGTTTATTCGCTGTTTTTGAAGCCGGTTTATTAAAATTAAAATGCCACATCATCGACGCTTTGCCGCAACCCGGCGGGCAGTTGGCCGAATTGTATCCCAAAAAACCCATTTACGATATTCCCGGTTATCCCGAAGTATTGGCAGGCGATTTGGTGAACAATTTGATGGAGCAAATCAAACAATTCCAACCCGGATTTACCTTGGCGGAAACCGCAGAAACCATTGACAAGTTAGACGACGGTACGTTTATCGTAACCACCAACAAAGGCACCAAACACCACGCTAAAGCCATCGCTATAGCCGGCGGATTGGGTACTTTTGAACCGAGAAAACCGGAGATTGAAAACATTAGTTGCTACGAAGAAAAAGGCGTAGAATATTTTGTCAAAGATCCGGAATTGTTCCGCGACAAGAAAATTGTAATTGCCGGCGGTGGAGATTCTGCCTTAGATTGGAGCATCTTTCTAGCCGATGTAGCTTCGGAAGTTACGTTGATTCACCGCAGAAATGAATTCCGTGGTGCTTTGGATTCCGTAGAGAAATTACAAGAATACAAAAAGTTAGGCTTGGTGAATTTAGTAACACCGGCTGAGGTAGTTCGCTTACACGGCGACGACCATTTAACCGCTATCACCATCAATTCCGATGGCCAAGAGCAAACCATTGAAACTGATTATTTTATTCCGCTTTTTGGTTTAACACCAAAATTAGGACCTATCACCAATTGGGGATTGGAAATTGAAAAGAACGCGATTAAAGTGAACAATGCTTTAGATTACCAAACCAATATCGATGGTATTTACGCCATTGGAGACGTGAACATTTATCCGGGTAAATTAAAACTCATTTTATGTGGTTTCCACGAAGCCACTTTGATGTGTCAGAGTGTTTACAATCGCTTAAATCCGGGCAAACGTTATGTGTTGAAATACACCACGGTTTCCGGTGTAGACGGTTTTGACGGCACCCGAAAAGAAGCAGAAAAAGCAGTAGTAAAATCAATCGACTAATGGCACAAGACATCACTATTAAAATCACAGATCGCGACGGCGTTACGCATGAAGTGCAAGCGCCAACCGATATGAATATGAATATTATGGAGTTGGTTCGTTCTTACGAATTGGCTCCCGAAGGTACTATCGGTATTTGCGGCGGTATGGCCATGTGCGCTTCTTGCCAATGTTATGTGTTAAATGATGTACCGTTACCGGAAAAAAATCCTGATGAAGAAGCCATGTTGTGGGAAGCTTTCAATGTAAAAGACAACAGTCGTTTGGGTTGCCAACTTCACATCACCGAAGCAATGGACGGACTGGAAATTGAGTTGGCTCCGGAGAGTTAGAAAGAAATAAAAAAGGCGAGAAGTAAAATTCTCGCCTTTTTTATTGTCAACACTTAGTTTGTTATTTTTTAACAAACTGTAATGTTTTTGAAGCATTTTCTTTGTTGATTTTTATAAAGTAAACACCTTGAGATAAAGATTGAGTATCTACCGTTAAATCAGCTCCTGTTGATACATTAACTTGTTTTACTAATTGCCCTAAAGCATTGTAAATAGTGAATGAATCAGGTAGTTCTTCATTAACAGAAATAGCAACGAAATCATTAGCCGGGTTTGGATATAACTTGATTTGGTTTAACCATCCAAATTCGGAGTTGCTCATTGGCGACTGGCAAGCTAATGAAGTAGCTAAAGTGTTTCTTCTTGGTGAATTCTGCATAACCGCTAACATTCTTGCCTTTTGATTTAAAGTAAATATGTTCATACAAGCATCATTGGTATAATCCATGTAGTTTTCTACCATGTCTACACCGGCAGCAGCTGGACAAGAGTCATAAGTGTTTAAACAATCATAATTTTCCCAACCTGCAGGTGGAGTATCAGCACAGAAATCATTATTGTTAGTACAATTTATAATGCCTGCAGCTTGTGAACCTCCGTCTCCCCAAATATGTCTTAATCCCAAACAGTGTCCGATTTCGTGAGTAGCTGTTCTTCCTAAGTTGTAATCGTTAAAATAAGTTCCTTGGTTAGGTGCAACTACTGATGAACCAAAACAACGATAGTCAATAATTACCCCATCAGTAATAGCATCACCACCATTAGAATTTAATCCGCCAAGACCGGAATTACTCGGGAATTGAGCATAGCCCAAAACACCGTCTAAATCACCGCCAAATTGACAAACCCAAATATTAAAGTACTGAGTTGGATCCCATTGGGTTTCCGGTTTCAAAAAAGTTTCAACATTGGTTTCATTCCAAGTGATATTGCCTAAATTAACACGGTTTATACCGTTTGTTGCCGCACCATTTGGATCCCTTTGTGCCATACAGAATTCAATTTCAACGTCTGCACCAACAGGGTTTGTGTTGTATCCCGGAGTGTTCAACATTCTTCTGAAATCTTGATTGAGAACTGTGATTTGAGAGAGGACTCTGGCGTTAGAGATGTTTCTTCCTGAACCAACAGCTTGTCCACTGTGAATAACGTGTACTACAACAGGAATAGTAATTACCACATTGGCTGATCTTCCGGCTGCCATTCGTTCTTGAATTTCGGCAACTTTCGGAGCTATCCATTGTTCAAAAGCTTCGGTAGTTGATCGGTTGGGATTGTTTGCTCTTAAAAAATTTTCATACTCATCGGTAATACATCTGATAGAACCGTTGTGCGGATTAACACTTTTTGGCGATGAACCAAATAATGTTCTTTCGGGATTGCTCTGATTTTGAGCAAAAAGCATAGTGCTAAATAATAATAGTGTAAAAGTTTTAAACATATGTTTTAGGGTTGTTAATACAATACAAAAAATAAGTTGGCTAATGTACTAATTTAAATAATATAACACATCAAATTTGTGAAATAACCACAATTACATTTAAGGATACCTTCGAAACTTAGTAAAGTTTTAATAGCACTTTTTATTTTGGCACATTACAATCCTAATTTATTTTTGGCTAAAGGTAGAACTCGAGCTGTGAATTTAGAGTAAGCTAATGCTGAGGGATGTAAGCCGTCAGAAGCTACCAAATCGGGTTGTAATAATCCCATTCGAGTAATGTCGGTTATATTGACAAAAGAAATTCCGTTATCTTCACAATAGGCTTTTGCAAAGGCATTGTATTGGTAAATCCCTTGAGAAATGCTTATTGAACCTTGACCAAATGGCGTGTAAGCATAATCTGGAATCGAAAGGACAATTATGTTGTCTTTGTTGCCTCCGGCTTTGGCAATAGCAATGTCAACCAACTCCGGAAATTCTTGTTCGTACAAGTTAAAAGGCTTGCCTTGGTATTGGTTGTTGACACCTATGAGTAAGGTAACTAAGTTGTAATCGTTAGTGAGGTTTTTCGAAGCTATGGCCGTTTTTAAATTGGTGGTGGTCCAACCTGTTTGCGCAATGAGTTTAATTTCGAAATTATCGGCAGTGGTTAAGTATTGCCCGAGACTGTCTTTTAATTGTTCCGGAAAGCGACAATCTTCGCATACACTTTGTCCGTAAGTATAACTGTCGCCCAAAGCCAAATATTTGAATAATCTTGGATTTGGTTGAGGTGAAGTTTGTTGGTCTTCCGAGCAGCTGTTGATACAGAAAGCCAAACCAAAAAATGCTAACATTTGAAAAAATCGTTTCATAATTGAATTTTTTGGTTTGACTTTTATTTTTAGGCCAGCTCCAAACGAGCTTCAATTTTTTCTTCAATAGCGTTCCATAAACCGATACGTTTCTCCAAGGCTAAAACCGAAACTTCTTCAACTTCTTTCCATTTTTGGGCATCGTCTTGGCAAAGTTCGTCTATCATTTGCATCGCCATCGGACCGTGTTCGTCGGCATCCAATTCGATATGTCGTTCGAAGTAATAAATCAGCTTGGCCAAATCCACATCCGGAAAGTTTTGCTGGAAGTTTTTCAGAATCTCAGTAAACATATTCGGAATCAAATCTTCGCGACCAAAGGTAAACGCAGCGGCAATTTTATGCACTTTGCCTTCTTCAATCACTCGGAAGGTAAAATCCAGAAACGCCTTAACATTGTAGTGTAAATCACTTTGTTTGATAGCAATGAAAACGTTTTTGGTGTCGACTACGTTCTTTAAGAAAGCTTTCAATTCATCGGTTGAAGCACCGCAGCTTTGCATCGCTTCTACATACATTTCAAAATGACTCAACCGTTTCCCGTCTAAAGTCAAATCGCTTTCTTCAGCCAATACAATTTCGTTAATCAAATATCGAGTTTCCGGATTTTCCGAGGCAAACCATGGTGTAGTTGTACAAGTTAGTTTGTTTTGCAAGGCTTTTAGGAGCGACATAAAGTCCCAAACCGCATACACATGGCATTCTAAAAACTGATGCAAGTCGTCTATCGTTTTTACTTTTTCATACAACGGATGTTGCAACAATATATCTTTTTGCGGTTGGATGGTTTGATTGATAGTTGAGATATTCATAGCTTTTTTTTGGTATTTACGTTCCATATATCAATATGGATTTATCGAAACAAAAATAAAAATGCTTCCCCGAAAAGAGAAGCATTTTGTATCAATTTTATTGATTGTTTAATTTTTATTTGAAGGCAGGCATACCGGTAATGTCAGCTCCGGTAATCAACAAGTGAATGTCGTGTGTACCTTCGTAAGTGATTACACTTTCTAAGTTCATGCTGTGGCGCATGATAGAATATTCTCCGGTGATTCCCATTCCACCCAAGATTTGACGGGCTTCGCGGGCAATGTTAATCGCCATATCTACGTTGTTTCTTTTCGCCATAGATATTTGAGCTGTAGTGGCTTTGCCTTCATTTCTTAAAACACCTAGTCTCCAAGTCAACAATTGTGCTTTGGTGATTTCGGTAATCATTTCAGCCAATTTCTTTTGTTGCAATTGCGTAGCGGCAATCGGTTTGTCAAATTGGATTCTTTCTTTGGCATAACGCAACGCCGTGTCGTAACAGTCCATAGCAGCACCAATAGCGCCCCAAGCGATACCGTAACGCGCCGAATCCAAACACATCATGGGCGCACCAAGACCGGATTTGCCCGGTAATAAGTTTTCTTTTGGCACTTTTACATTGTCAAAAATCAATTCGCCCGTAGCCGATGCACGCAACGACCATTTGTTGTGCGTTTCCGGAGTGGTAAACCCTTCCATGCCGCGTTCCACAATTAAACCGTGAATTCTGCCTTCTTCATTTTTAGCCCAAACTACTGCGATGTCCGCAAACGGTGCATTCGAAATCCACATTTTGGCACCGTTCAACAAATAATGGTCGCCCATATCTTTGAAGTTGGTTACCATACCGCTCGGATTTGAACCGTAATCCGGCTCGGTCAATCCAAAACAGCCCATGAACTCACCTGTCGCTAATTTCGGCAAGTATTTCATGCGTTGCTCTTCAGTTCCGAATTTCCAAATCGGATACATCACCAAAGACGATTGTACCGATGAAGTCGAACGCACACCCGAGTCACCTCTTTCAATTTCCTGCATGATTAAACCATACGAAATTTGGTCTAAACCGGCACCGCCATATTCCTCAGGGATGTAGGGACCAAAGCCGCCAATTTCGCCCAAACCTTTGATGATTTGTTTTGGGAATTCCGCACGTTGTGCATAATCTTCAATAATAGGCGATACTTCACGTTTCACCCACGCACGCGCTGAATCACGCACTAATTTGTGCTCTTCCGTTAATAAATCATCTAATAAATAGTAATCAGGAGCTTGAAATAAATCGGGTTTCATCTGTCTATATTTTGGTTTACGAAAACGTTTGCAAAGCTACACAATCTAAGTTAAAATCTCAATCAACAATTGTTATAATTTTTTGAAGCTTTATCCGGCTATCCGCTCTATCTTTTTTGTTTTTGTCAAAACAAAAAAGGATGCCGCTGCTATCCGGGCTAGGGCGGTAGCTTTACATTCAACGCTCGAGTTTTTGAAACGCTACGTTTTTTTCAAACAAGAAATCAGCCATTTCCAGGATGTCTTGGCGTGCGGCTAGAGCAGCAGCTCGGGCATCAGTTTCGCAATACGCAATAAACAAATCGATTTCTTCCGGTTTTAATTTGAGGGTATTCAGGTAAAAATTACGGTCGTAATGACTGCTGAGGAAATCTTTAAAACTAGGTGGCAGAACGGGTTTTTGCTCCGGTTCTTTGTCTTTGTTTTTGAACCAATTGGATATGCCTTTAAACATCCGTACAAAGTCGACGCCGTTTTCAATGGTGCCGTCATAAACATTAACCACTTTCAGCGCTTGGCTTTGTTTGGTGAGTTTTATAGCGTCTATATCAGCTTGAGAGATTTGCACTTTTAGGCTTGACTTGTTCACAATTTCAACATCTTCCAAGGCTATGGGTTTCTTTTCAATGGTAATCGTCAATTGGTTTTGATTGAAGTATGTTTCGGTAATTTTGAGTTTGAAATCGAGGTATTCTTTGGAAAGTATGTAGAGTTCATCGCCTAAAGCAACACCAATACTAAAATGGCCTTGGCTGTCTGTAGTGGTACTTTTTTTAGAAGTTAGGTTGACAAGGTCGATGTTGGGAATGCCTTTTCCTTCGCAAACTATTTTTCCGGTTACCACTTTTTCGTTTTGAGCTAAACAAAAGGTTGTCGTAAAAAACAAAAAGGTAAAGAGTAGTGTTGGTTTCAATAATCAGACTTTAAAGATGGAAGCTCTAAAGTACAGTTTTCGTTTTCGCTTAGTGATAAAGTAGTGTTAATTAAGGTTTTTTTACCATTTGGCTGATATTACATTTTTAAGTAAAAATCTTTAGTCAATGCAATATAGTCTTCGGTGTATTGGTGTCTGGCCGTTTCGATGATTAATTCATCTGTAAGGAAATCGGCAATTTCAGCAAACGAAAATGCCAACAAGCTTCTTTTAATTTCGCTAGTTGGCGTGCCTTTAACACGGGTAATTTGGAGCGGAAACAAATCGCATTCTTTGGCCGAAGCTATCAATCGGGCTTCTTCTTTGTACGGCACAATGACCGCCAAAACACCGGTTTCAGAAAGCAGTACCGAAGCAGCTTCAATTAAATCTTCAAAAGGCAAAGCATCTTGAAAGCGGGCCAAGTCTCGTTGTTCGTTTTCGGTTTTATAATCTTCGCTGTAGAACGGCGGATTGGAGACAATCAAATCGTATTGCTGCGCCAGTTCGCTATCGCTCGTGTCCTCGTCTTCCAAATCGTCCATAAAATCATCGAGTGAGGCGTGAAAACAAAACAAACGGTCGTTCCAAGGTGAGTTTTCAAAATTGTCTACGCATTGTTCGAAGGCATTTTCATCTATCTCTATGGCATCAATCTGCTCGGCCTGACTTCTTTGGGCCAACATTAACGCAATCAGTCCGGTTCCGGCGCCAATATCCAAAACCGAAAACGGGCGGTGGTCAATTGGAGCCCAAGCACCAAGCAGCACGCCGTCGGTGCCTATTTTCATCGCGCAGCGGTCTTGTTGGATGGAGAATTGTTTGAACTGGAATTTAGACATTTTAGATTTTTAGAATCGATTCGCTCTTAGATTATTGGATTGTAGATTTGAAAGAGGTTGCCCTAGCCCGGATGGGAGCGAGCTACCATGTAGCGCGGACAGCCGGAATAGCTTCTTAAAAATCTAAAGCCGAAGGCGTTTCTAAAATCTAAGAAGTCTAACAATCTTTTAGAGATACATTTCAACCAAGCCTTCTGGTAAGTCCATGATGACTTTTTTGTTTTCTCTGTCGATTTTTACCAAGAATTGGTCAATCATAGGGACTAATATTTCTACAGTACCGTTTACCACTTCAAATAAGGGTTGTGCTGTAGTGTCATTGATGGAAACTATTTTTCCGAAAACACCGAGGCGTTTGTCTTCGATTTCAAAACCAATAACTTCGTGGAAATAGAATTTGTTGCCTTCGAGTTTTGGTAACATCTTTAAAGGCAGATAGATTTCGCATCCAATGAGTTTGTCGGCTTCTTCTTCGGTGTCGACATCTTCAAATTTGACGCGAAGGAAATCGTTTTTGTGCAGGTTGCTGTGTTCAATAAAAAATGGAATCAGATCTTTGTTGAATTCAACAAATACTGATTCCATATTTTCATATAGTTCGGGCTCGTCTGTGTCTAAATACACTAAGAGTTCTCCCTTGAAACTGAATTTTTTGGCAATTTTACCTAAATAGAAACACTCTTTTTTACGCATTTGCCTAAAATAGATTAAGCTTCTGTTTCTTCGCTGGTTTCTTCAGCAGCCGGAGCTTCTTCAGTAGCTTCTGCTACTTCAGCCACAGTTTCTTCCACTGCAGTTTCAGCTACAACTTCTTCAGCAGCTTCTTCTGCTACTTCAGCAACTTCTTCAGCTTTGGCAGCTTCAGCAGCAGCGGCAGCACGTTTGTCGTTAGCTTCTTTTTCAGCTTTTAAAGCTTTAGCTTTAGCAGCTTCTTGTGCTTTTGATAAACCTTCTTTTTTAGCAGTTACTTTGTTTGCTTTTTCCTCTAACCATTTAGCCAATTTAGCATCAGCTTGTTCTTGAGTCAAAGCACCTTTACGAACACCTCCGTCTAAGTGGTGTTTCATTAAGGCTCCTTTGTAAGAAAGGATAGCTCTTGCTGTGTCGGTTGGTTGAGCACCGTTGTGTAACCAAGTTACTGCTTGATCCAAGTTCAAGTCGATAGTAGCAGGGTTAGTGTTTGGATTGTAAGTTCCTAATTTTTCTAAGAATTTACCATCTCTTTTTGAACGAGCATCAGCGGCTACGATCCAATAAAAAGGTTTCCCTTTTTTTCCGTGTCTTTGTAATCTAATTTTTACTGACATAATCTTTTTTGATTAATTTGAGGTTCTCGACCTCGGTTATTTAAGGGCGCAAAGATAATCTTTTTTTCAAAACAAACTAATTGAAAATTATATTTTTACGGGCAACTCCTTGTAATAACTAACTTTAACGTTATTTTTTTAAAATTTAATTAGCATTTTTATATTAAAAAGTTATTTTTGTGGAGAAATACATTGAAAAAATGAAAAGATTTTTGTCCCTAATTTTTATTGCTGTTGTGATGGCTTCTTGTCAGGAAGATGTTAGATTTAACAATCCCGGATTACAAGGGTTGAAAGATGATGTTTTTTGGACATCCGGAGATACCAGAGCCTATTTGAACTCTAACGGCAGACTTTCGATTGAGGCAGTAACACAAAACGAAAGACTTACTTTAAACACAAGCGGCACTAACGTAGGTACTTATGTTTTAGGAACTACCAATGTCAATAACTCCGTGACTTATTCTTCAACCATCGACAATGTTGATTTAGAATATGCTACAGTAGCGGTGCCGGGACCGGTTAATGCCATCACTTCATTGATAGGTGGAACAGGTTACAGCAGTGGAACATCGGTGTTAACTACCGGAGGATCAGGAAGCGGATTAAGTGTGAATATAGTAGCCAATGCTTCCGGTGTTGTGACTAGTGTAACCTTGGCTTCAAGAGGTAACTTTTATGTGGCTGGTGATTTGATTACAGTAGTAGGAGGAAATCTGAATTGCAAATTTAGAGTACAAAATGTACAAAACAGTAATGGTGAAATTAAAATCACAGAATTCGATAATGTTAACATGACGGTTTCAGGAACCTTTAAATTCAATGCCGCCAATGCGAATAACAGTCCGTTTGGTGGTCCTATTTTGAACTTCCAATACGGCGAGTTCTACAAAATACCGGTTTTTCCATCTATTTAATTATCAGTTAATTCAATATAATGAGCCGTCAACAGACGGCTTTTTTTATTTATTCGCAATTAATTCACTTTTATGGTGTTTTGCGTTTTATTAAAGGTTACCTTTGTCAAAATTTAAAAATTAAAATATGAACATTTTTGTTGGGAGTCTTCCGTTTAGTATAGACGAAGCAGATTTACGAGATTCTTTTGAAGTCTATGGAACGGTTAATTCCGTAAAAGTTATTACTGATAAATTTACAGGAAGAAGTAAAGGATTCGGTTTTGTGGAAATGGAAAATGACGCGGAAGCTCAAAAAGCAATCGATGAGTTAAACGGAGCTACTGTTAGCGGTAGAACTATAGTGGTAAATAAATCAGAGCCAAAACCGGAAGGCGAAAGAAGAAGCTTTAACAATAACCGTGGGGGTTATAACGGTGGCGGAAATTCTCGCGGCGGATACAACGACAGAAACAGCGGCGGAAGATACTAATCCGAAACGCTTACTATAACTCAAAAACCATTCGATGCTTCGGGTGGTTTTTTTTTTTTGTTGATAACTAAAGTTGATTTCCTAAGTCTGAAAACGTATTTTTGAAACTGTTCCGAAGATTGTTCGTTTGCCCATATACACCTCGGAATATGGAATTTAAACTTTGGGATTTTCACCTATGTATTTAATTTTTGATACCGAAACTACCGGTTTGCCCCGCAATTGGGCGGCACCGATATCCGACACCGACAATTGGCCACGCTGTATACAAATTGCTTGGCAATTGCACGATGCGATGGGTAATTTGATAGAACACCAGGATTATTTGGTAAAACCGGAAGGATTTAATATTCCTTATGATGCTGAGAGAATTCACGGAATTTCTACCGAATTGGCCCAAGCCCAAGGTGTTCCTTTGTTGGAAGTACTCGAAAAATTCAATGCGGCTTTGTCTAAAGCCAAATTCATAGTCGGGCAAAATGTAGGTTTCGATGTCAATATCATGGGTTGTGAATTTTACCGTTTGGGCGTCAATTCTCCTATGACAACCTTGCCGGTTTTGGATACTTGTACCGAAGTCACCGCCGAATTACTGAAATTACCCGGTGGTCGTGGCGGCAAGTTTAAATTACCCACGCTAACCGAGTTGCACAGTTATCTTTTTAATGTGCCATTTGCCGAAGCACACAACGCAACAGCCGACGTTGAAGCTACAACCCGTTGTTTCTTAGAGCTGATCAGACGCGAGGTTTTTACTAAAGAAGAACTTGATGTTCCGGCCGATTATTTCCGCCAATTCGGCGAAAATAATCCGAAGGAAATCCAGCTCATCGGATTGCAACACATCAATCTGAAACAAGCTTCAGAGGCAATCAGGAAGCAACTTCAAGCGCAGCAAGTGGCTACGCCAACCCACCAAGAAGAGCAAGTTCATCACGATATTTCAGACGTTGAGTTTGTCCATTTGCACAACCATACGCAATTTTCCGTATTGCAGTCTACGATCAGCGTGAAAGATTTGGTGGCAGCTGCCGTACAAAACAAAATGCCGGCAGTGGCCATGACAGACCATGCCAATTTAATGGGAGCTTTTCATTTTGTACGCGATATTATTTCGCACAACAAATCGGCGCAAGCCAAAAACAAACAAGCCGAAGAAAGCGGAGAAAACCCAACAGAAACTATCATAAAACCCATAGTAGGATGCGAGTTTTATGTTTGTGATGATTTGAAAGATAAATCGCGCAAAGACAACGGTTATCAGATTGTATTTTTAGCCAAAACCAAAAAAGGCTACCACAATTTGGCCAAATTATCCTCTATCGCTTACACCGAAGGGTTTTATTATGTGCCTCGAATTGACAAAAAAGTCATTCAAGAATACAAAGAAGATATTATTGTCCTTTCCGGAAATCTCTACGGAGAAATTCCGAGTAAGGTTTTAAATATAGGCGAAAACCAAGCCGAAGAAGCGCTTATATGGTGGAAAGACCAATTCGGTGAGGATTTCTACATCGAGTTGATGCGCCACAATCAAGAAGATGAAAATAGGGTGAATGCCTCGCTCATTTCTCTGGCCAAAAAACACGGCGTAAAAACGGTTGCCACAAACAACGTTTTCTACATTAATAAAGAAGATGCCAACGCCCACGATATTTTATTGTGTGTGCGCGACGGCGAAAAGCAATCGACACCTATTGGTCGCGGTCGCGGCTACCGTTATGGCTTTAACAATCAGGAATACTATTTCAAATCGAGTGAAGAAATGAAAAAGCTCTTCCATGATTTGCCGGAAGCCATCGTCACCACCGAAGAAATTGTCAATAAAATAGAAATATACGATTTGTCGCGAGAAGTGCTCTTGCCTAAATTCGACATTCCTGAAGAATTTGTGGTGCCCGAAGATGCCCTCGACGGTGGTAAACGTGGGGAAAACAAATACTTGGCTTACTTGACTTATGAAGGCGCCAAAAAACGCTACGGCGAAATTACGCCTGAAATTCAGGAGCGCTTGGACTTCGAATTAAAAACCATTGAAAACACAGGTTATCCGGGTTACTTTTTGATTGTACAGGATTTCATTGCGGCGGCAAGAAGAATGGACGTCTCGGTAGGTCCCGGAAGGGGCTCGGCTGCAGGTTCCGTAGTAGCGTATTGTCTTGGCATTACCAACATCGATCCGTTGCTGTACGACTTGCTTTTTGAGCGTTTCCTTAACCCCGATCGTGTGTCGATGCCCGATATCGATATCGACTTTGACGATGAAGGCCGAAGTCGCGTAATGGATTATGTAATCAAAAAATATGGCTCCAAACAAGTAGCGCAAATTATCACTTATGGAACGATGGCCGCCAAATCATCAGTTCGTGATACCGCGCGTGTATTGGATTTGCCGTTATTTGAAGCCGATAAGATTGCCAAGTTGATTCCGACGACTTTAAATTTGGCCAAAATTTTTACCCTGGATAACGATAAACTCAAAGCAGCACTGAGAGCCGAAGAATACGACAAAGTCAAAGAGTTGATTGAACTCGCCAACGGCAAAGACTTAGGCAGTGAAACCATACAGCAAGCCAAAATTTTAGAAGGCAATTTGCGCAATACCGGAATTCACGCCTGTGGTGTGATTATTACGCCGGATGACATTACGAATTTCGTTCCGGTGGCTACTGCTAAGGATTCGGAGTTGTATGTTACCCAGTTTGACAACTCGGTAGTAGAAAGTGCCGGTTTGCTTAAAATGGATTTCTTGGGGTTGAAAACCCTGACGCTTATTAAAGATACCGTAAAATTAGTAAAATACCGAACCGGTATAGAACTCGATCCTGACGCGTTTCCGATAGATGATGTCAAAACGTACGAGTTGTTCCAAAGAGGTGAAACGGTTGGGATTTTCCAATATGAGTCGCCCGGTATGCAAAAATACCTCAAGGACTTAAAACCAACGGTTTTCGGTGATTTGATTGCCATGAACGCACTCTATCGTCCGGGACCGCTCGAATACATTCCGTCTTTCGTACGACGTAAAAATGGAGAAGAGCCAATTGTATATGATCTTGAAGCCTGCGAAGAATATTTAAAAGACACTTACGGCATTACCGTTTACCAAGAGCAGGTAATGCTTTTGTCACAAAAACTAGCCAATTTCTCCAAAGGTGATGCCGACGTACTCCGTAAAGCCATGGGGAAAAAGCAAAAAGATGTGTTGGACAAAATGAAATCCAAATTCATCGACCAAGCGGTAGCGAACGGACATGACGCAGACAAATTAGAAAAAATC
The DNA here is from genome assembly GCF_024710485.1 of Flavobacterium sp. GTDB lineage: Bacteria > Bacteroidota > Bacteroidia > Flavobacteriales > Flavobacteriaceae > Flavobacterium. Next base: position 113,271 of record NZ_JANJUQ010000033.1, read on the forward strand.
TGGAAAGACTGGGAAGCGTTTGCACAGTATGCTTTCAACAAATCGCACTCGACTTGCTACGCTTGGATTGCCTACCAAACGGCTTACCTGAAAGCGCATTATCCTGCCGAATATATGGCGGCGGTACTGTCGAATAACATGAACGATATCAAGCAAGTGTCCTTCTTTATGGAAGAATGTAAGCGCATGGGCTTGCAAGTACTCGGTCCCGATGTTAATGAGAGTTATTATAAGTTTACCGTAAACGAAAACTATGCGGTCCGTTTCGGAATGGGTGCTATAAAAGGCGTCGGAATGGGCGCGGTACAAACCATAGTCGACAACCGTAAGGAAGGCAAATACAAATCGATTTTTGATTTGGCCAAACGCATTGATTTGCGTGCGGCTAATAAAAAAGCGTTCGAAAACTTAGCTTTAGCCGGTGGTTTCGATTGTTTCACAGATACGCATCGGGCGCAATATTTCCACACAGACGGCGATAATATTACGTTCTATGAAAAAGCCATGCGTTATGGTGCCAAGTTTCAGGAAAACGAAAACTCGTCGCAAGTCAGCCTTTTCGGCGATGCCAGCGATGTGCAAATAGCCGAACCAACTGTTCCGCCTTGCGAGGAATGGAGTACGATGGAAAAGTTGGCCAAAGAGAAAGAGGTAGTCGGGATTTACATTTCCGGTCATCCGTTGGACGACTTTAAATTTGAGATGAAATACTTCTGCAACAGCAAATTAGAGAATTTAAAAAATCTCAACAATTTTGTGGGCAAAACGCTCACTTTCGCCGGAATCGTGACCAATGTGCAGTACAAAACCGCTAAAAACGGTAAAGATTGGGCGATGTTCACCTTAGAAGGTTACGATGAAAGTCACGAATTCAGAATTTTTGACGAAGAGTATTTAAAGTTCCGTCATTTCTTGGTAAACAACCAGTTTGTGTACTTTAAAGTCACTGTGAAAGACGGCTGGGTGAACCGCGAAACAGGTAAAAAATCGGATCCGCGTCTTCAATTTATGGATGTAAAACAATTGCAGGATGTATTGCCGCAGTTTGCCAAAAAGTTGAGTATCCAAATGGATATCCATGAGTTACAAATGGAATTTATCCAACAACTCAACCAGTTGTTTACGGCCAACAAAGGCGATCATACGGTTACTTTTGAAGTCATGGAATTTGAAAAAGTACTCAAACCTGTTGAGCCGCTCCCAAAAGTTGTGGTTGACGAGGAATTAATCGCAGAGACCGATAACCCGGATGAAATGGTAGTCGATTTACCTGTGGTGGAAGAGCAAGTGCAAATAGCCACGCGAGTTTCATTGCCGAGTCGCAAATTGAAAATCCGAATTTCAAATGAATTGTTAACGGAGTTGGAAAAAATGAATGTCAAATTCAGTCTCAACTAACAAATCAATTCTGATAATGACTAGATAACCAAAACTGATTTTTTTAACATTTTAAAATCAAATAAAATGTCTAATTTTGGCACAAACAATTTAAAGTAATTTAAAAATATATAATATGGCTTTAGCAATTACAGATGCTACTTTTGAAGAAGTAGTATTAAAAGCAGACAAACCGGTAGTGGTTGATTTTTGGGCGGCTTGGTGTGGACCTTGTCGTATGGTTGGACCGGTAATTGATGAAATTTCCTCAGAATATGAAGGCAAAGCAGTAGTAGGTAAAGTGGATGTAGATGCCAATCAGGAATTTGCAGCCAAATACGGCGTGCGTAACATTCCAACGGTTTTGGTGTTCCAAAACGGTGAAGTGGTTGGTCGTCAAGTGGGCGTTGCGCCTAAAAAAACCTACACCGACGCTATCGACGCTTTGTTGTAAAATACCATGAAAAAGAAACTAAGGTCTAACGCAAGTTAGGCCTTTTTTATTTTCAGGAGCACAGCATTGGCAGTGTTTGGGAAAAGTCGTCCCGCTGTCCGCGCTACACGGTAGCCAGCTCCCATCGGGGCTAGAGAGACCGTTTGTAATTTTTAAACAGCAGTTGTTAAATTTTTAAATTTTCAAATTTTCAAATCTCCCAATTGGTTATATTTGACTTATGAAGATTGAAGCACAAAAAGAACTCGTTTCCGGATTCAAGCATTTGGAGCTGCTGGCCAATCAAGTCGTAGAAGGCTTTATTTCGGGGATGCACAAGTCGCCTTTTCACGGATTTTCTGCTGAGTTTGCCGAACATAAAGTGTATAATACCGGCGAAAGCACCAAACACATCGATTGGAAACTATTTGCCAAAACCGACCGTTTATATACTAAACGATTCGAGGAAGAAACTAATTTGCGTTGTCATTTGATAATCGACAATTCTTCTTCCATGCATTATCCGAAATTAAAGGCGAATGAGCCGTTTTACCACAACAAAATCGGTTTTTCGGTCTTGGCTTCCGCAGTCTTGATGAACTTGCTTAAAAAGCAGCGCGATGCGGTCGGACTTAGTGTCTATTCGGATACTTACGAATATTACGCGCCCGAAAAAGGCAGTGACAGACACCATCGTATGATTTTGAATAAGTTGGAAGATTTGTTGGAAAATCCAAAGCAAGCCAAAAGCACGGATACAGTAACTTTTTTACACCAAATAGCAGAAAAAATGCACCGCCGTTCGATGATTATCTTATTTACAGATATGTTTGATCCGACGGCTAATGACGGAAAAACGGAGGCTTTGTTCAATGCATTACAACATTTGAAACACGACAAGCATCGGGTGGTAGTTTTTCATGTCACCGACAAGCAAACCGAAATCAACTTTGATTTTGACAATGCACCGCGCAAATTCATCGATCTGGAAACGGGTGAGCAGATTAATATTTTTGCCGACAGCATTAAAGAAGCATACGAAGAAAAAGTAGCAGCTTATTTTAAATCGTTAGCATTGACTTGTGCGCAAAACAAAATCAAGTACGTTCCGGTGGCAGTGGAGGAAAGTTTTGAAAAAATTTTAACGACATACTTGGTTGAAAAACAAATGTTTGGTTAGCTTGCCAAAAGAGAATTGAATTTTTTAGCAAAAAAAAGTTGCAGGATTAAAAATCAGTTGTATATTTGCAACCGCAATTAAGCGATGGTTTGGTAGTTCAGTTGGTTAGAATACATGCCTGTCACGCATGGGGTCGCGGGTTCGAGTCCCGTCCAGACCGCTAAAATTGGGAAAGGATTTCAGAAATGAAATCCTTTTTTGCCCAAAATAGGTTTTTGAAAAATCTAGTTTAGGTTCCAAAAAAGCATTTAAGATTAGTTGTGTTGTTTCGCTACGACTTTGTAACTCGTAGCAGGTTTAGTAGTTAGACCAATGAAAAGCTTTCCCTTTTTTAGGGATGGCTTTTTTGCTTTATGGCAGTTGCTGTTTATTGTATTTCCTTTCAAAAGTTTTCTATTCAGCTGTAATATATTGATTATTTGCGCGTTGCATTGTCTTTTTGATGATATTGAATTATCGCCATCTTTTGCTAACACTACTGTAAAGGCTAGATCACTTTCCAAATCAAACCCATGCCGGGTTACGCTGTAGGCGATATTATTCCGAATACGGCTTCGATTTATTTTGATTTTAATCCACCGATTATAACGAATACATTTACTACAGAATTTGTGCAACAGTTAGGCGTGGACGAATTTGAGAACAGTGATTTTGTATTTTATCCTAATCCGGTTTCCGATTGGCTTACCGTAAGTGTAAGAGGCAATACAACTATTGCGAATGTTGTGGTATATGATGTTTTAGGGAAAACAGTATTCACACAAAAAACAGCTGGTTTAGCTACCCAAACCATCGATTTATCATCCGTGTCAAAAGGACTTTACTTAATTGAAGTCACTACCGATGCCAATCAAAAAGTCATTAAAAAGTTAATAGTAGACTAATTACTGCAATCTCAATAAGCAAAGCCTTCTTTCTAGAGGGCTTTCTTTTTTGAGTAAAGTTTAGCTTGCTGAATATAATTTCTTATTTTTGAAACTGTTAATCGACTTAATTCATACATGAAAAAAGCATTGGCTTTACTTTTACTAACCGTTTGTCTTTCTTGCCAATATTTGGAGAAGAAAGTGCCGTCGGAGCAAGAATTACTCGAACAACAACTGAAAGAAATCAATTGGACAGAAGTCGATGAATACCCTTCAGTAAGCGATTGTGAAACCCTAACAGATGCCAATCTACGCAAGCAATGTTTCTTCGATTTTTTAACGGCTGCTATTGAGCAAAAACTGGCTGTTGATACCTTGGCGACGATGTTTCCTAAATTGGATACCATAGAAGTTAGAGTGACTGTTTTACCAAATGCTACTTTAGAATTCAAACCCGAATTTCCTAAAGATTCTGTGGCTTATGATACCATTAAAATCGACAGTATATTGCGTGCCCGCTTGGTTGATTTTCCTAAAGTAAATCCGGCTATAAAAAGAGGTTTACCTGTAAAAACACAATTCGTCCTTCCGGTAATTATCAAGCAAGAATAGCTGTAAGTTTGTCGATAGACAAAGAAGTTATCGGTTAAATTTTCTGCCTTTCCAGGAAAAACTGCCGAACAAAGAATAAATCCCAACCAAACTTGAGTAAAACGGATACACAATACTGCTGGCCAAAGGCAGTAGCCATTGTCCTTTGAGCAAGTATTTGTTAGTTTTGTACAATAGTAAATAATCCACTAGGTACTTAGTCGAAAACACGCCAAGCCAAATACTAAGATTTAAACATCCGCAAATCACAAACCACAAACCAACAACCAAGCCTAAATTCATTAGGAATACTATCACTGCCAGAAGCTTGGCATAAGTGCTTTGGTAACCCGTAGTTTTACTCGCCCAACGCACTCGTTGTTGGAAAAAGGCAAACAAATCATTTTCGGGTTTGGTTTTGACAATATTTTGAGAGTGTTTCAAATAGTGTACTTTTTCAGGGGAATGATTTACCGCTTTTTGCAGTAAAAACACATCGTCGCCACTAGCCCTGTTTTGGTTGCCGTTAAAACCATTCAATGAAGTAAAGAGCTTTTTGGTATAGGCAAAATTGGCTCCATTACACATAAAGGGCTTGCCCAATCCGAAACTGCCTATGGTAGTGCCTTGTAAACTTAATAAATCCAGTTGTTGAAAATGGTGAAACCAATTGTTCTTCACTTTATAAGCTACGGCGCCCACTACCATCTCAGGTTGGTGTTTCTGAATGTATTCGTCAAGGGTCAGCAACCAGTTTTTGGGTACCGTACAATCGGCATCTGTAGTGATAATCCAATCGTGTTTGACGATTGGTATTGCTCTGGCTATAGCATCTTTTTTAGGTGAATCAGACAAACGCAAATTCTCTAAAAGCGTGGTGTCGATAGTATCATGCTCCATGCGCCAACGAATGCAAATTCGCTCTGAAAGATCGGTCGAAAAATCATCTACCATGATAATCTCAATCAACTCATGCGGGTAGTTCAGTTTGGAGAAAGAAGCTAATAGTCTCGGTAAATTTTTGGCTTCGTTACGAAACGGAACTATAATTGTAAAAGCTGTTTTAGGTTCAATTGTTGTCGTTTTGAACGTTTTGATTTTACCGTAGCCCCAAATCAATTGCACCATCAGTATGCTATAGAGCAATACAATCGACGATAAGATTATAGTGATTAATTCCATTTCGGTTTAAATTTTAAAACATAATAACTCCCGATTACAACGGGTAAAACAACATTCAAAAACCACATTAAAGTGGCAACAAAAACGACAATCCATTCGTTTACGCCCAGTGGCTCAAAGAAAAACAGTGCCACACTTCCTTTAACAGCAAAGTCTAAAAACTGAAAACTGGGTAACGAAGAAGCCAAAAAATAAACTGTCGCAATCGAAGCTATTAATGTTGGATAAGGTAAATCTACATCAAATGCCAGAAATAAAAAATAGTATTGATGCGAAAAAACCAAATAGCGAGCGATAGCCAAAATGATATTCTTGCGGTGTATCGGCTTAGGAATTTCATTGATTTTATGCAGTAGTTTTTCGATGGAATACCCTTTGAAAGTTATGGATTTGCTTAAAAAGGAAAGGCCGATAATAAATATGCTAATACCCACAATTCCCAACGTCCAAAACTTGTACCCCAACATCCAAAGCCCAATGGTTCCGAAAATAACCGTTAACAACATTTGAATACCATTGCAAATGAGGTTGAGGAAAATCACCTTTTTGGTTTTCTTTTTTTCGAAATACATTGCTTTTCCGGCATATTCTCCCAAACCGTTAGGCGTAAAAATGCCGGCAGTTAAAGCGCTAAGCACTTGTTTGGCAGCTTCGCCTACAGTAATCGGTCGGATAAAAGTTACCAAATTTTGCCATTTTAAAATTTCAAAATACCGATTGGCTACACTAAAGGAAAGCAAAAACAAAATTCCCCAAAACGACTGTTTTTCCCAAAGTAAATGGTGGAATTTAACCCAATCGAGTTTATTGTTGTGGGCTAATTGGTCGTATATAAAATAAAAAGCAGCTCCAACAATCAAAAGTTTGATTAGAAAAACGATGAATTGCTTAGCTTTGTATGAAATTGTAACCATAAGTGCAAAGAAAGTAAAACTTTGACCTTATAACCTAAAATCCCTTAGCAAAATCCAATGGCCAACGAACGCATCATATTAGGCATTGACCCCGGAACGACCATTATGGGATTCGGATTGATTAAAGTCATTAACAAGAAAATGCAATTTCTTCAGTTAAACGAATTGATCCTGAGCAAGTATGATGATCACTACACCAAGCTTAAAGTCATTTTTGAACGAACCATCGAACTTATCGAAACCCATCATCCCGATGAAATCGCTATTGAAGCACCGTTTTTCGGGAAGAATGTACAGTCGATGTTAAAGTTGGGAAGAGCACAAGGCGTTGCTATGGCGGCCGGTTTGTCGCGCCAAATTCCCATCACCGAATATGAGCCGAAAAAAATCAAAATGGCCATCACCGGTAACGGAAACGCCAGCAAAGAGCAAGTCGCCAAAATGTTGCAACAATTGTTAGGCTTGAAAGAATTGCCCAAAAATCTGGATTCTACCGATGGTTTGGCGGCGGCGGTTTGTCATTTTTTCAACTCCGGAAAAGTCACCGCCGGAAAAAGCTATACGGGTTGGGACGCTTTTGTCAAACAAAATCAAGAACGAATAAAAAAATAGTATGCAGTTGCAGTTTTCTGTATTGTTGACTGAGACTGAAATTGAGGCTAAAATGAGCGGCATCTACATCCATATTCCTTTTTGCAAACAAGCGTGTCATTACTGCGACTTTCATTTTTCGACTTCTCTAAAGAAGAAAGATGAAATGGTAGCGGCTTTGGCGAAAGAAATTGCCATGCGAAAAAACGAGTTTAAAGATGAGGTTGTGGAAACCATTTACTTTGGAGGCGGAACACCTTCAATATTGCAGATAGCTGATTTAAGGTTGTTGATTGATACGGTTTTTAAGCATTATAAGGTAGTTGATGAGCCCGAAATTACCGTTGAAGCCAATCCCGATGATTTATCCGAAGAACGTATTATCGCCTTGTCGCAAAACAAAGTCAATCGCTTGAGCATCGGAATTCAGTCTTTTTTTGAAGACGATTTAAAGCTGATGAATCGCGCGCACAATGTAGCGGAAGCCAAGCAGTGCCTGGAAATCGCCACGAAGTATTTCGATAACATCACCATCGACTTGATTTACGGTATGCCCGAGATGAGCCGTGAAAAATGGCTACAAAATATCCAGACGGCTTTGTCCTATAATATTCCGCACATCTCGAGTTACGCCTTGACGGTTGAACCGAAAACAGCCTTGCATCAATTCATTCAAAAAGGAGTGATTGCTCCGTTGGATGACGATTTGGCACAAGACCATTTCCATTTGTTGGTCGATACTTTGGAAGACCACGGTTTTGTGCATTACGAACTGTCTAATTTTGGGAAAGATGACTATTTCTCGAAAAACAACTCGAGTTATTGGCTGGGTAAAAAGTACCTCGGCATCGGACCTTCGGCGCATAGTTACGACGGTGAAAAGCGCGGCTGGAACATCGCCAACAATTCGCTTTATCTGAAATCATTGGCCAATAATGAATTGCCGATTGAAATAGAAACCTTAACCAAAACGGATCGGTATAACGAATACATTATGACGGGTTTGCGCACCATTTGGGGTGTTTCTTTGGACAGAATCGAAAACGAATTCGGGGTCAACTATCTTAATTATTTACAACAGCAAGCTGCCAAATACCTGGAAGATCATTTACTTTTTGTAGACGACAATATTCTACGAACCACCAAAAAAGGGAAGTTTTTAAGTGATGGTATAGCGAGTGATTTGTTTTTGCTAAATTTGGAATGATATAACCGCAAAGAGCGCAAAAGAGATAAGCAAAGAACGCCAAGAAGATTATGACAGAAAATGAATTATCTAAAGTTGTATTTGATTGTGCTTTAAAAGTTCATCAAGCATTAGGTCCCGGGCTTTTAGAAAGCGCTTATGAAGAGTGTTTGTTTTTGAGTTAAAAAAGTATGGTTTAGATGTTCAGAAGCAAAAAGCACTTCCGCTTGTTTATGAAGAGGTTAAGCTCGATGTTGGTTATAGAATTGATATTATTATAGAAAACAAATTGATTGTAGAAGTTAAATCTGTTGAGGTATTGAATGATGTTCATTTTGCACAGCTCTTAACCTATTTAAAATTGACGAATTGTAAGTTAGGATTGCTAATCAATTTTAATGTATCATTAACAAAAAACGGAATAAAACGAATTGTAAATAATCTTTAATACCTTGCGAACACTGCGTAATTCTTTTGCGCTCTTTGCGGTTGAATAAAATGAAAGCAACAATAAACAACTTCCAAATCGACTTATCTAAACCTATTGATATTTCTATTCCATTGACCAATACCGAGGACAATCCTATCGCTTGGTATATTGAAAAGCCGGTTATAGAGCCGGTGAAATTTGGCAATTGGGTTGGAAAAGTATCGGAAGGCAGTTCCACCAATTTTAACAACATCTTTTTCAATCCGCACGGGCACGGCACCCATACCGAATGTTTAGGCCACATTACCAAAGCTTTTTACAGCATCAATCAATGTTTGAATCGTTTTTTCTTTTCCGCAGAGTTGATTTCGGTCACACCCGAGCAAGTGGTAGACGATTGTATCATCACCAAATTTCAAATTGTTAATGCTTTAAACGGGAAAACTCCGGAAGCACTTATTATTCGCACCTTGCCGAACGAAGAGAGTAAAAAACACAAAAACTATTCGCACACCAATCCACCATACTTGTCAGAAGACGCAGGGACTTTTATCCGAGAAATCGGAATTAAACATTTGCTGATTGATTTGCCCAGTGTAGATAGGGAAGAAGACGAAGGCAGATTATTAGCCCACAAAGCGTTCTGGAATGTAAAAGACGTCAACCATCTCAATGCCGACGCCCGCTTGGATTGTACCATAACCGAAATGATTTATGTGGGTAATGAAGTGCCGGACGGCAGCTATCTATTGAATTTGCAAATCGCTTCTTTTGAAAACGATGCTTCTCCCAGCAAACCAATATTATTCAAATTAGAAGATTGATGCCATTCGAATTCAGTATAAAATCTACAATCACCAATTGTTAATCTACAATCTTCAATCGGTATGAATATCCAACAACTCTACGAATTCTGTCTTTCCAAAAAAGGCGTCACCGAACATTTTCCGTTTGACGAGGATACTTTGGTGTTTAAAGTAGGCGGAAAAATGTTTTGCTTGACGTCTTTAAAAGAGTGGGAAAACAATACGCCATCACTCAATTTAAAATGCGATCCGGAACGTGCCGAAACACTTCGTGCCGAATACGATGCCATCAATCCGGGCTATCATATGAGCAAAATCCATTGGAATACGATTGCGTTTCACAGTGATGTTTCCGATAAAATGATGTGTGAACTCATCAATCATTCTTACGATTTGGTTTTCAAAAGTTTGACAAAAAAAAGTCAAAACGAAATTCTTCAAAACGAGAATTAGGCATTACTTTTGTAAAGCTATTGCAATACAAAATCAAAGAAACTTTTTTTACCATGTTAGATAATCTAAAGAAAATACTAAACGAAGACCAAGATCCTAAGGCGATAGAGAAAATCACGGCTAAATTGGATAATCTTTTAATGAGCCATGAAGAAGTAGGTTACATTGCTGTACAAAAAAAACCGGCGGTGAACATGTTTCCCGACAGCATAGTGGTAACCAACAAAAGAATTATCCTTTGCAAACCTAAAAACTTAGGCTTGTCAATGGAATTCATCGATTATGATTGGGATGATATTGAAGCCAGCTTTGTGAAAGAAGGTATTTTGGGTGCCGATTTTACCTTTACCACCAAATCCGATTTAACGCATACCGTAGATTATTTGCCTAAAAATCAGGCACGAAAACTCTACACCTTTGCCAAAGAACAATTAGATTTATTAAAAAATCCACAAGTGGCACCGGTTGTTCAAGAACAACCTAAAATGGAGGAAGTAGTAGAAACGCCAATCACAACCGCTGAGGTTGTGGAAGAAGTTGCCACCGAAGAAGTGACTGACTTTGCCGAAATTATTCCTGTAGCGCAATCCGGTTACCGTGACGAGAAACAATTTCCGGACGATCGTTCCGGTTTGGCCGAATTGTCGCAAGACGAACTCTTCGAGAAACTCAGCAATTACAAAAAATTACTTGACAACGGATTGATTCTACAAGGCGAATACGATGCTTTGAAAAAGGAAATTCTAAGTTATATGTAAGCTAAGAAATTAGTAACAAATAAAAGGGAATAGTTAAAAATACAGTTAACTATTCCCTTTTTGCTTTTCCCTTATCTCCTTTTCTACATCGACTTCTTCTGCTTGGTAACAAAACCATCAGCTTGAAGTTTGAGCAATTCGATAGCGCCTTTTTTCTTGTATTGGTAAACGTCTTTGTCTTCCCGGATGTCTGCATACACTTTATCGTAAATTTCGGCATCGGTTTTTTGTTGTAATTCGCTTTGGTAACGGTTTTGTGCCAATACGTTCTTCATACTCATTTCAGCGTCTTCCAATTTCAAATCGTATTCGCCTTTTGGTGACAATAATTTGGCAAAAATCGGAGAAGTTTCTATGGCTAAAAACAACAACATGATAAAGAACGATGGTAACCAAGGCAATTTATCCAAAGCATTAATTCGTGCCATCAAGCCATCGAAATTGTCAATCACGGGTTGACTTTCGGAGACTTTTTTGTCCAAATCGGCTTGCAGGGTTTTGCTTCGGGCTTCTTTTTCGGCGATTAACTTGGCGTTGGTTATTTTTAGCGAATCGAGTTGTTTTACTGCGGCGTCGTGGGCGGAACGCTTTTCTTTATAAATTGGTCCTTTACCCATTTTTTTGGTGCCGGCAGAACCTTCGGCTTCAGTAATGTAAGCATTGTACAAAGCAGCTACTTCTTTTTCTTTTTGGGTGATGGCCGACTTCAAACTGTCTGTCTCTGCCTTGTTTTTAGCTACATCGCTTTTGAAATAGTTGGTGACCTGATTTTTATTGGCGATGGCCATTTCGTTTTTCTCTTTCAATAAAACGGTATTGATTTCTTTTTCAAAGATTTTGATTTCCAAAGGTTTCGAAATGACTATGGCGATGATGATGGCCAATACAATGCGCGGTGATGCCTGAATGAATTCATCCAGAAAGCCATCTCTTTTTTTAATGGTAGAAACAATGAATCGGTCCAAATTGAAAATTAAGAATCCCCAAACCAAGCCAAAGAAAACAGCGGTGTAAAGATTGTCGAAGACGGTGTAAAGCGCATAACTGGCAGCTATAAAGGCCATGACTGCAGTGAAAAATACGGTAGCACCTATGCCAGCGTATTTGTTTTGTTCGCCATTGGAACAAGAGTCCACAATGTGGGTGTCAACACCCGAACACAGGAGGAAAAAACGTTTTAACATGATGATTGATTTAAATCCGAAACGGGTCCGGATGATTGTGATGATTGATGATTATGCAAATATAACGCCAAAAGCTTGGGTTTATTGTAAGGGGTTGGTTTTTAATAAAAAAACCCGCTCAATCAATATTGAAAGAACGGATTTTCATTATATTTTCGTAAGCAATATTATTTACTCAATTCTACAAAATACTTGTAAAAAAGCGGTATTGTCTCAATCCCTTTCAAGTAATTGAAAACACCGAAATGCTCGTTAGGCGAGTGAATTGCATCGCTGTCTAAGCCAAAGCCCATTAATATCGTTTTTGATTTTAGTTCTTTTTCAAACAAAGCTACAATCGGAATACTACCACCGGAACGCACCGGTATGGCCGGAACGCCAAAGGTTTCTGTATATGCTTTGTTGGCCGCTTGGTAACCAATGCTGTCGATAGGCGTTACATAACCTTGACCGCCGTGGTGAGGTGATACTTTAACTTTAACCGCTTTAGGCGCAATACTTTCGAAGTGTTTTTGGAACAATTCGGTGATTTCTTCCCAGTCTTGGTGTGGCACCAAACGCATCGAAATTTTAGCGTAGGCTTTGCTCGCAATTACGGTTTTCGCACCTTCGCCGGTGTAGCCGCCCCAAATACCGTTCACGTCTAAAGTAGGGCGAATCGAGTTTCTTTCGTTGGTACTGTAACCGCTTTCTCCGTAAACATCTTCAATATCCAAAGCCTTTTTATAGGCTTCTTCGCTGTACGGACGTTTGGCCATTTCTGCTCTTTCAGCAGCCGATAATTCTTCTACTTTATCATAAAAACCCGGTATGGTAATGTGATTGTTTTCGTCGTGTAACGATGCAATCATTTTAGTCAACACATTGATAGGATTGGCCACAGCACCGCCATATAACCCGGAGTGCAAGTCTCTGTTCGGTCCGGTCACTTCCACTTCCACGTAACTCAATCCGCGTAAACCGGTAGTGATGGAAGGTTGTTGGTTGGAAATCATCCCGGTATCGGAAATTAAAATGACGTCACAGCTCAGTTTTTCTTGGTTTCTTTCTACAAACCAGCCTAAACTTTTGGAGCCTACTTCCTCTTCGCCTTCAATCATGAATTTCACGTTGCAAGGCAAACAGTTGTTGGCTATCATGTATTCGAAAGCCTTAACGTGCATGTACATTTGGCCTTTATCGTCGCAAGCACCGCGGGCAAAAATAGCGCCGTCGGGGTGAATTTCAGTGGTCTTGATTACCGGTTCAAATGGTGGCGATGTCCATAATTCCATAGGATCCGGCGGTTGTACATCGTAATGACCGTATACCAAAACCGTAGGTAAAGTTGCGTCGATGATGTGTTCTCCGAAAACGATAGGATAACCCGGCGTTTCGCAGATTTCCACGAAATTACAACCGGCTTTTACCAAGCTGTCTTTTACCGCTTCTGCCGTATTGATAACATCCTGAGAGTAAGCGCTGTCGGCACTTACGGAAGGAATTTTTAAAAGTTCAATGAGTTCTTCAATAAAACGTTCTTTATTTTGCTGAACGTAGTGTTTAATAGTATCCATTTTTGAAATTAAAATTGTAGTATTCAAATTTACTAAAAAAGACGTTTAAAAAAATTTGTAATTCATAATTCGTAATTAATAATTATCTTTATATTTGCACTCACAATTTTAGCGGGTATGGCGAAATTGGTAGACGTGCCAGACTTAGGATCTGGTGCCGCAAGGCGTGTAGGTTCGAGTCCTATTACCCGCACAACAAGCTCTAACGAAAGTTAGGGCTTTTTTATTTTCAATTGGTTGATAATATGTTTACAGTTTGTTGTTTATGAAACTGTTAAGTTTTGAAAATTGGATTATTTTTACTGAGTCAATGGTATTTTGATGTAAATTTTTTAGTCTAATGAAAGGGAAAAAGCTTATGATAACTGTGGTTTTGGCGATTGTTGGTTTTGGGTTATTGGCCTTATCCGGCTATTTATTGTACAGAAACAATGTCAATTCAATGTCGGCCGAAAAACAAAAACAATTAGAAGAGGCCATCAAGCAAATTGAAGTTTTGAATGCGGAAATTGTAGAAAAAGATAAAATTGTAGACGAAGCGGAGCAAAAGTTAAAAAGCCACAAATTTGATGTGTTTACCTTGGCGCCCGGACAAAACATTCCGATAGTTGAAATTGTAGACAACGATTTGAGTGAAGGTGCTACCGTTGATGAAGGGAATAAGAAAGTGCACAAACTAATGTACCATCATCAAATTCGTTTTTCCTTAGTGAATGCCGGAAAGAGCGCTTTGAAAGATGTGATTTTTTCCATCAAAGACGACTACAATAAAGGCAAAGAAAAAAAGAAAAAATCCAAAGCCGATGCCAGCATCAACTATTTAGGCAAGAAAATTGACGACAACGAAATGGGCGAGTATGAGAATTTTGAAATTCCGACGCTCAACCTGAAATCCAAAAAATTATTGTATACCAGTAATCTTCCGAGTAGTTTTGGGGTTGGGGATTATGAATACCATTTGGTAGTAGAATGGAGCCAAGGTTTTTATCAAATGTTTATCAAAATTGAAGAAATCGACGGCAAACTCAAATATACCTACGAGTTTTTTGATGTAATCGGTAACACCATCGATTTTAATAATCTCGAAAAAAGCATTAGCAATTAAAAAGCCGCTCATTTGAGCGGCTTTTTTGTTTATTTTCCTGTGGCAATCCAACGGTTTATTTTTTGTTCTAAAAGCGCTAACGGCATAACGCCTGATTCTAACACTTTTTGGTGGAAGACTTTGATGTCGAAGTTTTTACCCATTTTTTGCTCGGCAGTTTGACGCAATTCCATGATTTTCAGTTGCCCGATTTTATACGATAACGCCTGACCCGGAATGGCCATATAACGCTCAATTTCGGCTATAATGCTGGCTTCGCTTTCCGCTTCGTTTTCCAAAGAATATTGAATGGCTTGTTCGCGTGTCCAACCTTTACTGTGCAATCCGGTGTCAACGACCAAACGAATGGCACGGTGCATTTCATTGCCTAACATGCCGAAATATTGGTACGGATCTTTGTACAAGCCCAATTCTTTTCCTAAACTTTCAGTGTACAACGCCCAACCTTCACCATAAGCACCAAACCAGTTGAACTTTCTGAAATCCGGTAGTTGTTGGTTTTCTTGTTGGAGTGAAATTTGGAAGTGATGCCCCGGAATAGCTTCGTGCAGGAACAAATCTTCATCGCCATAATAATTGTAATTGGCTACATCCGGAATCGGTACGTAAAAAGTGCCCGGTCTGGAACCGTCAGCAGCACCTTGAGAATATTCGGCGCTCGCTGTTTTTTCACGGAAGGCTTCGGTGCGTTTTACACGGAATGCGGTTTTAGGTTGTAAGGAGAAAAATTTATTTACATTCGGTTTGATGATTTCATGGATGCGCTCAAAGTTGGCAATCACTTCTTCCGGTTTTTTGAACGGTTTTAATTCGGGTTTGTTACGCACATGGTCAAAGAATTCGATAATAGTGCCTTTGAAACCAACTTGTACTTTTACTTTCTCCATTTCGGCCTTGATGCGCGCTACTTCCTTCAATCCGATTTCGTGGATTTCCTCCGGTGTTTTGTCGGTGGTTGTCCATTGTTTTACATATACTTTGTACAAGTCGTTTCCGCCTTTAATACTGCCTATACCGCTGGTGGTTCGACAAGCCGGAATGTACTCCGATTTCATAAAAGCAATGAATTTCTCAAATTGAGGGTTGAGTTTGTTGATGATTAGTTCGGCATAAGCCTTGGATAGCTTTTCTTTTTGTATCGGACTAAACTCAGCAGGGAATTTTTTACAGCTCGAGTAAAACAAATGATCTTCTACTTTTGGCGTGAGCAAATCCTGAAATTGCGGTACAATCTTTTCGGCTAATACTCTCGGAATAACCACTTTTTCTTTGATGCCTTTTTTCATGTATACCATCGCTGAGTCAAGCCATACGGTGTAAGCATCCATTCTTTTTAAGAAATTCTGATAGTCTTTTTCGGTTTTGAAAGGTTGCGCACTTTCGGCACTGGCGTATTGTCCCATGGTCAAATGTGTACCCCAAAATTGATGCATCGGCATTAGGTTGGCATTTTGTTGGAGTATTTCTTTGCCTACGGCAATTTCCCAAGCCATGATGTCGTAGCTGTTTTTTTCTTCTTCAGTCAACAAAGTGGTGTCCACGGTGGTCAGTTGGTTTTCGTATTTGGTGTAAAACTCCGCTTGTTTTTTGCGATGGGAATCGGTCATTTCAAAAACCAATTGGTCGTTGAACTGACTTTGGCCGTTTTGAGTGGCGTCCAGTGGATTTAAAGCGTTTTTATCTTCAAAATAAGTTTTGGTAATGTTATTGATGTTACCGTTTTTTTCTTCAGATTTACAACTGCCGAAGAAGACACTCAAAACAATAGCTGTTGAAAAAAAGTATAAGTTTCTCATGATTAAAGGTTTAGTTAGGGTAAAACTATTGGTTTTTGATGGAATCAATTGTTAAGAGTTTGATAAATTATCCGTGGTATACCCGTGAAGCAATAATACGATTTTCTTTGATTTCTAACACTTCCGCCACCAACATTTCGGGTTCATCGACTACTGTGCGAATGTACTCCATAAAAACGCGATCAGAATTAGCGGTTAGCGAAGTAACTTTATAATGCAAGGTTGGTAGTCTGTCGAATGCGTCTTGCCACCAAGCTCTTAAGGCGTTTTTACCGGTTACTAAGCCTTTAGTTTCCGGATGGCGGATTTTGAGTTTCGGACTAAAATGTTCAGCTTCGTCATCGTAAAGTGAGAGTAATTTTTCCAAGTTGTGCGCATTGAAGGCTTCAAACCAAAGGTGTGCAATAGAGAGGTTTTTTTCTGCTGACATAGAATTTTTTACCACAAGATTAGTCTGTGGTTGGTCATAAAAAAATCCCAAGTTAATGGGATTTTATAAGGGTAAATATAATTGTTTTTTTAGAGGTTTTTCAAATTGATGATTTCCTGTTCGGTTAAGAATCGCCAATTGCCTCGCGGTAAATTCTTTTTAGTCAAACCTG
>NZ_JANJUQ010000004.1 GCF_024710485.1 Flavobacterium sp.
GAACCGGCACAATTGCCAGGTGTAGTTACATCAGCGAAAGTCAATTCAAAAGAAGAACCACACTCGTCAGTAGCCGTAGCTTGAGCGAACTCAGGGGTAGCCGGACAAGAGATGGTTGAAGCAGCAGGTAATTCAGCGATAACCGGAGCGGTTACATCTTGTACATTAATAGTTTGAGAAGCCGTAGAAGCATTTCCACAAGCGTCAGTGGCAGTCCAAGTTCTGGTTACCGAGTAAGAACCGGCACAGTTGCCTGGAGTAGTTACATCGTTAAAAGTTAAAGTAACATTTGAATCACAATTGTCAGTAGCCGTAGCTTGAGCGAACTCAGGAGTAGCCGGACAGTTGATAGTTGAAGGTGCAGGTAACTGAGCAATAACAGGAGCTGTTACATCTTGAATGTTGATGGTTTGTGTGGCAGATGCAGCATTTCCACATTCGTCTGTTACTGTCCAAGTTCTAACTATGGTTTTGTTACTTGTACAAATATTCAACGGAGTCAAACAAACACTCTTGAAGTCTATACTACCATTAACATTGTCTTGCTTTCTTGAGTAAATAAACCAAGTTCCATTCATTGGACCGGTTAAGTTTTCAAAACTTGAAACATAGCCGTTAACTCCCGGAATTGTGTTTGTTGAAGTCAATCCTCCAAAAGGAGTAAAGTTTTGTGGAATGTCTTGAATTACAGCATTATTGTTATTCCACTGTGTATGTCCTGAACTGTTTGGATAGAAAACCGGTAAATACAATTCTTTATCATTTGGTGTTGGATCATCACAAGCACCACCTGAACAATAAGGTCCAACAAGAATAACAGCTTGTCCGCTAGGGGATACTAATGTGAACTCAGCTCTTCCTTTTCCTTGATTCGTTTCAAAAGCTAAGGCTACTTTTTGAATATCTTTAGCCGTTAAGTTATCAAATCCGCTTACGTTAAAGTAGAAAAAGTTTCCATTTCCTGCATTGATTGAACCTTCATTGTCATTGCCAAAACAATCTTTATCTGTGTAAGTAACAACAGGATTAGGATCACAAGCATCAAAAATATTAGTTACAGTTCCAACAGCTGCTGGATCTAGATCAACACTACAATTGGCCCCTGCATTTATGGTTAAGTTAGCAGGAGCAGTGAAGGTTGGAGCATTAATATCTTGAACATTGATAGTCTGAGAAGCCGTAGAAGTATTTCCACAAGCGTCAATAGCAGTCCAAGTTCTGGTTACCGAGTAAGAACCGGCACAGTTGCCCGGAGTAGTTACATCGTTAAAAGTTAAAGTAGCACCTGAACCACACTCGTCAGTAGCTGAAGCTTGAGCGAACTCAGGGGTAGCCGGACAGTTGATGGTTGAAGGCGCAGGAAGCGCTGCAAATACCGGAGCATTAACATCTTGAACATTGATAGTCTGAGAAGCCGTAGAAGCATTTCCACAAGCGTCAGTAGCAGTCCAAGTTCTGGTTACGGAGTAAGAACCGGCACAGTTGCCCGGAGTAGTTACATCGTTATAAGTTAAAGTGACATTAGGATCACAAGCGTCTTTGGCGTCGGTAGCTGCAAAAACCGGAGTGGCAGGACAACTGATAGTAGAAGTCGAAGGCAAGGCTTCAAAAACCGGAGCAGCAGTGTCTCTAATTGTAATTGTTTGAACCGCAGTTCCAACATTGTTACAGGCGTCAGTTACTCTGAAAGTTCGGGTAACTACTATTGGGCATGAGCCACTTTGTGTATCTTGATAAGTAATACCGGAAATAGCAGAAGCATCAACGAAGCTTCCACCGGCAGTATTGAAGGCCGAAATACTGATTGATGTTGGAGTAGTCGAAAAAGCAAACATACCTGAAGAGGCAATGCTATTCGTGTTACAACCTTCAATAGAAGCATTAGCCGGAGCAGTTACTACAGGGTTTGTGGCATCACCGCCACTGATGGTAACCGGTAGTGTTTTTTGACAACCATTAGCATCGGTAACAGTAACCGTGTAAGTGCCGGCAGTCAAACCTGTTAAATCTTGTGTGGAGGCACCATTCGACCAAGAATAGGTATATCCCGGTGTACCACCGGAAACACTTAAGTCAATTGAACCTGTTCCACCGCCACCGCAACTAACATTAACATGGGTTTCACTCAACATTAATTCAGAAGGGCTGACAATGTTTAATGTGTAAGTATTGGTTAATCCTTGAGAATCTGTGACTCTCAATTTAGCAGTATTATTGGTTGTAGTGTAAACGTGAATTGGATTCTCCAAAGTGGAATCGGTTGTTCCGTTATTGTCAAAGTCCCAAGCAAATGTGTAAGGTGCAATACCTCCATTTGTGGTAGAATCAAAATAAACGGTTGTGTTGTTTCCAACACGACAAGCTTTGTAAGTAAATTGAACCGCTAATGGTTTAGAGATAACTGTCATACCCGGCATTTCACATTGTGCAGAATTGTAGGTGCTACAATTATAAGATGGCAACTGAGTTGCGCTTCCTCCGGTTCTCCAAACAATTAAAATTCTTTCAAGAATTAATTCTTGTCCACAAGTCCATGTAAATGGCCCGAAAATTTGTCTTTGTCCAACCCCGGGAGCAATACTTCCTAAGTAAGCATTGATACCGGTTACGTTTCCATCAATCGACAAATCGGCAAATAGCCTACAGTTGTTAGGCGTATTGTTAGCATTCGACGTGTAGTTGAGCATCACATATACCTGTTGGGAATTACCAATAGTACATGTAGTATTACTCAACGGTTGTCCATTGACATTGGTTAAACTGAGGAAAACATCAGTTAACTCAAAATTGTTGGAATCACAATTGAACACATCAAGGTAGTAATTGGGTGAATTACCACACAATCTCAAATCGGGGAAATTTGATGTGAATTGTGAATACACATTACCAACGGTCATGAAAAGCGTCAGTAATAAAAATGTAATTTTTGATTTCATACAATTAAATTTAGTAGAATAAATTTGTGAAAAATTCGCATTTCGGGCTTGAAGTAAGTGTGTAGGCATATTGAGGTATATAATATTCTGGGTTATACTATCATGGGCTAAATTAGATAGTTTGCCACTTTACAACTTAATTTTGTCTACAAACAACTTGAAAACTCGATTAAATGTCACTTTTCTTTCATTTTTTTAGTTTTTGTCTAGTCTTTTGGGGTGTTTTTTTATTAAATTTTGACATAAGATTTAAGGTTTTTATTGGTTAATTTTTCAGTTTAATTATATTTTAACAGTTCGAAAGTAGTTTCTTTTTTTTTACCGACCAAAAAAAACATCGATAAAATGCATATTTTTACGGATAAAATGCATTTAAGATGTATTTTGTTAAGTTAAATATTACAAAAATATATTAACACAATATTGTTTATAACTAAAGTTGATTTTTAACATTTAATTCTGAAATATCATTTTTAATTATAAATGTGTAATTATCGGTCATTGGCCAAAAAGACGGTTTAAAATACATTGTTTTATTACAAATCTTAAATCTGTCTTATAATAATTCTTTTTAAAATTTAAATACCTTAAATTTAACCTTTATAAATGTTAGATTTTTGTTGCCTATGAAACAGTTATTCGTAATAAGACATGCTAAGTCAAGTTGGACTACTCCTTTGAATGATTTTGACCGACCGTTGAGCAACAGAGGTATTCACGATGCACATTTGGTTTCATCAAGTATTAAAAATGAGACACCAAACTCTTATTTGGTTTGGAGTAGTGCTGCTAAGCGGGCTTCTGAAACGGCAACAATTTTTGCACAAAACCTTTCCTTTCCTATTGATAATATTGAATTCAAAAAAGAATTGTATACTTTCGATGACAGAAAATTGGAACAAATTGTTAAGTCTTGTCCGGACAATTTCAATAATTTAATGGTTTTTGGGCACAATGAGGCCATTACAAATTTTGTCAATAAATTTGGCAACACCTTTATTGACAATGTACCAACGTCAGGTTTCGTTAAACTAACTTTTGAAGTAACAAGTTGGAATAACATTGTAAAAGGGCAAACCCAAAAAACAGTCTTCCCCAGAGATTTAAAATAAGATATGAGTACAGATAATGGTTATCGCTACATAGATAGAGAAAAGAGTTGGTTGGCTTTTAATGCCAGAGTATTACAAGAAGCAGCGGATGAATCGGTTCCATTGTTGGAACGCCTTAGGTTTATCGGTATTTTTTCAAACAATTTAGATGAGTTTTTCCGAGTGCGTTTCGCTGCCGTACGTCGTTTAAGCTTATCCGGTGTTTCCGGTGAAAAGATTTTAGGCGGAATTTCCGCTCAGCAACTGGTGAAAGATATTACCGAAATTGTTATCAAACAGCAGGCTGAAAGTTTGCGCGTATTGCGACTCATAGAAGAAGAATTAGTCAAACAAAACATTATCATCATCGATGAAACGGAAGTAACAGGCGAGCACGAAAACTTTGTCAAAGATTTTTTCATCCAAAAAATCAGCCCGGAGTTGGTGACCATCATCTTGAATGATTTGGCCGAATTCCCTCTTTTAAAAGATACTTCCGGTTATTTAGCCGTAAAATTGGTAATGAAAACGGAACAAAAAACTTCCATGTTAGGCTTGGTAAAGCCCAAACCGGAAATTCGGTACGCCGTAATCGAAATCCCGAAAAACACCAACCGTATTGTTGAGCTGCCTTCTAAAGACGGTAAGCAATACTTGATGTTGTTAGACGACGTCATTCGTTATAACCTCAGTAGTATTTTCAATATTTTTGACTACGAAAGTATTTCTGCACACATGATTAAAATTACCCGAGATGCCCAACTCGATATCGACAGTGACATGAGTAAGAGTATGCTCGAAAAAATTGCCACTTCGGTTAAAGACCGAAGAATAGGTGAGCCGGTGCGCTTTGTGTACGATCAATCTATCGGAAAAGATACTCTGAAATTCTTTTTAGATAAAATGGGAATTCACGCCACAGATGGTATTATTCCGGGCGGAAGGTACCATAATCGCCGCGATTATATGAACTTCCCCAATTTAGGTCGATACGATTTATTGTATCAACCTAAAACACCACTTCCGGTAGATGGTTTGTCACTGGACGGTAGTATTTTGAATCGAATTGCCCAGAAAGATTACTTAATTAACGCGCCATTTCAGTCTTTTTCCTATTTAATTAAGTTTTTGCGTGAAGCCGCTTTAGATCCAAAGGTAACCGCTATCAAAATTACATTATATCGTTTAGCTAAGAATTCGCAAATTGTAAGCTCTCTTATCAATGCCGCCAAAAACGGTAAGAAAGTGACAGTTCAAATCGAATTACAAGCTCGTTTTGACGAAGCGAGTAACATCTCTTATGCCGAACAAATGCAACAAGAAGGGATCGAGTTGATTTTTGGTATCAAAGGTCTTAAAGTGCACAGTAAAATATGTGTCATTGACAGAATGGAAGACGGAAAAATCAAGCGTTACGGCTTTATTTCTACCGGTAATTTTAACGAAACGACGGCTAAGATTTACACCGATTTAACGCTATTCACCAGTCACCAGCAAATCTTAAAAGACGTATCTAAGATTTTCGATTTCTTCGATGTTAATTATCGCATTCATCGTTACAAACATTTGATTGTTTCTCCTCATTATACGCGTTCTAAGTTTTACAAGCTCATTGATCGCGAAATAAACAACGCCATTGCAGGTCGTCCGGCTTACATGAATTTAAAGATGAACAGCCTTTCTGATACGGCTATGATAGACAAACTTTACGAAGCCAGTAATGCCGGAGTAAAGATTAAATTACAAGTCAGAGGCATTTGTTCGTTGATTCCGGGTGTGAAAGGGATGAGCGAAAATATCGAGGCTATTAGTATAGTAGATTATTTGTTAGAACACACCCGTTGTTATATTTTCTGCAACAACAACGAACCGGAAGTGTTTATTTCTTCGGCCGATTTTATGACCAGAAACTTAGACGGTCGGGTAGAAGTAACCTGTCCTATTTATGATGCCGACATCAAAAAACAAATTATTGATACTTTCAACGTAGGCTGGAAAGGAAACGTGAAAGCCCGCTACCATTCAGATAAATTTGACAACAAGTACCGAATTCGCAAAGAGGGCGAGCCTGTTTTCCGAGCCCAATTTGAAACCTATAATTATTACAGAGATCGTTTGGATTTTTGTGAAATACCCGCCAAAAACAAAATAATAAGTTAGAAATACGCATGATATCCATAAAAAAATATGCTGCTATCGACATTGGTTCCAATGCCATGAGATTGCTCATTACCAACATAGTAGAGCAGAAAGACAAAGAAACCCAATTCAATAAAAGTGCTTTGATACGAGTGCCGATTCGTTTAGGCCAAGATGCTTTTACCGTAGGCGAAATCTCCGAAGAAAACATCGGACGAATGGTGGATGCCATGAAAGCATTCAAATTGTTGATGAAAGTGTACAAGGTTGAAAAGTATAAAGCCTGTGCTACTTCTGCCATGCGCGAAGCCTATAACGGTAAAGAAGTTGCCGAAATTATCAAAGACCAATGTGAAATTGATATTGATATCATCGATGGTAAAATAGAAGCGACAATTATTGCGAGTTCCGACTTGCATTCGTTCTTAAAAACGGAACAAACCTATTTATATGTAGATGTTGGCGGTGGAAGTACCGAGTTTTCGCTGTTTTCCGATGGTAAAATGGTAGCATCTAAATCGTTTAAAATAGGTACTGTCCGCTTGCTTAATAATATGGTAACCGATATTGTTTGGGAAGAAATTGAAAAATGGATCAAAGCCCAAACCGAACCGTATGAAAATGTAATCCTAATCGGTTCCGGTGGTAACATCAATAAGCTATTCAAAATGTCGGGAAAAATGCAAGACAAACCTTTGTCCTATTTATACCTAAACGCACAATACCAATACTTAAGTTCACTGACCTACGAACAAAGAATTGCCGAATTGGCATTGAACACTGACCGTGCCGACGTAATCATACCGGCGACGCGAGTGTATTTAAATGCGATGAAATGGAGTGGTGCACGGCAGTTGTATGTGCCGAAGATTGGTTTAGCCGATGGTATTGTTAAAGCGATGTATCAGGGTACGATTTAAACATCCAAGTCGAACATTTTTTTCAACACCTCTAAATTTGGGTTGATTTCTGCCAAACGATTGTATTTGTCTTGGTTGGTAAATGCTTTTTTGACCACTAACGTTTCATTTACTTTAACCACAATCTGAATGTCGTGGTTGTGCAGTTTACCACGCAAATAGCCCAAAAGTTCCGGTCTTTCTTTTTCAAAGTCGATTTTCGAACTCTCATTCGGCAACTCGTGAATGATAGTTGTACCGTCTAAAATCGGATCGTTAATGGTTAATAAAGAAGCAACTATGCGGTAGCCTTTGTCTTCCATTCTTTGCGCATATTTCAACCATTGCTCCAACATTTCAGTCTCGGTAAACGGTTCGTTAGGTAAGTGTTGCACTTCTTTTACCACCGATTTTTGCGCTTCTGCCATTTCTTTTTTGGCTCGAATACTGGCTAGGGAAAGAGCGGAGACTTTAACAGTTGCGGGTTGCGGGTTGCGGGTTTCGGGTTTAGGTCCTGTTGCCGGTTGTATGTTGTGTGTTGTAGGTTGTTGGTTGATACTTAATGATACTTCATCAACTTTGTGCTCTTCATTTTGTACTTCGTACTTTGTACTTTGTACTTCTACGTTGTTGGTTGTCGGTAAGACAACTTTGTTTTCCTCACTTCGTACTTCCAACTTCGTGCTTTGTACTTCTGTAATGGAATAACTATTGTTGCGGTAATACGTGGGCGGAATTATGAAATCAGCTTTTTTTTTTCTCCATCAAAAGTGATAGAGGCAATTTGCATCAAGGTAAGTTCTACCAACAAGCGTTGGTTTTGTGAAGTTTTGTATTTCAAATCACAATCGTTAGCCAAATCAATGCCTTTCAGTAAAAAATCCTGATCGGTTTTTTGCGATTGCTGTTGGTATAACGCCTGAGCGGCTTCGCCCATTTCCATTAACGAATGAGTAGCGATGTTTTTAGCCACCAATAAATCTCTGAAATGAGAGGCCAGTCCGGAAATAAAATGATGACCGTCAAAACCTTTAGATAAAATATCGTTGTAAGCCAACAAGACTTCCGGAATTTTGTTCTCCAATAACAAATCGGTCATATTAATGTACGTCTCGTAATCCAGTACATTCAAATTTTCCGTTACCGCTTGACGCGTTAAATTAGTACCGCAAAACGAAACTACTCGGTCGAAAATTGACAAAGCATCACGCATGGCACCATCGGCTTTTTGCGCAATAATGTGCAAGGCATCGTCTTCAAATTGCACGCCCTGACTCGCTGCTACTTCTGCCAAATGTTCTTTAGCGTCTTTAACAGTGATGCGTTTGAAATCGAAAATCTGACAACGCGATAATATGGTTGGAATGATTTTGTGTTTTTCTGTCGTAGCCAAGATGAATATGGCATGTTTCGGAGGTTCTTCCAAAGTTTTCAAAAATGCATTGAAAGCAGCCGACGACAACATGTGCACCTCGTCGATGATATATACTTTGTATTGTCCGGTTTGTGGCGGGATTCTAACTTGGTCAATCAAATTCCTAATATCGTCAACCGAGTTGTTGGAAGCCGCATCGAGTTCAAATACATTAAAGGCAAAATCCTCATTCGGGTCATCGTAACCGGGTTGGTTAATTTTTCGGGCCAAGATACGGGCACAAGTCGTTTTACCTACACCACGCGGACCGGTAAATAATAGGGCAGAAGCCAAATGGTTGTTTTCTATGGCATTGAGTAACGTATTGGTAATAGCCTGTTGACCCACAACATCTTTAAACGTTTGCGGACGGTACTTACGGGCTGATACTACAAATTGTTCCATAGATTTTAATCGGATTACAAATATAGGTTTTGAAATATCAAATATCAAATTTTAAATATTAAATATGTCTAATATCTAAAATTTAATATCTAATATTCTACCTTTGCCTCGCAGACCGCCTTATCGCTCCAAGCAATTGGAGAGGAAAGTCCGGACACCACAGAGTAGCATAGCGGGTAACGCCCGTCCGTCGAAAGATGAGGACAAGTGCAACAGAAAGTATGTACAGGTAAGGCTGTAGTGAAACCAGGTAAACTCTATGCGGTGAAATTCCAAGTATATCGGCATTTAAGGGCTACTCGTCCGTTGTCGAAGGGTAGGAAGCTAGAACGCGTTGGCAACAACGAGTCCAGATAAATGATAAGGCTCCACCACATCAGTGGAGACAGAATCCGGCTTACAGGTCTGCTTTTTTTCAATGAAACCCAACTTTGATTTATCAAAGTGGTGTGTTGAATTGATCCCGATGCCAATCGGGATGTTATTAAAGGCAAAGTAGCTGAGTTTTCACGAGCACACCAATAGGTTTTCTTTCACCAGTTGTCCCGCTATACATTGCAATCTTTGTCCTGAAATAAGTTCAGTCCAAAGGATTTCCATTCCTATCGGGGCTAAGGTTCACTTATTGTAGTACTTTAGACTTCTTCTTCGTCGTCTTCGTCTTCTGTCTCGAATTCAAAAAAACTAAACACCGAACCGCCATAGTTTTTCTGGAAGGAATAATTCGGCGTGTGCTCTAAATTGGTGTACTTCGAATGTTCCACTACCAACATGCCTTCTTCGGCTAACAATTCGTTTTCAAAAATCAAGTTGATGATTTGTTCAAATTCTTGTTGAGACATACCGTAAGGCGGATCGGCAAAAATAAGGTCGTAGGTACCGCGGTGTTTTTCTAAAAACTTAAACACATCACTTTTAATCGCCGTAATATCGAAGTCGAATTCTTTAGCTGTTTTTTTGATGAAGTTTACACAACCCATATCGCCGTCTATACACAAAATAGGCGCGCTGCCACGAGAGGCGAATTCATAACTGATGCTGCCCGTTCCGGCAAAAAGTTCCAGAATTTGCAATTCCGAAAAATTGAAATGGTTGTTCAGCACATTAAACAAGGCTTCTTTACTCATATCGGTAGTTGGCCTAACCGGTAAGTTTTTGGGAGGCATGATTCGTCTGCCTTTGTATTTGCCCGAGATGATTCTCATGCGTGTAATAAGATAAAGTGTTCTCGGTTTTCAGCTTCGGTAAACGGGTTAATCACATTGCTGACATCCAATAAAGAAACGTTGCGAATGTATTGGTAAGCGATGTTGTAAAGCGCATCGTTTTCGGCTATTTTACCAAGCAATTCCAACGGAAAATGTTCCGGGTTCAACTGCAGTTGTTCGGCAGTAAATAGGATATAATAGATAAAGTCTTCCGGCGTTTTGTAATCGAAGGTATTGAACAACAACAATTGCTGGTTTTGCACTACTATAATTTCAAAATGACTGTCGCTCACATGCACAAACATTTTTCGGTCGTCGTTATTTTTCGATAATTCTAAAATTCGCTGAACCAATATCGTATGGGCGTGTTTGTAATCGAAGGTACCAAATTGGTCAATAAAGTAGTTGTTCATATTCACATACGGAATGTAAACGTTGTTCATTTCATAAGTCGGCAATTCGTCGAAAGCGAAAAAATCAGTTTCAAAAACCTTGGTGTTGAACTGTAAATAACTACCCAAATATTCTTCGTCAAATAAAGCCGTTGGCACAAAAGTCGATAAATTATTACTGTGTATGATGAGGATTTCGTCGTAACCGGCTTTCAATTCGGCATGATTTTGAAACGCCTCAGCAAACAAATCTTCTATCTTCGACAACACATTAACTTTACCCATAGTAATGGTTTTTAAAGCCAATGGTTTGTTGAGGATGGTATCAAAAACAGCAAACGACAAACCCGTCAGGGAAACCTGAATGGCCAACTTTCGGTAAGTTTTGTCGGTTATGCTGGTGTTTTGATACATTTTTTTCGATTAAAACGAACTCGGCAAACTTACTAAAATTAAATGATTGAAAAATTAAAGTATTAAAAGATTGTTACTTTTTAAATTATAAATCGCCTCCGTTTAAATTCTGTAAACTTCCTTGGTTAATCAACAATCATCAATCAAAATAAGTTATATTTGAGCCTCAAATCAGATTCTCTATCACCAATGACTACCGGCCAATTTTACAGTCTTTTACGCCAGCGTTTTCCGTTTCAGCCGACTGTAAAACAGGATATTTTTTTACAGCAAATCGCCGATTTTGTCACTAATAAAAACGAGCAACAGGTTTTTGTGCTGAAAGGTTACGCCGGAACAGGAAAAACCACGGTCATTTCTACTTTGGTCAACAACTTATTGGAAGTCAATAAGAAATATGTATTGTTGGCGCCAACCGGTCGCGCTGCGAAAGTCATTGCCAATTATTCGAACAAGCCGGCATTCACGATTCACAAGAAGATTTATTTTCCTAAAAAAGTCAAAGGCGGTTTGTCGTTTACCATGCAAACCAACAAGCACACCAACACCATTTTTATAGTCGATGAATCGTCTATGATCTCCGATGTGAACACTGAAGCCAAACTGTATGAAAATGGTTCGTTGCTCGACGATTTGATGTCATATGTGTACAATGGTAAAAATTGCAAAATGATATTGTTGGGTGATACCGCTCAGCTACCTCCGGTACAATTGGATGTTAGTCCGGCACTTGATACCGATTTACTCTCGATGCATTATCACAAAGAAGTGTTTTCGATTGAATTGGATGAAGTGATGCGCCAGGAGGAAAAATCGGGTATCTTATACAACGCTACTGAATTACGCGAAACTTTGAAAAGCGATTTTTTTGATGCGTTTCAGTTTCGAGTCAAAGGGTTTAAAGACATAGTTCGACTCACCGATGGCTACGACATACAAGACGCGATTCATTCGGCCTACAGCAATTACAGTATAGAAGACACTTGTTTTATAGTGCGTTCTAACAAAAGAGCCAACCAATACAACCAGCAAATTCGTTCCCGCATTTTGGATAAGGAAAGCGAACTGTCGGTAGGCGATTATTTGATGGTGGTGAAGAACAATTATTTTTGGCTCAAAGAAACCGATGAAGCCGGATTTATTGCCAATGGCGACATTGTGGAAGTGCTTGAAATTTTCGCTTTCAAAGAATTGTATGATTTCAAGTTTGCCAAAGTTAAGGTCAGAATGGTCGATTATCCGAATCAAATTCCATTTGAAACCATCGTTTTGTTGGATACCATTACCAGCGAATCACCGTCGCTAACTTACGAAGAAAGCAACAAACTTTACCAAGAAGTGATGAAAGATTACGAAGGCGAGCCGCAATACCGCAAATTTTTGAAAGTCAAAAACAACGAATATTTCAACGCGCTTCAAGTCAAGTTTTCCTATGCCATCACTTGCCACAAATCGCAAGGCGGCCAATGGAATACTGTTTTTATTGAACAACCGTATTTGCCCAACGGCATAGATGTAGATTACATTCGATGGTTGTACACCGCAGTTACTCGTGCCAAAGATAAGTTGTATTTGATTGGGTTTAAAGAGGATAGTTTTGAAGAATAGTAGCTGAGTGACTGAGCTCCTAAGTCGCTGAGTTCCTCAGTTTCTATGGAAAAGCTATGTAATTAATCTTTTAAAATACTCAGCCACTCAGCTACTCAAAATAAAAAAAACTCAGTACCTTAGCCACTCAGCAACTCAGCAACTCAAAATGAAAACCATCGCCGTTATTCCAGCCCGTTATGCTTCCACACGTTTTCCTGCCAAATTGATGCAGGACTTAGGAGGTAAAACCGTTATTCTTCGTACCTATGAAGCTGCCGTTAATACCGGTTTGTTCGACGATGTATTTGTGGTGACCGATTCGATTTTAATTTACGATGAAATCCTCAACCACGGCGGGAAAGCCATAATGAGCGTCAAAGAACACGAAAGTGGCAGCGACCGTATTGCTGAAGCAGTGGAGAATTTAGAAGTGGATATCGTGGTGAATGTGCAAGGCGATGAACCGTTCATCAACGCGGCACCATTAGCCAAAGTTATTGAAGTGTTCCGAAACGATTTCGATAAGAAAATCGACTTGGCTTCGCTGATGTTTGAAATTACGGATACCGAAGAAATCAACAATCCCAATAATGTAAAAGTAGTGACCGACCAAAGTGGTTTTGCGTTGTACTTTTCACGTTCGGTGATTCCGTATCCAAGAGAAACCAATGTGGGTGTTCGTTACATGAAACACGTTGGGATATATGCTTTCCGCAAAGAAGCCTTGATGGCGTTTTACCATTTACCAATGAAATCCTTAGAAGCTTCGGAAAAACTGGAACAATTGCGTTATTTGGAATTCGGCAAACGCATCAAAATGGTCGAAACAACTCATGTAGGCATCGGTATTGATACGCCGGAAGATTTGGAAAAAGCACGTAAAATGCTTTAATGGTCTTCATTGTCAATATCAAAATAGCCCTTGGATTTTACTTTCGTAGAAAAGAAATTCAGGAATAAAATCACAAACGACAAAAAGAACATGGCTTGTACTGAAGCCAAAAATTTACCAAAAGTGGTTATCGGATAATAATCGCCATACCCAATAGTGTTGGAAGTCATCAAGCTAAAATACAAAGCATCCGACCAATGGGCGAAAGGAACGTTAGTGTTTTGACCCAAACTGTAAAACACGCCGAACGCGACAATAACCTCCAAATAATTGAAAAACAACAACAGCATGGAGCGTTTATAAGACCTTGGACGCGCAAATAAATCGGAAGCAAAAATCAGCGTCGGAATGTATAAGATAGTCTCCAAAATCAGGTAAACCAATAGCCAAATCAAAATAGGATAGTCCAACCAACCATTGATTAAAATAACTAAAGGAAAAGCCACTTTCAGCAAAATGTAAATGTCCATCGCCAAATCTTTATAGGCGTATCCGATTTTGGAAGCAATGGTTTTTACATAAATTCCGGGAAACAACAATTGTGAGATGGAGAGAAATAAACGAAAAATTTTTTCAATACCGTTGTCGTCCTGATGGTCGTTGTTCCAAATGGCTCTGATGTTCAATATTCTACGTTGAATGGGGTTGTATTTGGGTTTAAAGTTTTGAGAAACTTTCCCAATCAACAGTTTTTTCAGGAAGCCCATCAGTGTAATTTTTTTATGGTGAATAATTCGTTATGGGTTTCAACTTTAGGATACATTCGCAATGAATAATTTCCGTTAAACTTGCTTTTATACTTCAAATTGCGTTCGCGATTACCATCATTAATCACCATCGTATTGAACAAAATAAAACCGTCTTTTCGCAACAAAAAGTTTACGCGATTGATAAAGAAATCTTCAAATAAAAAGTTCGGCATGGTAGTGTCTTGAAACACATCAATAATAATTAAATCGTAGGTTTCTTTGGTTTTCAGTACAAACTCAAAAGCATCATCGATTACAATATTTAAATTCGGAATTTCATTCAGTTTGAAATAGGTGTTGGCTACTTCAATCATCGCCGGATCAATTTCCACACCGGTAATATTCCCTTTGAATTTAATTTCTTCTACCAACGTTTTAATGACACTGCCGCCGGCCACGCCCAGCAAGAGTACATTATTAAACTTTCGGATTCTTTCAAAGCCAATGTATTTTAGTCCTTTGCGCAAAATGCGTTGTAAACTGCCGTAAGAGTAATTGGTGTTTTTACTGTCGATTACTAATTCACCATTGTTCCAGGTGACTTCAATCGTATTGCTAATTGAAGATTTTTTCTTGTGGATAATAATAGGAATAAAGTAGCTGAACAATTTGCGTAACATCCAAAAATATTTTGATCAAAAGTAATAGATAAACATTAAATTTACGCAAAATATTCCACATGAGAAAAAGGCTTTACGAATTTATTTTTTTCAGAATCATGGGGTGGAAACTCATCGGTACCATTTCGCCTGAAGTTAAAAAATGTGTATTGATGGTCATGCCGCATACCTGCAATTTCGATTTCTTTATCGGTTTGTTTTGTCGTGGTATCATTAATTTGGAAATGAATTTCGTGGGCAAAAAAGAACTGTTCACTTTTCCTTTTGGCTATTATTTCAGAAGTATCGGTGGCGCGCCTTTAGACCGCAGCGGTGGCAAGAATAATGTAGATGCTACGGTTGATGTCTTTAACTCCAGAGAAGTGTTCCGCATGGCCATCGCGCCCGAAGGTACTAGAAAAAAAGTAACCCAACTTCGAACCGGTTTTTATTTTATCGCTCACAAAGCAGGAGTACCAATTATTCCGGTAGCCTTTGATTATGGAAAAAAGAAGGTTAAAATCGGAGCGCCATTTACCACAACCGGCAATTATGAGGCAGACATGAAAATTATTTCAGTCCATTTTAAAGGAGTTCAAGGCCGATTTCCGGAAAAACAATTTAATTTTTAAAACCATCAGAAATCTTTTCTCGTAAATAGAGCATAATCAAAAAATCTATTTAAAATGAGAAAAACGTTGCTAACCGCGTCCTTATTGTCTGTTTTTTTATTTTCATGCTCAAACGACGACAATACCTCGAACAAACAACTTAAATTATTTACCACCAGTAATACCACAGGAAAAGTTTCGGTCACCGATTTGTCTCTGGCTTCACCTATGACGTATTCTTTCTCTGTAGCATCTGCCGATGCTGATGGTGCTTATTATTTCGGCGACAGCGATGAATTTATCTTGGCATCACGTTCTAACAACAAAATAGAGTTGTACGATGGTATTGCAACAACAATCATGAATAATGCCAATACTTTGCCACTAACGTTTTCAAGTACTTCTGATTTTAATAATGCTCGTGAAATTGCTGTTTCGGGCGACAAGGTTGTCGTAACTCAAGATCAGAATGCTGCAAACAACAATACCAATAAATTATTGGTGTATCAAAAAACTGCTACCGGATTCCAATTGTTAAACAGTTATACTGTGGATTTTAAAGTTTGGGGAATCCATTTAGAGGGAACTACACTTTATGCTGTAGCAGATTTAACTTCTGATGTCGTGGTGTTTAATGATTTTTTTGCAAACGCCAACGGTGCCATTTCACCAAGCAAAAGAGTTGCTGTTGAAGGCTTGGTAAGAACTCACGGGATTACTTATGCTCGAAGAGGTGATACTATGGTTTTGACCGATGTTGGTTTAGCATCTTCTGATTCCGACGGTGGAGTAATTGTAATTAAAAATTTCTCCACAGTTTTAGCCAATACTGCTAATATGGGAACTATTGCTACAGCCAACCAACTTCGTATCTACGGATCTGCTACTATGTTAGGCAATCCGTTGGATGTGGCTTATGATAGTTCGACTAAGAAGATTTATGTTGCCGAGCGTTTGTTTGGCGGTGGTAAAGTATTGACTTTCGATTTGCCGACAGCTAATGTAAACGCAGCACCGGTTGCTTCCCGTGATGAAGCCGGTGTAAGCAGTGTATTTTTGTTAAGAGAATAATGTTTTTATATAATTTGGTTTTAAAACCTCCGATGCTTTGGCGTTGGAGGTTTTTTTGTTTGGTTCGCCGAAGCGCAGGCTTTTTAGTTAAATTTGTGTCATGGATTATGAAGCATTACATCAAAAATACCAAGAACGCAGTATAGGCGGAAGATACTTGACGCTCAATCATATCGAGCCGCTTTTAAGTCGTTACCAAACTGCTGTAGTAGGGCAGTCTGTGTTGGGCAAACCCATTTACCAACTTCTATTAGGTAGTGGTAAAACGAAAATCTTCATGTGGTCGCAAATGCACGGCAACGAGAGCACTACCACCAAAGCGTTATTTGATTTTATCCATTTTCTGCACTCAGATACACCTGAAAGTCAGGCTATGTTGAATTCCTTTACTTTTTGCTTGTTGCCGATGGTAAATCCCGATGGTGCAGCAGCGTATACTCGGGAAAATGCGAATGGTGTCGATTTGAATCGAGATGCTCAAAATTTAACCCAACCGGAAAGTGTGGTATTGCGCCAAGTGTTTGAAACCTTTCAGCCGCATTATGCCTATAATTTACATGATCAGCGAACCATTTTTGGAGCAGGTGAGAGCGGTTTTCCGGCAACAGTTTCTTTTTTGGCACCGGCTTTTAATGACAATCGCGATATGAATGAAACGCGAATCAAAGCCATAGATGTCATTGTAGCGATGAATACTAGTTTGCAACAACTGATTCCCAATCAGGTTGGTCGTTTTGATGATGGTTTTAATCTCAATTGTATAGGCGATACTTTTCAGAGTCTGAATGTGCCCACTATTTTATTTGAAGCTGGTCATTTTCAAAACGATTACGAAAGAGAGCAAACCCGAAAATTTATTTTTACAGCGTTATTGTCCGGAATTAACTATTTGAACGAAAACGATGTAGTTGGCAATAAAATCGATGATTATTTAAAAATTCCGCAAAATAAAGTGGTTTTTTATGATTTTGTTTATAAAAATGTCAAGATAAATTATGATGGTAACGAAAAAATTATCAATTTTGCAGCACAATACAAGGAAGTACTGAAGGATAATAAAGTCGAATTCGAAGCTCGTATTGCTCAAATTGACCATTTGGAAAATCACTTTGGTCATGTTATGCTAGACGCTTGCGGTGAACAATATCAAGACGATGAAAATGGATTTCCGAATATTGAGCAAAAAGCGAATTTTTCTTTAGGAAAAAATATCAAAATTGTTAATGGTTTGATAAATAATTAGCAATTGACTTTTTTTATTAGAAAAAATGTATTTTTTTTGTGCCGTTATTTTAATAAACCAATAGATAAGTTTTATGAGTAAGTTTCGTTTAGATGAAGTAGACCACCAAATTTTGGACATGTTGATTGACAACACCAGAATCCCTTTCACTGATATCGCTAAGAAATTATTAATTTCTGCCGGTACTGTTCACGTTAGAGTGAAAAAAATGGAAGATTCCGGAATAATTATGGGTTCGTCATTGTCTTTAGACTATGAAAAATTAGGTTATTCGTTTATCGCTTACGTTGGAGTATTTTTGAACAATACTTCACAAACCAAGTTCGTTTTAGAAAGAATCAACGAAATTCCGTATGTGACTGTAGCTCACGTTACTACAGGTAAATTTAATATCTTCTGTAAAATTAGAGCGAAAGATACCAAACACGCTAAAGATGTAATCTTCATGATCGACGACATCGAAGGCGTTTACAGAACTGAAACCATGATTTCGTTAGAGGAAAGTATCAACGATAAAAAACGTTTGATGCACACTATCTTTCAAGAGTTAGACTAGTCTTATCTCAAAATATATTTAAAACCTCAAGTGAAAGCTTGAGGTTTTTTTATTAATTTAAGCCAAAATTACC
This sequence comes from Flavobacterium sp., assembly GCF_024710485.1. Taxonomy (GTDB): domain Bacteria; phylum Bacteroidota; class Bacteroidia; order Flavobacteriales; family Flavobacteriaceae; genus Flavobacterium. Next base: position 18,283 of record NZ_JANJUQ010000004.1, read on the forward strand.
GGCCATGTACACTTTACCGAAAATTGAACGTTTCAACCAAAATGTATTGTCTAAATACCATATTTACAACAGTGTGTTTATCACCTTGCCGTTTGACGCTATTGACAATACGGGGGTTTTGTTGCCTTTGTTTTCCGAGGTTTGCGACAACGGGTTCAAAAACCACTGGTCGCCCAAACAAATTGTAGACTTCTTTGCTGAAAAATATTTAGACAAAGCATCCGAATCGGAGAAAATCGATTTGATGTTCCGGTTCATCCAATACGTGGAACGCCAAGTGGTTTTATTCGATGCCATTGAAGACGCGGCTTTTCCGATAGTGAATAATATGGAAGGACGTGGTTCGTTGCGCGACATCAAAGAGAAAACGGAAGCCAAAGACAAACGAAAAGAACTGATTTCGTTTCTGGAAACCTTCAATGTACGAACAGTTTTAACTGCACATCCGACTCAATTTTATCCGGGTTCGGTACTCGGAATCATCACCGATTTGACAGAAGCCATTCGCGTAAACGATTTGATTAAAATCAAACAATTATTGGCGCAATTGGGTAAAACGCCTTTTATCAAAAAAGAAAAGCCAACGCCGTTCGACGAAGCGATAAGCTTACTTTGGTACCTGGAAAATGTGTTTTACCAAACCATAGGCGACATGATGCAATATCTTCAGAAAAATTTATTCGAAGGCAATTTGATTGAAAATCCTATAGTGAATTTGGGTTTTTGGCCCGGTGGCGACCGCGACGGCAATCCGTTTGTTACGCCTGAAATTACCGAGAAAGTCGCCAAAAGATTGCGCACTTCCATACTCAAATGCTATTATTTCGACATCCGAAATTTAAAACGCAAACTCACTTTTAACGAAGTCGATGCTATTATTGCCAATTTGGAATACAAGCTTTATCGTTCGGTGTTCTATTCTCAAGGGGAAATTTTTATCAGTTTGGAAGAATTGATTAACGAACTCACTATTGTGAAGAATATTGTGGTCGAAAAACACCAATCATTGTATTTGGACGACATCAATTTATTGTTACAAAAGATTACCCAATTCGGTTTCCATTTTGCTTCCTTGGACATTCGACAAAACAGTAAAGTCCACACTAAGGTTTTTACTGATATTATCGCTTTATTAAAAAGAGAGAAATCGGTTGGCTTTCCGGAAGATTTTGACCAAATGACCGAAGTCGAAAAAATGGCAGTGGTTTCGCATTTGAAATTCGACCTGTCGCAGCATTTCTTCGAAAACGAAATGACGCGCACTACTTTAGAAACCATCAAGTTGATGCGGGAAATCCAAACTGATAACGGTGAGAAAGGCTGTAATCGATACATCATCAGCAACAATGAAAGTGCGCTGAACGTTATCGAGACCTTTGCCATGTTTCGCTTAATGAATTGGGAAAATCCAGCGGTTGATATAGTGCCGTTATTTGAATCGGTTGATGATTTGCAAAACGCGCATACGATTATGGAACAATTGTATCGAAATAGCGTGTATCGCCAGCATTTGCAGGAACGCAAAAGCAAACAAATCGTGATGCTCGGCTTTTCCGACGGTACCAAAGACGGCGGTTATTTAATGGCCAACTGGAGTATTTTTAAAGCCAAAGAAAGGATTACCCAAGTGTCTCGTGAGTACGGCATCAAAGTGATTTTCTTCGATGGCCGCGGCGGACCACCGGCTCGTGGCGGCGGCAAAACCCATAAGTTTTATGCTTCGTTGGGTTCTACTATTGAAAATCAAGAAATTCAACTCACAGTGCAAGGGCAAACCATCAGTTCTAATTTCGGGACTTTGGATTCTTGTCGCTATAATTTGGAAAATTTGTTGAGTGCCGGCGTCGCCAATCAGATTTTTAACGAAAACGAAAACGATTTGTCGGATGCCGAAAAAGCGATTATTGATAGTTTGTCGCAAATAGCCTACGACAAGTACGTCGATTTTAAAAACCATCCGAAGTTTATCCCGTACCTCGAACAAATGAGTACGCTAAAGTATTATTCGAAAACCAATATCGGTAGCCGACCGTCCAAACGCAATACGGATGAGCAATTGGATTTTGCCGATTTACGCGCCATCCCTTTTGTGAGTTCTTGGAGTCAGTTGAAGCAAAATGTACCCGGATTTTTTGGCGTTGGTACGGCCTTAAAATATTTTGAAACCGCTAACCGTTGGGAAGAAGTGCAAGCCTTGTATCACAATTCGCTTTTCTTTAGGACTTTGTTAGAAAACAGTATGATGTCGCTGGCCAAAAGTAATTTTTCGCTAACCGCTTACATGAAAGACGATGCTGAGTTTGGTGGTTTTTGGCAGATTATATACGATGAGTTTTTGGAAACCAAACGCTTGTTATTAAAAATTGCCGGTCATAACGAATTGATGCAAAACTATCCCGACGGTAAAGCCTCCATCGTGATGCGAGAGCAAATAGTATTGCCGTTGTTGACGATACAACAATACGCTTCGACACAAATCCATCAGTTGAAAAACCACCCGGAAGTTGACGAACAGTTAATCCGTATTTATGAAAAATTAGTAACGCGCTCGTTATTTGGCAATACCAATGCGAGTCGTAATTCCGCTTAAAATCTATGAAAAAAACACAATTGAATGCCGATGAGTATGCCGACTTTTACGCTACTTACATCAACACCGTAACCGAAGAATATACTTTGACCGAAGAATTGGAAATCTCTGTCCATCGCTTGGTGAAGTTTGTCCGCGAAATTCCGATGGACAAATTTGACTATCGCTACGCTGAAGGCAAATGGACGATTAAAGATATCTTGCAACACTTAATTGATGCCGAGCGTATTTTTGCTTACCGTGCTTTGCGTTTTGCCCGAAACGATAAAACCGAATTGCCGGGTTTTGAGGAGAATGATTATGTAGATGAAGCTAGAGCCAACAGCCGCAGTATTCAAGATTTATTGACGGAATTGTTAGTGGTTCGACAAGCTACATTAACCTTGTTCAAAACATTCAATGTGGAAGAATTGTTGCGCAAAGGAATTGCCTCCAACAAGCCAATGTCGGTGCGTGCTTTAGGATTTACCATCATTGGACATCAAAACCACCATCAACGCGTGTTTGAGGAAAGATATTTGTAATTACGAATTACGAATTATTCAGCAAAAAATGTGTAGCTATAAAAAAACTCCCGATTTCAATTAGAAATTGGGAGTTTTACTTTGTATATCGTACATCAAATTACGTACTTATTGTTTATTCTTCGTCGTCGTCTTCAAAGTTATCTGAATCGGCAAAGTCGTCCTCGTCAGCATCATCATCGTCATCATCGTCGGAACCGCCTTTGTCTTTTAACGGATCAATCTCCACATCGTCATCATCCGAAGGCAAATCGTCGTCGTCCAAATCCAAACCTTTAATAGGTTCGATAGGTTCTACTACAGCATCGATGTCTTCTTCTTCATCAAATTTCTCCATTCGACTAGCTAATTTGGTACTCACTTTCACTAAGTAAATGGTGTCTTCTGTACGAACTTCAACGGCTTCTACCAATTCGTTTTGGGCATTTCTAAAGCGAATGATATCGGTGTCGTCATAGCCTTCAGGGAATTTTTCCACCAATAGGTTCAGAATGTCTCCGGTGAGTTTAGCATAATCTACAATAATTCTTCTCATAAAAAAATCTTTTATAAATCCAGTAAGTAAGCAAAAATTAATGGTGCAACAATAGTGGCATCCGATTCGATAATAAATTTGGGGGTATGTATGTCAAGTTTGCCCCAAGTGATTTTTTCATTAGGGACAGCTCCCGAATAGGAACCGTAACTTGTAGTTGAATCTGAAATTTGACAGAAGTAGCTCCAAAACGGAACGTCGTGCATTTCCATATCTTGGTATAACATCGGTACTACACAAATAGGGAAGTCGCCCGCAATTCCACCACCAATTTGGAAGAATCCAACGCCTTTTCCGCTACTGTTATTGGTGTACCAATCGGCTAACCACATCATGTATTCAATACCGCTTTTCATTGTGGTTGGTTTGAAAGTGCCTTTAATACAGTAAGAAGCAAAAATGTTCCCCATGGTACTGTCTTCCCAACCCGGAACTACAATCGGTAGGTTTTTCTCGGCAGCAGCTACCATCCATGAATCTTTAGGGTCAATTTCGTAGTACTGTTGTAATACACCGGAATTGATCATTTGATACATGAATTCGTGCGGGAAATAACGCTCGCCTTTAGAATCGGCATTGTGCCAAATGTCGTATAAGTGCGATTGCAATCTGCGGAAAGCTTCTTCTTCAGGAATACAGGTGTCGGTTACACGGTTATAGTGGTTTTCCAACAAATCCCATTCCTCTTGTGGCGATAAGTCACGGTAGTTAGGCACTCTTTTATAAGAATTGTGCGCTACCAAGTTCATGATGTCTTCTTCTAAGTTGGCACCGGTACAAGAAATGATATGTACTTTATCTTGACGGATCATTTCTGCTAATGATTTTCCTAACTCGGCTGTACTCATAGCGCCGGCTAAAGTAATCATCATTTTTCCATTTTCCAGTAGGTGCTCTTCGTAGCCTTTGGCAGCATCAACTAAAGCTGCGGCATTGAAGTGAAGGTAGTTTTTCTCTATGAACTGACTGATAGGTCCTTTACTCATGGTGATTTGTTGTTTGTAGTTGATGGTTCAAAGAAAACTCTTTTTTTTAAACCATCAAACTCTTTTTAAAAAATTATTATAAATAAAAACTGATTTTTTATTGAATGTTTATTGGTCGTAACCCAAGATTCTCAAGACATCTTCCGAGCTTTGTTGTTCCGAAAATACTTCGGTGGCCAAGATACCGTTTTCATCTCTGTCGATTAAGATGTGTTTGGGTTGCGGAATCAAACAGTGGTGCAATCCGCCAAATCCTCCGATGGTTTCCTGATACGCTCCGGTATTGAAGAAACCGATATACAACGGTTTTTCCTTGTTGTATTTGGGTAAGTATACGGCGTTCATGTGTTGCTCGGAGTTGTAATAATCGTCGCTGTCGCAAGTCATTCCGCCCAATAATACCCTTTCGTAAGTGTCGTTCCAACGGTTTACAGCCAGCATTACAAATCGTTTGTTGATGGCCCAAGTATCCGGCAAAGTGGTAATGAAAGAGGAATCAATCATGTTCCAGTTTTCACGGTCGTTTTGTTTCTTTTGGTACA
>NZ_JANJUQ010000009.1 GCF_024710485.1 Flavobacterium sp.
GCGTACTAGGTGCAGAAAGAGTAGGTGAGAACATTGCTTACAACTATCAAACGGCTGAGAGTGCTATGAGTGCTTGGCTTAATAGTCCGTCTCACAAAGCCAACATTGAAGGTGACTACACACACTTGGGTATCTCTGTTAGCATTAACCCTGAAAACGGAAAAAAATATTACACTAACATGTTTATGAAAAAATAGTTTGATTATTGTTTTGTTTGATTTTGACAGATCACGAAAAACCCGGCTCTAAACCGGGTTTTTTATTTGAATCCTAATAGTGTTTTGAGTTTTAAAAACAACAATCCTATAGCATAAGCATCGTCGGAAGCGGAGTTCTTCTCGCTTAAAGGTAATTTATAATGCTTTACCATATCTTCAATAGAAAACGTTTTGTTGGTCACATCCAAATGTTTTTGATGCATGATTTCAATGTCGAGGGCTTCATTCTTTAATTTACCGCAGGACATTTTTTCGAGGGCTTCATTTATGAGTTCAATATCGAAATGAATACGATGACCAACCAAAACAGAGTTTCCAATGTACTCCACTAAAGATTGTATTGCCTGAGGTTCGGCCAACTTTGGCAACTTACTTTCAATTAAAAATTCGTTTGACAAACCGTTATCGTGTAAATATTTGTATTGCAAAATGATTACTTCAAAGTTGTCTCCAATTTTAATCATATCGTTTACCACACCAAAAGCGCCAAAAGATAAAATCACATCTTTCTTCGGGTTTAAACCTGTAGTTTCAGTACTTAAAACGACATAGCGATTGGATTTGGTTTCAAACTTAGCCAAATACGCTTTCCAAAAATCGGGATATTCTTTATTGATGTTTTTAATCCAATCCAGCATGTTAGGAGAATTGTGTTAATTGAAATTTATCTTTAATCAGCTCTTCCAAATCTTTCATTGGAGAGAGTGCATTTTTGAGTCGTTCGCGTTCCACTTTGCTCAATTCGTCTATGTTAATTAAATCGCCCGAACTATCATTTTTTAAACCTTCTAAAGTTCTGAACTTCGATAAAATTAAAAAGGCATCGGCACAGTTCAAGTAAATCTCTGAAAATTTCGGATCCACCAAAGCCAACTGTTTGAATCGGGAATAGGTGTTGTTGATCCCTCGTAAATTCATACTTAAGGCAAACAGGCGCGCTCCGTCAACTAATGGCATAATGCCACGGTTTTTGATGTCGAATTTCCCTTTGTGTTCGCCTTCTTCTTCTACATTAAATTTCTTGAAGAAGTTTAAAGGCGGATTTTTGCGCAAAGCATCATTACCTAAATAATCAAAGAAAAGCGCATTGTTTTTGGCATTTGCAGCAATCAAATCAGCTATAATATCCTCAATTTTCCCTTCACCAAAGGCAATTTCATAATCAAAAAAGATACTGCTGATGTCGTTAGATTTTTCGCCCGGCATCTTCATCCAATTGTTATATTGTTTGATCCAATCGCTCAGTGATTTGCACCAAAGCATATTGCTGGCCATGTGACCGTTCGGACAGTATTGATAACCTACTTTTTCTAAAATTGCCGTAGTTCTTTTGGATAGTTTTAAGAAATAATCTTTTACATCACGGTATTTTTCGGGAGCCACATCTTCAAAAATTAAAATACTGTCTTGGTCGGTTAGCAACAACTGTTCTTTTCGACCTTGACTCCCAATACTCAACCATGCAAAACGCGATGGAGGAGAACCCAAATCCAAAATAGCCAATTCCACCGAACGTCTGATAATAGCGGTAATAATCTCCCCCGTAATATTATAGATATGTGGTAACGGAATGTTTTTAGCAATCGAACTCTGAATCAAGTCTGTTAGTTTTTCACGAACTAATTTTAATTCTTTAGGCGATAAGGAACGTTTGATTTCTTTAATTAAAACACCCGGATTATTGGCTTGAGCTACAATTAAATCATGTTCTGAAATGATTCCTTTAACTTCTGATTTATCTGAACCATCGATAGTTACGCAAAGATGACTTACATTATGCTTTAATAATAATAGTTGAGCCTCGGCAACAGAAACATTTTCCGGAACTGTGATAACCGGCACCGACATTATTTTATCAATACTAGTGGTAATAGGGAAGCGACCATTGGCAATTTTAGTTCTGAAATCGGTATCGGTTACAATGCCCAGCGGGCTGTTTTGATCAATGATGATGGCACTGTCGATTAAGTTTTCGGTCATCAACTGAGCTACATCTTTAACTATCATTGTTGCTGTAACTTTTAATGGTGTTTTGTTGTAGGCCAATGATTGAAAGTACTGAATTTCATTGGATTGATTTTCAGTATAAACATTGTCGGTAATGAGTTTTCCACGATTTTCTTTATCAAAAGGATTACGCGTATTGGTGGCAAAACTTTCCAATAAGAAGTCTAAAACTTGTGGATTTTGTGCTACAAAAGGTTTGAATACAGCAATAGGAATGGCATATACAATACTGTCTTCGCGAGCTTTAGCGGTCATCATGTAATTGTTTTTGGCAAAGAAAGGACGCAAACCAAAAACATCTCCTGGGTAACATTTATTCAATAATGTTTCTTCGGCATCTGCAATTACGGATAGATTGATGACCCCGGAAGCCACTACATAAAAACTATCGTGTAATTTATCATCAACTTTAAACAAAGTTTTATGCTTATCTAAATTAACTACGCCAATATTGGTGGCGACTTGAATCAACTCGTCGTGACGCAAATAATTAAATGGCGGATAATCTTTCAAAAAGTTAGCAATATTTTCGGCGACAGAATTACTCATAAATACATTTTTAGAAAACACAAATACCATGGCAAAAATACTAAAGGTTTCCGCATGATAGGGTCATTGTTAAAAACATTTGAAAACTATAAGTGTATCAATAAAGTACAATCCTTAAATTTTCTATTTTACATAATATAAATTATAGTTTATAAAATGTACAGCTTTAATCTTAAATACTTAGAAACTTATATTATTGTAAAACAAACTATTATAAAGCTTAAATAAATAATACATTTAAAAATTTAGTTCTCTGTACTTTTTACCAATGGCTAAGCTTAATTTGGTTTTATAATCCTCAATGAGCCATTCACGATAGTTTTTGCTGGTTTTACCCAAACAACTTACATAACGTTTTATGCGGCTTTCAATATCATCATTTAACAATTTAGATAACATTCTGGCTCCGTACAAATCTTCGGCATTTTCAACACACATTGAGGCGTGCTGATTTATAGAACGCTCAATCACTTCTTTGGAACGTAAATTTTGAGCAGTAATTTTTTTAAATTCGGCTTCAATATCCATAGAAACGTCAGCTGTTTTGGCAAACATTTTACGAATGGCTTCCGGCATGGTATATTTGAAATTCAATTCGATTTCGGCATCATCTCGTAAGCTTTCCAAATAATATTCCGGCGATTTGAAAATGTGCTGCCAATCGACAGGATCATTCCATAAACCGAATCGCAAAGCATTGTTACCTAGGTCGATAACCGTAAATTCATCTTTATGCGGCAATTTACGCGAGCCACGACCAATCATTTGAAAATATAACGTCAACGATTTGGTAGCGCGATTCAAAATGATACTTTCTACTGTAGGTTCGTCAAATCCGGTGGTTAAAATGCCAACTGAAGTTAAAATAGCATCCGGTGTTTTTTTGAACCATTGCAAAATATCTTTACGATCTTCAGCTGATGTGGTATTGTCAAGATGTTTGATGGGAAATCCGGCTTCTTTGAAAGTATCATAAACATATAATGATGTATTGATACCGTTATTAAAAATCAAGGTCTTTTTACCCAATGATTTCTCTGTGTATGCATGTAACAATTTCTCCTGCATGACCATATTCATGTACAAATCATCAGACGATTTCACCGTATAGTCACCGTTAATTCCAACTTTAAGCGAAGTCAAGCCTACGTCATAACTATACGTAGTAGCTCGGGCTAAAAATCCGTTGTCAATTAACGATTGTATGGTATCGCCTACGATTAATTCATCGTAATTTTGATGCATCGGCAACTTGATATTCGAACTCAATGGTGTTGCTGTTACACCTAAAATAAAGGAATTTTTGAACTGACTGAATAATTTTCGGAAAGAATTGTAATGCGCTTCATCGATAATCACTAAACCGACATTATCAATCATCAATTTCTCATCGTTTAGGCGATTTTTAAGCGTTTCCACCATCGCTACAAAACAAGAATACTCGTCTTGATCCGGTAATTCTTTAATGTTGCTGTTGATGATTTTATTTTTGACATCGAAACCTTTGAGCATTTTTGACGTTTGTTTGCACAGCTCAATTCGATGCGTCAGTACCACTACTTTTTTATTGTGTTTGGATAAATAACGGCGAACAATTTCGGAGAAAATAACTGTTTTTCCACCGCCGGTTGGCAATTGGTACAACAAATGGTAATCGTTTGGTGCGTTGTCTAAACGCTCAAAAATTTTGTCAATATCTCCCTTTTGGTAGTCGTAAAGCTCCTTTTTTTCTTCAATTTCTACCTTTAAATCTTTCTGAGACATAACGATTAGTACAATTTTGCAAAAGTACAGCTAAAAAAGAGTTATCGCATCATGAATTATGGTAAATAACTAAAATTTAATATTCGAGTCGTTCCGTAACTGCCGTAAAATCATATTGATTGAACCAATTTTGAGTCACAGTTTCTTCTTTAACAGCCACTACTCTATCATAAAATTCGCTTAAAATACCGTGTTCAATTAGGAAAGCAACGGCTTGTTGGAAAGACGAAAGCATGCTTTTGTAAAAAACTTCCTGTTTGATGGTTTTTTCAGCCGATAGCGTTTGAGCTATTTCAAGATTATACAACATCAAATCAGCCACTAAAAAAACATCTACGCCTAACGTTCTAAAATGTTTGATGAATTTTTGAGCTACAGAACGTCGCATTTTCGGTTTTTTACCTCTGACCGGAAAGTATTCGTTGGAGATTTTAAATTTGGCTTCGCGAATCAGTTTTTCTTCATTGGGATGAAATGCAAAATCGTAATATACTTTCACATCGCTAAACTTGTCATAAAGCTCTAATAACTGTTCCTCCAGCTGTTCTTTCGACAATTCGGTCAGGTATTTTTTTAAATCTCTTTTGCTCATTTTTAGTTAAAAAACAAATGTAAGTTCTTTTTAGGTGGTTTACCATCTTATTACTTAATTTTGTGGCAAATTGCTATTATCATGACAAAATTTTTCAAGTTCGTTGCCATCGCTGAAGGCGTTTCCTATTTGGTTTTATTTTTTAATATGTTGGTCATAAAACCTACCAACATGGATTTGTATAAAACACTATTGTTTCCGGTTGGCATGGCTCACGGATTATTGTTTATGGGTTACGTACTTTTGGCGATTTTGATTCGAGAGGAGCAAAAATGGAGTTTGAAAGATTTTTTCATTGTTCAGTTTGCTTCATTGTTGCCTTTTGCTACTTTTTACGTGGAGAAAAAATATATAAAGAATGCATAAACTGGTGGAGAACATTTTCGGGTGGAGTTATCCTTTGTTCAAAAAATTGGACTTTGGAGAGACTTTATCGGCTTATTTGAGTTTGGCCATCAATATAGTGGTCCTGACCCTAATTGCCTACATAATTTTCACGGTTTTCCGATATGTTTTGGTTAGAGCCTTGATTATCATAGCCCGAAGAACTAAAACCCGTTTTGACAACTTTTTAGTTTCCAACAAAACCGCTAAGTACATTTCGCATTTGATTCCGCTGCTTTTTGTATACAAATCGGTGCCTATCATTTTGCAAAATTTTGTGTATTGGGAAGACATATTCGGAAAATTGATAGCCATTTATATTGTATTATTGAGTTTGTGGATTATCAAAACCATCTTGCACGCGTTTCGCGATCATTTAAAAACCAATCCTTCCTTTAGCGACAAACCTATCGACAGTTACATTCAGGTAATTATGATTATCCTATGGATATTCGGGTTTATCGTAATTGTGTCTAAGATATTCGACATAAGTACCAATGCCATGTTGGGAACTTTCGGAGCTGTATCTGCCATCATCATTTTGATTTTCAGAGATACTATTTTAGGTTTTGTTGCCAGTGTTCAAGTTTCTTTAAACGATATGGTTCGGATTGGCGATTGGATTACTTTTGACAAATTTGGTGCCGATGGTGATGTTGTCGAAATCAATTTGGCTACTGTTAAAGTGCGAAACTTTGACAATACTACTACCACAATTCCGACTTATAGTTTGATTTCGGATTCCTTCAGAAACTGGCGCGGTATGCTGGATTCCAGAGGAAGACGAATCAAAAGACACATTTTGATTAAAGCACAGGGTATTCGTTTTTTAAAGGAAACCGAATTAGAAGAATTGAAAAGAATTCAATTGATTACCAAATATATAGATGTCAGACAATCAGAAATTAACAAATTCAATACCAGTCACGATATAGATAAAAGTTTGTTGATTAATGGCCGCAACATGACCAATTTTGGCTTATTCCGAAAATACATTACGCAGTATCTGAGTCAGCATCCCGGCTTGAATAAAGATATGATTTTACTTTGTCGTCAGTTGCAACCAACTCCGCAAGGCATTCCTTTGGAAATTTATGCGTTTTCCAATGACAAACGATTTGAAAACTACGAATACATTATGGCTGATATATTCGATCATATCTTTGCGGCTATTCCCTATTTTGACTTGGAAATTTACGAAATGCCGTCCGGTAAAAACGATTTTGTAAACTAATTACCCTAATCGGTCTTTGATGTATTCTATTTGAGTTTTCCCGTGTGCTTTTGGTTTTCCGTCGGCACCCAAACTAACCATAGTGATAGTATCAATGGTAATGATTATTTCACGCGTCATCATATTTCTTACTTGACAAGTTAGTGTGATTGAGGTATGACCAAACTTTACCACATCGATACCTATTTCAACAATATCACCTTGTTTAGCTGAGCTTCTGAAATTGATTTCCGACATGTGTTTGGTAACAATCTTTGGGTTTTCCAACTGAATGATGGAATACAAGGCTAATTCTTCATCGATCCAAGCTAACAATCTGCCTCCGAATAAAGTGCTATTCGGATTTAAGTCTTCCGGTTTTACCCATTTTCTGGTGTGAAATCTCATGATTTTCTATTTTTTCAGAACAAAATTACGGCTTAAATCTTTGTAATAGTTTTGATTTAGTATATACTTAACCGAAATCGATTTCTTGAGTTAGGATAATTATACCCTTCGTTATCATGAGGTCATAATAATCAAAAAAAGTTGATTATTAAATGTAAACACATATATTTGTATAATTTTAACATTTAAAGAAGTATATTAAAATCTCAAATATGAAAAAAAGCCTACTATCATTACTAACATTCATTTCTATTTTATCTGCCAATGCACAGGTAGCCGTTGATACTACCGGTATTATGGGTGACAGTTACAATAAATGGTCTATTGAACTTTCAGTTGGGCAAGGTAAAGGAGTCAGACCCTATAAAGACGGTTACTTTTCCAGTAATCCTGAAAAATTCTTCGGTAGATTACAAGCCAACAGTTTTGGTATAGCAGGTCGTTATATGATCAGTCCAACCTTTGGTGTTAAAGCTGACCTGAACTATGAAGAATTTAACAACGAAAGTGGAAGCGGTAGTTTAGACTTTAAAATGGTGCAATATCGTTTTGGTTTCCAAGGTGTTGTAAATGCTATACGATTGTTTAATTTACAAGAATCTGCCGGTCGTTTTGGTTTATTACTACATGGAGGTCTTCAGTTGTCCAGAATGACTTCTAAAACTAAAAATACCCTTGGCAATAATCAAAATTATAATGTAACAGAATACAACGGTGGCTTGGTTGTAGGGTTTTCTCCTCTATTCAGAATTACAGATAATATAGCCATTTTTGGGGATTTTAGTGTAGCTAATAACTACAGACAACATTTTAACTGGGATGGTTCCTACTCTGATAACTTAAACAACTTATCCGGTCAAATGGTTGTTACCTCTTTAGGGATTTCTTACTCTTTCGGAAGTGAGAAAATCCATGGAGATTGGGCTATCATCCAAGACAAGAAAGATAAGGAAATGAAAGAACTGAACAGCCGTATCGGTGAAATTGAAACTTTGATGAACGATTCTGATAAAGATGGTGTGCCGGATTACCTTGACGTAGAAAACAATTCGATTGCAGGTGTAGCAGTAGATACTAAAGGAAGAATGGTTGACAAAAACACTAATGGTATTCCAGATGAGCTTGAAAAATACGTTGACAGTTCTATCACAAACAACAATAACACGGTATTGTCAAAAGGCATGATTGAACAATTGATTAATGATGGTTACATTGCTGTTTACTTTGACAAAGCAGTATCTATGCCAAATCCTTCTTCTTCAGATAATATTGGTTTTATCTTGAATTACCTAAGAAACAACCCGAATGCTAGCGTTGAAATTTCAGGTTATGCTGACGAAGTAGGTAATTCTGCTAAAAACGAAAAATTGGCAGCAGCCAGAGCTGAAAATGTTAAGGCTATCTTGATTAAAGCCGGAATCAGCCCATCAAGGTTAACAGCCAAAGGTGCCGGAATTGACAGTTCGGTGGATAAAAATTCTGAATACGCTAAACGCTTAGTTCGTAAAGTAGTTTTCAAATTGAATAATTAACATCAGATTATTAATAACTATAAAAAGCCTCTGTTTTTCGACAGAGGTTTTTTTATAACTTTAATTTATTGATAACTTGACTGTCTGCCAGACTTTCCACTTATCAGTTCGCTTCACTGAACATAAACACCATTAACAAAAGCTAATTATGGAAGTCAGAGACACTACCGTTCTTGAATTACGAGGAGAATCTTTAGGAACAATTAACAGTCAATCCTCTTCAGAAGAAATATTTCAAAACCGAACCCTACGCCCTATTTTAAAATTGCAAAACGATTTGTTTATTCAGGTTTTTATCAATTATGCTATCAAACAAAAAAATGTGTTTTTTTCGTTGAGTCCGGAGAAAAAACTGTCCTATATAGAAAATGTCATCCAAAGGGATATTAAATTCAGAAATTCACTAAAAGGAATGGTTATTGCATTTTTTACTTTGGAAGAGTATGCCGAATACATTCAGAACTCTTCCAATCTAAATAAACGCATGATGAATATGCTGATAGAACGCCTTAAAAGTCAGTTGCAATTGATAGAAGTAACTCCTTAATCAATTCTTATTACAGATAGTCTTTTTTAACTTGCAAAAATGTTTTTGAAGTATTGACCAATGCTGTGACTACTTCATGTCTCAGTTGGTTTAAATCATCGTATTTTAAGTATTTAGCCCAATCTTCTTCCGACAGTACTTCTTTAATGATTCGGATGGTTTTAGCCGTTTCTTTAGCGTTGCGCAAGATTACAGTTTCGTTAGCCTGTGCTGTTTGTTTGTGGTAAAAGTTAGCATCTTCTGTTTCCCAATCGATTTTAATATAAAAGAGTTTTGAAGTATCGTCGTTAGCATAAAAATCGCCCCAATTTGCAAAAGCTACAGTTGTATTTTGACTTTTAAATGTTTCCAGTGGTGTAAGTCGCCAATGACAATTAGCTACTCTGCCCCAATGGTTGGAAATACGATACAAGCCGCTTTCGGTAAAAATATATCGGCTGCCGGATTGACTCGTATAATTAATTTTTAAGTCTTTAATTTCCTCAAAAGGCACTTCTTTCCAGATACAAAAAGTATGAGAATGAAAATTGTAACGGGTATAATTCTTTTTGGTCAAAATAGATTTGTTTAGTAATTAATACTCTTCAATACTGAAATATCTTTTCATAAAATAAGTACTAATCCAATAGCCGTTTATTTTAATGGCATTGCGCAACAACTTCTCCATAAATCGGGTATCGCCAAAGGCCCAATCGGTTGTTCTTTTATTGGTAACCAAACCTTCACCGTCAAAAATGGTGTAATCGTTGGTTTGGGTGAGTGACGATTTTCTGTAATATTCCGAATTCCAATCTCGCTTTTTAAACCGGTACAATTCTCTGTAATACTGTTTGGCAATCTGCTCCTGTGTTGGTCCGTAAGCCATGGATGAATTGTCGAAAATATTGTTTTTTAAATGGTACAGTATGTGTTTGGATGGTGCTATTTTCAAACAAAAGTCCATCAGTAAAGTATCATCCGGACTGTCTAAGGCAGCAATCAATGCTTGTTTTAAATCTTCAAAAGTTTGATAGCCTTGGTGCATAGTCATTGTTTGCTGTTCGCCCATGAACTGTCCTTTTGTAGAAATTAATTTCATTGTACCTTGGTTAAAGGTTAAGGCTTCGCCGTTTTCAAAGTTGGCCATATCATCAAAGGTAGCCGATGTAAGTATTTTACCCGAGCTATCCATCAAACGGTATTTTTTATTTAACATGGATTTGAACAGCGGTTCTGTGGTACAAACCCTTTGCAAATAATCATAAGTGAAGGGCACTAATACTTTATTAGTAAAGTCAATTAATCCGTATTTTTTTCCTTTTTTAGCCGGAATAATCAATTGGTTTGGTGCGTTGGCATACAGCAAGTCAAAACTCAAATCGTCGTAGTTAAACGGAATAACTACTTTGTTTAAATTATCAACTACGCCCAATTTCTTTCCTTTTTTAGCAATGAAATAAGTGGTTTCGTTTACATACACTTTTTGCAAAATGCCGTCATAATCAAACGGCAGACAAAGCTTTTCACTTCTCTCATCAAATATGCCAAACTTATTATCGGTAGTTTCCATTCGCAAAAAGGAACTTTTACCGTCAAGTAACGGATTGACCAATTTGTATTCATCTTCAAGGTAATCGTACTTTTTAATCGAATTGTTAAAAATTACATTACCCGATTTTCCAATTATCGTATATACTTTATTCTTGGGTGCGAAAAGTAATTTTGTTTTTTCAGCAACAGACTCGAAGATAAAATCGAATTCAGGTTCCAATATTACAGTACCGTCATTTTTGTATAAACCGTATTTTCCCTCTTTTGTTCTGCCGCCTATAAAATCATTGCGCTCAAAAATAATATCGAATACAATAGGAAGAATAATTTTGTTGGCTCTATCTACCACCCCATAGTTCTCCCCTATTTTAACTTTCAAAAGATTTTTAAACGATTCGCCGCTAAAGCCGTTAAAGTCGTCAACTTCATCGTACACTACCGGAATGATAACTTGTCCTTTTTTATCCTTCCAGCCTTCTTTTTTATTTTTAAAAACTTTAAAACCGCTGTTAAAGGCTTGCACTTGAATGTCATCGTACTCAATTGGAATAATCGTCTTCCATTGGTAATCAACCATACCCGACAATTGGTTTTGCTTTATTTCGATGAATTCCATGCCATCGAAATGAATATCATCATAAACAATGTCCGTTTTGTATTTGGAACTTATGAAATATACACCTTTGTGTTTGTCTTGTTGTACTATGAGTAATCTTCTGAAACTATCTCGAAACACTTTAGCTAAACCAATCGGATAAAGCCATTGGTTATCGGCAATTACCCCGAATTTCTTGTCTTTTTCAAGAATAAAAACCGGTTGTGCTTCTCTAAATTCAAGATAATGTCTTTGCTCCAATGTCTTTTTAAAATAAGATTGCTCCGCAATGTTTTTACCGTCTATGGATATGTTATCGTATTCAAAATCGGCAATTAACTTATCGTTGACTAATAATGCCTGCTTTCCGTTTTTATGAAGTACAGCCGCATTTTGATACAAAACAATATTGTCAAAATCGATGTAGTTCGCTTTATTGATAATCAACAATAGTAGTTTTTGCGAGTTGTTTTGTACTAAAGCATAACCCGATTCAGTGTTGGCATACAGTATTTTAGTCTGGTTTATCGGAACTACAACTTCTCCATTGTAATTTAAAACACCATACTTGTCATTTTTTTTAACTATGTAGGAAAACAAACTTTTACCAATAGAATCAAATTCGGTTTTTGATATTACTTTTCCATTTTTATCGGCCAAACGCCAAACCT
>NZ_JANJUQ010000010.1 GCF_024710485.1 Flavobacterium sp.
GCGTACTAGGTGCAGAAAGAGTAGGTGAGAACATTGCTTACAACTATCAAACGGCTGAGAGTGCTATGAGTGCTTGGCTTAATAGTCCGTCTCACAAAGCCAACATTGAAGGTGACTACACACACTTGGGTATCTCTGTTACCATTAATCCTGAAAACGGAAAAAAATATTACACTAACATGTTTATGAAAAAATAGTTTGATTATTGTTTTGTTTGATTTTGACAGATCACGAAAAACCCGGCTCTAAACCGGGTTTTTTAATTTATACCATGTCTTCGGGTTTGACCCATTGCTCAAAATCTTCTGCAGAAACATAACCCAACCGAATTGCTTCTTCTTTGAGAGTAGTACCATTTTTATGAGCACTCTGGGCAATTTCAGCCGATTTATAATAACCGATTTTAGCATTTAAGGCTGTTACTAACATGAGAGAATGATTCACTAATTCTTTGATCCGTTTGTAGTTTGGTTCAATCCCTTTTATGCAGTTTTCTTCAAAGGACAAACTTGCTTCACCTAACAGTCGGGCAGATTGTAAAAAATTGGCAGCAATTACCGGTTTGTAAACGTTTAATTCTAAATGACCTTGCATTCCTGCGATGGAAATAGTAACATCGTTGCCCAAAACTTGTGCGCAAACCATAGTTAGAGCTTCGCACTGTGTTGGATTGACTTTTCCCGGCATAATGGAGGAACCCGGTTCGTTTTCGGGAATCAGAATTTCTCCAATACCCGAGCGTGGCCCTGAGGCTAACAGTCTAATGTCATTGGCAATTTTGTTTAAAGCGACAGCTAATTGTTTAAGAGCACTATGTGTAGCTACAATGGCATCATGAGACGCTAGCGCTTCAAATTTGTTAGGAGCAGTTTTAAAGGGATAGCCAGTAAATTGTGTAATATATTCAGCTACTTTGACGTCATAGCCTGCAGGTGCATTTAATCCGGTACCTACAGCTGTTCCGCCTAATGCTATTTCTGCTAAGTGTGGCAAAGTATTCTTTAATGCTTTTAAGCCATAATCCAATTGGGCAACATAGCCGGAAAGTTCTTGTCCTAAAGTTAAAGGAGTGGCATCCATAAGATGTGTTCTTCCTATTTTGACAACATCTTTATACGCAAGAGCCTTATTATGGAGTGTATCACGTAGCTTTTCAATACCCGGAATGGTTATTTTTATCAGTATATTATATGCGGCTATATGCATGGCTGTTGGAAAAGTATCGTTCGATGATTGCGATTGGTTCACTTCATCGTTGGCTTTAAGAATAGGTTCGTTTTCACCTATTTTGAGTCCGGCTAAAACTTGAGCTCTGTTAGCAATTACTTCATTTACATTCATATTGGTTTGTGTACCGGAACCGGTTTGCCAAATGACTAACGGAAATTGGTCTGTTAATTGGTCATTTAATATTTCGTCGCAAACTTGGGCGATAGCCTTTCTTTTTTCAATGTCTAGTATTCCTAAGTCAGAATTGGCATAAGCGGCTGCTTTTTTTAATAAAGCAAATCCTTTAATGATTTCATACGGCATAGAGCCACTAGGGCCAATTTTGAAATTATTTCGAGAGCGTTCGGTTTGGGCACCCCAATATTGATTGGCAGGTATTTTAACTTCTCCCATGGTATCCTTTTCAATTCGGTATTTCATAATATAATCGTTTATAGTTTATCGCTGATTTTCTTCAATCGTTACTTAGCTCGTGAACAGTAAAAATTCTTTTTATTGGATTAGAAGATGATATTTCAACTTTAGTTATGATGACAAATCAGTAAAAAAGATTGTATTGAATTGTCGTACACGAGATCCTAAAGAGCGAACTGGCGAAGCAAACAGGTCTTTAAAATTACGCTAAAAATTGTGGATAAACTATTTAATAAAAAAGGTTTTGTTTTTTGGATAGCCCAAATATTACCCTTACATTTGCTTATAATTCAAAAAATTCCGGAAAACATGTTTGAATTTCAACAGTATTTAGGCTTCTTAGCTTTCTTGACAATCTTAACCATTGGTTTTTGGTTGATGATTTTCTTGATTACTGCTATTATCCCTTATTGGGTTTATGGTGGTGTAAAAGAATTTTTACAAGAGAAAAAAGCAAAAAGAGAAGCCGAGCAAGCTGGATAATTTTTTATCAGTTTGTTAAAAAAAAGCCTCGAAATTCTTCGAGGCTTTTTTTATGCTTTAGATTATCCCGGGAAATCACCACCATCATCTTGTTGACCACCGCGCGGTCTTCTTTCTTTTTCTCTCTCGTTTTTCTGTACGTTGAAACGGTAAGTGAATGAGAAGTTAATTTGACGCTCCCTCCATTGCATTTCGCCATAAGAATCTACTACTCCGGCGATGTAAGTTTCCATTAATCTCTTTCTTGAATTTAGCAAGTCGCTCACATTTAAAGAAAGTGTTCCTTTGTCTTTTAAGATGTCTTTGCTAAACGCCAAGTTCATACTGAAAACCCCTAGACTTCGACCTTGAGCATTTTTTTGCGGACCGTTGTAGGTAGCGTTAGTTTGCCAATCGATTTTGTAAGGTAATGTAATTTTCGATGTCAAACGGGTGAACCAAGCTACAGTACTATTATCAAAGTTTTGAATTACTTCGTTACCGTTGAAGTCGGTGTAGCTGAAATCACCGTCGGTTTCGTTGTAGAAGAAGTTGAAGTTACTGTTTAATTTCCACCATTTGTATGGTGAATAATTTAGAGTGAACTCGAATCCAGTTCTGTACTCGGTAGCCAAATTGATTGGCGAACTGATGATAACCGGAATACCGTTTTGGAAAGTACCGCTTTCTCTTCTTACAAATTGGAAGGAGTCGGAAGTTTTGTTTCCGTACAATGAAGTGCTTAAGGTAAGTTTGTTCCAACGTTTGATGTAACCAATATCTACAGCATCAGTAAATGCAGGATCTAAATCGGGATTTCCGACAAAGATGTTTACGTTACTGGACAAATTACTGAACGGATTTAAGAAACGGCCACGCGGTCTTTGAATTCGTCGGCTGTAGCTGATGGATACACTGATTTGTTCACCGATTTCGTAAGTGAAAAACGCGCTTGGGAAAAAGTTATCGTATTTTTTATTGTTGAAATCGCTGGTAGCTAATTGATTTACTTCGATATTAGAATCTTCCCAACGTAATCCTAAAAGGAATGAGAATTTTTTAATTTTAGTACCGTAGCTGGTATACAATGCATTTACGTATTCTTTGTACTCTAAGATATTGGTAAATTGTGGAAAAGGAACTCCATTGGTTACTACACTATAATCACTAATGTTTTTTACGAAATCACCTTTGTAGCCAAACTCAACCTGACTGCCTTTGGCAAAAGGATAAACATAATCGGCCTGAATTAGGTTTCTGTTTTGTTTTTGCAGGTTTGTTGTTTCATCAATGGTTACTAAAGGGGTATTGGTTGCCGAATCGGTGATGAAAGCTACATTTTCATCGGTGTTTCTAGAGAACGAACCATCTATAGTAAGCTTGTGTCCTTCTTTTTTGAAATTCTTAGTAAAGTTGGTTGAATATTCGATGTTTTTACTTTGGCTACCTTCGTCGTTAATACGATTTCTTTCGTATTGGTAAGCATAGTTAACGTCGTAGTATTTTTGCAATACATCATCAAGGTTGTTACCACTGCTTCTTCTGTAGTTAATGATGTTTGTCCATGTTAAACTTTCATTTAAAAACCAGTCGAAACCGAAATTACCATTGTACGATTTGTTCGATCTGTCATTTTCACGGGTTTCATTCATGTAATCTCGGGTGCTGTTATCGTCGTTAAGATATCTGGAGTTGGTTAAAGCATTTCCCGGATTTTCTCTTTGGTTGTAACCCTGAGTGGTGAATAAGTTGAACTCTTTGGTTTTGTAGTTTACAGTTCCGCTCACCCCATTATTTTTCGGATAACCTGTGGTCCCGATAAAAGTACCATTAACTCCTTGGTTTTTTCCTTTTTTCAGAATAATATTTAACAAACCACCACCGCCTTCAGCATCATATCGGGCTGATGGATTGGTGATTACTTCTACTTTTTCAATAGCATCAGCCGGAATTAATCGCAAGGCTTCAGTAATATTGATAGCATTTGAGGGACGACCGTCAATTAGAATTCTAACGTTTTCATTTCCTCTCAAACTCACATTCCCTTCTACGTCAACAGACACCGAAGGAATGTTATCAAGCACATCGCTAACCGTACCGCCTTTGACCATTAAGTTTTGTCCAACGTTGTATACTTTTTTATCGAGTTTAATCTCAACGGTAGTTTTTTCAGCTCTCACAACCACTTCATTAAGTTGTGTTGCATCTTCTTCTAAAGTTATAACGCCAAGATTGGTACTTTCATTAAGATTTTTTTGTTTTATTTCTGTAGGTTTGAAAGAAATAAATTCTACTATAATATCGTATGTACCGGCATTGGCTTCTACTTTAAAATTTCCCTTATTGTCTGTGATACCTCCAAAAATAGATTTTGGATTTTTAGTATTTTTTAAAGTAATGGTAGCGTATTCCAAAGGAAGCTTGCTGGTTTTTTCAATCACACTTCCGGTGATGATAACTTTGGCTCGTCCTGCATTGGGTTGGGCGAAAGCCATTAATGAACAACAAAATAAAAATAGAGCGGTGATAATTTGAGTTTTTTTCATCTAAACTGTTTTGATTCTTGCTTTAGAGTGCAAAAATACACTTTGGTTTAAGTGACAATTCCCAAATGTTTGTTAAATATACAGCAGTATTTTCAGATGAATTTTTCAAGATTTTCAATCGCTCTGCCAATGATTGCTTTGTCATTTTTGATGACAATTGGTCGTTCAATAAGGATTGGGTTTTCGCTTAAAGCTTTGATTATTTCGTTGTCGCTGAGTGTTTTGTCTTTGTAGTTTTCTATCCAAACGGTCTCTTTTTGACGTACCAATTGTATAGGTTTTAAATTGAGTTTTTCCAACAAAGTTCTAATTTCATCTTCCGATAAAGGATTTTGCAAGTAATTAATAATTTCAAAGGATTGATTGGCTTCTGTTAAAAAGGCCAAACAGTTTCTGGATTTTCCGCATCTCGGGTTGTGAAGGACTTGTAGCATATTTTTCAGGGCAAATGTTTAGATATTTGTTGAAATAAATTAATTTAGGCGAAATTAAAAAATTAAGTATACATGTTTTTAGAAAATAAAGAGAATATAAATCAATCGCCTTTTACATATTTGCTAGGATTTGTAGTAATCAGTTTGTTTTACATTTTAGGACAAATTCCGTTTGGTCTGGCTATTGCTGCCGAAACATTCGCTTCCGGCAAACCAATGCCAATGACAGAAGATGCCATGATGAAAGTTTTTAGTCCGAATGTTACTTTGTTTTTGATGTTGTTGATTTTTGTCAGCACGCTAATCGGTATTATCATAGTGGTGAAATACATTCACAAATTAAAGATGATTGACATAACCACAACCCGATCGAAAATTGATTGGAAGCGAATTTTATTCAGTTTTGGTTTGTGGAGTATCCTTAGTGCTGTATTAACGGTATCGTCTTATTTTGCAAGTCCGGAAGATTTTGTGGTTAATTTTAAACCGATTCCTTTTTTAATTTTAGTACTTATTTCTTTTACGTTGTTACCTATTCAAACCAGCACGGAGGAATATATTTTCAGAGGTTATTTGATGCAAGGATTGGGATTGTTAGCCGGAAACAGATGGTTTCCGTTGGTCATGACATCGTTGACATTTGGTTTAATGCACATATTGAATCCCGAGGTTCAAAAAATGGGACATATTATTATGGTTTATTATATCGGTACCGGATTATTTCTGGGGATTATTACTTTAATGGATGATGGTATGGAATTAGCGTTGGGCTTCCATGCCGCAAACAATATAGTAACGGCTTTGTTGGTTACCTCCGAATGGTCGGCACTCAAAACCGAATCCGTGTTCAAAGACATTTCGACGCCATCTGTCGGATTTGAAGTGTTAACACCGGTGCTGATTATCTTTCCGATTATTTTATATATTTTCAGTAAAAAATACCAATGGACCGATTGGCAGGGAAAACTAACCGGAAAAATCAGCACTAAAGTTGTTTCACCTACGTTAAATTCAGAAGACCATGAATAATCTAACTTACGAAAACGTTCACAATCAATTTAAATTGAATGGTTTTCATTTAAACCGAGAAGACTTATGCCGTGTTGCTTACAGTTTCATCAAAGAAGGGGAAGATTTTGAAAAGCCGGTTGGTGATTTTTTGTTGGATTGGTTCGATGGAAAACCCTTTATCGAAATGCAAACCTCAGGCACTACTGGAACGCCAAAGTTAATTTCGATTAGTAAGCAAGCCATGGTTGAATCGGCTTTAGCTACAGGTGACTTTTTCGGATTGCGTCCCGGTGATAAAGCCTTACATTGTTTACCGGTAAAATATGTGGCCGGCAAAATGATGTTGGTTCGC
>NZ_JANJUQ010000017.1 GCF_024710485.1 Flavobacterium sp.
ATTTTCTTTTTCTTTCAATTCAGCTATTATATTTTCATATCTTATTTTGGTGGTTTGATAATCACTTTTATCTATTTCACCATCCACAAACATATCCTGTAGGCGTTCTAATTTCTGTTCTATTTTTTTTATGTTTTCAAAATGCTTTGGTCCAATTTTAGTTGATTCAGCAGAATTTGAGAGTTGCTCTTTCACTACTTCTTCAAATAGCTTTTTTATAGGACCATTAAGTGAAATACTATCCAGATAATCATTAAACCAATTACTGACCTCTTCAAGAGCATATCTTCCATTACAAGGGCTTATACAGTGATAATAGGAGTAATGTTTTGTTCTTCCTTTTGATGTACTGGCGGTTAATGGATTATTGCAAACGGGACAAAGTAAAAACCCTTTTAGCGGAAATTTATCATTTAGTTTTTTATGTTTGGTATGGTGCTTTTGCCTTTTGTTATTTAATACATCCTGAACTTTATCAAATAATGCTTTTGTAATAAGTGGCTCGTGTAATCCACTAATAATGGTTTCCTTTTCGTCTTTGTATGCTTTTATAAAAATTCCACCGTAATAAATCGGATTCTTTAATAAATTAGAAAAAGGAGTTTTGCTGCTTTTCAATCCCTTTGCTTTGAGTTTTGTTAGCACTTCTTTTTGATTGTATATTCCGGTTGCCATAAGTTCAAAGGCTTCTTGAATTAAAACAGCATCTTTGTTTGGAATTAATAAAGGTTTTTTAGTACTGTCTCTCCCGTTATCATACCCTAGAGGAGCATTTCCCACATATCGTCCTTCTTTGAGGGCTCTTCTCATCCCAGAAGTGACATTTAATGAACGACGGTGATTTTCAACTTCTGGTATAGAAAGATACACAGCAAGCATTAACCCTTGTTCAGGAATAGTTAAATCAAGCGGTTGTTCTATGGCATTCACCCGAATTGCAAGTGAGTTAAAAGTGGCAATCATTTGATAAGATTCTGCCGTATTACGAGAGAACCTATCCCATTTGATAAAGATGACTTGGTTAACACTTTTTTTGTTCTTTTTGCAAAACTCTAAAAGCTTTTTGAATTCCGGTCTTTTGAATGTTTTAGCTGAATAGTCTTCTCTATAGATGGCCAAAACATTTAAATTATTAGTTTGGCAATACGCCAATAATTTTTGTTCTTGGTCACGAAGAGAGTAACCTCGACCAGCTTGTTCATCTGTCGAAACTCTTACATACAGAATTACATTATCCATCTTTATTTGTTTTTAATAGATTATCGATTGAAATTTTGGCTAAAACGGTTAAAAATTTTAGTATTTCTTTAATTTCATCATCGGTGTATTGTTTTGCTTTTGCTTGTTTTAAAATTTGTTTGGCTTTTTCAAGTTCCATTGTTACCTCAATCAGCCAAAAGAAGTAAGATGTACTTGTTTTATGCTTTTAGGTAGTTAAGTGCTAAGGGATTCTTAGGACATTATTGTTCTTTTTTTACTATTGTTTTATTTGTGTTTTTTATCACCAAATGGTTTTCATTTCTATAGATTACTTCAACTCGATCGTACATTTTTAATCCTAATGTTCTTCTGAGCTTTCTAGCTTCTTCACCAGTTATTTCTTTAGCATCAGAGAAGTTAACTGTGTAATCTCCACTTTTATGTTTGATAATTTTGATCTCTTCACATTCTTTATTTCGGACAGCTTCTAACAATTGTTTCTCTTGAGTATTAAAAAATCCATAATCAAAACAATGGTTAAAAACTTTCTCATTTTCGAATAATTTGCCAATAATTGGAACTATCGGCAAATTGATAAAAGTTGATTCGGAACATGTGCGAGTGTAGAATTCGTATAACTCTTCTTTTAAATTATCTTCTGTGCTATTATTGAGGGCAATTATGAATTCAAATTCTTCAGTTTCTGGGTTTATTTTAATAACAATTGAAGGAGAAGTTTTTGTAATTAGAGCACCATAAATCATTATTCCAAGATTTGTGCAAAATGTATCTTGATAAATATTGCTTTCTAAAGATTTTATAATGTTCTCTCTAGATGTATTGCCACCAATACTTTCCAGCATTTCTTTTGGTAAATTGCTTAATATTCTATTTTGAAAATCCTCTTCAGATATTTTTTCAAGCGCTTTTTTAAAATCCGGTTGCTCTTTTATGAACTCCCTAAGTTTTTTTATGGTTTTTAAATCCAGATTAAATTTTCTAAGTTCTACAACAATTAACAGCCATAATGCTTCAAATACATCTAAATAGACCCATTTTCTTTTTTCAGCTTTATCTTGAAAAGTATCTTTTCTTTCGTCATAAAATGTAATACCTTCTTCTTTCCAAGCTATGTGTGTCCTTGGGTGTAATTCAATCTCGGAGAGTAGTATTTTTTTTTCTAAGAGAAAAGGGAAGAATTGATTTAGTTTCATGTTAATTTTAATATATCTGTCAAATGTAATAAAAATAAAATAATATATTTGTATAAAAATACAAAAATATGAAAAAGCCAATAAAAATTTGTCAAAATCCTGATTGTGGTGACGATATTCCGGATTACAAATCTTCAAAAAAGAAGTATTGTAATGACTATTGTAGAAATCATCATGGGTATTTAAGAAGATTAGAAAACAATAAAGAATTTGATATTCAGAAAAAAGGGTTAGTCAATAATTATAGAATACTAAAAATGTATGTAGACGCAGGTATTCTTAAAGAAGATTTAGATAAACTACTGAAATTTGGATTTAACCCAAAATATCTACCGCAGAAAAACATTGATAAAAGGTTTAGTCCTAATATGCCTTATTACGTTATAAAAGATATAGCCTTTTGTCTAGATCCAAAGACCAACCATGTATTAATATACTCAGTAGAAAAATGAAAAGCGATACCCTTACCCCAAGACAATTAATGTTGTCCCCTGATGTTTTAGCCTATGAATTAGGACAGATTCCAACACCAGAAAAAATAGAAAACAGAAGAATTGCGACTTATGTTATAATAGGTGTTTTAGCTTCGATTACCATTGGTATCATAACCTATGGAATTTATCAGCATCACCAAGAAAATAAAAGGAGGGAACTAGATTAGTACATCACAAAAAAAATCAGTAAAAATCATTGAGAACCGATTTTCACTGATTAAAACTAGTTGTCAATAGTGTTAGTTGGTGATGATTGGGAATTATCGATTATTAGCTGTTTTGATAGCTGTTTTGATAGCTGTTTTTGAATAGTTTAACACAGTTAGTGAGATACTACCTTTTTGATTGTGATTATATAGTTTATATGCCTTAAAAATAAATATTTATCTATTAATTACTAACTAAATACTCTCTTAGCAATAGTTCAATTTTATTTGAAGATATACATTGTAAAAAGTACTTTTGTTGATTCCAATCTCACGAAGTGTTCGATTAACGCCAATCTCAGAACGTGTAACCATGTGAATGATTTCTTGTTTTTCGGATACTGTAAGTCGCATATATTTTTTGAACTTTTCAGTTAATCCAGCATGTCCAAGCTTTTTTTTACGATATCGTAACGCAATACCAAATCGGCAACCATTTCTTTTAAACGCTGATTTTCTTTTCGGAGTTCTGCTACTTCATCACTGGTAGCTTCTCTTGTGGTATCACCTGCTAAACGCTTTTTCCCGGCTTCTAAAAACTCTTTGTTCCATTTGTAAAACTGAGATTCATTGATGGAATACTTTCTACATAATTCAGCGACAGACATCTCTGCCCTTAAAGCTTCCATTACATTTGGATTTTCTGTTCCGATGAAAAGATTCTTCGGGTGTTTCTGCGAATGTCTTTGATAAAATTCTCTGCTGTTTTTTTCTTTGGTGTTTTCATGATAATTCAAATTTAAGGATTATGAAAACACTCTCTTAGTTTTTGCCTAAATCAGTCCACTTTTTGCTGACGATTTACAGTTATCTTGATGTAATTAAATCTAGAGTATTGGATATCCAAATGGAGTTAATCCATAAAAATCAAAATCTAAGTATTGAAAATTTTAAAGAATTGCTTTTTGGTTCTGATGAAAAACAGCGTATGCTAGTTCCAATCTTTCAAGATCATAATAATAAAATAAAAGAATTAGTGGGTAAAGAATATGCACCGGGAACATTAGAGCGTTATACTACTTCTTTGAAACATACTATTGAATTTCTGGAATGGAAATATAATATATCCGATATTGAGATTTCTAAAATAAATCATGCGTTTGTTACCGACTATGAATTTTATTTACGAAGCGTTAGAAACTGCTCTAACAATACAGCAGTAAAATACATCAAGAATTTCAGTAAAATTATCAAGCTTTGTTTGGCCAATGACTGGCTTGATAAAAATCCATTTGCTAACTACAAATCAAAAGTTAAGGAAGTTGAAAGAGTTTATCTTACTGAAGCTGAAATCCAATCAATAATAGAAAAAGATTTCAAAACTGAAAGGCTTTCACTAGTTCGTGATATCTTCCTTTTTAGCTGCTTTACAGGTTTAGCATACATAGATGTCAAAAACCTAACAAAGTCACATATAAGCTACGGTATTGATGGAGAGAAATGGATATTCACGCACAGGCAGAAAACAGAAAGTGCTTCCAAAATTCCAATCCTTCCAGTTACTCAAATGATAATCGATAAATACGAAAATCATCCACAATGTTTGAATGAAAATAAACTACTACCTATCCTATCCAACCAAAAAATGAATGCTTATCTAAAAGAAATTGCAGGAGTTTGTGAAATTGAAAATGAACTAACATTCCACATTGCTCGACATACTTTTGCTACTACTGTGACACTTACCAATGGCGTTCCAATTGAAAGCGTGAGCAAAATGCTTGGGCATAAAAATTTAAGAACTACACAACATTATGCTAAAGTTTTAGATAGAAAAGTTAGTGATGATATGAAGATTTTAAAAGATAAATTTTCAATTTTAGACAATAATATATTGAAAAAATCTTCAGTCACAAGCTAAACATTTCTAGTAATCAATGCTATTTAAAGCTATTAAGAATTTATTATTTGTTAAAAAAAGCATAAACACCATTTTAGTAACTTTATTTTAGTAATTTTGTTAACCAAATAGTTAAACTATATAATTAAACAATATGGATAAAATTAAAACTGAAAATACTGAAACTGAAATATTAATAGCTGCAAAAGAAATCTTTCAGCAAAAAGGAATGGCAGGTGCAAGAATGCAAGAAATAGCAGATAAAGCAAAAATTAATAAAGCATTATTGCATTATTATTATAGAAGCAAACAATTATTATTTGAAGCTGTTTTCAAAAGTGCTTTTTCGCTTTTAGCACCACAATTAAATAAAGTGCTAAATGATGATAGTGACTTATTTGAAAAAATACGAAAGTTCACTGAAAATTATGTTTCGTTTGTAATCAAACATCCCTATTTACCAAATTTTGTAATACAAGAATTAAATAAAAACCCAGAATTTGTTCAAAAGCTTCGCTCTGAAAAAAATTTTCCTTCCATTGAAAAATTTAAACTTCAAGTAAGTGATGCTATAAATCAAGGAATTATTAAACCAATTGAAGCTGAACAGTTATTTATCAATATTATCTCTTTAAATATTTTTCCTTTTATCGGAGAACCGCTATTAATGGCGCTTGTTAATGTGGATAAAGAAAGCTACAATAAAATACTAGAAAATAGAAAAACGGAAGTGGCTGAGTTTATCATTAATTCAATAAAAATATAAATTATGAAAACTAAGTTAATCATACTGATAGTATTGTTTATATCAATGTATGCAAATGCACAACAGACTTTAACCTTGGAAGATTGTTACTCATTAGCTACAAAAAATTATCCTTTATCAAAACAAACAGGATTAATACAACAAAAATCAAGTTATGAAATTGAAGCATTAAGCAAAGGAAAATTACCAAAAATCGATGTAAATGCACAAGCAACTTATCAATCTGAAGTGATAGGATTACCTGCTTCACTACCAGGAGTTCAATCTTTAAATAAAGATCAATATAGAGCAACTTTAGATATAAATCAATTAGTATACAATGGTGGAATAATTGATGCAAATACTAAATTAAAAGAGGCACAAACCAAAACACAACAACAAATAATAGAAGTTAGTTTATATCAAATAAAAACTCGAATCAATCAATATTTCTTTTCTGTTTTATTACTTCAAGAAAAAAAAGCATTACTATCTTCAAAAAAAGAGTTATTAACTTCCAAAGTTAAGGAAGTGAAATCGGGAGTCAAATTTGGAGCAATTCTTCCATCATCAGAACAGGTTTTAGAAGCAGAAATTATTAAAATAAACCAACAATTAACAGAAATTAAATTTGAAAACATCAAATTATTAAATAACCTTTCAGAATTAACTTTTTCAGATATTGATACCGAAACAACTTTAATACAACCAGTTTCATATTCAAATAGCACTAATATAACAAGACCTGAAATTGCATTTTATGATTTACAAAATCAGCAATTAGAGTTCTCGAAAAGTGTACTATCTAAATCAAATCTTCCAAAAATAAATGCTTTTGGTCAAGCGGGTTATGGTAATCCCGGATTAAACATGTTAGACAATTCTTTTCAAACATTTTATGTTGTCGGCCTAAAAGCGAATTGGAATATTTTTGATTGGGGCAAAACCAAAACAGATAAAAAAGCATTGGATATATCTAAAGAAATAGTGACATCTGAGAAAGAAACATTTGAATTAAATAACAAAATACAATTAGAAGAGCAAGATTTTGAAATTAAAAAATTAGAACAACTGTTGCTTTCTGATACCGAAATAATTCAAATACGTGAAAAAGTTATTAAATCCTCAGATGCTCAATTAAAAAATGGTGTGATAACATCGTCTGAATATCTTATAGAATTAACCAATTTATTTGAAGCAAAAAATATTTTGAAAACACATGAAGTTCAATTAGCAGCTGCTAAATCAAATTACGAAATAATTAAAGGAAAATAAAATAGTACCCGAAAAATTTAAAAAAATGAAAAAAATAAGCATAATAATTTTAGCAACAATAGGGTTAATTTCTTGTAACAAAAATAACGACAAAGCTGATGGTTATGGGAATTTTGAAGCAACTGAAATAACTATTTCTTCAGAAGCTAACGGTAAAATAGAGTTTTTAAAAGTCGAAGAAGGAGATGAATTAAAATCTCAATTACAAGTAGGATTAGTTGATACATTACAATTACATTTTGCGAAACAACAATTAATTGCCTCTAAAAGCACCATATCGTCAAAATCCGCAAATATAATATCACAAAAAAGCGTCTTAAATGAACAATTAAAAACAGCTAAATTAGAGAAAAACCGAATCCGTAATATGTATGCTGAAAATGCTGCAACTAAACGACAAGTAGATGAAATTGAAGGAAAGGTAAAAGTTATCGAAGAGCAAATAAAAAGTGTCGGAACTCAAAACGCACCTATTTTAAATGACTTAAAATCGATAGATGTACAAATTGCTAAAATCAATGACCAAATAGCAAAAAGTAAAATTATTAATCCTATTAATGGAACTGTTTTGACTAAGTATGCAGAACCAGGCGAAATAACAGCATTTGGAAAACCACTATACAAGATAGCTGATATTTCTGAAATGACTTTGCGAATCTATGTAAGCGAAACACAGTTGTCAAAAATAAAAGTTGGACAAAATGTATCGGTAAAAATTGATGCTGAAAAAGATATGAAATCATATCAAGGAACCATTTCATGGATTGCATCTTCAGCAGAGTTTACTCCTAAAATTATTCAAACAAAAGAAGAACGAGTAAATCTTGTTTATGCCGTAAAGGTAAAAGTAAAAAATGACGGTAGTCTAAAAATCGGAATGCCAGCAGAAATGTGGATTAAATATTAATTAAAAAATTATAGAACATGTTAAAAATAAAAATTGCCCTTTTAGCTACATTTAGTTTACTTCTTTTCTCTTGTAATACGAAATCGAAAGAAGAAAAAGCTACTGAAATTAAAACTGAAGAACACCAACATTCTGAAAGCGAAACAATTCAATTAAACAATGGTGAAAAATGGAAGGTAGATGATAATATGATGCTACACATTCGTAATATGGAAAAAGACATAATACATTTTGACCAAGAAAAAAGCACAAATTATTCATTGTTAGCCGATAAATTAAAGACAAATATTGATTTACTAACATCAAATTGTACCATGAAAGGACAAGCTCATGACGAACTTCACAAATGGTTAGTTCCATATATAGAGTTAGTCGATTCGTTTTCTAAAGAAAAATCAGCAAATCAGTTTACAGAAATTCAAAATTCGTTCCTAACATTTAATCAATATTTCAAATGATTTTAAAAAACTTACATACCGAAAATAAACCAGTTCAAACACAATTATTATTTGAACCAAAAGACGCTAAAGTAATTTCATTGCAAATAGCAAAAGGTGAAACACTTAAAGAGCACGTTTCAAAAATACCTGCATTGTTAGTTTGCATTTCAGGAAATGCTGTTTTTACTGATGATAAAGGAACAGTCGTTAATCTCAATTCAGGCACTTATGTAATGATTGAAGAAAATGTAAAACACGCTGTAAAAGCATTTGATGAAAGTAATTTCTTATTGATGAAATAATGAGTATTGCTGTAAACAACATTTCAAAATATTACAAAAATTTAAAAGCAGTCGAAAACATTACTTTTAATGTAAATGATGGAGAATTATTTGGTTTAATTGGACCTGATGGTGCAGGGAAAACAACTATTTTCAGAATACTAACTACGCTTTTAGTTGCTAATGAAGGAAGTGCAGAAGTCGCTGGATATGATGTAGTCAAACAACTCAAAGAAATCAGAAACTCTGTTGGCTATATGCCAGGAAAATTCTCGCTATATCAAGATTTAACTGTTGAAGAAAACTTACATTTTTTTGCCACTATTTTCGGAACCACAATTGAGGAAAATTATGATTTAATTAAAGACATATACATTCAAATTGAACCATTCAAAAACAGAAGAGCAGGTGCTCTTTCGGGCGGAATGAAACAAAAATTAGCATTATGTTGTGCGTTAATTCATGCTCCAAAAGTATTATTTCTTGACGAACCAACTACAGGAGTTGATCCCGTTTCTCGAAAAGAATTTTGGATAATGCTAAAAAGATTGCAACAAAAAGGCATTACAATATTAGTTTCAACACCTTATATGGATGAAGCTTCTCTTTGTGATAGAATTGCATTAATTCAAAAAGGCAAAATTTTAAAAATAGATACACCTCAAAATATCATTAACAACTACGAAAAAGTAATTTATGATGTACAAGCAAAAAACACACACGGATTGATTCACGATTTAAAAAATTATCCTAATCAATACAGTGTTTATGCTTTTGGGGAGTTTGTACATTACATAGATAAAAATGCAACTTTCAATCCAAACGATTTACAAACCTATTTGAAAAATAAAAATCATACGGATATAATTATTAAACCTGCTACAATAACCATTGAAGATGTTTTCATGGACTTATAAACAAAAAAATGGAAAGAGAAAAAATAATATCTGTAAAAAATTTAACAAAAGAGTTTGGCCATTTTACTGCTGTAAAAGGCATTTCATTTGATGTTTATAAAGGAGAAATTTTTGGTTTTTTAGGAGCCAATGGAGCAGGAAAAACAACAGCTATGAAAATGTTGATTGGAATTTCAAATCCTACTTCAGGTGAAGCCAATGTTGCAGGTTTTGATGTTCACTCACAAGCCGATATGGTAAAAAAAAGTATTGGTTATATGAGCCAAAAGTTCTCAATGTATGATGATTTAACTATTAAAGAAAACATTACTTTTTTTGGTGGAATTTATGGATTATCAAGAATACAAATCAAACAAAAAATCGCACAATTAATAGAAGAATTAGAACTTCAAGAAGTAGCCAATAATTTAGTAGGTTCGTTACCATTGGGTTGGAAACAAAAATTGTCGTTTTCAGTTGCATTACTGCACGAACCAAAAATTGTTTTTCTCGATGAGCCAACAGGAGGCGTTGACCCAATAACCCGAAGACAATTTTGGGAAATGATTTATACACAAGCTTATAAAGGTACTACCATTTTTGTAACCACACATTACATGGATGAAGCAGAATATTGTGACCGTGTTTCTATTATGGTTGACGGCTCTATTGAAGCTTTAGACACCCCAAAAAATTTAAAACAACAATTCAAAGTAGATTCTATGAATGATGTTTTTTTAAAATTAGCAAGGAATATAGAATAATAAATCACTACAACACTTGAAACTTAAACTAGAAACAAAAAACAAATGAAAAGATTTATCGGATTTGTAAAAAAAGAATTCTACCATATTTTCAGAGATAAACGTTCTTTGTTTATTCTGTTTGGTATGCCGATTGCCCAAATTTTATTGTTTGGTTTTGCCATAACAAATGAAATTAACAATGTTGACATTGCCATTTTAGACCAATCAAATGATATAGAAACACAAAAAATTATCTATAAAATAAAAGCATCACCCTATTTTAATGTTGAAAACCAAATTGAAAAAGAAAGCGACATAGAATCAGAATTTAAAAAAGGAAAAATCAAGGCAGTTCTTATTTTCGAACCAAATTTTAGTAAAAATCTCGAAACCAAAAAAGTAGCAGTAGTTCAAGCAATTACCGATGCGACCGAACCTAATGTTGCCAACACAATTGCAAATTATACCTCAGCAATTATACAAAATTATCAATCGCAAAAAAAACAATCCAATAGTAATCTGGTAAAGGTTGAAGTACAATCGAGAATGTTTTATAATCCTGAACTCAAAAGTGTTTTTAATTTTGTTCCAGGTGTAATGACCGTTATTCTAATGCTTGTTTCAGCTATGATGACCTCTATTTCTATCACACGAGAAAAAGAATTAGGCACTATGGAAATTCTTTTAGTTTCTCCATTAAAACCATTTCAAGTAATTATTGGAAAAGTATTTCCTTATATTTTTCTTTCCATTATCAATGCAATCGTAATATTAACATTAGGCTATTTTGTGTTCAAAATGCCTATAAATGGAAGCATCTTTTTGTTAGCTTTTGAAAGTATATTATTTATCATTTCTGCTCTTTCATTGGGGATATTAATTTCTACCGTTTCTAATTCTCAACAAACCGCAATGATGTTATCATTAATGGGTTTGATGCTACCAGTAATTATTCTATCAGGATTTATATTTCCTATAAATAGTATGCCTTTACCCATGCAAATAATCAGTAACATCATACCTGCAAAATGGTTCATTATTATTGTAAAAGCCATTATGCTCAAGGGAGTCGGAATTCAATATATATGGAAAGAAACCCTTATATTAATTGGAATGACCGTGTTTTTTATAACATTAAGTATCAAAAAATATAAAATTAGATTAGAATAATTTTTAGGAGCTATTTCCTGCTTTCCGCTCCAATCTTTTCTATTTTAAAAAGAAAAGGATTTCTACTGCAATCAGGGCTAAAAATCAAACAATGAAAACAATATTATTCATCATACAAAAAGAATTCAAGCAAATTTTTAGAGATAAAAGTATGCTACAACTGATATTTATTTTGCCCATTTTGCAATTATTAATTTTGTCAAATGCAGCTACATTCGATGTTAAAAACGTTGCAATTACTTTTGTCGACAATGACCAAAGTCGGGAATCAAGAGATTTAATAAATTCGTTTAAATCCTCAACCTATTTTAAAGTTACAGAACCCTATTTTTCTGAAAAAGAAGCTATCCAAGAAATGCAAAAAGGAAAAACCGATATTATTGTAAATATTCCAATTCACTTCAATCGTGACCTTCAAAAAGACCAAAAAACAAGTATTTCAGTAAGTATTAATGCTATAGATGCTGCAACAGCAGGTGTTGAAAATGTATATGTAACACAAATTATAAATACATACAATCAAAATATTCAAATGCAGTCCAACTATTTTACAGGTAACAAAGAAATACCTCAAAATATTATAGTTATACCGTCTTTTTGGTACAACAAAACCTTAAACTACAAAACCTTTATGGTCCCAGGTATCTTGGTTTTATTGGTTACTATGCTTACTTTATTTCTGTCATCAATGAATATAGTTAGAGAAAAAGAGTTAGGTACATTGGAGCAAATTAATGTAACACCAATAAAAAAATATCAGTTTATAGTTGGAAAATTATTTCCATTTTGGGTACTTGGCTTAGTGATTTTGACTGTTGGCTTACTTATAGCTAAAGTTGTTTTTAATGTTCCCATGCTAGGTAATATTTTCCTTGTTTATGGTTTTACATCAGTGTATTTGCTGTTAATTTTAGGATTCGGACTATACATATCTAATCATACCGAAACCCAACAACAAGCTATGTTTATTGCGTGGTTCTTTATGGTGATTTTCATATTAATGAGTGGTTTATTTACACCTATCGAAAGTATGCCAAAATGGGCACAAAGCTTAACATTGTTAAACCCTATTCGATACTTTGTAGAGTTCATAAGAATGGTTCTACTAAAAGGATCCGGATTTTTTGAAGTATTACCAAACCTATTAATTGTTACCGGATTTGCAGTATTTGTAAACGGCATGGCGGTTTGGAGTTATAAAAAATCAAATTAGAAACTTAGCTTAAATCAAATTATTTATAAGTATTGAATTCAAACTTTTAGAAATCTTGAATTCAACAAATAAATGAAAACATGAAAAATAAAATAGTTTTGATTTCTATTATTTTAATAACATCTATTTCATCGGCACAAACTAAAACAGATTCAATAGTTTCACTTAGTTTAGATAAAATAGCACAAGTTAACCAAGGAGAAAGTTATGTTACATTTCCTTTTGATATTGGAAATTTAGAACCCTTACTATTTGAAGCAAATGTTAGTCCTAATTTTAAAATTCGAGAACGTAAAGATTCAAGATTAATGGCAGTACTTACCTCTCAAATCATTATAAGAATGTTTGATGAATATTCATATCCAGTAAAAACACCCAGTTATATTCCTCAAATAGCATTTTATTTTCTAACAGGTCATAAAGAATCAGCCAATAAATTAACACTTTTTGGTAAAATTGCACATCATTCGAATGGTCAAAACGGAAATTTCTATACCGAAAATGGAGATATCAATTTACAATCCGGAAATTTTGCAACAAATTATATAGAACTTGGATTTTTAAAATCATCTTACAGTAACCAACTCAATGCCTTCAAATTTATTAAAAGCTCTATTGAAATTCATCCAAAAAAATGGATGTTAGAAGAACTTCAAGGTCAATATAGTGGACTTCGATGGCACAATACCTTTTTAGCCTACAAGCTTCCTATGAAAAGTAATCTAATAAAAAACAAAGAACAAAGAGCAAACTTTTCTGTAAAAGCTGAAACTACTTTGATGCTTGATAATATGAATAATTGGGATACTTTTAATATAGACCGACTTAATACAAGTTTAATTGTTTATTATCATCCAAAATTTTTAGAAGATATTGGATTCTATGTTCAATTCTATCACGGTATGGATTACTATAACATTTATTTTCAACACCAAATCAATACAATCCGTTTTGGTATTATGACAGAGGTTTTACGTTTTTAAAATATTTTAATATTTCAAAAAAGTTTGACCTTTTTTTATACCCAAGGATAGTTCTTCAAGAGTTGTATGCTCTAACATGTAAATTAAATCTTTTTTTACAAACTTAAATTTTTCATGAACTGGACATGGGTGATCTTCCGAGCAATTACTTAAACCTAATCCGCATCTTAAAAAAACAGAATCACCATCTATTGCCATTACAATGTCTGAAAGGTTAATGTTTTTTAGATCATCTTTTAAAATCATAAATCCTCCTCCAACACCTTTACTTGACTTTATAATATTGTTTTTAACTAATGCTTGTAAAATTTTTGCGGTAAAAGCAGTAGGAGAATCTATTTCATTAGCAATTTCTTTCAACCCTACTTTTCCTTCTTTACAACAATGTGTTGCAATAAAAATTGTTGCTCTGATGGCATATTCACAACTCTTCGAAAACATCTTTTTTCTTCAAAAATATAAAATCATTTCAATTTCAGACGCAATTATCTTTTATTTAACAATTATGATTTTTATCATGTTTTATAAGAACATCTGTTCGGAATTTTGTTAAAAATTAATAAAGGATAATATTGTTCTTTATTAGAATTAATTAACTAAAACTAAAATTTATGCTATCAAAATCACAAGCAAGGGCATTTTTTCTAGGAGGAACATTAGTTACATTTTTAGTCTTCATTGGGCTAACTATCTACTCGTTCATGCCAAAAAATGACCAAACCAACTATGGCAAAATTGATGCACAAGTTGTAAGAGGCAAGGAAATTTGGGAATCCAACAATTGCATGGGTTGTCATACTATTCTTGGAGAAGGAGCTTATTATGCCCCTGAATTAACAAAAGTTATAGACCGAAGAGGAGATGCTTATGTAAAAGCAGTTCTAATGTCTAAAGAACCTTGGCAACCTAGAGGTAGAAAAATGGTTGCTTATGCAATGACCGATGAAGAAGCAGATGCAGTAATTACATATTTTAAATGGATTGGAAAAATCGATTTGAATGGATTTGATAGGGTAGTTTCACCATTAGCGAAAGACAAACAATAAAACTAACAAAAATGAAATATAAATCACAAAAAATAGCCTATTGGTTTTTTGCCTTATGCATGTTATTGTTTTCATTACAAATAATATACGGCTTTATCATGGGCTTTGATAGAATTGGATTGCAAGGTCTGCATGACATAATTCCATTTAATACAGCAAGAGCAGTACACACCAACTTATTAGTAGTTTGGTTGTTAACAGGATTCATGGGAGCAGCATATTATATTATTCCTGAAGAAGCGCAAAGAGAATTGATAAGTGTAAAATGGGCTTATGTTCAACTTATTTCTCTTGCTGTTGTTGGAGTTATAGCTATTATTGGTTTTCATTTGAACCATTGGGAAGGAAGAAAATTTCTTGAAATTCCTAGAGAATTAGACTTTCTAGTTGTTGTAAATGTATTATTGTTTTTAGGACTTATTTTAGGAACTCTATTCAAAGGAAAACGCAAAACAACAACTGCCTTGGTTTTATCAATGGGGTTATTATTTGCAGCATTGCTATACTTGCCTGGAATGATTTGGTTTGATAGCCAAGTAATGGATTCATTCTTCCGTTGGTGGGTTGTTCACCTATGGGTTGAAGGTGTTTGGGAATTAATAATGGGTGGTATTTTATCCTATTTATTAATAAAACTAACGGGAGTTGACAGAGAAGTTATTGAAAAATGGTTGTATGTAATCATTGGTTTAACTTTCCTATCAGGTGTTCTAGGAACTGGGCATCACTACTATTATATTGGAGTAAACAAAATTTGGTTAATTGTAGGTGGAATTTTCTCTGCTCTTGAACCACTGGCTTTCCTTGCAATGGCATTATTTGCTGTAAATATGTATAGAAAAGGCGAAAAAAGTCACCCAAACAAAATTGCATTATTCTGGACTATTGGTTCAGCAATTGTATCTTTTATTGGTGCAGGATTATTAGGATTTGCTCATACATTACCACAAACAAATTTATACACACACGGAACATTAGTAACTGCAATGCATGGTCACTATGCTTTTTGGGGTGCTTATGCCATGATTGTATTAGCTATTATTAGTTATGCTTTGCCAAACCTAACAGGCAGAAAACGCTACAATAGCGTACATGGAAATGCAGCATTTTGGCTGTCAAATATTGGAATACTTGGAATGACTGTTGCGTTTGGTGTTGCTGGTGTTGCTCAAGTATATATGGAGCGCAAACTAAAAATGGAGTTTATGGAGGTTCAAAAAGAAACTGAAATTCACTTTGTTGTGTTACTTATTTGCGCAACAATGTTTACAGTTGGCATAAGTCTATTTATATATGATTTTATTAAATATGGCAAACCCACAGATGAAGCTTTAGAAATAGAAAATAATTAAAATTAAAAGAAATGAAAAAAATATTTACTCTGATTTTTGCTTCAGTAGCATTTATCGGATGCAAACAAAATGATGAATACAAAAAAGTAGATGCATCACAAATAAAAGTTGAAGGAAGTATGAATGCCGAATTAACAGCTCCGCCATTTGTACCAAAACCAGTTGGAGATAGACCAGCCAAAAAACTAATAGTCAATATGGAAATTATTGAGAAAGAAGGAGAAATGGCTGATGGTGTTAAGTATGTCTATTGGACATTTGGAGGAACAGTTCCTGGAAGTTTTATTAGAACTCGAATAGGTGATGAAGTTGAATTTCATTTAAAAAACCACCCCGATAATAAACTACCTCACAACATTGATTTACATGCTGTAACTGGTCCTGGTGGTGGTGCAAAATCCTCATTTGTTGCTCCTGGTCATGAAGTAACCTTTTCTTTTAAGGTATTGAATCAAGGATTGTATGTTTACCATTGTGCAACTGCACCTGTAGGTATGCACATTGCTAATGGAATGTATGGACTTATCTTGGTTGAACCCGAAGGAGGTTTGCCTCCTGTTGATAAAGAATACTATGTTATGCAAGGTGATTTTTATACTAAAGGAGCTAACGGAGAAAAAGGACTACAACCTTTTGACATGGCAAAAGCCGTTAAAGAAGAACCTGATTATGTAGTATTTAATGGAAAAACGGGTGCATTAACAGGCGATAACGCTCTTACTGCAAAAGTGGGTGAAACTATCCGCTTGTTTGTTGGAAATGGTGGTCCTAACTTAGTTTCTTCATTCCATGTTATTGGAGAAATTTTTGACAATGTTCATGTGGAAGGTGGTTCGCTTGTAAATCATGATGTACAAACAACGCTTGTTCCTGCTGGTGGAGCTGCAATTGTTGATTTTAAAGTTGATGTTCCTGGATCATTAGTGATAGTAGACCATTCTATTTTTAGAACTTTTAACAAAGGTAGTTTAGGTTTAATAAATGTTAGTGGAGACGAAAACAAAACGATCTATTCAGGAACTCAATCGGATGAAGTTTACCATCCTGAAGGAAGCACCATTCAAACCATGCCAAATGAGACAGGTGCAAAAGCTCCTAAAGCAGTAACACTTGTTGAACGAATTGCAGATGGAAAATCAATTTATGCCAAAACATGTTTTGCATGTCATCAAGCAACTGGTGAAGGTTTGCCAAATGCATTTCCTCCTTTAGCTAAGTCCGATTATTTAAATGCTGATGTGAATAGAGCTATCGAGATTGTACTTAAAGGAAAAACTGGCGAAGTTGTTGTGAATGGTAAAAAATACAACAGTGTTATGACCGCTCAAACGCTAACCGATGATGAAGTTGCAAATGTATTAACTTATGTTTATAGCACTTGGGGCAATTCTAAAAAAGAGGTTACTCCTGCTATGGTTAAAGCAGTTAGAAGTAAAAAGTAAATTGTTAATTCCATGAAAAGGTTATATTTTCTGTTTGTCGTAATTGTGTTTATTTCTTGCTCGAAAGATAAAGAGATAAATACTTTAGAAAGTATAACTATTCCATCAGTTTCTACTCCAAATGATAAACCGTTTGGAGTAGAAACACCGATGGTTTCTGTAAAAGGAGGAAAATATATTCCTCTTTACGGAGGAAAAAATAAAGAAGTAGAGGTAAATAATCTACTTATTGATGTCTATCCTGTTTCAAGCGAAAACTTTTTAGCCTTTGTAAAGCAAAATAAAAGATGGAGAAAATCGCAAATAAAAAGACTTTTTGCAGATGGTAATTATCTAAATAATTGGAAGAACGACACCATTTTACCCTCAAGTGTAAAACCAAATAGCCCTATTACAAATGTTTCATGGTATGCAGCAAACGCTTATTGCGAATGTCAAGGCAAAAGATTAGCAACTGTTGATGAATGGGAATTTGTAGCAATGGCCAATGAAAATGTTGCCGATGCAAGAAAAATAGAAGAATACAATCAATACATTTTAGATTGGTATGAAAAACCTAAAACATTTAATAACGAAATTGGAAAAACCTTCAAAAACTATTATGGTGTTTATGATTTGCATGGTTTAGTTTGGGAATGGACTTCTGATTTTAATTCCATATTATTAACAGGTGAATCTCGAAGTGATGTAACTACAGACAAAAACTTATTCTGTGGTAGTGGTTCACTAAATGCTTCCGATTTAATGAATTATGCTGCATTCATTAGATACGCTTTTCGAGGAAGTATAAAAGCAAATTATGCAGTAAAAAATTTAGGTTTTAGATGTGTCAAAGATACTTTAAATACAAAAAAACCATGAAAAAAATAATCCCCTTTTTTATAGCAATATTACTTTTTAGCTGTAAAAACAATTCTGAAACAACCAATAAATCCATTTCTGACGAATCTATTTTTAATTTAACGAGCAAATGGAAAACTCAAGATAACAAAACCATAGAAATAAAAGATTTTAAAGGGAAAGTGACCGTAATGGTAATGATATACACCAGTTGCAAAGCAGCTTGCCCAAGATTAGTTGCCGATATGCGAGATATTGAGTCTAAGATGCCAAAAGACAAACTTTCAGAAATAAATTTTGTTTTAGTAAGCATTGATCCCGAAGTTGATACTCCTGAAAGATTAAAATCTTTTGCAAAAGCCAATTTTATGGATGCTCCACATTGGACATTTCTTCAAGGAACAAAAACAACAGTACAAGAGTTTGCCAATGTTTTAGCAGTGAAGTATAAACAAATTGCACCAATGGATTTTTCACACTCCAACATTATCAGTGTTTTTGATAAGGAAGGTATATTAATTCATCAGCAAGAAGGTTTAGGAGTAAATAATAAAGAAACCGTAAATAAAATTATAGAAACAGTTAATGAATGACGAAATGAAAAAGTGCTTAATCTTAATTGCTTTATTGCTAGGAGTAATAGCTAAAGCCCAACAATTTGACATAAATGCTGACCTTCGCGCCAGATTTGAAAACAGAAATGGATACGGGACATTAAAGCCTGATGCCGAAAGAGCAGCTTCATTTATTTCGCAAAGAACCCGATTGATTTTTAATTATTCATTCAAAAACTTAAAGTTAGTTGTTTCTCCTCAAAATGTTAGAACATGGGGAGATGTATTAACAAATTCTAAAGATGATATTGGGTCTTCGTTTCATGAAGCTTTTGGAGAGATTACAATGAATGAAAAATTTGCTTTTAAAGTTGGGCGTCAAGAAATTAATTATGATGATGCAAGAATTTTTGGTAATGTCGATTGGGCAATGCAAGCCAGAAGTCATGATGCGTTTTTATTAAAATTTACACCAAACGCTTCAAATAAAATTCATTTTGGTGTAGCATATAATGCAAACAAAGAAACCAACTTCGAAGAAAACTACGCCTTAAATCAATACAAATCATTGCAATATGTTTGGTATAACGGAGTTTTTAAACAATTTATGGTAAGTGCCTTGTTGCTTAACAACGGAATGCCATATTTAGTCGGGACAGAAGAAAAAGTGGATTATAGTCAAACATTAGGTTCACGATTGGTTTACAAAAAAGGAAACTTAAATATCGATGGAGCAGCTTATTTACAAACAGGAAAATTAGCCGATAATACTGTAAATGCCAATTATTTTTCTGCAAATATTAATTACAAAGCATCAACACATTTCAACACAAATATTGGTTTTGAAAGACTTTCTGGGAAAGACCAAAATGATACTTCAACCGATGTGAAATCGTTTAATCCATTATACGGAACTAATCATAAGTTTAATGGTTATATGGATTATTTCTATGTTGGAAACCACGCTAATTCTGTTGGATTAACCGATGTTTACGCAACATTAGGATATGAAAAAAATAAATTTTCTGCTAAACTAACACCGCACTACTTTGCTTCTGCTGCAACAATTTATAAAGCTGGAGAAAAGCAAAACAGTCATTTAGGAACCGAATTAGACTTTACTTTAGCATACAAAATGTACGACTATGTAACTATTGATGCAGGTTTTTCCCAAATGTTTGCAACGACATCAATGGAAGTTTTAAAAGGTGGAAATAAGAATGCAGGCAATAATTGGGCATTTCTATCTATAAAAATAAACCCAAATCTTTTTAGTTACAAATCTGAACCAAAACCACAATAATTCTCTAAAAATGGCTTCATTAATACCATATTATTTTTCTATAGGAAAAGAAGAAGAAATTTTTTCACATGCCTATTCTAATAAAATTCCATTGCTTTTAAAAGGTCCAACTGGAACTGGAAAATCGCGTTTTATTGAAT
The DNA here is from genome assembly GCF_024710485.1 of Flavobacterium sp. Taxonomy (GTDB): domain Bacteria; phylum Bacteroidota; class Bacteroidia; order Flavobacteriales; family Flavobacteriaceae; genus Flavobacterium. The sequence goes on from NZ_JANJUQ010000017.1 coordinate 20,288, forward strand.
ATATGGCGCATAAATTGGATAAAAAACTGATTACAATAGCTTGCCATGAAGAAACTTCATCAACCGACTTAATAGGAAGATATATTATAAAAGGAGCCGAAACTATTTGGGTTGATGGACCAATGACTACAGCTGTAAAAGAAGGAGCAATCATTTATTTAGATGAAATTGCCGAAGCGAGACCAGATGTTATTGTTGCTATCCACTCACTTACTGACCATCGTAGAGAGTTGTTTATTGACAAATTAGGGATTACGGTAAAAGCACATGAAGATTTTATGCTTGTTGCCTCTTTCAATCCTGGTTATCAGCGTGGGTTTAAAGAATTAAAACCCTCAACAAAACAACGTTTCTCGGCAATTTCATTCAATTATCCTGAAGCCAAACAAGAAATAGAAATCCTTATTAACGAAACTGGAATTGATGCTGAAAATGCTAAAAAACTAGTTGCGATAGGTTCAAAAATAAGAAACCTAACCGAACTTGGATTAACCGAAACCGTTTCGACACGTCTTTTAGTAAATGCAGCAACTCTAATCAAAAGCGGATTACCTAAAAGACTTTCAACACACATTGCAATAGTAGAACCATTAACTGATGATTTACAAACCGTTCAATCATTGAAAGATTTGTGTGATTTGATGATTTAGTAACTAAATATGGATTTAGACGAGCTACTTTTTGGAACCGTTTCTAAATATTTCAAGAAAAGAAACAAGAATAAAATTCTTTTAGATAGCAATGCTGTTTTCTTAAAGGATGTGAAACCTCGTTTAACTATTTTAGCAAGAGCAATTACTGGAAAAGCAATTGAACTTTTTCCTGCTGAACGAGAAGGTGGTTATAAAAACAACAACTTTTTTCTTCCTATTTATTTTAATGAATTTGCTTCAAAAGAGGCTAATTTAGGTTTTTACTTTTTTAGAATACTGTTCCTGAGTGTTCAATCTGAATTGAAAATAAATTTAACGATTGATGAAGTCTTATCGGAACAAAATAAAACGGAAATCTTAACTTTATTATTTCAAAAATATCCGAATTCTAAAATCATTTATCAAAACTTAAAATCGCATTTTGAAGCTAAAACAACTCCAAAAACCGCAACCGATTATTCCTGGATCTATGGAAAGTTGATGCAAAATGATAGTAAAGAATGCACTGAAACTATTTTAGAAAATTTTTCTGATTTTGTAAAAAAATCTAATTCAGAACAAATTACAACAACAATACAAGCAAAAGCTGTTGAAGAAATAACTACGATAGAAATTGACAAAAAACAGCAAGAAGATTATGTATTGCTTCATAGTTTTGAAAAAGTAGAGACTGCAGAAGAGTTCAACGGGAATTGGCGTGATTTTGATGGTTCCGACGATTTAGAAAAACACGAAAACGCTATTGAAGATCTTAATATGAAATTCACTGTTCGTGTTGACGATACTGCTCATTCTGTTTATCAAGCGGAATTTACTGAAAACACTTCCATCTCTGAAAGTGCCGAAATTGACTCCAATGGTTTTCATTTAACTTATGACGAATGGGATTTTGAAAAAAGAAAATACAAAGAACATTTCTGTAAAGTATATCCAAAAATTCAACAAAAAACAGATTCCAACTACTATCAAAACACAATCTTAAGGAACAATTCAACACTATTAAATTTAAGAAAAATTTTAACCAATTTGAACAACAAAATGCAACAGCAAAAACGTCAAACTCAAGGTGAAGAATTTGATATTGATGCTATTACTGATTTGTATGTAGATGTGCATTCTAAAAAAACACCTTCGGATAAAATCTATCTTTCCAATCGAAAAAAAGAAAAAGATTTATCCATTTTATTACTCTTAGACATTAGTTTGTCAAGTGATAGTTATGCAGCTGGAAATCGAGTAATTGATGTAGAAAAACAAGTTTCCATTTTGTTTGGAGAAATTTTAAACGAATTTAACATTGATTTTTCCATTGATAGTTTTTATTCCAAAACACGTAATTTTTCGACCTACTTAACAGTAAAAGATTTTGATGAGAATTGGGCTATTACCAAAAACAAAGTGGGTGCTATTGAACCATCAGGCTATACAAGAATTGGTGCTGCATTGCGTCATGCAGGTGCAAGATTAGACACTCGAAAAACCAAAAACAAATGGATTATTCTAATTTCTGATGGTAAACCAAACGACTATGATAAGTATGAAGGCAAATACGGAATTAACGACGTAAAACAAGCCTTACGCGAATTAAATCAAAGAGATATCAATTCTTATGCTTTGGCAATAGAAGCACAAGCCAAATATTATTTGCCTCAAATGTTTGGGCAAAGTCATTATCAAATTCTAACAACACCAACAGAATTACTACAATCAATGGTAAAGTTGTATGAAAAAATAAAACAGAATTAAAATGACAACAGAATTCCAAAATATGGATTTAGCAAAAGGACATCCTATTCAAAATTATTTAGATGAAACACTTCTAATTCAATCTATTGCAGATAACCTTATTCAAGTTGACATCAATAATGACTTTCAGAGGTTTTATAATTTATTCAACCAACTGGCAACAATTGAAAAACGTTTTGAACGTAAAGAAAATCAGTTATTTCCTTTTCTTGAGCAAAAAGGTTGGACTGGTCCTTCACAAAATATGTGGTCTTTTCATGATATTATTAGACAAATATTTAGAATTGTTAGACAAAACATTGAAAATAAAAATTTAATTTCTGCAAAACACAATACCGAATTAGCAATACAAAACATAAATAGATTATTGGAAGTGGAAGAAACCGTATTATTTCCAAATGCTTTAGAAATTTTATCTGATGATGAGTGGAAAGTAATGCGAAAAGGAGAAGACGAAATCGGTTGGATGTTAGCCGATGTTCCACCAAACTTTCCGAACGAACCTGAGTACATTCATCCATCACAAGATACTGAAAAAAGAACTGACGTGGTTTTTGATGAAAAAGCAGCACATTATGATGAAGGGTATATGACTGTTGAACAAGTAAACTTACTTTTTAAAACTTTACCTATTGATTTAACCTATGTAGATGAAAATGATAAGGTGATTTTTTATAATAGAGGAGAAGAAAGAGTTTTCCCAAGGAGTGCTGGAATTATTGGAAGAGAAGTTCGCTTTTGTCACCCACCAAAAAGTGTTGATACTGTTTTAAAAATTTTAGAAGCTTTCAGAAAAGGAGAACAAAACGAAGCTTCTTTTTGGATAAACTATAAAGATCGATTAATATACATCCGTTATTTTGCTGTTCGTAATTCAGAAAAAGAATACAAAGGAGTTGTTGAAATGTCACAAGACATAACCGATATAAAACAAATTAATGGAGAAAGAAGATTGCTAGAATGGAACTAAAAGATATAAAAATAAATCACAAAAATTTCTATTATCCGCCAGGAGGAATTTTACTTTGGATTATCATTTTTCTAGAGCTAATAACCTTTGGAATGGCTCTTGTTGCTTTGGTTTTTAGTGCTAAAGAAAATCCACAACTTTTTCACGAATCTAGTTTACATCTTAATAAAACTTTTGGAACTATTAATACGATTTTCTTGCTTGCAAGTGGTTTTTTTGTAGCAAATGCAGTTCATAATTTTAAAGAAAACAATTTCAATAAAGCTTCATTTCAGGTCAAAATTGCAATGATTGGAGGTTTGCTTTTTATTCTTCTTAAAAGTATTGAATATTATACAAAAATAGCATCTGGTTTTGTTTTAGATACCAATACATTCTTTACCTTTTACTGGCTTTTAACGGGTTTTCATCTCATTCATGTTATTGTCGGATTGGTGATTTTATTTGTGCTAAACAGAAATTTAAAAACTAAAGCTATTGAAGATGTCGAAGCTTCAGCTGCTTTTTGGCATATGTGCGACTTGATTTGGTTACTGCTTTTTCCCGTTTTATATCTAATTTTTTAACTATGAAAAAGAAACTAACATATACCTTCGGATTATTACTATTGTTGACGTTTGCTACTTTTTTAATAGTCAATCTTCCCTTAGATTCTTTCATAAAAAAATGCTTAATTCTAACACTATTTTCTGTTAAGTTTTTATTAGTTGCATTTCAGTTCATGGAGCTTAAAAAAGCGCATTCTTTTTGGAAAATCTCAACAATAGCAATTTTAATCATTATCAATTTAATCATAATTATTTCATAAAAAATAAAACCATGATTGAAATCATAAAATTAGAGAACCAAAAATAGCACTTTGCAAATAAATTTTAAAAAATGGAAAATCACATTTATAATGTAAACTTAAAATGGGAAAGCGACAGAAAAGGACTTATCTCAGCTCCCGAATTACCAACAACAATTGAAGTTGCAACTCCTCCTGAATTTGACAAAGGAATGCCCAACATTTGGTCTCCTGAACACTTATTTACGGCTTCTGTCTTGAGTTGTTTTATGACTACTTTTTTGGCAATTTCTGAATATTCAAAATTAGATTTTATTTCATTTGAATGTAGTTCTGATGGTATTCTTGAAAAAATAGAGGGTAAATACTTAATGACCAAAATTATTGTAAAACCAATATTGACAATAGCCGACTTAAATAAAATAGAGAAAGCACAACGTGTTTTAGAATTATCTGAAAAAGCATGTTTGATTTCAAATTCAATCAAAAGTGAGGTTATATTGAAGCCAACAATCAATATTGAAAACTAATAAATAGTAATGGTGACATCCAAAAAACACTTGTTTTTTTATCTCTGCTAGTTAGTCTTTTTTTAGCGTATAATTTTATTATTTATACTTCAAAAGAGGACTATGGAACAATGCATTTTTCCAAAAAAGCGATACAAGGTGAAACCATTTGGTTAGAAAATAATTGCAATTCTTGTCATCAATTCTATGGTCTGGGTGCAAATTCCAGTGATATTGACCACCTAATTCCAATTTAAAGTGACCACCTGATTCCAATTCAAAATGACCACCTAAACTTTTCATTAAAAACTACTTTTTTTCATGAGTTATTTTGTTAATCAAATATACTAAAATTGCTCTTTGTTAATTCCTTTTTTCTTTCTCATGGATTCGCCTTGTAATTCAATTCGATGTGATTG
>NZ_JANJUQ010000035.1 GCF_024710485.1 Flavobacterium sp.
TGTATCGTTGGGCAGTCATACGATTTATGTATGGGATGTTAGAAGTCCGGATGGATATTCATGTGGAGTGGTATCCATTGAAAATGTACAAGTGATAGATTACCCGAGATACTTTACACCAAACGGTGATGGTTTCCATGAGACTTGGAATGTAACAGGCTTGAGAAACTTTGACAATGTGACAAAGATTTACATCTTTGACCGTTACGGCAAGTTGTTGAAACAATTAAGCGCATCGGGCGATGGTTGGGACGGAACTTTCAACGGACAGCTTATGCCATCGACTGATTACTGGTTTACGGTAGATTATCCGGAGAATGGCGTGATGAAACAGTTTAAAGCGCACTTTAGTTTGAAACGATAATCAATCACTTAAATAAAAAGACACCCGTTCAGATGAGCGGGTGTTTTTTTTTGCAATATCAATGGCAATGTCAATAGTAATTTAATGCTAATGGAAAACGAGCGTGAAGTTAGCCCCGATTCCTTCGGCAGTCGCTTCGCTCGTGTGTAGCGAGTTACAGTGTAGCGCGGATAGCGGGAGCAGGAGTCAAAGAAAGACCAAATGTATGCTACTGAAACCAAAAAACGCCTCAAATAATTGAAGCGTTTTGATTTAACCTTATTAGAATTAACTATTTCAGTGTTTTTAGCTTTTGATAATCTTGTGTGAGTAGTTGTAGTTGTCTGCACTGATTTTTAAGATGTACAAACCTTGGGAGAATTGCGAAATATCAATTTGGTGACTATCAGCGCCGCTTTCTATATTCCATTGTTTTAGGAATCTTCCGTTGGCATCGAACAATTCAAAAACGACCTTGTCAACCAAACTGAAATTGATGTTTAAAATGTTTTGAGTTGGATTAGGATAGACCTTTACCGCATTTTTTATTACATCGGGAACACCCAAAGTACTTTCGCCATATTTGGCTATCAAGAAGTTGTTGTTAAAATTAGCATCTTGAACATTACCAACGGCATACAAACTTTCGTTTGCCGGATTCCATTTTATTACATCACCAAAATCGCCTGCAGTTGCATAGTTTCCGTAAGTGATGAAAGAGTACCACAACAATTCGCCCAAGCTATTGTATTTTAAAGTGGTCATATCAATACCGTCTCCGCTAGGTGTGTTGTCTCTGGAAGAACCGGTGATGTAGATATTACCGTTTCCATCGATAGCCAAATCGCTTTGACGATTTTGAGCTCCCAAGTTGTTCCTGTTAAAGTTGGTAGCCCACAATTGTGAACCATTGTTGCTGTTTAATGCAATAAGATTAATACCATCAGCGTTGGAGGTAGCGAAAACCACGTTGCCGTTAGGAAGTAATTCAACCGGTTGTTTTGTTGTGTAGCCTGTACTTGAACTTACAGAACCGTGAGACCACAGCATTGTTCCGGAGGGAGAAATTTTTTCAATGACCACTTGTAGGGCATTGATGCCGATTCTTTTTAGTTGACTGGAAGTATAGCAGTTTCCATTGGGGTCTAGGGTTAAGTTGATTCCAAAATCTTCAGCATTCCCGCTACCATTGATGCGGTGTTCCCATTGAAAGTCGCCGTTGGCATTCCACTTTACAGTGATGCTGTCGTAATGGGAATAGATACCGCCTGTGAAAGCGTAGCCTCGACTTCGACCGATAGCCCAGATTTCTCCGCTATCGCTAATGGCTATGTCTTTCAACATGTCATCAGAGTTGTACTGACTGTTATAAGTTTTTCGGAAAATGATACTACCGTCGTTGGCGGCTATTTTGTAAAGAATTCCATCGCTACCCTGTGTAGTCCAGAGGTTTTCATCATACATAGAACCTAAAACGTACAAAGCGCCGTTTTTGTATTCAAATACTTTACGGTTGGCTTCCTCAGTTCTGTTTTCTACGGAATTGGTTAGGTATTGTTGCCATAGTAAGTCCCCGTTAGGGTGGTACTTTCTGATGACAATTCGGTTACGGTTACTGTCGGTGTATCTGGTTTTTTCGTTGAATAAGGCATAAAGATTCCCGTTTTCGTCGCCAACTACGGCATTGGCAAATAGCTGCCAATCGGTATTTACCGCATAAATAAATCTTTTCCAAAGTTCTTGTCCTTGATCGTTTGTTTTGGTTATGGCTAACGCATCTAAATGACCGCCATGATTCGTTATTCTGGCAAAAGTGTAGGTTTCACCGCCCGGATTTACCCAAATATCGGTGGCATAATCGCTATTGGTGATGTCGATGTTGTGTGTCCAGTTAGGCGTTCTGGAAGTTTGGGCATTAGTAGAAAGGGTGGTAAGCAACAAACCCGAAAGGAGTAAAAGTGTTTTTCTCATGATTGTTGGTTTTGATTGAATGATTAAAAAAACTAAAGAATTAAAAATTAGACTTCAATATTAACCAAGCAAAAGAGAATTTGATCAGGATTTCTCTGCTTGGTTTTGGTTAAAACAATTACTATGACAGAAACCCTACTTTAGTTTTTAAGATTTGCTTTGTTTTAGCGGTTTTTACCGTAGGCCTGGTTTTTCATAAAATGGCGTTTGTGGAATTACCTTAATTTTCTGTAAGTATTTTAGGGTTTTATCGTTTAAAAACTTCTTTTTTTAACATCTCTTCGTAGTGATTTTAACAATTATTTTTATGAGAATAGTTTACATTTATAAACCCAACACAAACTAACCTAACTAATGATTTTGGCTACAGTATTTGAACAGGCTCAACAATACGATACTCCTTTATTATTGGAGTATTATTTTTGCGGAGAAAAAATTGAAGATCCGATACACTTTTTTGAAGTTAACAAAAGTTTGTATGAATTGGTCTTTCCTTCTCCCAAGGAAACCTTATCAATGATTGATAAGTATATTATTTACCGCGAAACGCATAAGTTGGTGATTTCGGAGTATGGTTTTCACCTGATTCATTTGTAACCGTGTTTTAATGAACTACCCAAGGTGAATATAGCCCCGACAATAGCGAGCTACCGTGTAGCGCGAATGGCGGGAGCAGCAGTGAAAGAAAGATCAAACGTGTGCTCCTAAAACAAAAAAAACGCCTCAATTACTTGAAGCGTTTTTTATAATGAGAATAAACAATTACGAATTGTACACTTTTAAAGCCTCTTTTAAAATGGCTACAGAGCGGATTAAATCTTCTTTTTTCAAGACGTAAGCGATGCGTACTTCGTTTAAGCCTACGCCCGGTGTAGAGTAAAAACCGGCTGCCGGTGCTACCATTACGGTTTCGCCATTGTTGTCGTAAGATTCCAATAACCATTGTGCAAAATCGTCGGCGTTTTTTACCGGTAATTGCGCTATACAGTAGAAAGCTCCTTTTGGTGTAGCTACTTTTACCCCTTCAATTTTTTGCAGTTCGGCAATTAAGGTGTCGCGACGGTCTTTGTATTCGGCTATCACATCATCGAAATAGCTTTGCGGGGTTTCCAATGCGGCTTCGCTGGCAATTTGGGCATAGGTTGGCGGACTCAAACGCGCTTGGGCAAATTTCATAGCGGTAGCCATCACTTCTTTGTTTTTTGATACGATGCAACCAATACGCGCACCACACATACTGTATCGTTTTGAAACCGAATCAATCATAATGGCGTGTTCTTCCAAGCCCGGCACGTTCATTACGGAGAAGTGTTTTTCATTCTCGTCGTAAATGAATTCGCGGTATACCTCATCGGCGATCAGGAACAAATCGTGTTTCTTAACAATTTCGGCCAATTGCATGATTTCTTCTTTCGAGTATAAATAACCGGTTGGATTGCCCGGATTACAAATCAAAATGGCTTTGGTTTTAGACGTAATCAGTTTTTCAAATGCGGCAATTGGTGGCAAGGCAAACCCTTCGTCTATGGTAGAAATTACAGGCACTACTTTTACACCGGATGCTGTTGAAAATCCGTTATAGTTAGCGTAAAACGGCTCGGGAATAATGATTTCATCACCTGCATCCATAGTGCTTCCCATGGCAAACAACAGGGCTTCAGACCCTCCGGTAGTGATAATAATATCGGCGGTGTCAATAGGTAAGCCGTGCGATTTGTAGTAAGCGGATAATTTGGTGCGGTAACTTTCAAAACCGGCCGAGTGGCTGTATTCTAATACTTTGATGTTGGCATTTTTTACCGCATTCAAGGCTACGTCGGGTGTTTTGATATCGGGTTGACCAATATTTAGATGGTATACTTTGTGTCCTTTTTTCTTGGCAATTTCAGAATACGGCACCAACTTACGGATGGGTGATTCAGGCATTTGCTGACCTTTTAGAGATATCTTAGGCATGTCGTTGAATTTAGTGATGCAAATTTGCGATTTTTTTAGCTCGAAAACAATTCCCGGAACGCTTTATAAAGTGTTAAAAATTATTTTTTACCCTATGTTTTTTAGTAAATTTAACCAAAATCATACGGAATGCGCTTTTTGTATCTTTTACTCTTTTTTTTAACCAGCCTGAGTTCCGGTTTTTGTCAATCCGGTTTTCATTTTGAAAAATCCAAGAAGAAAGTGGTCATTCCGTTTCAATTGATTAACAACCTCATTTTTATTCCCATCAACGTTAACGGCGAAACCTTAACTTTTTTGTTAGACACCGGGGTAGAAGAAACAGTCCTTTTTAGTTTAGATGAAAAAGAAGAAGTGAGTTTGTTCCAATTGGAAAAAATCAAGCTACGTGGTTTAGGCGCCAATGATGCGGTGGAAGCTTTCAAATCGTCCAAGAACAAATTGGAGGTTATGGGATTTACCGATACCGATCATGAAATTTATTTAATCCTCGATCAAGAGTTTAACTTTTCTTCCCAAGTAGGTATACCTGTTAACGGTATAATCGGGTATCATTTTTTTAAAAACCATTTGGTCGAGATTGATTATGACCGAAAGAAAGTAATCATCTATCCCGAAACCAACACCAAAATCAGAAAGCGACTCACCAAAATGTACCATAGAGAAGCCATCAGTTTAGAAAACAATAAGCCGTATTATGTGACCAATGTATCTACTACATCCAATACTCGTCCGTCGAAAATGCTCATTGATACAGGCAACAGCGATGCTATTTGGTTGTTTCTCAATGAAGCAAAAGACTTAAGCTTACCTGCTAAAAATATTTCCTGCTTTTTAGGGCGAGGTTTTAGCGGGAATGTTTATGGGCAAAGAGCCAGAATACGTCAGTTTACTTTTGGCAACACCACTTTTGAAAACCCTATAGGTACTTTTCCCGATTCCACCTCTCTGCGAAGTGTAAATTTTGTGTCCCAAAGAGTAGGCTCACTAGGAGGGGAAGTCTTATCGCGCTTTTCGGTTTTTTTCGATTATCCTAACAATTATATTTATGCTAAACCCGGCGCAAAGAGTAAAGCACCGTTTCATTTTAACATGAGCGGATTGGAAGTGCAACACGACGGACTAGAGTGGGTTACCCAAAGTTATCAAGACAATACAACAAGAGTGGCCATAGCTAAAAATGTACATTACAATAATGGTCCTGTACAAGAGCACCTTAAAATTAAATTCGAATTAAAACCGGTGTTCAGAATTTTTAATGTCAGAGAAGGCTCTCCGGCACAACTGGCCGGTGTGCAAAAAAATGATAGGATAGTTAAAATCAACGGCAGAAACGCCCATTATTTAACCATTGAAAAAATCAACGAACTCCTCAAATCCGAGGAAGGTAAAACCATTGTAATCGAAATTGAGCGCAATGGTATCAACCATACTTATAAATTCCAACTCAAAAGTATATTATAAAAAAAACTCCCGAGTAATCGGGAGTTTATGTTATTGCATCATAACGCTTTTTGTCTTTTTTTCCAGCAGGTTTTCTACCGGTTTTACAATCACTTCGCCTTTAATTTTTAAGGCTATACGACCTTCGTCTACATTTACGGCGTTACATTCTACGGTTATTGTTTTTCTAATGGGTCCCGGATTCATGTTGTATTTCACTTCAATTTTTCCGGTTTTGCCCGGCATAATTGGTTCTTTCGGAAAACTAGGTACCGTGCAACCGCAACTCGACTGTACATTATTAATTACTAAAGGTGCGTCGCCGGTGTTGGTAAACTCAAAAAAGCGAATACCGTTGTCTTCTTCTTTAGTAACTTTACCATAATCTATGGTATTGTCTTTGTCTTTAAACACAATTTTCGGACCGGTTTGCGCAAAAACCATGGCATTTACCAGGATAGTCGCTATAAGTAATAGTTTTTTCATAGGTCAAAAGTTACATTTGGTAAGTAAAAGTACTCGGTTTAAATTAATACACAAAAATTTAATTCTTAATTTTTTCTAAAGTCTTTATTAGTTACTTTTGCAGTTCAGTTTACAAAAGGCATGCCAGAAGATTAGAAGCGGCACGAGTGAAACGAATTGGCGAAGCAATGGTTGGTGAGTTTCAGCCATCCATTTTCCAGCTTTCCGTTCTGCAAGGCGCCACTGCAATCGGGGCTAAAGGAGAATCGTATTGCACTTTTGTAAGCTAACAATCTAAGAAGTCCAATAATCTAAGCAGTCTAACAATTTATTATATGATTCCAGCGCAATTCAACGCCCAAGAAGTAGAAAAAAAATGGTACGACTACTGGATGAAAAACAACTATTTTCATTCTAAACCCGACCACCGCAAACCTTACACTATTACCATTCCGCCACCCAATGTGACAGGCGTCTTGCACATGGGACACATGCTCAACAACACCATACAAGATGTGTTGATTCGTCGTGCGCGTTTGAAAGGATTTAATGCGTGTTGGGTTCCCGGTACCGACCACGCGTCGATTGCTACCGAGGCCAAAGTAGTGGCCAAGTTGAAAAGCGAAGGCATCAATAAAAACGATTTAACCCGTGAGGAGTTCTTAAAGCACGCTTGGGATTGGACTAACAAATACGGTGGTACCATCCTGGAACAGCTAAAACAATTGGGTTGTTCTTGCGATTGGGAACGTACCAAATTTACCATGGACCCCGATATGTCGGCATCGGTAATTCGCTCGTTTGTTGATTTATACAATAAAGGCTATATCTATCGCGGTTACCGCATGGTTAACTGGGATCCTGAGGCCAAAACCACCTTGTCCGACGAAGAAGTAATTTACGAAGAACGCCAAGGGAAACTCTATCATTTAAAATACCAAATCGAAGGTTCAAACGAGTTTGTAACCATCGCTACCACGCGTCCGGAAACCATATTGGGCGATACTGCTATTTGTATCCATCCCGAAGATGAGCGTTACACGCACCTAAAAGGCAAAAAAGCCATCGTGCCCATTTGCAACCGCGTAATCCCAATCATTTTTGACGAGTATGTGGACATGGAATTCGGAACCGGTTGTTTAAAAGTAACGCCGGCACACGATGTGAACGATAAAACCTTAGGCGAAAAGCACAACCTGGAAATCATCGACATTTTTAATGACGATGCCACCCTCAATTCCTACGGCTTGCACTACCAAGGCCAAGACCGTTTTGTAGTGCGTGAAGCCATTGCAGCCGAATTAGAAAACTTAGGCGCTTTGGCCAAAACCGAAACCCATTTGAACAAAGTAGGGACTTCAGAACGTACCAAAGCCGTAATCGAGCCGCGTTTGTCTGACCAATGGTTCCTTAGCATGGAAGAATTGGTAAAACCGGCTATCAAAGCGGTATTGGAAACCGAAGAAATCAAATTATACCCATCGCGTTTTAACAATACTTACCGTCATTGGTTGGAAAACATCCGCGATTGGAACATCTCGCGCCAATTGTGGTGGGGACAACAAATTCCGGCCTATTACTATGGCGATGGCAAAGAAGATTTTGTAGTGGCTGAAACCATTGAAGACGCTTTGAAATTAGCACAGGAAAAAACTTCCAACTTCGAACTTCGTACTTCCGACTTACGTCAGGATCCTGACGCTTTGGATACTTGGTTCTCTTCTTGGTTATGGCCAATGGCAGTATTCGGTGGTATTTTAGATCCCGAAAACGAAGATTTTAAATACTATTATCCTACCAACGATTTGGTAACCGGACCGGACATTTTGTTCTTCTGGGTAGCGCGTATGATTATTGCGGGTTACGAATACGCCGGCGAAAAACCGTTTACCAATGTGTATTTAACCGGATTGGTGCGCGACAAGCAACGCCGTAAAATGTCGAAATCTTTAGGCAATTCACCCGAGCCGTTGGAACTGATTGAAAAATTCGGTGCCGATGGGGTTAGAGTAGGATTGTTGTTGAGTGCTTCGGCCGGAAACGACATTTTGTTCGACGAAGAGTTGTGCAACAACGGTAAAGCTTTTGCCAATAAAATATGGAACGCCTTCCGCCTTATAAAAGGCTGGGAAGTAGCCGACCTTCCGCAACCGGAAAGCGCTAAAGTAGCTATCGAATGGTACGAAGCCAAGTTGCAACAAAACTTAGTAGAAATTGAAGACCATTTCGAAAAATACCGTTTGTCTGATGCCTTAATGGCTATTTACAAATTAGTTTGGGACGACTTCTGTTCCTGGTTCCTGGAAATGATTAAACCGGGTTACCAACAGCCTATCGATCGCGCTACGTTTGACAAAGCCATTGAAATGTTGGAAGCCAACTTAAAGCTGTTGCATCCGTTTATGCCGTTCTTAACCGAGGAGATTTGGGAGCACATAGCCGAGCGAACTCCGGAGCAAGCTTTAATCATAGCCGACTATCCGAAGTTGACAGCGTTTAACGCGCAGCTCATTGCCGATTTTGATTTTGCTGCCGATGTGATAGCCGGTATCCGTACCATCCGCAAGGACAAAAACATCGCCATGAAAGATGCCGTTGCCTTAAAAGTGGTAAACCACGAAAAGGCCTCGACTTACTTTGACAGTGTTATTGTTAAGTTGGGTAACTTATCTGATTTAGACTATGTAACCGACAAAGTAGATGGTGCGTTAACTTACCGTGTAAAGTCGAATGAGTACTTTATCCCGGTATCCGGTAACATCGACATTGCTGCGGAAATTGCTAAGCTGACTGAGGAGTTAAAATACACCCAAGGCTTCCTGCGCAGTGTACAGGGCAAATTGGCCAACGAGAAATTCGTAGCCGGAGCGCCGGAGCAAGTTATTGCCAACGAACGCAAAAAAGAAGCCGATGCCTTAGCCAAGATTGCCACGATAGAGCAAAGTTTAAACAGTTTAAAATAAGAAAAGCCCCGGTTGGGGCTTTTTTGTTGGGCTTTAGGTTTGGAGTTACACAGAGATACACAAGAGTGGTTTAAAGTTACGAGTTACGGGTTTAAAGTCTCGTATTCCCGGGAGCAACTATCCCACGCTGCCGCGCGAAATAAAAATCGACGTAGTCAATCCCTTCGCGTGGTTATTTACCTCCAAGTTTTAAAATTAATAAAGTATCAATATTTTTTTAATTTTTATTTAATTGCCACACGAATGATTCGCGCGGCAGCGGCGGCAAGAAGCAGGACTTGTCGGGTATTGCGGATTGGGTTATCGAGTAGGGTTCCTACCTCTCGGAGGGTTCTAAACCCTCCGAGAGGTAAATCCGTTACCCCCGATAAAAATATAACTTCGCAAAATCCAAGGTAAACACCATACTATCAGCCGTAGGAAAGGCTATAGCCGCATTTTCGTCGGTGGTGCCGTCTTGTTGGATGTCACGTTTTTGGATAATGGTTTTGCCATCGGCCGAAAATTCATACGTGCCGGTTAGGGTACTGTTGTTTTCAAGTACAGTGGTGGTGTATTTACCACCAGCCTCAAAGCACACCTTAATACTGTTAGGAGCAGGCGAGGTGTCCTCTCCCATATCCGTGGCTAGGGTGTATTCTATTTTTTGAAACACCCAACAACCCAGTATTTTTTTAGCGTGGTCTTCTTGGGCCAGCGTGCGGGCAGTAGGGGTTAGGAGTATGGTTAGGAGTAAGAGTTTTAAGTAGCGCATTGTGTTTTATAAATTACAAATTATTAATTACAACCCGAGGCGCAGCCGAACTGTGTGGAGCGCAGCGGAATAAATTACAAATTACAAATAAATGTAGTTGGTACAACTATAATTGTTATCAGGAAATAGCAACCAAAACAAAGTGTATTACTAAATACGCTATTAGTTGTATTCACTACCAATTCTATTCGTAATTACTCATTTATTCTAAACCTCAGCAAGATACCAATAAAAAAGCCAATCTATTACAGACCGGCTTAGTTGGTAAAGGTAAATATATATCTTAGATAACGTTTACATTAACGGCATGTGGGCCCTTTTGGCCATTTTCAACAGCATAAGTCACAGCGTCGTTTTCGCGTACGGTACCGTTAAGGCCGGTTACGTGTACAAAAACATCTTGACCTCCGTTGTTAGGGGTGATAAAACCAAATCCTTTGGCTTCATTAAAAAACTTAATTGTTCCTTCGTTCATAATAAATATTGTATTAATATGGGGTAAAGATAGTTTTTTATTGTTAACTTTTTAATAAAAATAAAAAAATATTAAAATAATAATATTGAAGCAAGGTTTATTTTGAATATTTTTTAATGTTTTGGTTAGGAATAGCACAGTAACTTAGTGGATACCCCAAAAAGGAGTTGAATTACGAATTAATGTAGTTAGTACATCTATTATTGTAATCAGGAGATTAAAACAAAAGCAAAGTGAGTTAATAAGAAAGCTATCTGTCGTATCTATTACTCAACCCATTCGTAATTCGTAATTACTAAAACAAGCTATTTGCTGTATCCACTACTCATCCCATTCATAATTCATAATTATTCATTCTTCATTTATTTCTCCTTAAAATTGCACTCTCTGTAATTTTTTACCCAAAAAAATGCATTAAATGCTTTTGTATAATTGCTAAATAAGTATATTTATGCAAAATTTATATATATGGAAATTATAGCGTGTCCCAAATGCCAAAGTGATGCGATAGTAAAAAGCGGCGTAATTAAGGACAGACAAAGGTTTTTGTGCAAAAAGTGCAATTACTACTTTACCGTAAACAAACTGGGTAAAAAGATCGACAGTTACTATGTGACCAAAGCCTTGCAGTTGTACCTGGAAGGGCTGAGTTACCGCGAAATAGAGCGTATTATCGGGGTGTCGCACGTTACGGTGAGCAACTGGGTTAAGGAGTTTAAAATTTCCAAACCCAACCATACCGATTACCATCCTACGTACAAGATATACAACCACATAGAATTGGTGGAATTTCTTAAAAATAAAGAAGTATTAAAAGGCGCCGGGATGATTATTACCGAGCTGGGCGATAAGTTCATGCTTATAAAATGGGAACGTTTTAAAGATTAACTATAGTAGTTTACAATAATATATATCGTAATTTTTTTCATTCGTTAAAAATTGGAATTTGGCTGAACAAAATGAACCAAAAACCAATTAATTAAATTATGAAAAAATTACTAATCCTAACGTTTGCCGCCTGCTCCTGGCAAGGCTATGCACAGCAAACACCGGCTGCTCCCTCAGCTCCGGCCGCTCCGGCCGCCAAAGAGTGGGACGTAAGCGTTTACGGTTTTGTTAGAACCGATTACATTTGGGATACCCGTCGTTCCGCACAAGTACGGGAATACAATTTAAACTTATACCCGTTAGACGAGCAACTCGATGCCAACGGTAAAGATGTTAACGATGCCGGCGCGTCTAACTTCCTGTCGTTAGTATCGCGTTTGGGTGTTAAAGCCAAAGGACCCGATGTTTGGGGAGCCAAAACCACCGGAACCTTAGAAGGTGATTTCTTTGGAAATACCGAAGCCTCTATTGGTTTGTTCCGCTTGCGCCATGCCTATGTTAATATGGAATGGGAAAAAACCACTTTAACGTTGGGGCAAACTTGGTACCCAACTTTTATTCCGGAAGTGTTTCCGGGCGTAGCCAACTTTAGTACCGGGATTATGTTTAACCCGTTTGGTTGGGTATCGCAAGCGCGCATCAAGCAAAACTTAACCAAAGAATTGTCGTTTGCGTTTACCGCTTACAAAGAAAGAGAGTTTACCACAGCCACCGCTACCGGAGGTACACAAAACTCGGCTTCTTTCAACTCGCCACTACCCACCTTGCACGGTCAGTTCCAATTTAAAAACAAAAACTGGATTGCCGGTTTGGGGTTTGAATACAAATCGTTACAACCTTTAACCGTAAGCAATGGTTTAGCTTCTAAAGAAAAAGTAAACACCACTTCGGTAGTAGGATACTTTAAATACAACAACGATACATTCCACATTAAAGCCTACGGTATCAGCGGTAAAAACATGTACAACTTAGTCATGTTAGGTGGTTTTGCGGGTTATACCGTACCGGGTGAAGTAGAAACTTACGAGGGGATTAAAACCACTGCCATGTGGGTGGATATAGCGGGTAACGGTAAAAGTGTAGCGCCGGGCTTGTTCTTTGGTTACACTAAAACCGATGGCGTAAGCAAAGACAATCCGACTACTTTATACGGTAGAGGTTTCACGGGAACCCGCGGCGTAGATAACGTAATGCGTGTTTCGGCTCGTGTCGATTTTAAACAAAACAAATTCAGAGTAACCCCTGAGATTGAGTACACCGGAGCCACTTGGGGCGATGTAAAACCGGATGCTACTTTCGACGGGAACAATAAAAAAGTAGGCAATTTCAGAGCTATGGTTTCTTGTTGCTACAGTTTCTAATAAACCAATTTAATCTTTATACAGTATGAGCGATAAAAAAACAAAAGGAATTTGGAAAGTGATTTCCGCTTCCTCCATGGGAACCATGATTGAATGGTATGATTTTTACATCTTCGGTAGTTTGGCCGTAGTATTATCTACCAAGTTTTTCCCAACCGATAATCCAACAGCAGCCTTTTTATCTACCTTGGCCACCTTTGCGGCTGGTTTCGTAGTACGTCCGTTTGGGGCCTTGTTCTTCGGACGATTAGGAGACTTAATCGGAAGAAAGTACACCTTTATGGTAACCCTAATGTTAATGGGAGGCGCTACTTTTATTATTGGATGTATTCCAAGTTATGAAACCATTGGTTTTGCCGCACCGGTATTGGTATTAATCCTGCGCTTGTTGCAAGGTTTGGCACTGGGAGGCGAATACGGTGGCGCGGCTACTTATGTGGCAGAGCATGCGCCTAAAGGTGAAAAAGGGTATTGGACCTCATGGATCCAAACCACAGCTACCGTGGGATTATTTATCTCCTTGATGGTTATTTTGATTACCAAAGCCGTAATGTCGAAAGAAGCTTTTGACGAATGGGGCTGGAGAGTACCGTTTTGGGTGTCTATCCTAATGGTGTACGTGTCGTACTTAATCCGTAAAAACATGGATGAGTCACCGGTGTTTGCCAAAGCCAAATCAGAGGGTAAAACCTCTACCAATCCGTTAAAAGAAAGTTTCGGACACAAATACAACTTAAAGTTTGTTTTGTTGGCTTTATTCGGAGCTACTATGGGGCAAGGGGTTGTTTGGTACACCGGTCAGTTTTATGCGATGAACTTCTTAAAAACGGTACAAAGTATCGACTCGTCGCAAGTAGATATGTTGTTGGGAATTGCCTTAATTTTAGGTACGCCGTTCTTTGTATTCTTTGGTTGGTTAAGCGACCGTTGGGGAAGAAAATCGATTATGATGGCGGGGATGTTGTTGGCTATCTTTTTATACCGACCTATTTACCGCGCCATGTATAGTTCGACCGATTTGAGTTTAAAAACTGAAATTGTAGCACAAACCAAAGTGGTGCCTAGCATGAAAGAAGTTGATGCTACTAAAATGGACTCTATTTACACCACTACCAAAGCCTATACCGATGGCACTACTGTAGAAGAAATTAAAACCAAACATTTCGAAAACGGAAAGTTAATGGTAGACGACAAAGGGAAAGATAAAATCGAAACCAAAGTCACCAAAAAAATCAACTCCGGCGATATGTGGTTTTTAGTATTCATGGTATTTGTACAAGTAATTTTTGTAACCATGGTGTACGGACCAATAGCGGCTTTCTTAGTAGAAATGTTCCCGGTAAAAATCAGATATACTTCGATGTCGTTGCCATATCACGTTGGAAATGGTATATTTGGAGGATTGCTTCCGGCTATTTCAACGTATTTTGTTACAACCGCTAAAGATGCCGGCAATCCTGAGTTTTATTTGGAAGGCTTGTGGTATCCTATAGGTATTGCAGCAGTATGTTTCGTAATCGGAATGATTTACATTGACAGAAAAATTAACACACTTCACGACTAAAACCACAGTATATGAACGCATTAAAGAAATTTTTAGGAATAGTTTGGATAGCTTTAGCCGTGGTTGTGGCCTATTTTGCTATCGGTATTTTCGGAGGCAAACTAACCTCAGGAAAACAAGACGATTTAGTTTTCGGGATAATTGTATTTTTTATATTATTGCCGTTAGTGGTAACCGGGTTAACCATCTTTGGTTGGTATGCCCTTACAAATGAATATGAAGATTAGCATAAATAAATAGTTTATTGGTAACCAAGGGCTCTTACGTTGTAAGGGCTTTTGGTGTTTAAATAGGAGAACCGTTTATGAAACAACGCCACCAACAAAAATTAGTCATCATCTCGCTGGTTTTGCTCATTGCCCTTAACCTGCCAATTGTATTGTTATTTGACAGTGCAGAAAGCTTTATGGGCTTTCCGGTGATTTATATTTATATTTTTTTGGTGTGGTTGTTTTCAACCTTACTTTCGTTACTCATTATAAAGCGATACCATGAATAGCGTAGTGTTGTTAGTTATTTTAGCGTTGTACTTAGGCGTACTGTTTTTTATAGCGCACTGGGCCGAGAAAAAAGAAAACTCGCGCTGGGCTAACAATCCGTATGTGTATTCGTTATCCTTGGCGGTATATTGTACAGCTTGGACGTATTATGGCAGTATAGGCGTGGCCGCTAATTCTGGTTTGAATTACTTGCCTGTCTATCTCGGACCCATTATTATTATTCCGGCTTGGATAATTATTTTAAAAAAAATCATCCGCATCTCTCGGGTAAATAAAGTGTCGAGTATAGCCGATTTTATTTCCCTGCGCTATGGCAACAGTAGGTTTTTGGGTGCTGTGGTTACCATAGTTTGCTTGTTTGGCATCTTGCCTTATATTGCTTTACAGCTCAAAGCCATTTCAGAAACCTTTCACTTGGTTACGCAAACGCCCTCGAACTCTAATGTATTTGATGACAGTACGACCTATGTGGCTTTTGCCTTGGCGATTTTTGCCTCTATTTACGGTACGCGCTATGTAGATGCTTCCGAAAAACGAAAAGGCATAGTAACCGCCGTGGCTTTAGAAAGTGTACTAAAGCTGGTCTTTTTTATAGTTATAGGGGTGTATGTAACTTTCTTTGTTTTTGATGGTTTTGATGATATTTATGCCAAAGCTTCGCTGCTCGAAAACTTTCAGCAAAAAAACACTATAGGCGGATTGCCTCAGGCCATTAACTGGTTTTTCTTGTGCATTTTGTCGCTCTTTGCTATTTTCTTATTACCGCGTCAGTTCCAGGTTTCGGTAATAGAAAATACGCGAGAAAACCACATCAATACAGCCGTGTGGTTGTTCCCGCTCTATTTATTACTGTTCAATATTTTTGTATACCCAATAGCTTGGGGCGGTAATATATTATTCGACGGCCAAAATGCCAACTCCGACACCTATTCGTTACTGATTCCGCAATTGTTTGACAACAAAACATTAACGGTGATGGTTTTCCTCGGTGGTTTTTCGGCAGCCATTTCCATGATAGTGGTTTCGTCCATCGGATTGTCCACCATGGTCAGCAACAACTTGATCATTCCTTACGGCTTGTTGGGCCGATTAAAGCACAATGAGCAAACGACTATCAACAAAAAAATTGTCAATATTCGTAAAATTGGTATTTTCTCACTCATCATCATTGCTTACTTTATTTACCGCTATTTTGCTCTGGATTACAGTTTGTTTTCTATTGGTTTAGTGGCGTTTGTTATTATTGCGCAACTGGCGCCGTCTTTTTTCGGAGCGCTGTTTTGGCGAAGGGGTTCACGAACCGGAGCGGTGTCAGGCTTAATAGTAGGCTTTGTCATTTGCTTGTACACTTTGCTCATTCCGTATGCACTCGGCATCACTTCTTCTGATACTTCATTCATCACCAACGGCTTCTTGGGTATCGAATTATTGCGACCGTTACAATTATTTGGTCTCAACTATTTGCAACCGGTGCCGCATGCTTTGTTTTGGAGTTTGTTGTTCAACTTTATGACCTACATCGCCGTATCGGTGAGTTTTAAAGGCAATTATCGTGAGCGCAACTATGCCGAGATGTTCCTCGACATCAATAAATACATCAATATGCACGAAAATGCTTTTGTGTGGAAAGGAACGGCGTACCGAAACGATATTGAAAAAGTACTGATTAAGTTTTTAGGCGAAGAACGAACCAAGCGCGCCATGAACATCTTTAACGTAAAATACAACGTAGATAAAAACGAAGAGTTGGCCGATGCGCGTTTGATTAAATTCTCCGAAAACCTACTCACCGGTCATATCGGAACGGCTTCGGCTAAAATCCTAATATCAAGTGTGGTGAAAGAAGAAAAAATCACCTTGCCCGAAGTGTTAAAGATATTAGAGGAATCTAAAGAGAACATCATCATCAACAAAAAACTCACCGAAACCTCCAACGAGCTCAAGGAAATCTCGGCCAAATTGCAGGAAGCCAACCAGTCGCTGATGATTAAAGACAAACAAAAAGACGAATTCCTCGATACCGTTACCCACGAATTGCGTACGCCAATCACCGCTATTCGCGCGTCGAGTGAGATTTTGTACGACGATGATGAGATACCAGAAGAATTGCGCAAACAGTTTTTGCAAAATATCATTTCCGAGTCCGATCGTTTGAACCGTTTGATTGATAAAATTTTAGATTTGGAGAAATTTGAAACCGGTCGCCAAAAGTTGCATGTAGCCCAACACAAAATCATGGCAACGCTCGAAAACTCAATTGAACCTTTACAGCAGTTAATTGCCAATAAAAACATTCATGTGCATTTAGAGGGTAATGGCAATCTCAAAGCCGAATATGATGAAGATCGCATAGTGCAAGTGGTGACCAATTTGGTGTCGAATGCCATTAAGTTTTGTCCGGATACCAATGGTTTGATTACTTTAGCGGTGTATGACAAGTTCGATTTTGTGCAAGTGGAAGTAAGTGATAACGGTAAAGGCATAGCCACAGCCGATTTCGAAAATATATTTGACAAGTTTTACCAATCGACCAATCAGAATTTCAAAAAGCCTATCGGCAGCGGATTAGGATTGGCTATTTGCAAACAAATTATAGAACACCACAAAGGCAATATTTGGGCCGCCAACAATGCTACCGGCGGCGCATGTTTAACCTTTACGTTACCCAAAAAACAACAAGCATGAAAAAGATTTTAATTGTAGACGATGAACCCAATATCGTCATGTCGTTAGAGTATACGTTTAAAAAGAACAACTTTGAAGTGTTTATTGCCCGCGATGGGCAAGAAGCTTTAGATATATTGCAAAACCAATTGCCCGATGTGATTATTTTAGATGTGATGATGCCCTTGGTAGACGGCTTTGAAACGCTGGAGCAAATCAAGAAAAACGAAAAGCTAAAGCATTGTAAAGTAATGTTCCTTTCGGCCAAAAACAAAGAAAGCGATATCGAGAAAGGTATCGCACTAGGCGCCGATGCCTATTTAACCAAACCGTTCTCTATTAAAAAAGTGGTGGAGCAAGTCAACGAATTGTTAGAATAACCGTCTTGGTTATCATTAAAGTTGTTATTGTTTGAGTCTTGATACTTATTGTTTTGTCTATCAACTTTTTACAGTAATTATTGTGTATATCTATTTAGCAATAAAGTTTTGAAAGGTAAGCGAATAATGGTTACTTTTAAACTGTTATTTAAACCGTTACCAACCTAACTTTATCCATGAATTACCAAGAATTATACAACCAAAGCATTCAAAACCCGGAAGCTTTTTGGGCTGAGCAAGCCCGTCAAGTGGATTGGTTTACCCAACCGCAAACCATACTCTCCAGCGATGAAACGGGTTATCCGTTATGGTACAAAGACGGCAGTTTGAATGCTTGCTATTTGGCACTCGACAAGCATATAGCCGATGGTTTTGGCGAAGAAATTGCAATTATTTACGATTCGCCTGTTACCCAAACCGTAAAAAAATACACGTATAACGAAGTCAAATCGGAAGTCGCCCGACTTGCAGGAGGTTTGGTTTCCCTTGGCTTAAAGAAAGGTCATACCGCCGTGATTTACATGCCGATGATTCCGCAAGCTACTTTTGCCATGTTGGCTTGTGCCCGTATCGGGGTAACGCACTCAGTGGTTTTTGGTGGTTTTGCGCCGCACGAATTGGCCATCCGTATAGACGATTGCAAACCCAGAGTGATTATTACCGCTTCTTCCGGGATTGAAATTGATAGATTAATTGCCTACAAACCCTTAGTGGATGAAGCTATTGAATTGGCTGAGCACAAACCGAAAAAGGTAGTGGTACTTAACCGCAAACTCGGGGCGAGAATTCCGTTTAAAAAATACGATGTGGATTACGATGCGCTAATCTACGGATCTGAGGAAGCCAACTGTGTACCGGTCGAATCTACGCATCCTTTATACGTTTTATACACTTCAGGGACTACGGGAAAACCCAAAGGTATTGTTCGCGATACCGGAGGGTATGTTACAGCGCTGTTGTTTTCCATGCAAAAGATATACGGTGTACAACCCGGTGAAGTATTCTGGGCCGCCTCCGATGTGGGTTGGGTAGTAGGGCATAGTTTTATAGTTTACGGTCCGTTACTTAACCGAAATGCCACCATCGTTTTTGAAGGTAAGCCTATCAGAACACCGGATGCCAGTACGTTTTGGCGGGTAATAGCTGAACATCGAGTTAGTGTTATGTTTACGGCGCCCACAGCTATCAGAGCCATTAAAAAAGAAGATCCTAATGGCGAGTTCATCAAGCAATATGATTTGTCGTGTTTGCGCACCCAGTTTTTAGCCGGGGAACGTTGTGATGTGGCTACTTTAGAATGGTACCGCGAGCACATTCCAATCCCGGCCATCGACCACTGGTGGCAAACCGAATCAGGTTGGCCTATGATTGCCAATATGATGGGGGTGGAATATTTACCTATCAAGCCGGGTTCGTCGGGTAAAGCAGTTTCGGGTTATAACATTATGATTTTAGGGGAGAATGGCCGGGAGTTAGCACCTAATGAGGAAGGCTATGTGGTTATCAAATTACCATTACCTCCGGGAACTTTGTTGGATATTTGGAACGATAACGAACGCTTTCAAGCCGGCTATTTGAATAAATTTCCCGGGTATTATTTCTCGGGAGATGGCGGCTACAAAGATGACGACGGTTACATCTACATAACCGGTAGGGTAGATGATGTGATTAACGTAGCCGGACACCGTTTGTCTACCGCCGAAATGGAAGAAATAGTAGCTTCGCACCATTCGGTAGCCGAATGTGCCGTGATTGGTATTAACGATGAGTTGAAAGGACAAATTCCGTTAGCTTTAGTGGTTACCAAACTTGGAGAAGAAATCGAACATTTCCAATTGCAACATGAAGTGGTGAAATTGGTGCGCGAGCAAATCGGAGCCGTTGCATCCTTACGCGATGTAGTGGTGGTGAATCGATTACCGAAAACCCGTTCAGGTAAAATTCTTCGTAAACTATTGCGAAGCATAGCCGACGGTGAAAACTTCCAAATACCTTCTACCATCGACGACGAAGCGATTATTGGCGAAGTAAAAGTAGTACTGGAGTTGGCCAAAATAGGCAGTTTTAAATAAAGTTGATAACTAAACCAATCCGTTTTATACGTGATTGGTTTTTTTGTATACCTTTGTAAAGTGAATGTTCACTAACTTTATAAATCATGACAGATTCCGCTTCCAAACGCCAACATGAAATTATAGCTTCAGCCGGGAAATTGTTGATGGAGAAAGGCATCAAAGGCCTTACCACTAAAAACTTGGCGCAAGAAATGGGTTTTTCCGAAAGCGCCTTGTACAGGCATTTTACCAACAAGGAAGACATAGTGGTTTTGTTGTTGCAACATCTGGCAGCTTCCATGAAAACGCGTTTAGATGCAATTGCCCAAAGTGAAGCTACAGCCTCACACAAATTAACGGCGGTATTTAACAGTCAGTTTCAGTTTTTTGCACAGCATCCGCATTTTGTGGTGGCAGTATTGTCGGAGGGCTTGTTCGACGAGTCAGAAAAAATCAACCAAGCCATACTGCAATTGATACAGTATAAAACCGAATTAATCGCGAACTTGTTTGAAGAGGGTAAACAACAAAAGGAATTCAATATCGAATTGGCGACACTTGATATGGTACATATTACCGTAGGCTGTTTTCGTATGATGATGTTAAAGTGGAAATTCTCCCAATTTCAAATCGACTTAATTCAACAAGGAAACGCCATTATGGCTACCAATTTTAATTTAATGAAAGCATGAAAAAGTTTGCAACGCTAACCCTCGTTTTATTATTCCTGTCGTGCGGAAAAAGCGTAGAAGTAAAACCCATCCGACAAGACATTCAAGAGCTGGTTTTTGCTTCCGGGCAATTGGAATGGGACGATTCTTATAACTTAATTGCCCAAACCGATGGTGTACTGGAGAAAGTTGTTTTTGAAGTCGGCCAACCTGTAACTAAAGGCATGACTATCGGTTTTATAGACAATAAAGTCAACCAAGTTAATACCGAAAGCGCTCAAGAGCAATTGGCCATTTCCCAAGAAAACGTAACCACCAACGCACCGGCTTTATTGCAATTGGAACAAAACATACAAATAGCTCAAAGCAAATACCTTCAGGATAAAAAACAAGCGGAACGATATGAGCGCTTGCAACAAAACAACATAGGCTCAAAAGTAGAATATGAAAACGCCCAATTGGCAGCAAAGAATGCTTTGGCCAATGTAAAGGCACTTCAAAAGCAATATGATGTATTGAAGCAACAAGCGCAACAACAACTCATTGCCTCCAGAGCGCAACTCAAAAGCAACAAGGTGTTGCAAGGTTACAATTCGGTTGTAGTGGCGGAAAGCGGAACAGTAGTAAAAAAGTTCAAAAACCAAGGCGACTACGTTAAGAAGGGCGATGTTATTGCTACTATTGGTAACCAACAAAAAGTAGAAGCCGTGCTCAATGTAGACGAAAACAGTATCGGCAAAGTCAAATTAGGACAAACCGTTTACGTTAAACTCAACACCGAGAAATCGAAAGTGTACAATGGCAAGGTCACCGAGATTTTATCGGCCTTCGATGTACAGTCGCAATCCTTTATTTGTAAAGTTACTTTCAACGAACCTTTGGCACAATCTTTATTCGGCACCCAATTGGAAGCTAATATTTTAGTGGCGGAAAAGAAAAATGCCTTACTCATTCCTCGTAACTACATGGGCTTTGGAAATAAAGTGAACATAAAAGGCAAAGAGGAAAACACAGTGTTGAAAACCGGGATTATCTCTACCGATTATGTAGAAGTGCTGGACGGATTATCCGAAACCGACGTACTCTTACCCTTAAAACCCTAGTCATGAACATCAATTCGGTCATCGCCAAAACGTATATCGTTTCTAACAAAAAGCTTACTGTTGTTGCGGTTTTGGGAGTGGTTTTGGGCATGTCTATTTACATCTTTATGAACAGCATGATGGTGGGTTTTGATAAAAGTTCTTACGCCTCCATCTTTAAAACCACCAGTCACATTCGCGTTTACAAAGACGACGAAATCAGTAAGCCTTTAACAGTAGGACAATCCGCAACGCCCATTATCATCAATCCGAAGGTAGTACCGGTGAACAATACTATTATCAATCCCAATTTGGTCATCGAAACGATACTAAAGCAACCGGAAGTAACGGTAGTAACCCCTCAGGTAAATTCGAATGTGTTTTACAACAACGGAAAGTCGCAAATCTCCGGTATCGCTGTAGGCATCAAACCCGATGAGGCCAATTTGATGTACGATATCAAATCGTTTATGGTAGAAGGCAATTTTGAGATGCTTAAATCCAATCCGAACGGCATAGTAATAGGCAGTGGCATAGCCGCTAAGATGAATTTGGCAGTGAATGACAACTTAAGCCTAACATCTTCCAAAGGGGTGAATCGCACTTTTAAGGTCATCGGGATATTTAAAACCAACAATTCCAACACGGATAAAACCAAGTCCTATATCAATATTTCGGCTTCACAACAGTTACTAAAAGAAGGAACGAGTTATATAACCGACATCAACGTAAACATAACCGATCCTGAAAATGCAGAAGCGGTAGCTAAAAAAATAGAGGTGCTCTGTGGCTATAAAGCGGAAGGCTGGAAGCAAGCCAACGAGACTTTAATGGCTGCCAACAAAATGCGAAAGATGATCATCACCTTTGTTTCCCTCACCATTTTACTGGTGGCCGGATTTGGGATATACAACATCTTGAACATGACGGTTTCTCAAAAAATAAACGACATCGCCATATTAAAAGCCATGGGATTTAAAGGCAAAGACGTGATTCGAATTTTTGTTACCCAAGCGGTATCCATTGGTGTCATGGGGGTGATTGGCGGCGTAGTTTTGGCCACTATTTTAATTACTTTATTGAAAAGAGTGTATGTTGGTGGCGATATAGGGTATTTTCCTATTGATTACGAAGCCTTAAAGTTTGTACAAGGCATTGGTATCGGATTGATTATTACCTTTTTTGCGGGTTACATTCCGGCTAAGAAAGCTGCTAATGTAGATCCGGTGGCTATTTTAAGAAAATAAAATGAACATACTCGAAACCAAAAATATCGATAAGTTTTTCCATCAGCCCACCGAGTTTCAGGTGTTGAAAAACATTTCTTTCGATGTCAAAAAAGGCGAATTTCTCTCCATGATAGGCAAATCCGGTAGCGGTAAATCTACTTTATTGTACATTCTTTCTACTATGGATACCGATTACAGTGGCGAATTGTACATCGACAATCAATTGGTTACCGGTTTAAGTACAGATGCTTTGGCTGAAATCAGAAATCAAAAAATTGGATTTGTGTTCCAGTTTCATTACCTGTTACCCGAGTTTTCGTGTTTGCGCAATGTAATGCTCCCTGCGCTTAAATTAGGCCAATGGTCGGAATCCGAAATAGAGCAACGCGCTTATGATAAACTCGATATGCTGAGCTTAAAAGACCAAGCCTTGAAGCCGGCCAGTAAACTCTCCGGCGGACAACAACAACGAGTAGCCATTGCCCGCGCCTTAATTAATGATCCGCTGATTATAATGGGCGACGAACCTACGGGGAATTTGGACAGTAAAAATACGGCTGTCGTTTTTGATATTTTTCAGGAACTCACGCAAAACTTCGGACAAACTATTATAGCCGTTACCCATGATGATGACTTTGCTAAAAAAAGCGACCGCATTATTGAAATGAAAGACGGTGTGATTCTTACTTAAAAAGGACAGAAGCTAACGTATATACTTATTTAGCAAGAAAAATTAACATTGGACTAACAGAATAGCTATATTTACATAACAAAATGATAATAAAAGAAGATTTACAATGAGTTATTACAAAATACTGAATTTAGAGCATTACTTTAAAATGTATAAAAAATCGGTTCGCGAGCCGCGTAAGTTTTGGGACCGTATTGCCGATGAAAACTTTACATGGTACCAAAAATGGGACAAAGTATTTGAATTTGATTTTCAGGAAGCTAAGTTCAAATGGTTTGTAGATGCCAAAGTGAACATCACCAAAAACTGTATTGATAGGCATTTAGCCCGTCGCGGCGATAAAACAGCCATCATCTTTGAACCGAACAATCCCGATGAACCGGCGCAGCATATTACTTATAATGATTTGTACGCACGCGTATCTAGGTTAGCTAATGTATTGCGTGATCAAGGGGTGCAGAAAGGCGATCGCGTTTGTATTTATTTACCCATGATTCCGGAATTGGCCGTAGCCGTGTTAGCTTGTGCCCGAATTGGTGCGATTCACTCGGTGGTATTTGCCGGATTTTCTGCTTCGGCAGTAGCAGCGCGTATTAACGACTGTGAGTGTAAAGTAGTGATTACTTCCGACGGCAGTTATCGTGGTAACAAATCTATCGACTTAAAAGGCATAGTGGACGAAGCTCTGGAAAAATGTCCAACGGTGGAAAAAGTATTCGTGGTGAAAAGAACCAACACGGAAGTAACCATGAAAGAAGGTCGTGATTATTGGTTGCAACCGCTCTTAGACGAAGCCATTCCAAACAACGTAGCCGAAATTATGGATGCGGAAGACCCGTTATTCATCTTGTATACTTCGGGTTCTACCGGAAAACCAAAAGGGATGGTGCATACCACCGCCGGTTATATGGTATACACCGCTTATACTTTTAAAAACATCTTCAACTACGAAGAAAACGATATTTATTGGTGTACCGCCGATATTGGTTGGATAACCGGACACTCTTATATCCTTTACGGACCACTACTAAACGGTGCTACAACTGTTATTTTCGAAGGCGTACCATCATATCCTAACTTTAGTCGTTTTTGGGAAGTGATTGAAAAACATAACGTAACCCAATTCTACACCGCGCCAACCGCGATTCGTGCCTTGGCAAAAGAGAGTTTGGATTACGTTCAAAAATTCCCGTTGAGCTCTTTAAAAGTCATTGGTTCGGTAGGCGAACCGATTAACGAAGAAGCTTGGCACTGGTACAACGATCACGTAGGCGGAAAACGTTGTCCACTGGTAGATACTTGGTGGCAAACCGAAACCGGCGGCATTATGATTTCACCTATTCCGTTTGTAACGCCAACTAAACCAACTTACGCTTCTTTGCCTTTACCTGGAATACAACCCGTATTAATGGATGAATTGCGCAACGAAATTGAAGGCAATCAGGTAACCGGAAGTTTGTGTATTAAATTCCCTTGGCCGTCTATTGCCAGAACCATTTGGGGCGATCACCAGCGCTATAAAGAAACCTATTTTACTGCTTTCCCTGGCAAATATTTTACCGGAGACGGCGCGTTACGTGATGAAGTTGGCTATTACCGAATAACCGGTAGAGTTGATGATGTAATCATTGTTTCAGGACATAATTTAGGTACGGCACCAATTGAAGATGCCATTAACGAACACCCGGCGGTAGCTGAAAGTGCTATTGTTGGCTTCCCACATGATATCAAAGGAAACGCCTTGTACGGTTTTGTGATTTTGAAAGAAGTTGGAGAAAGCAGAAACCAAGAAAACTTAGCCAAAGAAATCAACCAATTGATATCTGACCAAATCGGACCTATTGCCAAACTCGATAAGATTCAGTTTGTGTCCGGCTTGCCTAAAACGCGTTCTGGTAAAATTATGCGCCGTATATTGAGGAAAATAGCGGAAGGCGATTTCTCGAACTTCGGTGATATTACCACGCTATTGAATCCGGAGATAGTCGAAGAGATTAAAAACGGTAAGTTATAAAGAAAAAAACTCTGAACCAGCGTTCAGAGTTTTTTGTTTAATCTTTCAGTATATCGGATAATCTATTCAGACTAGCGCTAATGTCGAAATACAAACCTTTGATACCATAGGAGTTTTCTGCCAGTGTTAGATAGTCGTAAGTACCGTCAACCAAACTTTGACTGCCACCATATTGAAGTCCCAAGATTGAAATCATATCGTATTCATGAGGTACATTAATTACATAGAATGCATTTTCTTTAGAAGTTCCGTCTCCGGTACTGAATATGGCGTCTACTATAATGCTTATTTGAATAGCACTGTTTTTGGCTTCAGTCAAATTATTTTGTTTCTCATAGGCATAAGACATAATGTTTAGCGTTCGCAAGTCAAAAGGATTTTCTTGTAAAACTTTAGCACCATAGGAGATTATTTTTTTGAAATCGGTATCTTCTAAATCTCTTTTTTTCAGAACTCCTCTCAAACTGTCATTCGCTTTGCCGGTGTAAAAACTGGAATATTTATCTGAGTTTGTAAAACCGTAATACAAATGGCGCTTTTCTTCTATGGTCATAGTTGTGTCCGCCGAATTGAATTTATTGACCAATGTTTCATAAAAATAGGGCGACTTTTTATTGGTCACTTCTTTTTTGATGGCTTTGTAATCAGGTTTTACAAATTTTTTGTTTTGTGCCGTAACAGTTAGTGTCGTAATAACTAAAAAAAATAAAAAAAGTTTTTTCATGGTAAATCTTGTATAATGTTGGCGTAATTATTTGATAGAAAAAATACGAAATTTCAGTAAATATAGATTAAATAATCAATTATTCCTGAGCGACTTAATAAAGAATAGTTCAGTGATAAATAATCCGTTACCAAATTCTGGAAACAGCATTAATTTTTAACTGTTGCAGCGGTATTTGATCTTTTGTGATAATTTTTAACACCGAATAACTTTCGTTGGGAAAGAATAAGTTGGTCATGGAATACTTTCCGTCATTCAACAGAATTTCTACGGATGATTTGTCTAATAACAATTGTACTGAAGTGATTTTATCCTGAATTGGCATGACTTGCGGTTTGGCGGCAAAACTTTCCTGAAAGTTTGTTTGTCCCGAATTACTGCGGTCGGTTACTACTATATTGCCTACTATGGTTAGAGTGAAAACTTCTCCTTTAGTGTTACTTAGCGAAATAATAGCATCAGTAGGTTGGCTGAAACTGAACATAACTTCGCTTTGTGATAAATCGATTTCCTTTTTCTCGAAAGGTGTTGCTACTTGATTTTGTGAGAAAAGTGGTTTTGTCAATCCTGTAAATTGAGGTATCATTTTTTGGTTTAGATGGTATTCGTTTTTGTCGTTTACCAATTCTAATTCACGAGGCAAAGTCATGGCGCCGCGCCAAATCTCGGTTGGTACTTTTGTAGCATATTGCCAGTTGCTCATCCAGCCTAAAATAATTTTTTTGTCGTTTGGAGTATTCGAAAATGTCACTGCAGCGTAATAATCCGTACCGTAATCCAACCATTTGGCTTTTTGGGTTGGGATAAATGTTTTCCCGTCAAAATCGCCTATGAAGTAGCGTGTACAAGAGCCTCCATTCGGCCCTTTGTCGCCGTGATTGACAATCATAATCCATTTGGCTTCTCCCGAAGTCGTTTGCATCGGAAACAAATCAGGACATTCCCAAACACCTAGTTCCGAACTTTTCTCAGTCGGTTTAAATACACTTTCTTCTTGCCAAGTTTTTAAATTCGGTGAAGAAAACAATTTGATTTTATCGCCTACAGCCAAAGCCATAATCCATCGGGAAGTTTGTTGGTGCCAAAATACTTTTGGATCTCTGAAATCCTGCTCGCCGGAGTTGTTTAGGACCGGATTGTTTTGGTACTTGGTCCAGGTTTTACCTTCATCTAAGCTATAAGCAATACCCTGACTTTCCGTATTCTTTTTCCCGGCTTTCCAAATTTCATCGTTATGATAGGTAAAGATGGTGATCATAGCATTTTTTCCAAATCCAGCGGTATTGTCTTTGTCGATTACGGCACTACCCGAAAATATCCATCCGAGTTTATCCGGATACAAAGCAATCGGTAACTGTTTCCAATGAAGTAAATCGGTACTTTCCGAATGTCCCCAATGCATGGGACCCCAAACGATATCGTCGGGATAATATTGGTAAAACATGTGGTATTTTCCGTTTAAATAAACCAATCCGTTTGGGTCATTCATCCATTTGGTCGGCGGGGTGAAGTGGTATTGCGGTCGGTACGGTTCGTTGTAACTTACGGTGTTTTGCGAGCATACTAACTGACACAACAAAAGGGTAAAAAGTATAAATTTTGATTTCATAACAGTTGTTTAAAATGATAAGGCTTTTAACAACAAAGCTTCCATTACTTTATATCCGTTGGGATTAGGATGCACGCCGTCTTCTCCGAATTGGTATTGTAATCCTTTATCAGCATCTACCATTACTGAATAGTAATCTACATAAGTGATTTTGTTTTTCAAGGCGTATGCTTTAATCTTTTTATTCAATGCGATAACTTTATCTGCCGGATAGATTTTCGAATTCCACCAAAATTTATTGGCCGGTAATACCGAACACAATATAGGCCTGATTTTATGCGTTTTGGCCATGTTAACCATGATCTCGATATTGTCAAAAACGGCTTCTAAAGTAATTGGACCGGTGTTTTCGGCTATATCGTTAATGCCGGCTAAAATGACTACTGTTTTGGGTTTTAAAGCGATTACATCCTGTTTGAATCGCGCAACCATTTGCGAGGTCGTTTGTCCACTGATGCCTCGATCAATTAGCGGATATTGGGCAAAGAAATCGGGACTGTTGGTTTTCCAAAACTCAGTGATGGAATCGCCCATCAATACTACAGCATTTTTCACGGGTGTTAACGATTGGTTCTCGGATTGGTATTTCTTGAGGTTGGCCCACTCTTTTACTTGGGCATAATTATAGTTAGTAAACAACAATAGTAAAATTGAGGTAAAAATGTGTTTCATTTGAATTGATTTATAACAGTTTTATTTCAATCGTTCCAATACGCCTTTGCGCTTCACGATGTTTTTGTAATCCCATTGGATGTCTTTTGACTTTTGCAACCAGCGATTCAAATCACTTTGGTTAATTTGCTGAATAGTAGTGAAATTAATGGATGCGTCTTTGAATTTTCCGGTTCCGGGCTGCAAGTCTTTTTCTTCGAAACTGACACCGCTCCAAAACAGCAATCGGATGCCGCTTTTTAATTTGCTGTATCCTACAATCGGATTGCCATCGAGAAACCAAACCGGATGCGCGTGCCATATTTTACTTTCGGCTTCGGGTAAATTTTGATGGATGATTTCTGCCAACTGCTGACAAATCTTTTGCTCCTCGGGTGATTGATAGTTGTTGTATTGTTCTATGCTTGTTGTCATGTTTTTTTTCTATTCCATAAATATAAAAAAATCCCCAAATAAAGTTGAGGATTTTTATGTTGTTTGTGGGAAATGTGTTTATGCCTATGCAGTCTCGGTTGGTTTTCTTTTCAAAATAGCAGCACTAATTACAGGGACTAACAAACCAATAGGAATCATGATTTCCATGTAAGTGAACAAGATAATCCACAACGGGTTTTTATACAGCTCTTTATAATAGAGAATCTTTTCTTTCTCTGCCTGAAATTCTGCTGCCGGAAGGGCCTTCTTTTCTAAAGCAATAATTGAGTTCTCAGCGTATTTCTCCATAAAATCCGGAAAGATAAAATGGTGCTCTACCATCCAAGTTCCGACATAAATGGTGGCTGTGATGAGTGACATCAGCATACCGACTTTTAGTGCTTTTCCAAAAGTGATAAATCCGCCGTTCTGTTTGTTGCGGTAATTTTTCACCCCTAAAAAAACAAAGGTATAAGCCACTAACATGCCGGCAAAGCCAAATACCATTCCCAAATCATATTCGGGATTGTACATATAAACTCCGGCACCGATGCCCATAAAAGCGGTTACAATGAGTCCGGCAATGAGTCCGTATTTAAAAATGGTGTTTTTCATAATAAATAGTTTGGATTAGGTTGGTTATTGATTGGTTTTTTAAATCATACTTTAGCGTGATTTTAAACGAATCAGGTTAAAGTAGGAGTGACTTTTTTTTAAATTGTAATTATACTTTTTTCATCAGCATTTCAATTTGAGCATCTTCTATGAGAAAAATGATTTTTTTACCGTCTTGTTTTACGATAAAAGTAATATTCGAATAGCCTTCTTTTTTGAATCCTACTTTGATTTGCTTTTTCTTTTTATCGAATATCCATTGGTTTTTTTGGAACATTTTTACCAATTGTTGCATCATTTTGCTGTTGCTTTTGGAGTCAAAAATAAAACTGTGATCGGCATTGAAGGTATAAGTTGCTTTTTGAAAACCGCTAACCAATTCCTTGGTTTCGGCTTTGTCTGCGTCTTTTAAAGCAGTAGCCTTTTTGACTTTCCAAGTTCCTGTTATGGTAGTTTCGTCAATATTTTGACAATGCGTTACGGCAGTGGTCATCAAAAAGACAATTAGTATAAGAAGTTTTTTCATCAGTATTGTTTTTGCTCATGGCTAAGATAAAGAAAAAGCCCCAACCTTTAACGGTTGAGGCTTTTACTAACAATAATTTCAAAAATCAATATTAATCATCTAAGTCACAAGACTCTTCAATACTATTAGCAATTAAGTTGGCCAAGGCTTGGTTACCGTCGGTGTCATTTGGTCCAATTTCTATAAGACCGTCGCCGTCACCATCTACAGCACCGCTTAAATCAACCATACTCAATACTTGGTTTAAGTTGAAATTGAATACAATATCGTAAGAGTTATTACTAACCACTAAATTTTGGTTGGTATCTTCGTAGTCAATTTCAAAATCTTCGTCTACGTTGTGCCAGAAAACAAAAGGTGTTCCGTTGATGGTTCCGGTAATTTCAACAGACTTATTGAACATCGGAGAGTTGCTGTTGTTATTTTTGTGTAACTTGAATTCTACTTCTTCATAAGTACCGTTTGGAATGGTTACGGTAGTTACTACGGCGTTTTGGTTTAACAAATCCAATTCGAACGGACCATTCAATTCGAATTCATCATCTCCATTGTAAAAACCATCGTCGTCTGAAGAGTCATTGTTGTCATCATCAAAACCTTCTGCAAATTCAAATTCAATTTCTTTTAAATTGATTTTAAAAGATGATAAAACTACACTGCTGTTCATAGTTACCCCGTTGGCATTTCGATTAGCGGCAGTTGGGTTGTAAATACCGCGTGCTAAAATTTTCATAGAACTGTCTGCGCTTCCACTGTCGTTCGAACAAGAAGCCATTACTGCCATAAGGGCAAATAAAGCCAAAAATGTTTTCATGTTTTTCATAGTAATAAATAGTTTTAAGTTGTTATTGAAACAATTGTTTTTTTAAATTCCCTACCTGAACAATTGTTAAATTTTTCTTGCCGTGTTTTAATTGTTGATAATAAGCATTTTAGAGTAAAAAAATCCTTAACGAAATAATCGATAAGGAATAATTTAAGTTGGAATAAACGGAAGTACTACAACCCACAAAGGAGGATTGTGATTAAAATGGCAATAACCAGGGCAACAATTGTCATTGGGTTTACTTTTTGTTGTTGGTTTAGCATGGGAGTTGTTTGTTCTTCTATGGCTGAGTTGAGTTTGTTGAGTTTTTCCAGATGTTTTTCCCAGCCGCCGTGTAGGCATATGCTTCTCCCAAATTCCGTGATAGAATAGGTAAAAGACGCTGTCGCGCTGTGCTTTATCAATTCCTTTTGTTGCATGATTTCAGCTAACATTCTAGCCCCGCTAAGTTCCTTTCCTTCGTTATTTTTAAAATCTTTTAAGCTAAGTTGTCCATTGTCACTGATACAAAACAATTGTAGATTGATTGCGATGAGTCGGTTAATTTGTTCAATCATAATACAGCTCTTTAAATGTTGAAATAAAATCGGGATACTTCAGATTTATTCGTTCACAATAAGGATATAAACCCGTGCATAATATTCGAAATCGATTTGATTTTGGTTTTTTAAAAATGGCTGTTTTTAATTTTGACGGGACAACAAGATAGTAATTAGCAATGCTTTAGTCCCTAAAGCAAAGGCTTGAAAGAGCTATGTCATGTTGTTAAAACTGTTCATAACTCCTTAGAAGTTTTCGATGAACGGTACATTTTCCTTTTTATTTTTAAGAAAATCAAAAAAGAAAACGTATGAGGTTATTAAGAGTAATTTGTCTGTCGTTTTTAGGAATGACGATGTGCAGTTGGTCACAAACCAAAATTGAAGCCCAAGACGGCATACATTATATCACTACAAATATAGATTATCCCATTACCGGAACCTATTCGTTTAAAGGAGCCGAACCCTTGGTAGAACTCAATGCTACCGGAACAGGGTTTTACCAACGTCACGAACAACCCAAGAAAGCGATTACTTGGGGCATTGAATGTGATGAGTCCGGGAAACCCATTTTTAAAAAAGGGTTTGACAACGCTGCTTATACTTTATGGTACTTATACAGCAATCCCGAAACCGAAGACGAGAGATATTGGAAAGTCACCAGTTTCACCATTCATTTCAATAGTCTGAAAATGTTTATCCAAGGGGAAAGGAGTAAGGGGTTTACCGAGTAGCCATTTCTTGTACTTCTCAATCTAAATCAGTCTATTCGGCAATATCTTGTTGTAGCAGTAAGGTAGCACACAAATTAGCCAATAAAAAGCGCTCTTCAGGATTGTTCGAATTCAGATAAACCAATCCATTGTCCATTAACGAAACCGCGGCAACGGTTTGATTATCAGTATTACAAATTTCGTAGCCAATGGAACCCATCAAAATGGATTTAGGGCCTTTGCTCGTTTGCAATTGGGTAATGGGTTTTAGCGTGTAATATCGATTTTTATCATAGCCAAAATAGCCCACATATTGTTGGGCATCTTGCTGCGAAGCTTGATTGTCAAGTACCAATTCCCACGGTTTGTTGTCTTGATTAAGAAAAACCTGAGCATAAAACATATACGACTCTTCAATGCCTTTGCCGGTGATGTCTTTGATGATGTTTACAATGCTGTTGGGATTATTTCCGATTAAGATTCTTTCCGAAGCAAATTCGGTTGCGGCATACACATCGGTGTAGTTTTCTAATCCGTCTTTCATTTGAAATCCAAAGGTTTGATAACGGTCTCGGTTTTCCTCGGTAAGCACTTCGGGATACAAAAAATCAATTACAGGCGAAACGGAAACCGGTACTCGACTGTTTCCACCTTTGGTCCAAGAACGTTTGACCTTAGAAGTGTTGTATTCTCCAAAACTGAGTTTTTGATTAATTAAAATTCCTTGTCGGCCTTTGACTTTGTATTCTGTTAATGTATGGATATCAGCATTGCTGATGGCCGGTTTGAAAGGAGTGCAACTAACTGCTATTAGGCATAGGAATGCCAATGAAATCTGATTTTTCATGCGATTGATTTTGATTGATGATTGACCGTTAGTAGTGCATAGACTAAAAATGTTACAAGCAAGAGTTATATTTTCTTTTTGTCAACCAACAAAAAATCCCTGACAATTACAATAACTGTCAAGGATTTCCAATTAAACCAACCTTTATATTTTAAGTTTAGAGTCTCAGTACCCCTGTAATTCAGATTTAAACCACCTGATTTCTAAACACCAACTGTCCGTCAAAACAATCCAATAAAATAATACTGTCCGTAGTCACTTTACCCGCTAAGATTTCCTTAGACAATTGGTTCAGTACTTCGCGTTGGATGACTCGTTTTACCGGTCGGGCTCCAAACTGCGGATCGTATCCTTTCTCGGCCAAGTAAGCAATGGCTTCCGGTGTGGCATCCATGGTAATGTTTTGATGCGCCAGCATTTTAGTCACACTTTGCAACTGTAATCCAACAATTTGTTTGATGTTGGCTTCGGTCAACGGGGTGAACATCACAATCTCATCGATACGGTTAATGAATTCCGGACGAACCGTTTGTTTTAACAAGCCCAGCACTTCTGTTTTGGCGGCTTCCGTTGCGGCTTCGATACTGCCTTTTAGGTTTTCAAACTTCTCTTGTATGATGTGACTTCCCATGTTAGAAGTCATGATGATAATCGTATTTTTAAAATCGGCTAAGCGACCTTTGTTGTCAGTCAAACGACCTTCATCTAACACTTGCAACAAGATGTTGAAGGTGTCCGGATGCGCTTTTTCAATTTCGTCTAATAAAATCACTGAATATGGTTTTCTGCGCACGGCTTCAGTCAATTGTCCGCCTTCGTCATAACCCACATAGCCCGGAGGCGCACCTACCAAACGGCTCACACTATGGCGTTCTTGGTATTCACTCATATCAATACGCGTCATGGCATTTTCGTCGTCGAATAAATATTCGGCTAAAGCTTTCGCCAATTCGGTTTTACCTACACCGGTAGTTCCTAAGAATAGGAAAGTACCAATCGGTTTTTTCATGTCTTGCAATCCGGCTCGACTTCTGCGCACGGCATCGCTGATCGCTTCAATAGCTTCTTCTTGTCCGACTACTCTGTGGTGCAATTCGTCTTCCAAACGCAAGAGTTTTTCTCTTTCACCTTGTAGCATTTTGGTTACCGGAACTCCGGTCCATTTGGCAACCACTTCGGCGATGTCTTCGCGAGTCACTTCTTCTTTAATCAAAGAACTGCCGGCTTGGTTTTCGGCCAATTGCGTTTGCAAAGTTTCCAATCGCTCTTGAGCTTCTTTGATTTTACCGTAACGGATTTCGGCTACTTTACCGTAATCACCGTCGCGCTCGGCACGTTCGGCTTCCAATTTGAAATCTTCTATTTCTTGTTTTACGGTTTGTATATTGTCAACAACATCTTTCTCCGATTTCCATTTGGTAAAGATTTCGTTGCGTTCTTCTTTTAAATTAGCCAAATCCAAACCAAGCGACTTCAATTTCACTTCGTCATTCTCGCGTTTAATCGCTTCAATCTCGATTTCCAATTGCATGATCTTTCTATCCAATACATCGAGTTCTTCGGGTTTGGAATTGATTTCCATACGCAGTTTAGAAGCTGCTTCGTCCATCAAGTCGATGGCTTTGTCCGGTAAGAAACGATTCGTAATGTAGCGTTGCGATAATTCGACCGCGGCTATAATCGCATCGTCTTTGATGCGGACTTTATGATGGGTTTCGTATTTCTCCTTAATCCCGCGCAAGATGGAAATAGCGCTTTCAGTATCCGGTTCATCGACCATCACTTTTTGAAAACGACGTTCTAACGCTTTGTCTTTCTCAAAGTATTTTTGGTATTCGTCTAAGGTTGTGGCACCAATCGCTCTTAACTCACCACGAGCCAAAGCCGGTTTCAAGATATTGGCCGCGTCCATAGCGCCTTCGCCACCGCCGGCTCCTACGAGTGTGTGAATCTCGTCAATGAATAAGACGATGTCGCCTTCGGCAGAAGTTACTTCTTTTACGACCGATTTCAAGCGCTCTTCAAATTCTCCTTTGTATTTGGCACCGGCAATCAAGGCACCCATATCGAGTGAGTATACGATTTTGTCTTTTAAGTTTTCGGGTACGTCGCCATCTACAATTCGGTGTGCCAAACCTTCGGCTATTGCAGTTTTACCCACGCCGGGTTCACCTACCAACATCGGATTGTTTTTGGTACGACGGGTTAAGATTTGCAATACGCGTCGGATTTCTTCATCGCGACCAATCACCGGGTCGAGTTTGCCGGTACGGGCCAATTCGTTGAGGTTTTTGGCGTATTTGTTTAATGAATTGTATGTTTCTTCAGCAGAGGCAGAAGTCACCCTTTCTCCTTTACGGATTTCGGCTATGGCTGCTTCCAAACCTTTCTCGGTGACACCTTGGTCTTTTAAAATCTGGGCGACTTTACTCTTCGATTTGAAAATGGCCAAGAGCAAATGCTCAATCGAAACAAATTCGTCATTCATCTTTTTGGCAATGATGTTTGCTTCGGTCAAAGCCGTAGAAGTTTCGCGGGACAGCATTAAATCGCCACCCGAAACTTTCGGAAAGCTTTGCAATGTGCAATCGAGTATCTTTTTGAATAAGTCAACATTAACGTTGAGTTTCTTTAAAATAAAAGGCGTCACGTTTTCATCGACTTCCAAGATACCTTTGAGGATATGCTCGTTTTCGATTTGTTGGTGACCGAAGCCTTGCGCTATTTGTTGCGCTTGCTGAATGGCTTCTTGTGATTTAATAGTAAAATTGTTTGTGTTCATAATGTATTGTTCTCCTTTGTGTGTTGTTTTTGGAATAAAAGTTTTGAAAACTTCATGTTGTTGCCGTCAATTTATATTCCATTACGCTAAAGCCGACAAAATGGCTGATTTTTTTGGTTATCTTTGCGGTTCTAGAAGACAATTTGACGTTTGTAATGACGTTATGGCTTGATAATGAGTTAAAAAGGTTAAGATATGAGTTTGTTTAAAAACATGTTTGGTGGCTCAGGCGAATCAGAAAAGGAGAGCAAAATGGCTTGGCGAAAGTTGACTGATTTGGGTCAGCTGAACGAAATAGTAAATGAGTCAACCGAAAAACCGGTAGTGATTTTCAAACACAGCACCCGCTGCAGTATCAGCCGTATGGCGTTGCGTCAGTTTGAGCAAGAGTTTAGTTTGGAAGGAAAAGTAGTACCGTATTATTTAGACTTATTAGAACATCGCGACATTTCCAATGAAATAGCCAACCGATTCGGCGTGTATCACCAATCGCCCCAATTAATTGTCATTAAAGACGGCAAAGCCATTTACGATCGTTCCCATGAAAGCATTGATGCTACTAAGTTGGTGGATTTTGTATAACAGCAATTTCATAATAAAAAAGCCGTTTTCATTAACGGCTTTTTGTTTATCTCCTGAATCGGTTTCGGGTAATGATGTCTTTTAGTTTAGCTTTTAAATCGTTGCCGGTGTCGAAGACCATTTGTTCGTTAGACGGAAACGGCACCGCTCTTCGGTCAAAGTATTGGAAATAATCCTGGTCACAAGCGCGTTTATCCCCACGGTACTTGGCATACATGTAGTTGAAGGTAAATTTGCTGGCCAAAGGAAAAGTTTGTAACAACTGATTGGTGTTAAAATCGATGTAATCTACTTTAGCTGTTACCTGACAAGCTTTGAATTGCGAGAATTCGTATATTGTAGCGCGAACTGTTCGCATATCATCTACTTTTACCGGATTGCCTAAACTGTCCTTTACCACGTGGCCATTGGCGTCGAGTAGGTTTTTGAGGCCGACTTTAATCACTTTCTCTTTTTGCAGTTCACGCTCTTTGATTTGCTCTGGTGAGATGTTGATTTGACGGAAGTTCACCACCAAACCGTAATCGTAATTGATGCCTTTAACGCGATTGCTGTGGTATACCGTCCATTTGTCGTTTAAACCGTAAGTGCTGAAATCCAACAA
The DNA here is from genome assembly GCF_024710485.1 of Flavobacterium sp. Lineage (GTDB taxonomy): Bacteria > Bacteroidota > Bacteroidia > Flavobacteriales > Flavobacteriaceae > Flavobacterium. The sequence continues at coordinate 36,922 of NZ_JANJUQ010000035.1, forward strand.
ATCGTTTTCCAAACGTACCGGAATGACCATGTTGGTTTCGTTTTTTGTATACACACTCACGAAGTCGGTTCCTTTGATACGGGCTTCTTCAATGAGTTTGTCGGTGTCTTTGAAACCCGGACTCAAGTTTTTCAAATACATTAAATCATCATAAGCACGACGGACTACCATTTTGTCTTTATTGGCTAAAAGCGCTTTGGAGTTGTCGTATAAATATTTGGCTAAGGCATTTTTACTGCTTACAATTTGATCCGAATAATCGTCAAAAGGAAAAATAGCATCGCGACCTTCTTTAATCAATCGGACCGGTAGTATTGGGCGAATGTTTTCCTGACGAGCGTTGAGTTGGACATAGGTTTCATATATTTTTTCTAAATTCTGCGGATTGGCATCTTTAAACCAAGCATTGATATTGCGCAAATCGCGTTCTTTGGCTTTGGCAAAAGCTTCTTCAAGCATATACACATAATCTTGTTTGCCTTTAGCGGTTTTGTTACCACGCAAACCTTCTAGAGCATTTTGAATGGCACCATCATAATCGCCGGAAGTCAATAAGTCGCGGGTTTGACGAACACCGCAAGAAGAAAGAATCACTAAAAAGGTTAGGGCAAGCGTAATTTTTTTCATGTGTTGGATTTTGAACAAATGTAAAAAAATCAATCTAAAAATTGTTTGAGCTCTTCATAAGTCTTAATTTTTACCGAAACTTTCTCTTTGTTTAAAACACTTTCTATTTGTTCCGGAATAGGTAATTTCAAATCCAATAACGGTTCCACCACATCTAAAAACTTAATCGGATGTGCGGTTTCCAAGAAAACACCTATGCTTTCTGGATGTTTAGCCATTTCTTTTTTCAATCCTAAATAGCCTACAGCTCCATGCGGTTCGGTTATGTATTGGGTTCTATGGTAAATAGTTTGGATGGCTTTCTCCGTTTCAGTATCGGAAAACGAATAGGAGGAGAAGTCTTTTTCAAATTCTTTCAAATCAAATCGGTACAATTGCTGAATCCGAATAAAATTACTCGGATTGCCCACATCCATAGCATTAGAGATTGTGGCTACGGAAGGTTTTGGCTCGTAATTTCCGGCGACTAAAAATCGAGGTACAGCATCATTCGCATTGGTCGATGCCACAAAATGGGAGATAGGTAAGCCCAACCGTTTCGCCATAATGCCGGCACAAATATTACCAAAGTTGCCACTCGGACAGGATAAGATGAGTGGTTTGTTGTGCTTTTTTAATTGTTGGTAAGCAAAGAAAATGTAAAACATTTGCGGTAACCAACGGGCAATGTTGATGGAATTGGCTGAGGTGAGATTTTTGTGTTTCAGATTGTCATCTAAAAAAGCTTTTTTAACCATATCTTGGCAATCGTCAAAAAAGCCGTCTACTTCTAAAGCTTTAATGTTTTTTCCTAACGTAGTAAGTTGACGTTCTTGTATTTCGCTGACTTTACCTGAAGGATAAAGTATGACCACTTCAACGCCTTTTACGCCTAAAAATCCACTAGCCACGGCACCACCTGTATCGCCTGAAGTGGCTACTAAAACGGTGACTTTTTTATCATTGTTACGGTTAAAATAACCCAAGCATCTCGACATGAATCGGGCGCCAACATCTTTGAAAGCCATCGTTGGTCCGTGAAAAAGTTCTAACGAAAAAACACCTTCCTCAACCGATACACACGGAAAATTAAAACATAAAGTTTCCGCTATAATTTGCTTGAGTTCGGTTTCGGGAATTTCATCACCTATGAATTGCTTGATGGCTGCAAAGGCGATTTCTTCTTGGCTCAAGTTCTCTATGTTTTTAAAAAAAGAATGGGGAAGAGGTGTTATGGTTTCCGGGAAATATAAACCTCTGTCAGGAGCTAATCCTTGAATGACTGCTTCTTGGAAGCCTACTCTTGGCGCATTTTTATTTAAACTAAAGTATTGCATTTTTTAAGTATGATTTATGAAGTTGGAAGTACGAAATACAATTCACTTAGTACTTCGCACTTTGTACTTCTTACATTATTTTAACTCCTTCATCATTAATTTTAGAGACGTGCATGTCAAAATCAATCCCAATGTCAAGATAGCTGCTGCTCATGGCGTAGGCGACTTTCTCCGCTTTTTCTTGGCTTCTACACAAAGCAAAAATTGAAGGTCCGGCACCGGATATTCCGGCGCCTAAAGCTCCTGCATCAAGAGCCGCATTTTTTGCATTCTCAAATCCGGGAATGAGTTTTTGACGATGCGGTTCTATAATTACATCTTGCAGCGAGCGACCTATTAAGGCATAATCACTAGTGTACAAACCGGCTATGAATCCGCCTAAATTGCCACATTGCGTTATGGTGTCTTTTAGCGGAACGGCATTGGGTAAAACCGCTCTCGAATCGGAGGTTTTGAGCTCAATTTGCGGATGTAGGACTACTGCGAACAATTCGCTCGGACTTTGAATTTTAATCACATCCAACGGGTTATAGCCGCGAACCAAAGTAAAACCACCCAAAATACAAGGCGCTACGTTGTCGGCATGTTCACAACCGCTGGCCAAAGCTTCGCCTTTCATGGCAAAGTCAACCAATTCGTGTCGCGTAAAAGGTCTTCCTAATAATTCATTAATACCGAAAACTGCACCGGCAGCACTGGCGGAAGAACTCCCGATACCACTGCCGGCTTTGATTTTTTTATGGATTTCGATTTCGAAACCACAATCCGGATTAGCCGTATTTACTATAGCCAAAGCGGCAACACCGGCCACATTTTTTTCGGTTTCCAACGGTAAATCGGCGCCTGTGATTTTGGTAATCCGAATGCCTTTTTCGGCTGTTTTGCTTATAATCATTTCGTCTCCAATACCTTCTAAGCACAGGCCCAACACGTCAAATCCACAGTTGAGGTTGGCAATGGTAGCCGGACAGAATATTTTAATTTTGTTCATTTTCTGAGGTTTCGGGTTCAATGTTTCGTGTTCAAAGTTGGCATAACTCGCAACTTTGAACTCGCAACTCGTAACTTTTTTTAGACATTTCCAATCCTAATCACATCTGCAAAAATTCCTGAAGCGGTGACTGCGGCTCCGGCTCCGGCTCCTTTGATGATTAAAGGTTGGTCGACATATCGATCAGTGTAGAATTCGATGATATTGTCTTTACCTTCTAAATTGTAGAACGGACTTTCTTTCGGGATGAATTGCAAGCCTACAGCAGCTTTACCGTTGTCGAAACTCGCTACAAATTTGATGCGGGAATCTTTGGCTTGCGCTTCTTTGAGTAACTGATTGAAATGATTTTCGTGTTTGGCCAGTGAAGCGAAGAAATCTTCATTGTTAGTGGTTTGCATACATTCGTCCGGCAGGAAACAATTATTCTCAATCTGCTCCATTTCCATTTGATAACCGCTTTCGCGAATGAGAATTAGTATCTTTCTGGCTACGTCTACACCACTTAAATCAATTTTCGGGTCAGGCTCCGTAAATCCCTGAACACCTGCTTCTTTGACTACATCATGAAAATTGTAATCCTTACTGAAATTATTAAAAATAAAGTTCAAACTACCGGACAAAACTGCGTTGATTCGGTTGATTTTATCACCGGAAGCAATCAAGTGTTTCAGGGTATCGATGATAGGCAATCCGGCTCCTACATTCGTTTCGAACAAGAACGGTGCATTGTATTTTCGAGATAGGGTCTTGAGATTTTTATAATGAGTGTATTCCGATGAGCAGGCAATTTTGTTACACGTCACCACCGCAATATTTTGACTCAGGAATTGGTCGTAAATCCCCGCTATATCATGATTGGCTGTAATATCAACAAAGATGCTGTTGCGTAAATTTAAGGCTTTGGTTCGAGCGATAAAGTCAATCGGATTCGCTTTTTCACCCTGGTTTAACGCTTCTTTCCAATCTTTCAAGTTCAATCCTTCTTCATCAAATACCATTTGGCGGGAGTTTGACAAAGCGATAACACGCACATTGATTTTGAGGTTTTCTTTTAAGAATTTCTTTTGCTGACTAACTTGATCGATGAATTTTTCGCCTACGTTTCCAACACCCATTACAAATAAATTCATCTGTTTGGTATTGTCTTCGAAGAAACGCTCGTGTAAAGTATTCAATGCTTTTTTAACGTCTTTTTCGTTAATGACTACTGAAATATTTCGCTCCGAAGCGCCTTGGGCAATGGCTCGGATATTGACATTATTTTTGCCCAAAGTACTGAACATTTTACCGCTGATGCCTTGGTGGTTTTTCATGTTTTCGCCCACCAAAGCCACAATACACAATCCTTTTTCAACGATACAAGGATCAACTTTACCTTGAGCGATTTCCATTTCAAACGCTTGGTCGATGGCGATTTTAGCTTTTTCCGCATCAGAACTTAAAATCCCGACACAAATAGAGTGTTCAGAAGACGCTTGTGTAATGAAAATCACATTAATGTTTTCGTTGGATAACACCTCAAACAAACGCTTAGAGGAACCGGCTACGCCAATCATTCCGGAACCTTCCAAAGTCAGTAATGCAATATTGTCGATATGGGTAATCCCTTTAATAGGATTGCTTGAACTTTCAGGGGAATTGGAGATTAAGGTGCCGTAAGCTTCCGGTTCGAAAGTGTTTTTGATAAAAATCGGAATGCTGTCTTTCAATACCGGCTGAATCGTTGGCGGATACAATACTTTAGCGCCGAAGTGCGACAATTCCATCGCTTCCTGATACGAAATACTTTCGATAGGTTGTGCTTGTTTGACACTTTTCGGATTGGCAGTAAACATACCGTTAACATCGGTCCAAATTTCTAAAACTTCTGCTTTCACGGCTGCCGCAATAATAGCTGCAGTATAATCGGAACCACCGCGTCCCAAAGTAGTTGTATTGCCGTCGGAGGAAGATGCTATAAAACCCGGAAGCAAAGTAACTTGGGCGTTGTTGTTTTTGAAATAGTCAGTAATCAAAGTATTTGTAATGGAAAAATCGACTGCCGCTTTGCCAAAGTTGGCATTGGTTTTAATCAATTCCCGACTGTCTTTAAAAGTCGAGTTGCTTACCTTTTGCTTCAGCGCCACAGCAATAATTTGAGACGATAGTAATTCGCCAAAACCGGCTACTGTGTCAGCGGTTCTGCTGGATAATTCGCCTAACAAAAAGCAACCGTCTAAAAGTGTTTTCAAATGATTGATGTGACTGTTGACGGCATCAATAATCTCGCCTTGTTCGCTCAGTGGTATCAGTTCGTCTATAGCTTTTTTGTGCATTTGCTCTATTTGATCGACTATGTGTTTGTAAGCTTTGTCTTTGCTCGAAGCGGTTTTTCCGGCTAAAATTAGCAAATCGGTTACACTACTAAAGGCAGAAACTACAACGGCCAGTTTATTTTCTTTGCTTTTTTGAGTTATAATATCAAGGGTTTTGGCTATGTTTTGGGCATTGGCTACAGAAGTACCGCCAAATTTTAATGCAATCATGATTTTTAATGGTGAATTGTAAATGATAAATGATGAATTAACCCTCAACAGAGAGTCCTTAAATTTCGGATTATATGTGAAAATTATACCCCAAACGGGGTAGTGGTAGTTGATGTTGTGGTAACCAATACTGCAACCATAGTGTTGGTTGTAGCAGAGAAGGTGTATGTATTGGTTGAAAACATCATGTGTCAAAATTATAACTTTTTAGAATTTAAAAAAGCTTTTCTTAAATTTTTGAGAATATTTTAATAAAAAAGACTGTTTACTTGTGTAATATTTATATTTTAAATTATTTAATAAAGATTTTGATAATTTAGCAAAAAATACTCGACTAAATAGTTGCTTTTTACGGCTCGTTTGCTGAATTTTGAGCCTTAAATCCTAACCAAAATGGAGCATTCGCATTACATCAGCACCGATGTGTTGACCTTAGAGACTTTACAAGAGATTATTTCTGAGCATAAAACCTTAGCGCTTTCAGAAGAAGCCAAAATTAACATCCAACAATGTCGCGATTATTTAGACCGGAAAATGGCCTCTAATGAAACTCCGATTTACGGCATCAATACCGGATTTGGTTCGTTGTGTAATGTGAAAATTTCGAATGAAAATCTGTCGCAGCTCCAAGAGAATTTGGTCAAATCACACGCTTGCGGAACCGGTGAAGAAGTGCCTCAGGAAATCGTTAAACTGATGTTGTTGCTCAAGATTCAATCGTTGAGTTATGGTCATTCAGGTGTGCAATTGCAAACCGTTGAGCGTTTGGTTGATTTTTACAATCACGATATTTTACCGGTAATTTACACACAAGGTTCTTTGGGAGCGAGTGGCGATTTAGCGCCATTAGCCCATTTGTCATTGCCATTGTTAGGGGAAGGTGAAGTGTATTGCGACGGATTCCGTCAACCGGCCAAAAAAGTATTAGAGAAAATGGGTTGGCAACCGATAGTATTGCAATCGAAAGAAGGTTTAGCATTGCTCAACGGAACCCAATTCATGAGTGCTTACGGCTGTTTTATTTTGCTTAAAGCGATGAAATACTCTTATTTAGCCGATGTTATTGCTGCTGTTTCTTTAGAAGGGTTTGACGGAAGAATAGAACCGTTCAATGAGCTGATTCATTATGTTCGTCCTCACAAAGGACAAATCGTAACCGCTAACCGAATGACCGAATTGTTAGACGGCAGTCAGTTAATTTCACGCCATAAAGAACATGTCCAAGATCCATATTCGTTCCGTTGTATTCCGCAAGTACATGGTGCTTCGAAAGATACGATTGAATATGTGAAAAAAGTATTTAAAACCGAAATCAACTCGGTCACCGATAATCCGAATATCTTTAAAAACGAAGATTTAATTATTTCCGGCGGAAATTTCCATGGCCAACCTTTAGCCATGGCTTTAGATTTTTTAAGTATTGCTTTATCTGAATTGGGCAGTATCTCCGAAAGAAGAACGTATCAGTTGATTTCAGGTTTACGTGGTTTACCGGCGTTTTTGGTAGACAATCCGGGTTTGAATTCCGGTTTTATGATTCCGCAATATACCGCGGCAAGCATTGCCAGTCAGAACAAACAATTGGCTACGCCGGCCAGTGTAGACAGTATTGTTTCCTCTAACGGACAAGAAGATCACGTTTCTATGGGCGCGAATGCGGCTACGAAGTGTTTGAAGATTATGGAAAACCTGGAGCGTATTTTAGCTATTGAGCTAATGAATGCTTCTCAAGCCTTGGAATACCGCCGACCATTGCAGTCAAGTGAATTCTTGGAAAGTTTCGTTAAATCGTATCGTGAAGAAGTGCCGTTGGTAACGGAAGACCGAATTTTACATTACGACATTGAAAATTCAGTAGCGTTTTTAGAAAGTTTTGTGATTGATTTAGAAGAGTAGACTCAGTAATCCCAGAATAGCCGGAACCGCTTGTACCAAGAATATTCTTTTAGAAGCGGTTGCTGCGCCATAAATGCCTGCTAAGAGTACACAACTTAAAAAGAAGACGGCCACGTTTTTACTCCATAGTACATCACAAATCACTAGCGACCAAATTAAGCCTGCGGCCAGAAAGCCATTGTATAACCCTTGATTGGCTGCCAATACTTTGGTCTTTTCAAACTGATCTTCGGGTATGGTTTTGAATACTTTTTTGGCCCGTGTTGTCCAAGCAAACATTTCCAGCCAAAGGATGTAAACATGTAATACGGCAACCAATCCGATGATAATTTGAGAGAGTAAAGTCATTGGTTTTCGGTTTAATTGTCATCGTTTAGGATTTTTTCAATTCTTTTGTCGGGAACCAACCAAATCAGTGCTACTAAAATGTATAGCGCACCGGAGATTTCAGTGTAATATTTTGAAGATAAAACCGCTATAATGTAAAACACTATTGATGCTTTCCCTTTATAATCTTCTCCGATGGCTTTGGATAAAACAGAATCTTTACCGTGGTGTTTCAAAATAACACGCTGCAAAATAAAATAGGCGATGGCATTCATCAATAAAATTACGCCGTATAACATCATTGGAAATGCCGCAAAATGATGTTCACCTATCCAAGCCGTAGTGAACGGAATTAATGACAACCAAAATAACAAATGTAAATTAGCCCAAAGAATAGCACCGTTGACATGCTTAACAGTTTGCATCATGTGATGGTGGTTGTTCCAATAAATGCCAACATAAATAAAACTCAGTATATAGCTCAAAAATTTATGAGATAACTTGACTACCGATTCAAACGTAGTATCATTCGGAACTTTAAATTCCAACACCATGATGGTGATGATAATGGCCAATACACCATCGCTGAAAGCTTCAAGTCGGTTTTTATTCATAAGTTATCTGTTATCTGAACATCCTATAACTATCGCTTAAAATTTTTCTCAATCGCCTTAATCATCTCGCCGGCGATGTCTTTGTTGGTAGCGCCTTCTATGCCTTCAAGCCCGGGAGAAGAGTTTACCTCTAACAATAACGGTCCTTTAGAAGAACGAATGATATCTACACCAGCCACCTTTAAATCCATAGCCTTGGCAGCTTTGATGGCGATTTTCTTTTCTTCGGCTGTGGGCTTAATTACTGATGCCGTGCCGCCCATGTGAATGTTGGCTCTGAATTCACCTGCCGCGGCTTCCCGTTGTATGGCAGCCACAACTTTCCCGTCTACCACAAACAAACGCAAATCTTTTCCGTTGGCTTCCTTAATGAATTCCTGCACCAATATATTAGCGTTCAAACTCTTAAAAGCATTGATTACCGATTCGGCTGCTTTTTTGGTTTCGGCCAAAACCACACCTTTTCCTTGAGTGCCTTCTAACAATTTTACAATCAAAGGAGAACCACCAACCATCTTAATCAAATCATCGGTATCTAAAGGCGAGTTGGCAAAACCCGTAGTCGGAATATCCACACCGTGATGCAATAATAATTGAAGCGAAAATAGTTTGTCACGCGATTGGGTAATAGCGGCAGCCGAATTCAAACAAAAGACTTTCATCGCTTCAAACTGACGCGTTAAAGCGCAACCATAAAACGTTATACTCGGGCGAATTCTCGGGATAATGGCATCGAAGTTATCCAGAATTTTGCCACCGCGGTAATGAATTTCAGGCTTTACAGCATCGAGCTTCATATAACATTCCTTGATGTTCAGGAAATGCATTTCGTGACCACGCATTTCACCGGCTTCCATAATCCGTTTGTTGCTGTACAATTCGGGATTGCTGGCCAAAACACCAATGCGCAAACCGGATTTATTGGCGATAGCGTTTTGGTACAAATCTTTCAGACTCTCCGTAGAAGTTTGTCCCAGCAGGTATTTTTGCTCCGGATCAACCAAAATTCGGCCACTCATGGCTTCGCGCCCCAACAACATGCGAAAACCCATAGAATCTCGATTGGTTAACGTCATTTCTATGGTCCATACATCGTCGCCAATTTTAAGCTGGGTTTGAATCACATAGCGTTGTTCTCGAAAACCGCTCGAACTTTTAACGATGCGTTTGTCGATGAGTTTAGCCTCACAATGGATAACGGTTTTTAGGTTGTTTTGAATAGGATTGATATCGAATTTTACCCAACTTTCACCTTCCTTTAAAAAAGGTGCAATATTGATGGCGTGCAGTGCTGAAGTTTTGGCACCCGAATCGACGCGAGCTTTGATGGCCGGAATACCAAGTTCCGGAAATGAACACCATTCTTCGGAACCTAAAATGATTTTATTTTGTGGCATTTTGTAAAAATTTAAGCCACAAATTACAGAAATTCACACGGATAAAAGGCGGGAATTCTTGTGATTTGTGGCTTATAAAAGATTAAACAGTCTTATTTAGTCGGTTTTTCCGCTTTGTTGATGGTTACGGTCAACTCTTGTGCAATCTCGTCTAAGTCCATAAAGATTTCGTCTCCGGAGGCAATTTTCGAAGTAATGATTTCTTCAGCCAAAGCATCTTCTACGTATTTCTGTATGGCTCTTTTTAACGGACGAGCGCCAAATTGTTTGTCGAAACCTTTCTCGGCAATAAACGCTTTGGCTTTGTCGGACAAATTCAACTTATAGCCTAATTCTTCAATGCGGGCGTACAATTTTTTCAATTCGATTTCGATAATCAAATCGATGTCGTGTTTCTCTAACGGATTGAAGACAATTACATCGTCGATTCGGTTTAAGAATTCCGGTGCAAAGGTTTTCTTCAAAGCATTTTCAATCACACTTTTCGAATGTTCGTCGGCTTGTGCCACCTTAGCAGAAGTACCAAAACCAACGCCTTGCCCGAAGTCTTTTAACTGACGTGCTCCAACGTTAGAAGTCATGATAATGATGGTATTTTTGAAGTCGATTTTACGACCTAAACTATCCGTCAGATAACCATCGTCTAACACTTGTAACATCATATTGAAAACATCCGGATGCGCTTTTTCGATTTCGTCCAACAATACCACACAGTATGGTTTTCTGCGAACTTTTTCGGTCAATTGACCGCCTTCTTCGTAACCTACGTAACCCGGAGGCGCTCCGATTAAACGAGAGATGGCAAATTTTTCCATGTATTCGCTCATATCGATGCGGATTAACGCATCTTCTGAATCGAATAATTCTTTCGCTAATACTTTCGCCAATTGTGTTTTACCTACACCGGTTGAACCCAAGAAAATGAATGAACCGATTGGACGATTCGGGTCTTTCAATCCGGCGCGATTGCGTTGGATGGAACGGGCAATTTTAGTTACAGCTTCGTCCTGACCGATGACTTTACCTTTAATTAATTCCGGCAAATGTGCCAATTTGTTGCTTTCCGTTTGGGCAATACGATTCACGGGTATACCGGTCATCATCGAAACTACATCGGCTACGTTGTCTTCGGTTACACGGATTCGGTTGCTTTTCGATTCTTCTTCCCATTGTTCTTGAGCGATGGCTAAGTCTTTTTCCAAACGTTTTTCATCGTCACGCAATTTGGCGGCTTCTTCGTATTTCTGTTTTTTTACGACAGAATTTTTCAATTCGCGCACTTCTTCCAATTGACGTTCCAAATCCAAAATTTGTTTCGGCACGTCGATGTTAGTGATGTGCACTCTTGAACCCGCTTCGTCTAAAGCATCAATCGCTTTGTCTGGCAAGAAACGCTCCGACATGTAGCGGTTGGTTAACTTCACACAAGCTTCAATGGCTTCGGGCGTGTAAATTACGTTGTGATGGTCTTCGTATTTGTTTTTGATGTTGTTCAAAATAGTAATGGTTTCTTCCACCGAAGTTGGTTCTACAATTACCTTTTGGAAACGTCTTTCGAGTGCACCGTCTTTTTCAATATACTGACGGTATTCGTCTAACGTAGTGGCACCAATACATTGGATTTCACCACGGGCTAAAGCCGGTTTAAACATGTTAGAGGCGTCTAACGAACCGGTAGCACCGCCGGCGCCCACAATGGTGTGGATTTCGTCTATGAACAAAATGATGTCGTCGTTTTTCTCCAATTCGTTCATCACCGCTTTCATTCTTTCTTCAAATTGTCCGCGGTATTTGGTTCCGGCCACTAACGAGGCTAAATCCAAAGTCACCACTCTTTTGTTGAAAAGAATACGCGATACTTTCTTCTGAATGATGCGCAAGGCTAAACCTTCGGCAATGGCTGATTTACCAACACCCGGTTCCCCGATGAGTAGCGGATTGTTTTTCTTTCTGCGGCTTAAAATTTGAGACACGCGCTCAATTTCTTTTTCGCGCCCTACTACAGGGTCGAGTTTGCCTTCTTCTGCTAATTCGGTCAAATCGCGCCCAAAATTGTCTAACACCGGAGTTTTAGATTTTTTGTTCGTTTTACTCGCCGGATTGTTGAAACTGCCTTCTTTTAGGCTGTCATCCTGACCGGAATCGTCGTTATACGATTCGTTTCTCGGCAGGTTATCTGTGAAATCTTCTTCGTTCGGTGTCATGTTTAAATATTGTTCTTTAACTACGTTGTAGTCTATTTTCAGACGATGCAGTAGTTTGGTTGTGGGATCATTTTCGTTTCTCAAAATGCAAAGCAGTAGGTGGGCAGTACTGATAGAGGAGCTTTGAAATACTTTGGCTTCTAAGAAAGTGGTTTTTAAAGCGCGCTCCGCTTGACGCGTCAAGTGAAGGTTTTTCTTTTCGTTGCTGATGTCGGCATTCGGATTGGCCGGGCTTAAGATTTCGACCTTTTTTCGCAAATGATCTAAATCGACCGACAAATTATTTAAGATAGCAATCGCCTTACCGTTTCCGTCTCTTAAGATACCAAGCATCAGATGTTCCGTTCCGATAAAGTCATGCCCTAAGCGCAAAGCTTCTTCTTTGCTATAGGTAATTACATCTTTAACTCTTGGTGAAAAATTATCGTCCATAATAGTGTATTGTTGCTATTGTAAATTTAGTGATATGAAAGCATTCTAACAAAAATCATTCCGACTAAAAGTACTGTCAGCTAATTGACAAAAAAAAAGGCAATAATAAAAGCCGTTAAAGGACTATTTTATTAACCAAAAAAAGCCCCCGTTTTGTTAATAAATCTTTGAAATTTGTGGACTAAAATTGGCGTCAAACAGTATAAATATCCTATATTAGCACGTTTTGAATTTGAACTAATTTTTATTAATAATTTATAAAATATGTCTGACGGAGAAAAGTTAATTCCTATTAACATCGAAGATGAAATGAAATCAGCATACATCGATTATTCGATGTCTGTAATTGTCTCAAGAGCGCTACCTGATGTGCGTGACGGTTTAAAACCCGTACACCGAAGAGTGTTATATGGAATGTATGATTTAGGCGTTTTTTCTAACAGAGCGCACAAAAAATCCGCAAGAATTGTTGGAGAAGTTTTGGGTAAATACCACCCGCACGGCGATACTTCAGTGTATGATGCCATGGTTCGTATGGCACAGGAGTGGAGTTTGCGTTATTTGTTAATTGACGGGCAAGGGAACTTCGGTTCGGTTGACGGCGACAGTCCGGCAGCGATGCGTTATACCGAGGCCAGAATGAAAAAAATGTCAGAAGACATAATGGCAGATATCGACAAAGAAACCGTGGATTTCCAATTGAACTTTGACGATACCTTATACGAACCGAAAGTAATGCCAACCCGAGTACCGAATCTTTTGATTAACGGTGCTTCCGGTATTGCTGTTGGTATGGCCACTAATATGCCACCACACAACTTGACCGAAGTGGTGGACGGAACCTTAGCCTACATTGACAACAATGATATTGAAGTTGACGAATTAATCAATTATATCAAAGCACCGGATTTCCCTACCGGTGGTGTAATTTACGGATACGAAGGTGTTCGTGAAGCTTTCAAAACGGGTAGAGGAAGAATTGTTATCCGTGCTAAAGTCAACTTTGAAGAAGTGAACGGTAGAGAAGCGATTATTGTTTCCGAGATTCCGTACCAAGTGAACAAAGCGGAAATGATTAAGAAAACCGCCGATTTGATCAACGAGAAAAAAATCGAAGGTATTTCCAATATTCGCGACGAATCGGATAGAAGCGGAATGCGTATCGTATACGAATTGAAACGCGATGCAGTGCCGAATGTAGTATTAAACACGCTTTACAAATACACCCAATTGCAGTCGTCTTTCAGTGTTAACAACATTGCCTTGGTAAACGGAAGACCACAAATGTTGAATCTGAAAGATTTGATTCATTATTTCGTAGAACACCGTCACGATGTAGTGGTCAGAAGAACCCAATTCGAATTGCGCAAAGCAGAAGAAAGAGCGCATATCTTAGAAGGTTTGATCATCGCCTCAGATAATATTGACGAAGTAATTGCCTTGATTCGTTCTTCCAAAGACGGAGACGAAGCGCGTGCCAAATTGATTGAGCGTTTCAGCTTAACCGATATTCAAGCTCGTGCTATTGTTGAAATGCGTTTGCGCCAGTTGACCGGTTTAGAGCAAGACAAGTTAAGAGCGGAATACGAAGAAATCATGAAGTTAATTCAACACTTGAAAGACTTATTGGCAAGTAAAGAATTAAGAATGCAATTGATTAAAGACGAATTAATCGAAATCAAAGATAAATATGGTGATGCACGTCGTTCGGCTATTGAATACAGTGGTGGCGATGTAAGTATCGAAGATTTGATTGCCGATGAGCAAGTGGTGATTACCATTTCGCATGCCGGTTACATCAAACGTACTAACTTATCGGAATACAAAACCCAAAACCGCGGTGGTGTCGGACAAAAAAGTGCCGGAACACGCGATCAGGATTTCTTAGAACATTTGTTTGTAGCGACCAACCACCAATATTTGTTGTTCTTTACTCAAAAAGGAAAATGTTTCTGGATGCGCGTATACGAAATTCCGGAAGGCAGCAAAACCAGTAAAGGTCGCGCTATTCAAAACTTGATCAATATCGAACAAGACGATAAAGTAAAAGCGTTTATCTGTACTCAAGATTTAAAAGACGAAGAATACATCAACAGCCATTATGTAATTATGGCGACCAAACAAGGTCAGGTGAAAAAAACACCTTTGGAGCAATATTCTCGTCCGCGTCAAAACGGTATCAACGCCATTACCATCAGAGAAGACGACGAACTGTTAGAAGCCAAATTAACCAACGGAGACAGTCAGGTTTTAGTGGCTGTAAAATCCGGTAAGTTGGTTCGTTTCGAAGAAGAAAAAACGCGTCCTATGGGAAGAACAGCTTCCGGTGTACGC
>NZ_JANJUQ010000043.1 GCF_024710485.1 Flavobacterium sp.
CAACTGTCCGCCTCCAACAACATTGAGTGCCTCAGGAATCACTCAAACTTCTGCGAATTTAAGCTGGGGTAACCCGGGAGGAGCAACTTCTTGGGAAGTTGCTGTTCAAACAGCAGGTTCACCTATTCCTTCTGGATCAGGTATCCAAACCAATTCGAATACCAATTATCCTGCAACAGGCTTAGCATCGGGGACAAATTATCAGTTTTATGTTAGAGCTGACTGTGGTAACGGTACTTTTAGTGCTTGGACAGGACCTTTCTCTTTTACTACAGCCGCAAATTACTGTGCTGGTAATCATTTTTACGATACAGGAGGAGCAACCGGCACTTATAACAATAGCGCCAATGTAACAACAGTAATTTGCCCAGATACTCCTGGTGAGCAAATAACTGTCATATTCAACACCTTCAATCTCGAAAACAATTATGATTACCTTAAAATATATGATGGCAATAGTGCTTCAGGAACTTTGTTGGGTAACTTTACGGGAGCAACAATTCCTCCATCTTTCACCTCAAGCGCTATTAATGGTTGTTTGACCTTTGTATTCACTTCTGACTCCAGTGTTACAGCTGCCGGTTGGGATGCTACCATTATTTGCGGACCGCCTCCAACTTGCCCTAAACCAACTGCAGTAACCATAAGCAATACCGGTCAAAATGGGGCAACTGTTAACTGGACTGAAGTAGGAACGGCTACTACATGGGAAATATTATTATTACCGGCAGGTTCACCTGTTCCAACGGCTTCTGCTACAGGAATTGTAACAACTGCTAATCCCTACCCTATATCGGGATTAATTTCTGCCACTTCATACGATGTTTATGTAAGAGCTATTTGTAACCCTTCTGACATCAGCTTTTGGTCTAATAAAATTTCGTTCACGACTCTAATTGCCAATGATGAATGCATTAATGCAGTGAATGTGCCTGTAAACAACACAACAACGTGTTCTCAAGTCACACCGGGAAGCCTATTGGGAGCGACAGCTTCTTCACAAGGTAACACCTGTAGCGGAACAGATGATGATGATGTTTGGTTCCAATTTACAGCTACCAGTTCACAACATGTAATTTCGTTACTTAACGTAACCGGAAGTACAACCGACCTTTATCATGTTTTGTATACCGGAAGTTGTGGTACTTTAACTCAATTATACTGTAGCGATTCCAACACTAGTAATGCCAATAACTTAACCGTTGGACAAGTCTATTTTATCAGAGTTTACTCTTATACCTCGACTCCCGGACAAACTACAACTTTTAATGTTTGTGTTGGTACTCCGGTACCTCCGCCGACTTGTATCAACAACCAACCTGCAGGTAATACTTGCCAAACAGCTACACCTATCTGTAATCTAAACGGGTATTGCGGTAGTACTTCGTCAACTTACACCGCAGATTATTGGTCACAATTGAATAGTACGTTTTGCGGTTCCATAGAAAACAACTCATTTTTAACTTTTGTGGCCACTTCAACAAGTATCTCTTTTGACGTTTGGGTAACCAGTTCTGAAGATAATTTTGGAATTCAAATCATGATTTTTAGTGCCAATAATTGTTCCGGAACTGTTAATAACCTGACTTGTTGGAGTCCGGGTGTGGTCCCATCAGGCTCAACCAATATATCGGCGAACGGATTAGTAGTTGGAAACACTTATTACATTATGATTGATGGCTATGGAGGCGATGTTTGTAACTATGTGATTGCCGCCAATACAGGAATTCAAACTCAAGTAAACGCTACAACTTCTGACGATAACATTTGCTTAGGAGAAACTGTTACCTTAAGTGCAACCGGCGGTAATGGAAATTATAATTGGACTTCCAACACTACTACTACTGGTTTGAGCGCTTCAACAGGTAGTAGTGTAACCTTTACTCCTACTGCAGCAGGAACATATACCCTTACAGCCACTTCTACAGATGGCAATACGGTTTGTCCTCAGGATGTTATGGATTCTGTGACAGTTGTTGTTAACGAAAACTTATTACCGACTTTTGATACTTTTGGTCCTTATTGTGAGGGCGATACGGTAGCCGTGTTACCAAGTATTTCCAACAATACCGTCAATGGTACATGGTCACCTGAAATTATCAATAATTCACAATCCGGTTCCTATACCTTTACTCCGACAGCCAACACTTGTGCTTTGCCTGTAACAGTAAATGTCATTGTTAACACCAATACAACGCCAACTTTCGCAGCTATTGCCCCACTTTGTATTGGGGAAACGGCTCCGGTTCTACCTACGGTATCTAACAACAATATCAATGGAACTTGGTCGCCGCCTGTAATTGACAACACTCAATCGGGGAACTATATTTTTACACCTGATGCTAATCAATGTGCTTTTAGCATCAATCAAAATGTAGTGGTAAATCAAATTACTACACCAACGTTCTTATCTCCAGCTCCTATATGCATTGGAGATCCAGCTCCTTCATTACCAACTACTTCCACAAACGGCATAACGGGAACATGGTCTCCGGCTGTTGTAGACAATACTCAAACCGCAACGTACACGTTTACTCCTGATGCCGAGCAATGTGCAGAACCTACTACTTTGGCGATTACCGTTTATCAAAATTGCTCTTTCGGAAGTTTTGCCAGCGCGGTTTGGTTGACCAATTGTGAAGACAACAACTTTTTCAATACCGTGGGTTCAGGAACCTCAATCATTGGTCCTGTTCAAAATATTTTCCCTAATGTTGATTTTGGAACCTACCTAACCAACTCAGGGACATTTAAGCTAAGAGGTGGTGAAGTAAAAACATTCAAAATCGCCACTGCTAACGTTTGTAGTGCACGTATGAATTACAGAATCTACCCTGCTTCAGGTACACCGGGAGCGTTTACGGTATTAAACTTACCTTTCTTTAACGATTGTTTTTCAGGCTCTTTCCCAAGCGGCGGACCATGCAGTCCGGGTGACCAAAAATGGCAAAGCGTATTGAACGATAGCCAATCACCTTTAGATTTAACCGCTTTCCCTCCGGGAGATTATGTGATTGAAGTGTATTATGATGTTACTGGTGACGTAAACTCTACTTCACAATGTGATGATACCAT
Source organism: Flavobacterium sp. (assembly GCF_024710485.1). Lineage (GTDB taxonomy): Bacteria > Bacteroidota > Bacteroidia > Flavobacteriales > Flavobacteriaceae > Flavobacterium. The sequence continues at coordinate 3,076 of NZ_JANJUQ010000043.1, forward strand.
CTTCATCAACAATAACGGAGCTAACTTTATAGCTACTTACACGCTTCAGGCGAATCCGAATTATACGGCTGCAAATCCTGGTGAATGTAGTGCAAACGATGGCAGTATTACCATCAGTGCTCTGGCACCAAATACTACATATAATTTCACCTATACCTATAATAATGTGGCTGTTGGACCAAACACAATTACCACAAACGCTTCAGGAAATTATACGCTTTCCGGTTTAAGCATTGGAACTTATAACGGATTTACATTTGTGGCGAATGGTTGTACCATCAACTCAATCAATACTGTAAATTTAACTTCGCAATCCAATGTCTTGGTTTCAGGTACCAATCCACTGACTTGTAACGGAACAAGCGGTACTTTGGTTATCAATGGCCTTAATCCGAATCAGTCTTACAGTGTAACCTATACAGATGACAATACTCCTGTTGGCCCTCTGAATTTGACTTCTGATAGCAACGGACAAATCAGCATTACCGGATTAAATGCGGGAAGTTATGCTGACTTCAATTTAGCTTCAACATACTGTACTTTTGTTTCTAATCAAGTCATTACTTTAACGAATCCAAATGTTCCGGTAGTTACGGTTAACAGCGAAACAATTTGTTTCAACCAATCGACTACCATAACGGCAACTCCACAGACTCCGGGGAATTACATTTATACTTGGACTGTACCTACAGGTTTCGCTAATCCGGGCAATGTGGCTAGTTTCAGCACCAATGTGGCCGGTACTTATACCGTAACGGCAACTCCGGTTGGTACTACATTCTGTAACGGAAGTTTTGAAAATCCGGCTACTTCAGGAGCATTCCCTAATATGATCAATGAAAGTGCTGTTCCATGCTGGGAAACCACAGCAACTGACGGTATCTTAGAAGTTTGGCCTCAAGGATTTGAGAGTTCTGTTGCTTATCAAGGAACACAATTAATCGAAATCAACGGTAATTCGACAGCCACTGTTTTCCAAGACTTCACCACTTATCCGGGAGCGGAATTGCAAATATCTTTTGCTCACAAAGGCCGTTGGGGCAATGATGTTGTTCGCGTAGAAATCGGTCCTGTTGGCGGTCCGTATACTTCTTTAGGTCAGTTTAACGATGGTAACTCCGCATGGGTATTCCATACTTTAACTTATACTGTACCAACTTCCGGCGGCAATAACTATTCCTTGAGATTTGTATCGGTATCAAGCTCGGGCGGTGATCCAACAGTAGGTAATCTTTTAGATGCAGTTAGTGTAACTTCTACAGAGTGTTCCTCTGCACCAGCATCAGGCACTGTAACTGTTACACCTGCTGTAACTTTAACTTTAAACACTGCTAACAATACACAAAACGTTTGTATAAACACTGCTATTCAAAATATAGTGTATACGGCAGCCAATGCAACCGATGTAATAGCCAGCGGATTACCAACGGGAGTGAACGGCTCGTACGATAACACTACCGGAGTATTCTCCATTAGCGGAACACCAACCGTATTTGGAACTTTCAACTATACAGTAACCACGAGCGGTGGCTGTAATGTTGTTGTGGCCAATGGTACTATTACTGTGAATGCAACTGTTGCGGCTACTTTCAACAATATCGTTATTTGTCAAGGTGATGCGGTTACCTTACCAACAACTTCTTTGGAAGGATTTAGCGGCCTTTGGTCACCATCGACAGTTAACAATACTCAAACAGGAACTTATAACTTTACTCCGAATGCCGGTCAATGTGCTACCGCGGGAAGTTTAACAGTAACTGTAAACATTCCGACTTTACCAACGTTCACACCAATGGCTCCTATTTGTAGCGGCGGCATTTTAAACGCCTTACCAACCACTTCCAATAATTCGATTAACGGAACTTGGTCACCGGCATTAAACAATACCGCAACTACAACCTATACTTTCACTCCTACAGGAGGGCAATGCGCCAGTACAACTACGATGACTATAGTAGTGAATCCGAATGTAACACCAACGTTCAACGCCATCGGTCAGCTTTGTATAGGTGAAAGCGCTCCGTCGTTACCAACTTCATCATTAGAAGGTATTTCAGGAACTTGGACGCCGGCGATTATCGACAATACCGCTTCAGGCACTTACAATTTTGCTCCTAATCCGGGGCAATGTGCCACTAATGGTTCGCTTTCCGTAACCGTTCAAAGCGGTTTCGATTTTGAAATCAGCGGCAGTTGTGTGGAAAATAATTTCATCGTTGAAGTGACGGCGGTTAATGATACTTTTAATGTAGACAATGCCAGCTATACTTGGTACAACAGTAACCAACAATTGGTAGGTTCAAATTCGAATACTTTCAACGTAACGGAATATTTGCTCTCAACTGTTGCTGAAGAGTCTATGCCGATTACATTCTCTTTAACGGTTACCACACCGGACGGTTGTTGGAGAAATGAATCTATCACTTTAGATAGAATCTTCTGTGGCATCCAAAAAGGAATCTCGGTAAATAATGACGGTAAAAATGACTTCTTCGATTTGCGTTTATTGGATGTAAAAAACCTAACATTATTCAATCGTTACGGTATGAAAGTCTACAGCAAAAACCAATACAAAGACGAATGGAAAGGTCAATCAGACAATGGCGATGACCTACCGGACGGCACATATTATTATGTCATCGAATTCAACAATGGCAGCGAAACCAAAACCGGTTGGATTTACAAAGCAAAAGCAAATTAATAACAAAAAGTCCCGACTTGTAATCGGGACTTTTTATTTAATATAAGGTTGCGGCTTCTTTAATTACGGTAATTAACACTTCTATATCTATAGTGTCTAACGAAGTATATCGCAATGATTTGACAGTATTTCTACCGTTATCGGCAATTAACTGCGGCGTATGATTTTTCAATTGAAATCCTTTGGCAAAACCAACATCTACAAATTGTTTTTTGTGACTCGCATTCAAATAACAGAAAGGCTTGCTCTTGTAATAAAAATAAGGAATACCCCATTTGTACTCGTGTGTGGCTTCGGGTAAAGTTTGCTTCATCACATCGATTATACAAAGGAGAATATCTCTGTAATGTGGTGGCTGATTTAAAATGTACTGTTCAACGGGTTTCAATTAATCAATTCCGTATTGGTCAAACAAATACACTAGAGAAGCCATAGTGGCAGCACCTAGTTCCAATTCTCTTTTATTGATGGCATCAAAAGTATCGTTGGCTGCATGGTGGTGGTCAAAATAACGTTGCGAATCAGGACGCAGACCGGCTTTAACAATCTTCTCAGAAGTAAGTGGATGTATGTCAGCTCCCGTATAGCCTTTCACAAAAAGATGGATCAAATACGGTTCAAATAAAGGTATCCAACTTTTGACTTTAGCAAAATTAGCATCGTCGCACTCCAACGAAAAACCTCTAGGAGTAAAGCCACCGGCATCACTTTCAACGGCGAAAATATGGTTCTCTTGGTTGCGTTTGGATTCGGCTTCGTATTGTTTTCCGCCTCTACCACCGTTCTCTTCATTCATATACAACACCACGCGAATCGTGTTTTTGGGTTGGTAATTGAGTTTTTTAAAAAGTTCCAAAACTGCCATACTTTGAACGCAACCGGCTCCGTCATCGTGTGAGCCATCGGCCAAATCCCAAGAATCCAAATGGCCGCTGACTACCATAATTTTCTCCGGATGAACCGACCCTTTGATTTCGCCTATAACATTATACGACAGTACATCATCGAATTGCTGACACGATTGTTTAAAGAAGAAAGTTAGTTTCGGATTTTCCTTTAATTTCTTACTCAACAATTCCGCTCCGTTTGTACTGATAGCGGCAGCCGGAATATATTGTGATTTGGCCAGACTACCGTAACTGGTGACTCCGGTATGCGGAAAGTCGTCCAAACGCAAATTCAAGGAACGTACTATGGTAGCAACTGCTCCATATTTAGCCGCTTCGGCAGCACCGGAATACCTTTGGTCACCGCAGCGACTGTAGGATAAAAAAGTATCTATATTCTCCGGCTCCATCGGACGGTTGTAAAAAACAATTTTACCTTTAATTTTGGCTTCGCCTAGTGTTTCCAATTCCTTTAAGCTGTGAACTTCAATCACATCGGCTGTGATTCCCGATTTAGGCGTGGCTATTGAACCGCCCAAAGCGCAAATCGGCACTTTGAATTTGTTTTTAGCATCGATGATATATGCGGTTTCCTTTTCGCCTCTCTCCCATTTGGGCACCATCACTTCTTGCAGGAATACGCGGTCTAATCCTAAAGTCTCGAGTTGCTGTTTGGTGTAAAGCACTCCTTTTTCGGCACCTTCTGAACCCGATAAACGTTGTCCTACTTTATTTGACAAATCATCTAGCCAAGAATAACATTTAGAATCCGTTAGAGCCGTTTTGTAAATCGACTTCAACATTAGTTCGTCATTGGATTGCGAAAAACCCAGTAATCCAAATAAAGATAAGCAACCGAAAAGCACTTTTTTCATGAGACTAATTTTTCTCAAAAATAATTGAAAAAACATTTGGTCACGGAAAAATATTTTACTTACTTTGTTTTTCAAAGTACTTTAATATGGAAACAAAAGATTATTTGAAAGACATACAAGACATCAAACAAATGATGGCGCAATCCACTCAGTTCATTTCTTTGAGCGGATTATCGGGTATATTAGCTGGCTTATATGCTTTGTGTGGTGCCGTTGTGGTTGATTTTTTGATTGACCATCATCAAGGTGAATTTATCACTTTGGAAAGCTCTACTTTCAAACAAATCGTTACCGTAGCCTTAGTGGTTTTGGTGTTGTCGTTACTGACAGCCTATTTACTCACGGTAAAAAAAGCCAAAAAAGTGGGTGAAAAAGTATGGAATCCTTCGTCGAAAAGACTGTTAATTAATTTTTGCATCCCATTGTTTACCGGCGGTATTTTGTGCTTACTTTTATTGAGACACGGTGTGTACGGACTCATAGCACCTATCACACTGATTTTTTACGGATTGGCTTGTGTGAATGCCAGCAAATATACTTTGCGCGATATTCGTTATCTGGGCATCACCGAAATTATTCTGGGCTTGATTGCCGTAGAATTTTCCGGTTACGGTTTGTATGTATGGATTTTGGGATTCGGAATTTGCCATATCGTTTACGGCGCCGTGATGTATTATAAGTACGATAGAAATTAAGTTGAAAAACCTCATTCAAAATATCAACAAAGCTTTTGATCACCGAATCCGTTTGGGGATTATGTCGGTATTGATGGTCAATGAGAGCGCCGATTTTAATATGCTCAAAGAATTATTGGGTGTTACTGATGGCAATTTGGCCAGTCATACCAAAGCGCTGGAAAACGAAAACTATATTATGATTGAAAAACAATTCATCGGAAAAAAACCGAATACTCGCTATATTGCCACAGCTGTCGGAAAAAAAGCCTTCCAAGAACACATTGAAGCACTTGAAAAATTAATTCAGAAAAGTTAACCCTATTTTTTTATCTATTTACTTTGTTTTTCAAAGTACTTTTAATTAAAAATTATGAGAGATTTAATCATCGAAAAAATGTACGAATGGAGCAAAAAGCCCTATCAAAAGTTTTTTAAGAAAAACGAACCTTGGCCTATTACTTCTAGAGAATTAATTGGCTATCCGACGGAGAGTTTAGGCTTTCACATGGGTTGCTTCTTATTAAAATACAATTTTGAAATCCAACCCAAATTGGAAGATCACGATGTATTTCATGTCCTAACCAACACCGGCGTTTCAGTGACGGAAGAAATCGGGATGCAATATCTGTTGTTGGGTAACGGCAAGAGAAGCGCTTATCAGTTTGCTGTGATTGCCATCGGAACACTCTTCTACCCTATGCAATGGAAACTCTTTAATACCTTTTACCGACGCGGAAAATCGGCACATCAGTTTTACGATTTACCCTTTGAGAAAATGCTGTTACAACCACTCATAAATATTCAGAACACCTTTAACATCAAATAATTATGGAAAATACCTTAGAAAACAATGCTGAAAACGACAGCAAGTTCACCACTTACTTGGCTTTAGGCTCCTTTAGTGTCGGTACTTTACTGTTCCTTGCTTATATGCTAAATCCTAATTCGACCTTAATTAAAATTGGATTTTGCTATGTAATGTTCGCTTTATTGGTCAACACCATAGCATTAATCAGCCTGATAATTGACCTATTGCTTCATTGGGAAAACCGAGAGCAAATCGCCATCAAAATACTCATCTTGTTGGCCAATCTTCCTATCGCTTTTTTATACCTCAACATTATATTTAATCACAGTCACATTTAAAAATCAACCTCATGGAAAGTCAAGAAACTCAAGGCAACGAGCCGAAATCATTTTTACAATCCAATACCGCCAAAATGATTATGGTGGGATTGCTAACGCTCTTTTTACTCATTCCGCTACTGTTTGTACAAGATTTGATTCGGGAACGCTCTGAGCGAAAAAACGAAGTCGATCAAGAAATTGCAACCCTATGGGGAAGCGACGTCACTTTCTACGGACCGATACTGAGAATTCCGTATCAAACGTATGAGAACTACAACGTCACCGATACCAAAACCGGTGCGACTACGATTCAGAAACGAGCTTTCACACAATATGCTTACTTCTTTCCGAACGAACTGAACAACGTTTCCGAGGTAAAGAAAAACGAATCGCTAAAACGAGGCATCTTTAATCCGATAGTGTTTACGGCGAATATGAAGTTCAACGGGAATTTTACTGCACCGAATTTTGCCAAACTCAACATACCGACAGAAAATGTCCAATGGGACAAAACGGCTGTTTTGGTGAGAACGACCAACTTAAAAAGCATCAAAAGCGAGTTGTCTATTAAGCTCAACAACGAAAAACTACTATTTGAACCACAGCCGGAAGACAAAAGCGACTACAGTATTTTAGCTACGACCTTATTCAATTATACCGAATTGGCAGCAGGAAAACCAATACAGTTTCATTTCGACATTCAGTACAACGGCAGCAATAGCATCAACTTTATTCCGATTGGTAAAATCACAAAGGTTTCCATGGCCTCCGACTGGGAATCGCCCAGTTTAGAAGGTTCGTTTGCCGCTAATGATGCGACTAAAGTAGTCAACAAAGATGGCTTTCACGCCGATTGGAAAATACTCGATATCAACCGAACTTTTAGCCAACAATACGCCAACGCTTTGCCTAACTTAGACGATTACAAATTCGGCGTCAAATTAATTAATACCGTTGATGAATACCAACAAAACGAACGCGTGTCCAAATACGGCTTTTTGGTCATTGGCTTGACCTTTCTGATTTTCTTTTTGATCCAATCGGTGAGCAAAATCAACATTCACATTTTCCAATATTCTATGATTGGGATAGCACTCATCATGTTTTACACTTTGCTCATTTCAATTACGGAACACAGTAGCTTTAGTTTGGCTTACGCGATAGCCGGAACGGCAGTTATCACGATGATTACACTCTACTCGATATCGATTTTAAAGAACCGAAAATTTCCACTGTTTATAGCTGCCGCACTTACGGTTTTGTACAGCTTCATTTATGTGATTATTCAAATGGAAGGTTATGCACTGTTGGTTGGAAGTATTGGCTTATTTTTAATCCTCGGAGCTGTGATGTATTTCTCTCGAAAAATTGATTGGGGAAAATAAACATCTGTGAATCTCATTTTTTCTCCGTGAATCTCTGTGTAACTAAAAAATGTGACTGAGATTCACGGAGTATTTTTTTTTGATTCGAAGCGATTAAAGTTGGTCAAAATCGAATTGCCACTCGAGTTCATTTCGATACCAAAGTTGGCCTTGCGCAACTTGCAGCGGACTTTCAAAATTATTGGTATACAAAGCACCCGTTCCTAAACCTTGCGGCATTGGATTATTTTGCAAATAGGTAAACTGGGCAATCGCATTCAAACCGATATTGCTTTCCAAAGCCGAAGTAATCCACCAACCGATTTGGTATTTTTCGGCTAAGGCAATCCATTCCGAAGTACCTCGAAATCCACCGATAAAACTCGGCTTCAAAATGATGTATTGCGGTCGAACTTTTTGCAGTAAAGCTTCTTTGTCTGCCAAAGAAAATACACCTATCAGTTCTTCGTCCAAAGCAATAGGCAATTGGGTGTTTTTACAGAGAACTGACATCGTGTCAGTATTGTTTTTTTGTATCGGCTGTTCAATACTATGAATTTGAAAACCAGTAATTTGATTAATTTTATCTAAAGCATCATTTTCAGAAAAAGCACCGTTAGCATCAACCCTGATCTCTATAGTTTCCGCATCGAAATTTTGACGAATAAATCGCAATAAAGCCTTCTCTTTCTCAAAATCTATAGCGCCTATTTTCAATTTAATGCAGCGAAAACCTTGCTCAATTTTCTCCTCAATTTGACGTTTCATAAACGCTTCATCGCCCATCCAAACCAATCCGTTAATGACCATTGAATCTTCTCCGGAAGTGAATTTTGAAGGCAATAAAACGAAAGGATTTTCGCTTTGCAATGATAAAAAAGCCATTTCTACTCCAAACTGAATCGATGGGAATTCCATTAATTCCTTCCATAATTTTTGAGCACCGAGATGAATATTTTCGCAAACCCATTGCAATTTTTCTTCATAATCCGGTCGGTCATCTGCCGATAGTCCGCGTAAAATGCCACACTCACCTATGCCCTTTTTCCCGTTTTCTTCCAAGACCAAAAACCAGGTTTCTTTATCGGTTAAAACACCACGCGAAGTTCCGGATGGTTGTTTGAAATGCAGTATGTATTTATGATAGGTTGCTTTCATCTTTAGTCTAAAAGGCGTAAAATCTTTTTAAAATCGGAAGTATCAAATCCGTTCTTTTCGAATTGTTGGAAATCGGATTTAGTTTGTTCAGCCCAGCTTTTCCCGTCTGATAAATTATTACTTTGGTACTTTTTATGTAGATCTTTCGCCTTACTCAATTGATTGGTAAACAAATAAACATGTGCCAATTGCAATTGGTAATGCAACGCTGTTTTATCCAAACCAACCGCTTTCAAATAAGCTTCTTCCGCTTTAACAAATTGCTTAGATGACAAATACAAACTACCCAACAAAGCATAATCGGCAGCCGCAGCTCTTTTCTTTTCAATAATTTCTTTTTGAATAGTTAGAATCGCTTCCGGTGTTTTGTTACTAAAACGAAGTTGTTGCGCTTCTTTTCGGAGACTTTCCAAATAACTGTTCAACTGTCCGGATTTTACTAAACTCTCTTCCGAAATTGTTTCCAAGGCTTGGACCTTCTCTACAGCCAATAGTTTTTGGTACTCGGCATAAGTATATTTCTTGGTAAACAACTCCAAAAATGTCCCGAACCACAAGTCTTTATTCGCTACTTTTAAAGCGATATCCGACTGTTGTATGGTTTTCAAAAGTTCTTTTTTGGCTTGACTCGACCAACCGCTTTTTAAAGTATTATCTACCCAAGGCACTACTTCTAAAACAATTTTTTGCTTCATTACCCAATTGTCACTTTCAAAGGCAAACCAAAGTTTTTTGGGGTTGGCCGTCAAACATTTGGAAGCTTCAGACAAGAGCTTAGCCGCTTTATTTACCGATGTTTCTTGAGCGAAACAAGCATTTTTAGTCGTTCCCGATTTTTCAAACTGCAAAGCATCGGTTTCGTTGGTAAAAACATAAAACTTGCACTTGTCCTCGCCGGTAATGGTGGAAAGCAAAAAAACCGCTCCGGCCGTACCTTGACTAATACCGCTCGGGTCCGGGATTGCTTTTAAGAGCGAAACCAAACTCGAACTGATTTTTTGATTGTCATCCAGCAGTGAAATGCGAAAAACCACTTCTGTAGTTCCTACAGGAAAATCAACCGATTGTATAGCTTTGCGCTTTCCGGCTTCTAAAAGAATCGTTTCGTTGGTGGTGCGAACATTGTCCCAATAACCCTCGTTATTTTGGGCGAATAAAACATTCAAAACAAACAAACAGAGCGCAGTAATGGAGAATTTCATAGTATTTTTTTCGTTTAGAAAACAAGAAGAGTGCCAAAAATGACACTCTCGTTTTAAAATATTACCTTGAATTATAACTGTATGCTTTCGCCGATGGCTAATAACATCAAATCTTTTCCGGCATCAAAGAATTTCTTTTTGGCTTCCTCATGATTGATGACGATGTAACCGAAAGTATCGTAATGACAACCCAATACTTTATCACAATCTACAAAATCAGCAGCTATAATGGCATCTTCTACGTCCATTGTAAAATTGCTGCCGATAGGGAAAATCGCCAAGTCTAATTGGGTACGCATCGGAATCAATTTCATATCCATCGTCAAGGCTGTATCACCCGAGATGTAGATGTTTTTGTGTTCGCCTTCGATAACAAATCCGCCGGGATTTCCACCATAGTTTCCGTCGGGAAACGAACTGGAATGAATAGCCGATACGTATTTCACCTTGCCAAAATCAAACACCCAACTACCACCGTGATTCATCGGATGGTTTTGAAACCCTTTGTTGCCGTAATACGAGGCAATTTCCCAATTGGACACGATAATAGAATTGTTGTTTTTAGTGATGGTTTCTACATCTAAAATATGGTCTTGGTGTGCGTGTGTCAGCAAGATATAATCTGCTTTTAAAGCATTCACATCGATATGAGCGGCATTAGGATTTCCGGAGATAAACGGATCAACAATAAGATGTTTGCCTGCAATTTCTATCCCGATGGTCGCGTGACCGTAAAAAGTAATTTTCATAGCTGTACAATATTTTGATTAAACGTAATTCACTACTACATCAGAAATGAAGAAAATAAGGCACAAAGCCAATAATACCGCCAGTAAAAAAGTACTGATGGCTAATTTTTTCAATTCAGGATCTAAGAATTTCGGATTTTGGTTTCTGTAAACGGTTATCAAATGGCCAATCATAGGAAAATAAGCCACGACAAAGATGTATTGATCGAAATGGAAGCCGTTTAAAAAGGCAAAAACCAACACCAAAACCATGGCTGAAATCACCAAAAAATAATGGTATTTCTTAGCAGCAGCACCACCCATTTTCACCACTAAAGTATTTTTCCCTGATTTTCGGTCACTTTCCTCATCACGCATATTATTTAAGTTTAAAACGCCAACACTCAAGAAACCAATCGCAATAGCCGGCAATAATAACAACCAATCAATGCTTTTGGAAAACATAAAATACACGCCGAAAGTGCTTACCAAGCCAAAGAAGATAAACACAAACAAATCGCCAAAACCTCTGTAGCCGTAAGCGCCTTTGCCAACTGTATAGCGAATGGCTGAAGCGATAGCCAAAATTCCCAGCACAAAGAAGATAAACGAATAAAGCAAATAGTGGTCTTTAAACGCAAAGTAAATCAACAACACTGCGAATAACAAAGTAATGATAGAGGTAATCGTCATGGCTTTTTTCATCTCCGCCGGAGAAATAACACCACTTTGAATGGCGCGCTTTGGCCCAACTCTGTCTTGATTATCCGTTCCTTTGACGCCATCGCCGTAATCATTGGCAAAATTGGACAGTATTTGCAAGCCCAAAGTGGTCAACAAAGCAAAAACGACAATGTTCCAATTGAACATACCTTGCGACATGGCATAAAAACTTCCAACGATTATGCCGGATACCGATAGCGGTAAAGTTCTGACTCTAGCGGCTTCAACCCAATGTTTCATAGTGTTTTATTAATGTTTTATTTTATTATTACATCCAATTGCTGTCGGAAGTTTCGATTTTATACAACCAACGGTTGACATATTCGTTTATCTTGTCGAATTGTCCCGAATGAAACGTAATATTTCCTCCGGCCGTATGTACCGTTAACGATCCTATATTTAAACTTTTATGCCAAAACAATTGTGAGGTCGTAATAGCTTGTATTTTATCGATTTGTATTATTTCTTGGTCTACATCCCATGCGCCGCTTTGTTTAATGATGTGTTTATCAGCTACAAAAAGTCTGTAATTTCTAAACCCGAAAAACAAGAGCGTTGCCATCAAAAAAGTATAAATCAGTGCTAGATTCTGATGCTCTAAAACCTCAGAAAACACAAAATTGCCTACAGCAAAATAAGCGGTTAAAGGTAGGATTATTATCAGGAATACCGAAAAAATGAGACGACGAAAATTTGGAAACATCATGGCGCCTTTTTGTGGTAATTCCCGGAACAACAACTTTAAAATTTCATCGCGTTCTGCCGTGTTACAACCCGGAATTTCGATGAGTGATTTGCTGTCTTTTTTTTCGTCGCTGATGGCTTGACGAATTTTGATTTCGAGCACATTCAGCTTTCGTTGAAAGTAATTTTCAGAAACCTTAACTATCTGAACTTTTTCGGGTTTTAAGATGGTACTTTGAGTAGAAATTAAACCATAAGTTAGCATTAAAGATCCTTTTTGATTCGTCACAGTATAGTCGAAAAACTTGACTAATGTCCGAACAACATTGATGACAAAAATGACAGTGAACATCATTAGAACAAAAATCATCACTGTGTAAAGCAACGAATATCCATCTACTAAACCTTTGATGCGATCCGTATCTACCAAATCTTCGGCACCGGCTTGGTGTAGATTTTCGTATATGGTAAAGAAAAAGGTCAAGATCAAACCGATGCTTTTTACATAATTCGAAGTGAATCCGATTTTGAGCAAACTCACCAAATTAATTTTTAAGAACGGAGCGGTTGTATCTTCTGTCTGTGGTATTGCAAGCTCAGTTTCATCAACCACAATTTTGCCTTCGTTTTCCAACAACTTCGATTTTAAAGCCAAGGCCAAGCTATGTGATATGGCTTTGATGTTCCCTTCTTTTTGATCACTTCCGGCGGTATCAACATCAATGGAGTAAACACCTATCAAGCGTTGGATAAAATTTTGCTTGATGTTTACCTGCTGAATTTTATGCAATTGGATTGCCGTCTTGCTTTTGTTGATGATACCGTCGTTAATAACAAACTCATCGTTATCTTCATCGATGAAAAAGGTAAAGTTTCGGTATTTTAAAAAAGAATAAACGCCGAAATAAACCGCTATTCCCAAGGCTATCAGGAGTCCAACCCAAACAGAACGATCTTCAGCTCTCAACAAAGTAATCACTATAATTGGCCAAATATTTTTCAGCAAGACGAAAATCATCTCGAGAAAAATCACCAAAACTCCGATAGCGGATTGGCGTTGCGGCTGATTGAAATTGGTTTCCATTACAATTGCTTTTGAATTTTACCCATCAACAATTGTTTGATATTTTCAGCTTCCTCTTTGGCAATTCCGGGAATTTCCAGATCGCTCGACATACCGCCGGCGGTAAAGATTTCAATTTTAGCCAACCCGAAAAAACGCGCAATCCAGCCTTCGTGAAGCGCCACGTGCTGAACCCTATTGTACGGAATCACCATCGTATTGGTGGCGATGATGCCGCTGCGAAAAATCACGTCATGGTTTCTGAAAGCATAGGCTTTTTTTTTGTAAGCGATATTAGAAATCAAAAACAATAAAACGATAAAAATCGCAAAACCGGTTGACAAAATCCAACGGTAATCGCTTAATTCTTCGATAAAAATCAGCGCAGAAACCAAAGCAATGGTCAGAACCAAAACCAATAATCCTCTGGCTACCAACAATTCTCTCCAATAATTCGGATGCAAAGCAGTCAATGGTACCGTTTCATACCGAGGCAATTGTGTAGTGTCTATTTTTTCGTTTGTGAATTCTGTCATAAGTGAATGCGATTTTATTTTAAACGCTGTTTACGGAATCCATTTGTTCTTTCCGAAATTCGGCTTTCTCTTCTCCAAAAAGGCATTTCTTCCTTCAATAGCTTCGTCGGTCATATACGCCAAGCGAGTGGCTTCTCCGGCAAATACTTGTTGTCCAACCATACCGTCGTCGGTTAAATTCATGGCGAATTTCAACATCTTTATAGACGTTGGCGATTTTTCCAAAATTTCTTGCGCCCATTGATAAGCAGTAGCTTCTAATTCATCATGTGGAATAACGGCATTCACCATTCCCATATCAAAAGCTTCTTGCGCCGAGTAATTTCGGCCTAAAAAGAAAATTTCACGGGCTTTCTTTTGACCGACCATTTTAGCCAAATACGCCGAACCGTAGCCACCGTCGAAACTAGTTACATCGGCATCGGTTTGTTTGAAAATGGCGTGTTCTTTACTGGCTAGTGTTAAGTCGCAAACCACATGCAAACTATGGCCACCGCCAACAGCCCAACCCGGAACCACGGCAATAACCACTTTGGGCATAAAGCGAATTAAGCGTTGAACTTCCAAAATATTCAAACGATGGTAACCGTCTTCACCTACATAACCTTGATGTCCGCGTGCTTTTTGATCGCCGCCGCTGCAAAACGACCAAATGCCGTCTTTAGTACTCGGCCCTTCTGCTGAAAGCAATACTACGCCGATAGAAGTGTCTTCCATAGCATCGTAAAACGCATTGTATAATTCACTGGTGGTTTTAGGGCGAAAGGCATTGCGTACGTTAGGTCGATTGAAGGCTATACGTGCTACGCCGTCGCATTTTTTATAAGTGATATCTTCATATTCTTTGGCCGTAACCCATTGGATGGTACTCATAACAAAACTAGTTGTATTAATTTTTTATATAATTAGTTAAAATTAATGGTTAGACAACGAAAACCATTATTTTAGCGTAAAAATAAATTATTTTTCGAGTTTAACCTCACTACTAAACATATTCTTATGAAGAAAACTCTCATAGCGATTTCAGCATTATTTATAACTTTAAATACTTTTTCTCAAAAGTATGATTTTCAAATTATTAAAGAAATAAATTGTACTCCGGTAACCGCACAACAGAATACCGGAACTTGTTGGAGTTTTTCATCGACTTCTTTTTTAGAAGCGGAAATTATTCGCAAAACCGGTACTTCAGTCGATTTGTCTGAGATGTACACCGTAAGAAATATTTACCTCGACAAAGCCGAAAATTATGTTATGCGCCAAGGAAAAGCACAGTTCGGCGAAGGCGGTTTGAATCACGATGTAATGAACAGCGCCTTAAAATACGGACTTACTACACAAGCCGAATATTTGGGAAAAATAGAAGCCGACGGAAAATACGACCATTCTAAAATGGTGATAGAATTAGAAGATATTGTAAAAAAAGCAGTAGCACTAACTCCTAAAGCTTATCCGAATTGGAAATCGGATTATAATGCGGTACTTGATAAATACATGGGATCAATAAAAGAGGTTGAGACCATCCCTGTTGAAATTTTGACCCGTGATTACAAGTTGGATTTAAATGATTACATCACCATAACGTCCTTTAAGCATGAACCGTATTACACTAAGTTCATCTTAAATATTCCTGATAATTTTTCGAACGGCTATTTTTATAATGTAACTTTAGATGAGTTCATTCAAAATATTGACAATGCAATTGCGAAAGGGTTTACAGTAGCTTTGGATAGCGATGTAAGTGAAACCACTTTTTCTGCCAAAACCGGTGTCGCTGTTATACCTCAAAACGAAGCCGATGCTACCGCTATCCTAACCGAAATCAAACCTGAAAAAAGCATTACGCCGGAGTTTCGCCAAGCTGAGTTTGAAAACTACAACACCATGGACGATCATTTAATGCATATAGTTGGAAAAGCCAAAGACCAAAAAGGAAATATTTATTACAAAGTCAAAAATTCCTGGGGAACAGCATCGGGCAGAGACGGATACATGTACATGAGTGTTGCCTACATGCGATTGAAAGCTATTTCAGTTTTACTACATAAAGATGCCTTAACCACATCTACCAAAAATGCCTTAGGGTTGTAAAAAAAGAGGAAGCATTTAGCTTCCTTTTTTTATCCGATTTTAACGGATGTCATCGTTAAAGAACCTCCAACTGCTTTATCATTGAAAAAATTAATCGAATCGGTTTTGTCTTGTAACCCTAAACTATACAATAACGGATAATAATGATCCGGTGTCGGAATCGCCAATTTGGCAGCACTACCTAATCGTTCATATTGAATCAGTGATTGCGTATCACCTGCTACAATTTTTTCTTTAAAAACCTGATTGATTTCCTGAGCCCAATCATACCCGAATTCCGGTTCATTGAGTTTGTCCCAAGCCACCATTCTTAGATTGTGTACCATATTTCCACTTCCGATAATCAGTACGCCTTTTTTTCTCAAAGCAGCCAATTCTTTAGCCAAATCATAATGGTATTGTGGAGGTTTACTGTAGTCAATACTCAATTGTAACACCGGGATATCGGCATCGGGATACATATGTCGTACTACAGTCCAAGTACCATGATCCAAACCCCAATCGTGATCCAAACCAACCGAAGTCGACGCAATTAATTTACTGGTTTCCAAAGCCAACTCAGGACTACCCGGAGCCGGATATTGAACATCGAAAAGCGCCTGTGGGAAACCACCGAAATCGTGTATGGTTTTAGGAGCTTCCATCGCTGTAATATGAGTTCCATTAGTCAACCAATGCGCCGAAACAACCAATACCGCCTTAGGCTTGGGAATCTCAGTACCAAGTTTAGCCCAGGTTTTTGAAAAGGCATTGTCTTCAATGCCATTCATAGGCGAACCATGACCAATAAACAATACCGGCATCTTACCGTCCGTTTCTTTCAAGTCCTTAGACCAATTGTATAAGGGATTTAAAGCCATCATTGTCGTTCCTCCTATTGCTAATTTGATAAAATTACTTCTATTCACCGTAATAATATTTGTATATACAAATTTAAGACAATAATTCCAGCAAAAGCTTAATTATAAAAAAATTAACAGTCAACAAAAAAAATATATATTTGATTATAAATACACAAACCATGCAACACTTTACACGCCGAGAAAAGTTCAAACACTTATTCGGATTTCCGGTAATTATAGCCTCTTTGGGCTATTTTGTAGATATTTATGACTTACTTTTATTTGGTATTGTTCGCATCCCTAGTCTAAATGATATGGGTTTAGAGGCAGATACTGTTGGCACTATGATTCTGAATTACCAAATGGTAGGTTTGGTTTTAGGCGGAATTATTTGGGGCGTTTTTGGCGATAAGAAAGGAAGACTTTCAGTACTATTCGGATCTATTATCGTTTATTCATTAGCCAATATTGCTTGCGGCTTTTTACCTCAAATGGATTTTGCTGATAAAGGAATGATTTATGCATGGCTTCGTTTTATAGCCGGAGTAGGACTTGCAGGTGAGTTAGGCGCCGGTATAACTTTAGTTTCCGAAACCTTACCCAAAGAACTTCGTGCTATCGGCACTTCCATTATTGCCGGATTTGGTGTATTGGGTGCTGTGGTGGCACAATTCACTGTAGAATTAGCCGGCAGTTGGACCACCGCTTACTTCATTGGCGGCGGATTGGGATTGATGCTGTTAGTACTCCGAATCAGTGTGGCCGAAAGCGGCATCTACCAAGCTCTTAAAGAAAATCACACCGTTAGAAAAGGAGATTTTTTGGCTTTCTTTACCAACAAAACGCTTTTTATTAAATACATAAAATGCATCCTTATAGGTGTGCCTATTTGGTACTGCATCGGAATATTAGTCTTTATGGCCAACCAATTCGCACCCGAAATGGGTATCACCGCCATCGACCCGGGAAAAGCAATCATGTGGGCTTACATCACCACCTCGGTTGGCGATTTTTCGAGTGGTTTTATTTCGCATGCCCTACATTCACGCAAAAAAGCCATTTTGTATATGTTACTTTTTACATTTGTCGGTGTGGCTTTGCTCCTTTTCAGTGGCACCAAAACTGAAAATATGTATTATTTCTATTGTGGTTGGATTGGATTAGGTTGTGGTTTTTGGGCAATGTTTGTGACCGTTTCCGCGGAACAATTCGGCACTAATTTACGTAGTACAGCCACTACCAGCATTCCCAACATGGTTCGCGGCACTGTTCCGATTATGTTGGTAGGTTATGATTATTTAAAAGAAAGCCACTCTGTGATTTTTTCAGCGGCTGTAGTAGGATTAGTGGCGTTTGCTCTTGGAATTTACGCTATTCTAACCATCAGTGAAACCCACAACAAGCACATGGATTTTGTAGAATAAGAACTATTATTTTAACAACATTTTCTGAAAATAAAATCCATTTTTCTTCATTCATCCTTTGTATCTTTGCAAGGCAAAAAAAGCAACTATGGAATCAATCATCGAAAGCAACCAACCTGTAGGCACGAGAGCCAACGCCGAATCGAGTGTAGCGAAACCAAAATGGCTCAAAGTCAAATTACCTATCGGCCAAAAATACACCGAACTTCGTGGTTTGGTAGACAAATACAAGCTCAATACTATCTGTACTTCGGGTAGTTGTCCGAATATGGGTGAATGTTGGGGAGAAGGCACCGCTACTTTTATGATTTTGGGCAATATCTGCACGCGCTCTTGTGGTTTCTGCGGGGTGAAAACAGGTCGTCCGGAAACCGTGGATTGGGACGAACCCGAAAAAGTAGCGCGCTCCATAAAGCTAATGAAAATAAAACATGCAGTAATTACCAGTGTTGACCGCGACGATTTAAAAGATATGGGTTCGATCATTTGGTTTGAAACAGTACAAGCGATTCGCCGTATGAATCCGCAAACCACCTTAGAAACACTTATCCCCGATTTTCAAGGCAATGAGCGATTGCTTGACCGTATAGTAGAAGCCAATCCTGAAGTTGTTTCTCATAACATGGAGACAGTGCGTAGGTTGACTCGCGAGGTGAGAATTCAGGCCAAATATGACCGAAGCCTAGCCGTTTTGAAATACTTAAAAGAGAAAGGCATCCGCAGAACCAAATCGGGTATCATGTTAGGTTTGGGCGAAACCGAAGAAGAAGTAATCCAAACCATGCAAGACTTGCGCGATAATAACGTAGATATCGTAACGATTGGACAGTATTTGCAACCGAGTAAAAAACACTTACCGGTAAAAGAATTCATCACGCCGGAACAATTCGAAAAATACGAAAAAATAGGCAAAGCTATGGGATTCCGTCACGTAGAAAGCGGCGCTTTGGTCCGTTCTTCTTATCACGCGGAAAAACATATTTTGTAACTTTTGGGTTTCCTAAAGTAAAGAATGACTTTGTTACTGACATTGAAATCGACTTAAAACATTGAATAAAACAAAAATAGCCATCAACGGTTTTGGAAGAATCGGCCGAAATGTGTTCCGATTACTTCTGAATCATCCTACTATCGAAGTTGTCGCCATCAACGATATTGCCGACAACAGAACGATGGCGCACTTAATTAAATACGACAGCATTCACGGGGTTTTGCCTCATGAAGTGTCGTATAACGAGCATTCAATTATAGTGGCCGGCAAACATTTTGCCTTCTTCCACGAAAAAGATATTGCCAATCTGCAATGGAATAATGTAGACTTCGTTATTGAATCAACCGGAAAATTCAAAACTTTCGACGAAATCAGTAAGCATCTCAAGGCCGGAGCCAAAAGGGTAATACTCTCCGCACCCAGTGAAGTTCCAGAAATCAAAACCGTTGTACTTGGCGTAAATGAAAATATCTTGGATGGTTCAGAACTGATAGTTTCAAACGCAAGCTGTACCACTAACAATGCTGCTCCGATGATTAAAGTCATCAACGAATTGTGCGGTATAGAACAAGCTTACATCACCACTGTTCACTCCTACACCACCGATCAAAGTTTGCACGATCAACCGCATAAAGATTTGCGTCGTGCGCGAGGTGCTAGTCAATCGATAGTACCAACAACTACAGGAGCTGCCAAAGCGTTGACTAAAATTTTCCCCGAAATGGAAGGCAAGATAGGCGGCAGTGGCATTCGTGTTCCCGTGCCCGATGGTTCCCTAACCGATATTACTTGCTACGTAAAAAAAGAAGTCACCATCCAAGAAATTAACAACGCTTTCAAACAAGCTTCCGAAACGCATTTGAAAGGCATATTGGCTTACACGGAAGATCCGATAGTTTCGGTGGATATTTTAGGCAATCCTAATTCTTGTCTTTTTGATGCTCAATTGACTTCTGTCATTGACAAAATGGTAAAAGTAGTAGGCTGGTATGACAACGAAATTGGTTATTCTTCCAGAATAATTGACTTAATTGTTTTGTTAAAAAAATAAATTACCTACTTTTATGAACCTAAATCTTTCTAAACCAATAAATCATGAGGTGGTTTTGGCTAATTGTATTGGTTCAAACAATGAGTTTCGGGCAAAAAAAACCCAAAACTCCAGTCGACAGTACTAAGTACTACATTGACTTAGCAGTCTTTAACCGAAAGACTGACAATTATAAATCCTCTTTGTACTTCTCTCAAAAAGCGATTAACTTCTCCAGTGCTAATAATGATAAAAAGGCAGAAGCATTAGCACAATATTCTCTTGCTACCACTTATTTCGAATTGAAAAAATTTGAGGATGCTATTACTGTTTTTGAAAAATGTCTCAAACTTTTAAGCGTTTTTCCGCCAACCAACCAACAAGCTATTTGTTACTACGATATCGGAATGTGCTACATGAATTTAGACGAGTACAACAAAGCCGAAATTTTCTTTAATAAATCACAATCAGTTTACAGCCTCTTAAAAATGGATGCTGCGGAACCGCTCAATTTGCAAAAAGCAATCCTCTACAGGAAACGAGGTAAAAATGATTTAGCCTCTAAACTTTTCAATCAAATTGTGGCCAAACCCGACAACAATGACATCTACAAAACCAAGGCGGAAGCATTGTATCAATTGGGCATGATTGAGCGCGAACAAAACCGCAATAACTTAGCGGTAAACTACCTCAATCGCGCTTTAAAGCTCAATGAAAAAGACGACGATTTAGAACAAAAAGCCGCTATTGTTTTAGCCTTGAGCGAAACTTATGAAAAACTATTAGACATTAAAAAGTCGCATTTGTTTTTGAAAGATCATTTGCGCATTAAAGACAGTTTGCTTCAAAACAACAGTGCTAAATTATCGAGTGATGACTTTATGGACTTTAAAGAAAGTGAGCGAATCAAGACCATAGAGCAAATGACAAAAGAAAGCGAGATACAGCAAAAAACCAACAAATTTGTTAAACTCATCAGTATTTTAGGGATTGCTTTAATCTCGATT
Source organism: Flavobacterium sp. (assembly GCF_024710485.1). Lineage (GTDB taxonomy): Bacteria > Bacteroidota > Bacteroidia > Flavobacteriales > Flavobacteriaceae > Flavobacterium. The sequence goes on from NZ_JANJUQ010000043.1 coordinate 24,187, forward strand.
TTGTCGTTGTTGAGTTTGTCATTATACAAAAACAACATCATCCGAAGCAAATCGAATGAACTCTTGCAGGACAAAAACAAAGAATTACAACTGGCCAAAGAGAAAGCAGAAAAAGCCTCAAAGGCCCGAGCCGAATTTCTTTCCACCGTGAGCCACGAGTTACGCACACCATTAAATGCCATTAACGGTATCACACATTTGTTATTGGAAGAAAATCCTAAGAAAAGTCAATTGCACTATCTGAATTCGTTGAAGTTTTCCGGAAATTATTTGCTGACATTCATCAATGAAATTCTGGAAATTAACCGAATCGAATCGAATAATATTGAAATTGAGTACATCGACTTTAACTTCAAGCAACTGCTTATCGATATTCAAAATTCGATGAATGAAATTGCGGCCAAAAATGAAAATCGCTTCACACTCGAACTCGATGAGAGAATCCCGGAAACGCTTTTAGGTGACCCGACAAAATTGTCGCAAATTTTAATCAACTTAATCAACAATGCTCTCAAATTTACGCATCAAGGAGAAGTTACTGTCAGTGCCGTTTTAACTGAAAAAGAAGACTCCTTTTCCAGAATTAAAATTAACATCAAAGACACCGGTATCGGAATTCCCGAAGAGAAAAAGGAAACCATATTCGACAGTTTTTCACAAGGTTCGATCGAAATCAACCGCAAATACGGCGGTACCGGACTGGGTTTAACTATAGTGAAAAAATTAGTCGATCTGTTAGGCGGTGAAATTTCTTTAGAAAGCGAAGTAGGCGTCGGAACTGTTTTTCAAGTAGAACTCAATTTGGCCAACAGCAATAAAGAAATCAAACGAGAAACCGAAATTCCGTACTGTGAGCAAATCTTGGAAGGCAAAAACATTTTGGTAGTGGAAGACAACAAAATCAACCAAATGGTTACCAAAAAAATGCTCGAAAACAAAGGCATGACATGTAAAATCATCGACAACGGTGAAGAAGCTATCGATGTTTTAAAAGCACCCCATCATTTTGATTTAGTTTTGATGGACGTACATTTACCGGGCATTAACGGTACCATAGCCACACAACACATCCGCGAATTTGACAACTTAACGCCTATTATAGCTTTAACGGCAATATCACTAAATGAAAACAGAGAAATGCTGATGTCTTTCGGAATGACCGATGTGGTGACAAAACCTTTTGAACCCGATAGTTTTTATCGTGCCATAGCACTTTGCCTATCGAAGACCAATTAATATTGTAAAATCAACTCTTTAATCAGGTGTCGAACATGAGGTTCTGCCGCATTAGCTGCCTTTAAAACCTCTTCATGAGTGATAGATTCCAGGTGTTCTTCACTGCCTATATCGGTAATTACTGAAATTCCAAACGTTTCCAATTCCATGTGACGCGCCACTATAACTTCAGGCACGGTTGACATCCCGACACAGTCAGCACCGATGGTTTTTACCATTTTGTATTCGTGTAAGGTTTCAAAAGTTGGCCCTTGTAACCCTAAATAAACGCCGTCGAATACTTCAATACTGGCTTTTTGTGCAATATCTTTTACTTTGGCAATCATTTTCAAACTATACGGTTCGCTCATATTAACAAAACGAGGACCGAAACGAGGATCATTTTTACCGCGCAACGGATGTTCTGGCATCATATTAATGTGGTCGGTAATTACAGCTATTGAACCAACTTTATAATTCGGATTAACACCGCCGGAAGCATTGGAAACAATGAGTTTTGTAACACCCAAATACTTCATCACACGAACCGGAAAAGTCACTTCCTGCATAGAATAACCTTCATAATAGTGAAATCTGCCTTGCATGGCTACTACTTTCTTATCTCCTATGGTTCCGAAAACCAAAGCACCTTTATGTCCTTCTACAGTAGAAACCGGGAAATTGGGAATTTCGTTATAAGGTAACGTGAATTCTATGGCAATATCATCGGTAAAACTGCCCAATCCTGAGCCTAAAATCACACCATATTCCGGTGTAAAATTGGTTTTATTTTTAATGTAACTAACGGTTTCTTGTACTAGTTCCCACATAATCTAAAATAATTTCATCGAAAGCCGCCGAATTTGAAATCAACTGACTTTTGATAGGTAAATAATATAATTGTTTTCGCAAAATTTCAGCCTCCAAACGTACAAAATCCTTTTCGGTTGTGATAATAATTTTTTCGTTTGCTTGTTTTTTTATCGCTTCGATATCGGATTCCGTAAAGTGATGATGATCTGGATAAGTAATAACCGAATCATTCTCAGTCTTTAAAAAATCAAAAAAAGGTTTGGGTTTTGCAATTCCGGCCAACAGCACTTTGGCCTGCTTTTTAATGACCGACACTTCCAAACTACCAGATGTGTTGTAAATCTTATTGTCATAATCTACAAAACTGAAGAAAATCGGTTTGTCCAATCCAATCTTCTGTCTGATTTTTTCCTGCGCAATTTCGGAAATCGTATTGGGACATTTAGTGACAATTATCATATCGGCTCTTTCAGCTCCGGAGCGACTTTCCCTGAGATTGCCCGTTGGCAACATCCAATCGTCACAAAACAAATCGTCATAAGCCGTTAATAAGATGTAAAATCCGGCTTTTACTTTGCGGTGTTGGAAAGCATCATCCAACAAAATCACTTCCGGTTTGTCTTTTTGGGCTAACAACTGCGTAATTCCGTTGCGTCTGTCGGCATCAACGGCGACTTGAATCTGTGGGAATTTTTTAAAATATTGGTATGGTTCATCGCCCAATTGTTCGGCATTCGAATGCACATCGGCTAAAATGAAGCCTTTGGATTTTCGTTTGTAACCCCGACTCAACGTGGCGACTTTGTAATACGGAGAAAGCAATCGTATCAAAGACTCAATTTGCGGTGTTTTCCCTGTTCCGCCAACACTCAAGTTACCAACGGCTATAATCGGAACATCAAAAGCATGCGACTTTAAAATGCCTTTATCATATAGGTAATTTCGAATCGAAGTAATAAAGCCATACAAAACAGCTATCGGATACAATAATTTTCGCAACCAAGTCATAGTACGAAAGTAATTATTTAGGACGAATGCACGAATTATTTTTTTATCTTTTATCTTTGAAGCTATAATACCAAACAGCCAACTTGAATCAACTTAGCTGAACCATTCAATATGAAAACTAAAATTGCATTGTGCTTCTTTTTAGGCTTGTTCCAAATTACTGCTTTCGCTCAAGAAGCAGACAATACAGCTATTCTCAAAATCATACTGACCAAATATTATAAAAACGAAAAGGTCATTGCCAAAGACCGACTCCAATTATTGAGTCTTTATTGCCACAAAGCACCTAATAACGAAGAAGTTATTGAGATAATCAACGGCCATTCCCTCCTAAAAAAAAATGCGGCCGAAATCAAAAAACAAATCATTATTGGCTTAAACGAAGATTGGTCAAAAGAATACCATTTGCTGTTTGATAATCAACATCAGTATTTAAAGAGTAAAGTCAACGATTGCGTTTCACTCGAAGAATTTCAGGAAATCACCAAGAAATTCGGCGAAAACAACCAACGTTTGCTCATCATCAACAAACCGATTTATTTTGCCAAAAACCATTTTGCCTTAGTCAAAGTAGCTTTTTACAGAAACATCGAACACAATAGCGGCCGATTTTTATTGCTGGAAAAAGTCAACAACGAATGGATTATCAAGGAATACTTAAACGAATGGGCAACGTAATACCAAACAACAGTTAACTAATGAAATTAAAAGAAATACTCCCGATACTCGAAGAAATGGCGCCTTTGGCCTATGCCGAAGATTTTGACAATGTTGGCTTACTCGTAGGCGATGTTAATGCCGAAGCTACCGGAATCTTAGTATGTCACGATGCGTTGGAAAGCGTAATCGATGAAGCCATAGCTAAAAAGTGCAATTTGGTAGTTTGCTTCCATCCTATTCTTTTTTCGGGCTTGAAAAAAATCACAGGAAAAAATTATGTGGAACGCGCTGTCCTTAAAGCCATCAAAAATGATATCGCGATTTATGCAGTACATACGGCTTTAGACAACCACAAACACGGCGTAAACAAAATATTCTGTAACGCGCTTGGATTGACCAATACCAAAATATTAGTGCCTAAAAAGAATTTCATTCAAAAATTAGTCACTTACACCATACCTGAAAACGTTGAACAACTGCGCAATGCCTTATTCGACGCCGGAGCCGGAAAAATAGGCAACTACGAAGATTGCAGCTTCAATTCCAAAGGCATCGGTACCTATATGGGCAACGAAGACAGCAATCCCGAAATCGGACAACGCTTTGAGTTTGTGGAAAACGAAGAAATCAAAATCGAAGTCACTTTCGAGAAACACTTACAGTCTAAAATCCTCCAAGCACTTTTCAAAAATCATGTCTACGAAGAAGTAGCCTACGAAATCTACGAATTGCAAAATGCTCACCAAAATATCGGTTTAGGTATGATAGGCGAACTCGAAAAACCAATGGCTGAAACTGATTTCTTAGCCTTTGTGAAAGACACCATGCAATGCGGCGGAATCCGACACAGTGCCTTATTGGGAAAACCTATTCAAAAAGTAGCCGTGTTAGGTGGCTCAGGAAGTTTTGCTATTGGAAATGCCAAACAAGCGGACGCCGACATCTTTCTGACGGCCGATTTAAAGTACCACAACTTTTACGAAGCTGAAAATCAGTTGGTTTTAGCCGATATCGGGCACTTTGAAAGTGAAAGATTTACAAAAAATTATATTGTTGATTTTCTTAAGGAAAAAATTCTTAATTTTGCCATCATTTTTTCGGAAGAAAATACAAATCCAGTTAAGTACTTATAAAATATGGCGACTACAAAAGAACTAAGTGTTGAAGACAAATTAAGAGCTATCTACGACCTACAAATCATAGATACCAGAATTGATGAAATCAGAAACGTTAGAGGAGAATTACCTTTAGAAGTGGAAGATTTAGAAGATGAAGTTACCGGCTTGAGCACTCGTTTAGACAAATTAAAAAGTGATTTAGTTACTATAGAAGAACAAATCAAAGCCAAAAAAAGTGCTATTGAAGAGCATCAAGCGGCCATTAAAAAATACACCGAACAACAAAAAAATGTTCGCAATAACAGAGAATTCAACTCGTTAACCAAAGAAGTGGAATTTCAAGAATTGGAAATCCAATTGGCTGAAAAACAAATCAAAGAATTAAAAGCTTCTATCGAACACAAAAAAGAAGTAATTGCTTCTTCTAAAGAGCGTTTGGAACAAAAAACCGCGCACTTAAAACACAAAAAAGCAGAATTAAACGATATCATGGCTGAAACTCAAAAAGAAGAAAACTTCTTGATGGAAAAATCAGCCGAGTTTGAAGCCTTAATCGAAGAGCGGTTGTTAGCGGCTTACAAAAGAATCCGTTCCAGCGTGCGCAACGGTTTAGCCGTGGTATCTATCGAGCGTGGCGCTTCTGCAGGTTCATTCTTTACCATTCCGCCGCAAACACAAGTGGAAATTGCAGCCCGCAAAAAAATCATCACCGATGAGCACTCAGGAAGAATCTTAGTCGATGCGGCCTTAGCCCAAGAAGAAAGAGAAAAAATGCAAGCATTATTTGCTAACTTATAATAAGGAATCCCGACCCGTTCGGGATTTTTTTATGAAGAAAATCCAATACTTTATACTCACCAAATTGGTTGGTTTTTACATCAACCTCATCAGCTTTTTTAATCCTGAAAAAGCCAAGCAAATCGCCTATACCATTTTCAGCCAACCCCGAAAAGGCAAAATCAAAAACGGAAAACTCCCCAAAACGCTGCAAAGCGCCGAACAAGAAACACTAAACTACGACGGCGAAAATTTTCAAGTGTACACTTGGAAAGGTTCTGAAGAGATAATCTTGTTATTACACGGCTGGGAAAGCAATGCCTCACGCTGGAAAAAATTATTGCAACACTTAAAACCACTGGGCAAAACCATCATCGCCATCGATGCGCCGGCTCACGGTCAAAGCACAGGAAAAGAATTCAACGCACCGCGTTATGCCGAATTCATCCATGTTTTGATTCAGCAATACCAACCCAAAACGCTAATCGGTCATTCCATCGGCGGAGCCGCCATTACTTTTTATTTGAACAAATATCCCAACGACCATATCGACAAAATTGTCTTGTTAGGTGCGCCGTCCAGCTTCAAAAAAATAAGCGATAACTTCATCAACTTACTGAGCTTGAACAAAAAAGTACAAAAACGTTTAGAAAATTACTATCACGAAAAGTTCAACATCCACATCAACGATTTTGCCGGACATTTATTTGCCCAAAACTTCACCCAAAAAGCCATCATCGCCCACGATGTTGACGACGCGGTAATCAAAGTCGAAGAAGGCCGCCAATACGCCGCAGCCTGGAAAAACGCTATCTACATCGAAACCCAAGGCTTGGGCCACAGCATGCACGATAAAGCGCTATATCAACAAATAGCCGAATTTGTCGGAGCGTAAAAGCTTGGGCATTTTGGCTGTCCTTATTCCCGCTGTCCGTTCTACAAGGTGCCACTTCCATCGGGGCTAAATAGTGATGGTCTTTTGTGTTAGTAAACTTAACTCGCTGACTGTCAATACCTCAAAAACAAATTATCCGAACCAAAATTACTTTTTAGGTTTTGTTTAAAAAAAGTGTCGGATAAAAACAATTATTTCCTATTTTTAACAAAATCATTACACAATCACATTACAATTCCTTCTACTTTATGAAAATTCTAAAAATACAAGCTTTACGCGGACCGAATCTTTGGAGTGTACAACGCAAAAAATTAATCCAAATGCGTTTAGACTTAGAGGAAATGGAACAATTTCCCACCAACAAAATCGAAGGTTTTCGCGAACGCATAGAAGCCATGTTTCCCACTATGATTGAGCACCGCTGCTCCGAAGGCGTTCGCGGTGGCTTCTTTTCCCGTATCGAACGCGGCACCTGGATGGGACATGTTATCGAACACATCGCTCTAGAAATTCAAACCTTAGCCGGTATGGAAACCGGTTTCGGAAGAACCCGAGAAACCAAAACGCCCGGTATATACAATGTGGTCTTCAGCTACACCGAAGAAAGCGTTGGGATGTTTGCCGCCGAAAGTTCAGTCGCCATAGCCGAAGCCTTAATTGCCGGCACCCACTATGATGTGGAAGCCGACATCCAAAAAATGCGAGAAATCCGCGAACGCGTTCGCCTCGGTCCTTCAACAGGCAGTATCGTAGACGAAGCTGTTGCCCGTGATATTCCATGGATTCGCTTAGGCACCAATTCCTTAGTACAATTGGGTTACGGCGTCAATCAAATGCGCTTCCAAGCCACCATTACTTGTAAAACGAGTAACATAGCCGTTGATATTGCTTGTAACAAAGAAGAAACCAAACGCATGCTCGACTTAGCTTCCATTCCGGTAGCCAGCGGCAGTATTTGTGTTGACGAAGAAGATTTGGAAAACACCATCAAAAAAATAGGTTATCCTATAGTTATCAAACCTCTGGACGGCAATCACGGTAAAGGCGCATCCATCAATGTAGTGACTTGGGAAGACGCCGTGGCCGGATTAGAATACGCTAAAAAGTACAGCCGTCGTGTCATCGTTGAAAAATTCATCACCGGTTTCGATTTCCGAGTGTTGGTCATCGACAACAAATTAGTAGCCGCAGCCAAACGCGAACCGGCACATGTAATTGGCGATGGCAAACAAACCATTCAACAACTCATCGATGAAACCAATCGCGATCCGCGCCGAGGTTATGGACACGAAAACGTATTAACCCAAATTGACGTTGACCGCGATACTTTGGATTTATTGGAAAAACTCAACTATACAGTTGATTCGGTGCCGAAAAACGGGGAAATTGTTTACCTGAAATCGACCGCCAACTTAAGCACCGGCGGAACGTCTATAGATGTAACCGACATGATGCACCCGGAAAATATTTTCTTGTGCGAGAGAATTTCCAGAGTCATCGGCTTAGACATTTGCGGTATTGATATTATGGCCGAAAACCTAACACAACCGCTAAAGGAGAACGGCGGTTGTATCTTGGAAGTCAACGCGGCACCGGGCTTCCGCATGCACTTGGCGCCCAGCGAAGGCTTACCGAGAAACGTAGCGGCTCCGGTAATCGATATGCTGTATCCGCCGGGCAAACCCAGTCGCATTCCGATTATAGCGGTAACAGGAACCAACGGAAAAACCACCACTACCCGATTGCTCGCGCATATTGTAAAAAACAATGGTTATAAAGTCGGTTTCACCACTTCCGACGGGATTTACATCCAAAACCACATGATGGAAAAAGGCGATACAACCGGACCATTATCAGCCGAGTACATCTTAAAAGATCCAACGGTAGAATTTGCCGTGTTAGAAACAGCTCGTGGCGGAATACTTAGAGCCGGTTTAGGTTTCAGTCGTTGTGACATTGCCATCATTACCAATATCCAGGAAGACCATTTAGGTTTGGCCGACATTCATACACTGGACGATTTAGCACGTGTGAAAAGTGTGGTCGTACGCTCGGTTAAAAAAGACGGTTGGGCCATTCTCAATGCCGAAGACGAACAATGTTTGAAAATTGCCAACGAACTAAGTTGCAACATCGCTTACTTCAGCATGGACGAGAACAATCCGACGGTTCAAAAATTTGCCAAAGAAGGTAAAATTGTAGCCGTTTATGAAAACGGATACATCACCATCAAAAAAGGCGAATGGAAAATCAGAGTGGAGCGCGCCACTCACGTGCCGCTGACCTTAGGCGGCAAAGCCAAATTTATGATTGCCAATGCCTTGGCCGCCACTTTAGCCAGTTACCTATGGGGATTCAAAACGGAAGACATCAGTTTGTCGTTACAGACCTTTATCCCGAGTGCAGCGCAAACACCGGGTCGTATGAATATTTTTGAATTCAAGAAATTCAAAGTCATGATTGACTTTGCTCACAATCCGGCCGGGTATCGCGGTGTCGAAGAATATTTGTCATCGGTAGAAGCCACCAAAAAAATAGGCATCATCGCCGGGGTTGGTGACCGTCGTGATGAAGATATCAAAGAGTGTGCAACTATTGCGGCACGCATGTTTGATCACATCATCATCCGCCAGGAAAAACATTTGCGCGGCAGAACCGAAGAAGAAATCATTGGCTTAATTATGGAAGGTATCAATGCTTCCGGTAGAAACGTTACACACGAAATTATTACTAAAGAAGTCGAAGCCATCAAACACGCCATCAACAGCGCTCAAGAAGGTACTTTCATCACCGCTTTAAGCGATGTAGTAACTAATGCTATCGAAATTGTTCAAGAATACTTGGATAAAGAAAACGAAGGCGGCCATTTCTAAAAGATGCATTACTAAAAATCCCAAATCCAATTAGGTTTGGGATTTTTGATTACAAACATTATGAAAGAACTAAACGATTTATTACTTCAAATAGAAAATGCAATACCCCATTGGGAAAAACAAAATACGACCATTTCTCAAGCCAATGTTGGCTGGCAATTGGACCATAGTTTGTTAGTGATTAATGGTATTATTTCACAATTATCACAATCCAATCCTAATCATTACCAATGGCGTCCCAATTGGAAACGTACTTACATTCAACTGCGCAATTCCATTCCCAGAGGCAAAGCCAGAGCGCCCAAGCAAGTGCGCCCGATTGTCAACACTTCCATAGAAGACTTGCAAAATAAATTGGCAACCGCTAAAAACAATATAGCCTTGCTGGACAAACTCAACAAAAACAGTTATTTCACGCATCCGTATTTTGGCGACTTGAATTTGAAGACTACCATTTGGTTTCTGAAACTGCATACCCGACATCATTTAAAAATCGTTAACGACATCATAAACAAAGGATAATTCTAAGTAAAGATTATCCTTTTTTTATACATTTACGGTCAACAAAAACTTTACTTCATGAACCGTAAGATTATCCTTTTCCTCAGCTTGTTTATGATATTGTCTGTGCAAGCGCAAAAGAAAAAAATAACATTAGAAGAAGCCGTATTGCAACAAGGTCGTGCCTTTAGAGCCGATGGTTTAACCGGTTTTCAATGGATACCAAACACCAATAAATACGTGTTTTATACCGATGCTTGGACCAAAATGAAATTGGCTTCCACTACCAATGATGCTGCAGTCGAATTGGTTTCTTTAACCGACATCAATACCGCTTTGGGCACCAAATTGAGAAACTTCTTTGGCTTGCAATGGATAGACGCCAACACTTTTATGGTGACTGAAAACGGTAAATATTACCAATACAATCTATCTGCCAAAACCGGAAAGCAAACAGTTCAAGCACCGGAAACAGCTGAAAATACGACTTTCGACAGCAACAAAGTCAACTTAGCTTTTACCGAAGGTAATAACTTATACTTCATCAACAGCAAAGGTGAGAAAGTAACGGTAACCAACGAAACCAATAAAGGTATCGTATCCGGACAATCGATAGCGCGCAACGAATTCGGCATCAGCGGTGGTATTTTCTGGTCACCTAAATCCAGCTATTTGGCTTTCTACCAAAAAGACGAAACCGAAGTAGCCGATTATCCTTTGTTAGACATCACCGAAACACCGGGCAAATTGGTCAACATCAAATACCCGATGATTGGGCAAAAAAGCGAAAAACCACGCGTTGGGATTTACAATGTAGCCACCGGTAAAACGGTTTTCATTGCGCCTCGTGGTAACCAAGACGATTACTTAACCAATCTTTCTTGGACTCCGGACGAGAAATATGTTTTGATAGCCGAATTGAATCGCGGTCAAAACGACATGAGTTTGAACCTATACGATGCCAACAGCGGCGCCTTTATCAGAACCATTTTAAACGAAAAAAATCCACGTTGGGTAGAACCGGAACACGAAGCCTTTTTCCCGAATGCCAAATCAAATAACTTTGTTTGGTTCAGCGAAAAAGACGGTTTCCAAAACTTGTATTACTACACTTTAGAAGGTAAATTGATTAAGCAGTTGACCAATAACCAGTTTGTAACTCGTGATATCATCGGTACCAACACTGCCGGAACCGAAATTTATTTTAAAGCTACAGGACCCAACCCGACCAATATGTTGGTGTATAAAGTCGACTTAAAAGGCAAGCAAACTTTAATTACCAAAGACCAGGGTGTACACAATGTAATTCCGAGTGCTGATGGAAATTGGTTCTTTGACGAATTTTCCAACCATGATACACCATCAAAATCATTACTGTACGATAAAAACCTTAAAGCTAAAACGCTTTTAGTAAGCCCGAATAAATTCGAAGGCTACGAAATCGGAACAGCCGATATCAAAACCATCAAGTCAGCCGATGGTACCACCGATTTATATACGCGTTTAATCAAACCAAGTAATTTCGATCCAACGAAAAAATACCCGGTTTTAGTGTATGTTTACGGCGGTCCGCATGCTCAAATGATTACCAATTCTTTCCTTGACGGCGCCAATTTATGGATGTATTGGATGGCGGAACAAGGCTATTTAGTATTTACGGTAGACAACAGAGGTTCGGACAACCGCGGTTTTGCTTTCGAAAGTATCATCCATGCCAATTTAGGAAACAACGAAATGGAAGACCAACTTAAAGGCGTAGAATACTTAAAATCATTGCCTTATGTAGATGGCAATCGCTTGGCGGTTCACGGTTGGAGTTACGGTGGATTCATGACCACTTCTTTAATGCTTCGCAAACCTGATACCTTTAAAGTAGGCGTTGCCGGCGGTCCGGTAATCGACTGGAAATGGTACGAAGTAATGTACGGCGAGCGCTATATGGATACTCCGGCAGAAAACGCCAAAGGTTTTGAAGAAAACACCGTGTACAATTACGTGAAAAACTTAAAAGGTAAATTATTGCTCATTCACGGCACCAGCGATGATGTAGTGGTAGAACAACACAATTTGTCCTTAGTGAAAAAGTTTGTAGAAGCCGGTAAACAGGTAGATTATTTCCCTTACCCAATGCACAAACACAACGTAACCGGTAAAGACCGAGTGCATTTGATTCAAAAAGTATTGAACTACGTGATTGAGAATAATAAATAATATCAGAAGCTAATCCCGCTATACGTTACAATCTTTTTATTGTTTTGTCACCCTGAGTGCAGTCGAAGGGCTTTTCATCTAAACAATAAAAAGGATTTCCACTACTATCGGGGCTAAAAAAATCCCAAATTCCGACACAAGTGTTGGAATTTGGGATTTCATCTTTTAAAACGTTTACCGTTAGGTTTTCTGTGGTTTCTTACGCGCCGCCGGGAACAACACATTGTTCAAAATCAAGCGAAAACCGGGGGAAGTTGGATGCAAGTCTAAAACTGTTGGCGCATCACCTACTCTATGCTGGTAATCTTCAGGATCGTGACCACCGTAAAAGGTGAAGAATCCTTTTCCTTTTTGACCATGAATGTAACGGGCTTCATCGTTGAGCTCGTTCTTGCCTAAAATTAAAACATTCGATTTAATCAACTCGCTGTCGAATGCCGTGGTTTGTCCCATAAAACCTTTCACCAACTGCGTGTGGTTTTGACACAACATACTCGGAATCACATCCCATTTGGCAGAGAATTCCATTAAACTGAAATAATCCTTTTCAAAAGGAATACGGCGTTTCTCTGTCATGTCTATATCGGAAAACTCATATTGTTCCGGTTTTCTGACGAGGATAAAATTCTTAAATGCAAAAGTTTTATTGTAATCAATTTGCGCTTGGTAGTTGGCATCGCTGTTATCGCCATCAAACATGGGCTCACAAATATCTACTCCTTCAGCCGAAAGCGCAATGTCAAAACTATCCGTAGCCGAACACATCGCAAACATAAAACCACCGCCAATCACAAAGTCGCGTATTTTTTTGGCTACGGCCAATTTCTCTTGAGATACTTTGCTGAAACCCAATTTCGCAGCTAAAGCTTCAGCCTCTTTCTTTTGCTCAATGTACCAAGGCGCATTGCGATAGGCTCCGTAAAATTTGCCGTACTGACCGGTAAAATCCTCGTGATGCAAATGCAACCAATCGTATAGAATAAGTTGGTCATTCAATACTTCTTCATCATAAACCACTTTAAACGGGATTTCGGCATAAGTCAGTACCATAGTAACGGCATCATCCCATGGTTGTTTGCCCGGAGGAGAATACACCGCAATCTTTGGCGCTTTCTCTAAAACTACCGTTTCCATATTTTGTGACGGACTGGAAATATCGTCTAAAATCGACTGCATTTCGGCATCGGAAACTACCTCAAAACTCACCCCTCGAATTTGACACTCTTTGCGAATTTCAGGTACATCGGGCAACAAAAACGAACCGCCGCGATAGTTGAGCAACCAACTCGCTTTGTATTGCTTGTCGAGTGCCCAATAGGTTATACCGTAAGCTTTAAGATGGTTTTTCTGTGCCACTTCATCCATGGGCAACAATAAAAAATTGGCCTTAGCGGAAAAGGACAGTAATAGGAAGAAAATGTAAAGTGACTTTTTAAACATTCAAAGCAATATTTTACCCAAAGATAACCCATTTTCTGTGAAAATAATCATAAAAAAATCCCGACTGAATCGGGATTATTATTTTAAAACGGCACGTCACTGTCGTCGTCATCTCGGTTGATGTTGCTACCAAAAGCCTCATTGGGTGACGGTAAATTCTTGGTGAAAAACGGGTTGTCATCACTGTTCATACGCGATGGCAAATCGTCAAAACTACTGCCGTATTCTTCAAGGTTGTCAAATTTACCCAAACTACCAATGAATTTCAGACGGATATTTTCAAGGGAACCGTTACGGTGTTTAGCGATAATAAATTCGGCTTGACCGGCGGTTGGCGATTGTTCTTCGTCGTCCCATTCGTCTATTTTGTAGTATTCAGGGCGGTAGATAAATGAAACGATATCCGCATCTTGCTCAATCGCACCCGATTCACGCAAATCCGACAACAATGGTCTTTTGCTGGAACCACGCGTTTCTACAGCACGGGAAAGCTGTGATAAGGCAATTACCGGGACTTCTAACTCTTTGGCCA
>NZ_JANJUQ010000039.1 GCF_024710485.1 Flavobacterium sp.
GGTAAACCCGATGGCTTTGGTTCCAAAGAAACTATTTTAGGATTGCCGATAGTGTCAACAGTTTTATATGTGATGTTGACTGTTTTTAGTCGGTTTCCGCACAAAATGAATTATACGGTAACCATTACCGAAGCTAATGCCGAAGTACAATACCGAATCATGACCAGAATGATTAGGGTATTAAAAGTATTTGTCTTACTTGTCTTTTTTACATTGGATTACAAAACTGTGCAAATAGCTTTAGCCTGGCCGGATGTGTTGGGAAGATGGTTTTTGCTCTTACTGTTTGCAATGATTTTCGGTCCGCTATTTTATTTTTTAATCCAATTGTCTAAAAACTCTTAACCCGATTATCTCAGTTCCTCAGCACCTCATTATGATACAAACCGTAATATTCGATATGGATGGCGTAATTGTAGATACCGAACCGGTACATCATTATGCTTACCACCAGCATTTTAAAAAACTCAATATTGAGGTAAGTCCCGAAATGTATGCTTCTTTTACAGGGAATTCGACTAAAAATATTTTTGAGCGTTTGAAAGTAGCATTCAATTTGGAAGAAGATGTAACTACTTTAGTTGAAACCAAACGTGAACTGTTTAACGAAGCATTCGATCAAAAGGAAGATTTGTACTTGTTGGAAGGTGTGGAGGATTTAATAAAAGAATTATATACCAATGGAATGCAGCTGGTTTTAGCTTCCTCATCGGCTACAGTAACCATCAACAGGATTTTCAATCGATTCGGATTGCATCAATATTTTTCCCACATCGTATCAGGTGAAGATTTTCCCAAGTCGAAACCCCATCCGGCCATATTCCAACACGCGGCTTTCTTGGCGCAAACTCCTATAGAAAACTGTATAGTGATTGAAGACAGTACTAACGGAATATTAGCGGCCAAAGCGGCTGGAATTTATTGTGTCGGTTACGACAGTTTTCATTCCAAAATGCAAGATTATTCTAAAGCTGATAAAGTAATTAAACACTTTAACGAGCTGAGTTACGAAAGCATCAAATCGATTACAACAACTTAAGTAAACTATTCTCTATCCGGTAAAGTATGTTTGGCTAAAACCCTTTTGCCATCGGTTTTGACTGCAGCTTCTTTTCGCATACCCCAAAAAAAGGCGGATGATTTTTTCCTTGCTTCTTCCAAGTTAACTATGGGTAACGGATAGTTTTTTCCCGGAATGAATTCGTGAAACACTTGTTCAATTGCGGTAAGTTTCCAAGGTTCATGTACAAATGGTGTTGGTAAAGAAGCCAATTCGGGTACCCATTTTTTAATGAATTCACCATCCGGGTCGTGTTCTACAGCATTTTTGACCGGATTGTAAACGCGTAATGTATTGATTCCGGTCACGCCGGCCTGCATTTGAATTTGCGGATAATGAATGCCTGGCTCAAAATCGAGAAATTGTTGCGCCAAGTGCGGACTGCAGTTTTGCCAAGGCTGAAACAAATGATGCGTGTAAAACGAAACCATCAAAGCCCGCATGCGAAAGTTCAAATAGCCTGTAGTGTTTAAGCATCTCATACAAGCATCAACAATAGGAACTCCGGTTTTACCCATAGCCCAAGCCACATGCCAATCCTCTCGAACGGTTTGCTTCAAGTTGTGGTAACCTTTGTTCACGGCTACAAACTCCATTTCGCATTCCATTTCGAACTTCTGGATAAAATGGGCTTGCCAACGTAAACGAGAAGCGAAATTCGCTATTTGGCGTTTGTTTTTACCACTTTTGGCTTTTAAACCGGCAGCTTGGTAAACTTGCCGAATCGATAAATTTCCCCAAGCTATGTAAGGTGAAAGCCTACTGCATCCTTTTCGTGCGGCTTCGGGTTTGGAGATGTGGCGACTGTAATTTTCAACGCGTTCTTCTAAGAAGGATTGCAGGTAGCGCCAACCGGTTTTACTGCCGCCTTTTTGAAAAGGGGTATTTTTTTCGGTTTTTAAACTAGGAATCGAAAAGTAATTTTCTATTTCTTCTAATTCGCGGTATTTGATAAAACTTCGGCTATCGGCTTTGAACGGAAAACAAGGTTTCTCCATAAAATCGAACCAATCTTCTTTCCAGTGTTTGCGATTCTGCAATCCGCGAATTACACCGTTAGTGATATATTCATGCCAAGGAATTCCGTGTTCTTTCAATATCTCGGCAACCGCTAAATCGCGATCATAAGTAACTTTTAGACCGGTTTCCTGATGCGAATAAATGCCGCGAATGGAGAGTGTTTCGATTAATTTCTTGAACACGGTTACCGCTTCTTCCTCTACAATAAGGATTTGTGTATGATAAGGAAGCAATTCGGCTTGTAACTCTGCTAACGATTGTTTGATAAAATCAAAATGTCGCTGGCTGTAATGTGGATCTTTTTGTAATGACGGCTCTAAGATGTACAGCAATAACACTTTACCCGGCGCTTCCAGAGCACGGTGAAGTGCTTCGTTGTCGTGCAAGCGTAAATCTCTTTTGAACCAAACAATATTCATTAGCCGACAGCTGCTTTATAGACAGTTAAACATTTTTCTCGAGCAGTTTTGTGCTCTACTATAGGTTGCGGATAAGAAATACTATTCCATTCAGGTATCCATTTTTTAATGTAGACTAAGTCTTTGTCAAACTTCTTTATTTGTTCGGTAGGATTGAAAATTCGAAAGTACGGTGCAGCATCAACGCCACTTCCCGCTGCCCATTGCCAATTACCTACGTTGCTGGCTTGTTCGTAATCCAATAGTTTTTGTGCAAAATAGGCTTCTCCCCAACGCCAATCAATTAATAAATGTTTGCATAAAAAACTGGCAGTAATCATTCGAACCCTGTTGTGCATATGACCGGTAGCATTGAGTTCGCGCATGCCGGCATCGACAAACGGATAACCTGTTTTACCTTCACACCATTGTTGGAATAGGGTTTGGTTATTTTCCCACTGAATTTCATCGTATTTTGGTTTGAAACTTTTGTTGACCGTATGTGGAAAATGCCATAGAATTTGCATGAAAAATTCACGCCAAATCAATTCTTTCAAGAACGTATCATTTTTACTTTGCAATGCTTTAGCAACCATTTGACGAACCGAAACAGCGCCGAAACGCAAATAAACTCCTAGGTAAGATGTTTTGTTCATCGCAGGATAGTTGCGCGTAGCTTCGTAATTATCAATAAGTGATTCGGAAACATCAAAAGGAGTGACTGCAATATTGGATCGCTCAAAACCTATGTCATTCAAACTCAAAAAAGGATAGGAGTGAAGGGCTGTTTTTTGTAAATAAGCTTCAGAATTGTAATGGGTTAAGCTTGTTTTTCTAAAGTTTTCTCTCCATTTATTAGAGTATGGTGTATAAACAACATAAGGCGTACCATCATCTTTTACGACTTCGCTTTTCTCAAAAATAACCTGATCTTTACTGGTTTTGAATTCCACGCCAAACTCTTTGAAAAGGTGAAACAATTCTAAATCCCGTTTTCTGGCGTAAGGTTCATAATCGTGGTTGGTATAAACCGTTTTTATCTTGTTTTCTGATAATATCTTGTTGTAAACTTCGAATGGGTCACCGTAAAAAACAGCCAATGATTTGCCGATTTTTTGTAGCTGACTTTGTATTTTACACAGTTGGTCGTGTATGAATGTCACACGCGCATCGTTTTTCGGCAATTGCGAAAGGATGTTTTGATCGAAAATAAAAATAGGCAATACTTCCTCATCGCTTTGTAAAGCATGATAAAGTCCTGCATTGTCCTCTAATCGCAAATCGCGTCTAAACCAGAATATATTCATGTTCTTGATACTCAATGTCAAAGGCAATAACAATGTCAATATTTATTGTATTGTGATTGCTGATGTTGCTTTTTTAATTATTGATTCACCAGTAAAGTCGACATACCGCCATCTACATGGAAAATCTGACCGGATATCCATGAGCTGTCTTCACTGAGCAAAAATCTTGCAGTTTTAGCCATGTCTTCAGGAGTACCGACTCTTTTGAGCGGATGGCGTTGTGCCGATTTTTCTTTTTTCTCCTCGTTGCTCAAGAATTTTTCTGCTAATGGCGTATCGGTCAAAGAAGGTGCTATGACATTTACTCTTATTTTCGGAGCATACTCGGCGGCTAACGCTTTGGCAAAACCTTCAATAGCGCCTTTGGCAGCAGCCACACTGGTATGAAAAGGCATTCCCATGCCGGCGGCTACAGAGCTGAATAAGACTACACTCGATTGGTTGGCTACTAATAAATTGGGAAGAACTGTTTGCAAAGCTTTAATCATACTGATAAAGTTGATTTGCAAATCGCTTTCAAACGCTTCCGGTTTTAAACCGCGAAACGGGCGTAAATTAATACTGCCCGGACAATATATAAATCCGTCGATAACCTCAGGTAAAAGAGAAGTGTCAAGAGTATCGGTAGCTGCATCAAACGGAATATGGGTTACATTCATGTCATTAATCGCTTCGTTGGTTCTGGAGGCGATATATACTTTATTTTCGTATTGTAATTCTTTAGCAATGGCTAAACCAATTCCGTAAGAACCACCTATGAGTAAAATGTTTTTCATCTTATTGTGTTTTGTATTCTCCAAATAATTCAGTTAATTTTTTGTGACGGTAATCGAAAATCTCCTTCAATTTAGGCTTTACCAAAAACGGATGTACCAGTTGTCCGATAAAGCCCATCGGTACTTTATAATCTACAATATCTTCCATTTCTACGCCACCCGGAATTTCTTTCAGAAAGTGCTTGTGATGCCATAAAGAATATGGACCGAAGCGTTGCTCATCAACAAAATATTGTTTGTCAACCACATGAGTGATTTCAGTAACCCATTTCATCGGGATACCCAATACCGGAGTGACTATATATTGTATAATCTGTCCCGGAAACATAGGACGATCATCTCCGGATAGCGTTTTGAAACCCATATAATCCGGAGTGATGGTTTTGAGGTTTTTCGGATCAGACAAAAATGCCCAAGCTTCTTCTAATGTAATTGGCAAATTTTGTTTGGTATGTAATCTGTAAATCTTCATGATTAAACTTTTTGTAAAAGTACAAATTGTTTAATTATAAATTCAAAACATTAAACAAAAATGATTTCATTTATGTTTTAATTAACATTTGAAAACACTACAATTTGTAATTTTGGACAAACTAAATATAACATCATGAGAAAAATTATTTTAGCATTGGCGGTATTAATTGCCAACTTTACCATTGAAGCCCAGGTAAAAACCCCACAACCCAGTCCGAAATCAACTTTAAATCAAGTAGTTGGTTTAACAGATGTTACTGTTGAATATTCCAGACCAAGTGCCAAAGGCAGACCTGTTTTTGGCGATTTAGTGCCGTTTGGCCGTCTTTGGAGAACCGGAGCTAATCAAAATTCTATGGTTACTTTCAGCGAGGATGTAGTTATTAAAGGCGCTACCTTGAAGAAAGGGAAATATGCTATTTTTACAACTCCTAAAGCGGATATGTGGGAAGTGATTTTTTACACAGATACTGAAAATTGGGGTATTCCTGAAAATTGGGATGAAAATAAAGTAGCTTATAAAACTAATGTTGATCCAATTGCTTTAGGTAACCACGTGGAAACGTTTACCATTGCCATTAATAATTTGACTAACGACAGTGCTACTTTAGATATCTCTTGGGAGAAAACGATGATATCTGTGAAATTTGAAGTTCCTACACAAAAAGCGGCTATGGCCAGTATCAATAAAGTTTTGGCTGGTCCAACAGCTGGAGACTACTATTCATCAGCCCAGTATTTATTCCAATCGGAGGGTGATTTAAACAAAGCTTTAGAGTACATAAACAAAGCTGTTTCTATGGTTAAGTCACCTAGTGAAGTTCCGTTTTGGCACTTGAGATTGAAATCCTTAATCCAAGCAAAAATGGGTAACAAATCAGGCGCTATTGAAACTGCTAAATTATCATTAGCTGCAGCAGAGAAAGCCAATAACGCTGATTACGTAAAAATGAACAACGACAGCATTAAAGAATGGAGTAAAAAATAATTTTATTTCAACTCAAAATATAAACCACGAATATTATTTCGTGGTTTTTTTATGCCATCATTTTTTGTTTTCCTTTGGCGATAGTTTGCAGGAATATAGAAATCACTATAGTCAATGAAGCACCAATAAAGTTTAACCACAAATAACCCAATTTCTCCTGTCCGTTAGGGTGAATATGAATAGCATAATAGTAGATAAAAAAGATAGTGGTTTGACTGATTACAGCTCCGTAAAATATAGCGTTAGCTTTGACATATTTTATGTAGAATCCAACCAGAAATACTCCTAAAACAGTACCGTAAAATATAGAGCCTACAATATTAACCAATTGGATTAAGTTTTCAAACAAAGTTCCGACGCAGGCAAACAAAATGGCAATAACACCCCAAAGTAAAGTGAAGTATTTGGTAGCATTCACATAGTGTTTTTCAGATTTCTCACCTTTGACATTTCGTTTGTAAATATCGATGGCGGTAGTTGATGCTAAGGCGGTTAATCCGGAGGCTGAAGAAGACATGGCTGCTGATAAAATTACCGCCAACAACAAACCAATTAAACCGGAGGGCAAATAGTTTAAGATAAAATAGATGAATACATAATCTTTATCATTGGTTTCCGCTTTGCTGTCAACTTTAGCGATTATTTCTTTGGCTTGGTCGTGTAAATCTTTTTCTTTGGCAGAAAGCGAAATCAGCTTATTGCGCAATATCGGGT
The DNA here is from genome assembly GCF_024710485.1 of Flavobacterium sp. Lineage (GTDB taxonomy): Bacteria > Bacteroidota > Bacteroidia > Flavobacteriales > Flavobacteriaceae > Flavobacterium. The sequence continues at coordinate 6,738 of NZ_JANJUQ010000039.1, forward strand.
TGTCATAATTTTGATTTAAGTGATCGATATACAATAAGTTGAATTCTTTTTTTTCCTCCGATAATTGGGTTAATTGCTTTTCCAACTTATTATATTCTTCGGCATAAACGGATTTTTCTACCGCAGTTGTGTTAATCGGATTAAAATGCAACGGCACCGGATTGAATTGGAAAAATACAAAAACCATTACACCGGTTAAAAGAATAAAAAATTGCATCGGAACTTTCAAAAAACCGTTCATAATTAATCCCATTTGGCTTTCGCGATCTGATTTACCCGATAGATAACGTCCCACCTGTGATTGGTCAGTTCCGAAGTAAGACAGCATCAGAAAGAAACCTCCCGTAATGCCACTCCAAAAAGTATAACGATTTTCCGGATCAAATGAAAAGTCAAGTATGTTCATTTTATCATTGGCACCGGCTATGTGCATGGCATTTGAAAAAGTCATGTCGTTTGGCAACAAATGCAGAATCAAAAAGAAGGTAATAAACATTCCGCTCATGATGATGAACATCTGTTGCTTTTGAGTGACGTTAACCGCTTTGGTTCCTCCGGCAAAAGTGTAAATGATAACTAAAATCCCTATGATAATGTTTAGTAAGGTCAGATTCCATCCTAAAATAGACGATAAAATGATGGAAGGCGCATAAATAGTCAATCCGGTTCCTAAACCTCTTTGGATTAAAAATAAGACAGAAGTAAAGGAGCGTGTTTTAAGATCGAAGCGTTGTTCCAGATATTCATAGGCTGTAAAGACTTTGAGTCGGTGATAAATCGGAATAAACGTCATGGAAATCACAACCATGGCAATTGGTAATCCGAAATAAAACTGCACAAAACCCATTCCGTCGTGATAGGCTTGACCCGGAGTTGACAGGAAAGTGATCGCACTGGCTTGGGTAGCCATAACTGATAAGCCTACTGTCCACCAAGGCGTTTGTTTGTTACCTAAAATATAATCTTCTACATTTTTACTGCCTTTGGTTTTGTAAACACCATAAATTACAATAAAAAGCAAGGTTACCGATAAAACAATCCAGTCGAGTTTTTGCATTTTAATAAAATAATTGCATTAGTAAAAAGAAGATTAAAATGTAAATGGCGTTAGCAAGTAAAACCCAAGTGTAACTGTTTTTCCAACGGTATTTTTTTTCTGTTTCCATATTATTTTCCAAGGGCTATGATATTGGCTAACAAACGAAAAGCTCCGGAAACACCTTCAGGCAATTCTCTAAAGAAACTCAATCCGGTGTAAACATAATTTCCTTTGCCGTATTTCGCCACTAACAAAGCGCCGTTTTTAGGTTTTTCACCTTGGTCGTTGGCGGATAAGATAGGCGTAAAGTTGGCGTCCCATTCGTTAGGATAGTACAATCCTTGTTCTTGTTTCCAGCCTTTAAAATCAGCTGCGGTTATTTTATTCGGATAATTTAATACAGGATGATTAGGCGCTAGGAATCGGACTTCTGCATTTTCTTCGGTTACTCGATCACGAGAAATTTTAAGCGGGAAAGGCGACATATCTTTGGTAACCAAATCGTCTAAAGTATTGTACTGCACAATCATAGTTTTACCGTTTTGTACAAAATCCAACAATATTTTTTGTTTGTACGCCAAAGCATTTACTACGTTGTAGGCTCGGATTCCGGTCATCAATACATCAAAATTTTGTAGTTTTTCTGTAGTAATCTCTTCCGGTTTCAGAATTGCAACTTTGTAGCCCATTTGTGTTAAGCTTTTTGGTACTTCGTCGCCGGCTCCCATGATATAGGCAATTTTTTCATTTCTGGTTTTGATTTTTACACGGATGGCTTTGGATTCGGCCGTTTTTAAAACCATTTGTTTGTAGATATGCGGGTAATTGATGTCGATTTTTTCTTTATCGAATTCTTGGTCACCTACAGTAATTAGGCTTTTGATACTGATTTCAGAAGCTTCGGATGACGGAGTAACGGTAAAAACAGCTACAATGTCTTGTCCTTTTTTATCGATAGTAAACGGAATTTCTGTCGGTGATGCTTTCCAATCTTGCGGTAATTCTAATTTGGCACTGCCTTCAACATTGTCTTTTCCGGCTATAATTTTAACCGAAACCGTTTTACTTCGATCAGTATTAAAGATATATACTTTTTCGGCTATAGAAGAAGTGACAATGGGGATGATATCCAAAGGCTGATATACTTCGCCTTTAACATCGTCGTTGTATTTGTAAACCACATAGCGCTCGTAAGGTATGGTTACATTATTGATTCCAATATTGAAAGTCAGTTTTACTTGTCGCAATACATCCGGAATTCCTATGTTCTTTTGGTCATCAACCTGATACATGCCATCAGAACCGGATTGGTTTAACCAATAAGGATTACTGTAATTAAGGTCTGCCGGTAGTTCAACTTCCCATGTTTTTGAAATCACTTTATTTCTTGGCAAAACATTGATTTCTTGGGTCGTCATTGTACTTGGATAGGATTGAATACTATTCAAAATCATATCGACAGAACTGCGGTTGATGGCTTCCCATTTTACTTTTAAAGTACTGCCGGGAGTGATTTCTTGTACATCAGCAATAGCCTCTAAATACAAACCGGTACAAGCAGCAATTATTTTTTTTATTTCTTCTGATTTGACAAACTTCCAATGCTTGTCATCTAATTCTTCAATCAAACTGTAAGCTTTAACCAATTCGGGCACACTGGCTGCAGGATTTTTGAAATCGAAGTTTTTTTCCACCGCATACAAAATATCTCCAATGGCTTTTCCGCCTTTGATGCGATTCCAAGTCGTATCGATGCCTTCAAATAAGTTGGTTTTGTCTTTGGGCGTATCGCCTTTTAGAAATTCTATGTATTCATCTTCTTCACCGCGAGTACCGGTAGCTCCAAAGCCTTGCGATTGGTGACGGCTTCTGCTCAAGGCAGCAATTTCTTGGTTGGATTTGCCTAAAGCAGCATAATAAGTACCGATTTTTAGATTGATTAAATTGGTTTTATCGGCGGCTTTAAACTTCTCTTGACTACCGTAAAACCACCATGAAGTATTAAAAAAAACACGTTTAGGTTGCCAAGTGGATACAAATTGAAGTTGCTCCGGATTTTGTTCCGGATTGTTAGCCAAATCGAAAGCTTCCATACTCAACATAGCAGAAGCTGTATGATGCCCGTGAGTAGTTCCGGGAGAGCGATGGTCAAAACGATTGATAATGATGTCAGGTTGAAATTTTCGAATCGCCCAAACGACGTCGCTTAACACTTGATTTTTATCCCATATTTGTAGTGTTTCCGTTGGGTTTTTCGAAAAGCCAAAGTCATTAGCACGAGAAAAAAACTGTTCACCGCCATCAATTTTTCGGGCTTCGATAAGTTCTTGGGTTCTGATTACGCCTAATAATTCTCTTAGTTCCGGTCCGATTAGATTTTGACCGCCATCACCGCGAGTTAGCGAGAGATATGCTGTTCTGGCTTTTTTATCATTGGCCAAATAAGAAATCAAACGCGTGTTTTCATCGTCGGGATGTGCTGCTATGTACAGTACGGAACCGAGGAAATTAAGTTTTTGAATTTGATGGTAAATTTCAACCGAATTGGGTTTGGTTGGTTGCTGAGCCCAAGAAAATTGGAAAACTAATAAAAATGAGGATAAGAATAGTGTATAAAGCTTTTGCATTTTTTGTCATTATAGCAATAGCTCCAAATATAAACATTAAATAAAATAGAGCGTTTTATTTAATTCGTTTTTAACAAATGAATAAGCTGTACCGATTAATCGTAGGAAGCCGTTGAGTTGTTTGTAAAACGTCCCTTAGAGTTGTAAGGGAATTTCTTTTTGTGAATGTGCAACAACTCATATGGTCTTTCATCATCATAATCGTTAATCGCAACTCTTGCTTTGTTGTAGAGGGAATAACCACCGTAATTGGTTGGTAACTCAGGAGCTGTCATCCATTCTCCTTTATCTTTGAAATAGTAAACCATATTCAAATTATCGAAATAGGCTTGAAGGTTAGGAAAATAGTAATAACGAATGTAGCAGTTGGTATTTTTGTCTATGGGTAAACTCTCTTTTTTAGGAGTATTTTGGGCTTGAGATTGAGCAGCTAAAAGCATACCCAACACCAACAATAGTGATTTAAGCGTTTTCATGATTTTGTAAATTTGGGGTTAACAAAAAACAGTAATCGACATTAATAATGTAACAAATGTAAACAATTAATATCTTTTAACAGAAAATTTTATCGATGAAATGCACTTAAAAGTTTGTTAAATAAGATTTTTTTTATTTTAATTGCTTGAAAACTAAATAATTGACAAAGGCGAGATATAATTCTCGCCTTTATGTATTAGTCTCTACCTTTTCCGTGTCCGTGGCCTTTACCAGGATGGTTTTTAAATTTTCCGTGTCCGTTGTTGCCGTTTTTTTTCCAATTCCCGTTGCCTTTATATTTCACTTTATGGGTTTTGAAATGAGTATACGGTCGGTGACCATGATAATCCGTTAAATATACGGTTCGACCTCTGCGTAAGTCATAACCTCTGTAATGTGCCGGTAATGCTGCCGAGCGGAACCATCTGCCGTTTCTTAAATAAATATACCTGCGTGCAGGAACATCGTAATAAACTTCTATATCCGGAAGATAGTAATAGTGTACTTCTACAGGTGCGTTAGGTGCCCAAACCGGTGGTACACCAACGTTTACATTAACAGATACTTGAGCATGAGTGTTTACTGTTATCGTTATAAAAACGCTTAGCAGTACTAATTTCATTGTTTTCATAATTATTAGGATTTAATTACTATTAGTGATAAAACTAACGTAAAAACAATGCCAAGCAGTATAGGAAAACTTAGGTTTATCAAAAAATTAACATTTTCGGAATCCTTTTTTGTGCGTATTAGTCGGTGAATTCTTGGTCCTCATACCTTGGTTTTATTATGGAAATCCCTTTTTGAAGTAAAAGATTATTCGGATAAACCAATCGCTCACCATCTTTAGTAATTAAATCGGTATGGAAAGCATTAATATCAATGATTTCACCTTCAAAAGGGAAGTCTTTATCGTGTACTTTTATAACATCTCCAATCTTAAACGGAAACGAAAAAAACAAAATTACCCCTGAAGTAATATTGCTTAAAATTGACCATTGCGCAAACATGGCAACCCCAACTACCGTAGCAATGGAGGAGAGTGTAATCATAATGTCATTTTTTTGGACTCCCCAAATTACAATCAGGGAGATTACTGCCAAAATATTAATGAGCAAATGAATGTATTTGATAACCAAATTGGATCTTTTTTCAATTCCGGTATGGGATTTTGAATATTTTCTAACCGCTTTGGTTACCACTAATCGCAGCAGTATAACTACAATCAACAACAAACCTGTAGCGAACAATTCTTTAGAATAAAATTCAAAAAAATGCATAATCTTGAAATTATAAGTTAGTCAAATACTCGTACACTTTGTCGGTAGGCATGCCAACAACATTGGTATATGAACCTTCAATTTTGGCGATTCCTATTAATCCAATCCATTCTTGTATACCATAAGCACCGGCTTTGTCAAACGGTTGGTAATGGTCTAAATAATAACGAATCATTTCCTCGGTAAGATTTTTAAAAGTTACTTTAGTAACTTCAAAAAGCGTTTCTGTTTTTTGTTTTGTTTTAAAGCAAACGGAAGTAATTACTTCATGGGTTTTTCCCGACATGGCTTTCAACATGGTCAGAGCGTCTTCATAGTCCTTGGGTTTGCCCAGAGCTCTATTCTCAAACCAAACGATGGTGTCGCTGGTAATCAATACTTCGTTATCTTTTAAATCGTCAAAAGCGGCCGCTTTGAGCTGTGCTAAATAATTGGTTATTTCAACACCTTGCAGGTTTTCAGGATAAATTTCTTCAACTTCTTTTAGTCGGATTTCGAAATCAAGGTCTAATTCCCTCAAAAACTGTTGTCTTCTGGGGGAACCTGAAGCCAAGATGATTGTATGACTGCACAATTGATTACCCATTGAATTTGATGTTAAAGGTGATTACCAAAATAGACAGTATTCCGAAAAAAATGACGAATTTTAAAATAGTACTCAATAAAGCAAAATCTTGTTTGGTTTTAGCACTCCATGTTTTAATTAAAAAGAAAACCATTGGGCCAACCACCGCAACTAAGCTGTAAACCACTGCCACATAAAGTTTATTTTCCATTAAATTGTCATTAATATACCAAAATAGGAGCAAAGTAGCTACCAGTCCAATTACAAAAATAACTTTGGATGTTTTAGCCATACCAATAACTATGGGTAATGTTCTCATTCCTTCTAAGTTATCGCCTTCGTAATCTTGAGCATCTTTAACAATCTCACGGATTAAATTGATGATAAAAGCAAAAATAGCATAGTCTAACAGTATCGATAAAATAACTTTCATTTTGGCCCATAATTCCACATCTACATAAGTCATCATTGGTAATACATCAAACATGCCAACAACAATTACTGACAATCCTAAAATTAAAGCCACAATCACATTGCCAATTACTGCTATTTGCTTCAAGCTGGTAGCATAAAGATAGAGCAGGGCAGAACTGATGATAAACACTCCGAAAAAAGAAGTTTTATTAACAAAATCAGCCAAATAGTAACCAATCAACATTCCGGCTATATTGAGTCCGAAATACAAATTATAAGCCAAATCTTCCGAAATAGTTTTGCCCACAATAACTTTATTGGGTTTGTTGGTTTGATCGGTTTCCTGATCCATAATGTCGTTAATCACATAACCGGCTGCCGCAATTAAAAGAGTGGCTAATACTAACAATCCGTATTGCCAATCAGATAAGGTTAGCGGTACGTTTTGTTGCTTTAAAAACCCGTATCTTAAAACGAGTTGCATCAAGGCAATGAGTAATAAGTTTTGGTATCGAATAAGTTTTAAGAATTTCATTGGTTCAGTTTAAATCAGTCAATTTTAGGCTTTTAATCGTGTTTTCCATTATAATACATATGCCACTTGTTTTGGGCTTTCATCACTTGCTCAATCACTTCACGCACAGCACCTTTTCCGCCGTTTTTGTGAGAGATGTATTTGGAGATGGCTTTGATTTCCGGACTTGCATCTTGTGGACAAGTTGGTAAACCCACCAACTGCATCACATGAAAATCAGGGATGTCATCACCCATATAAAGCACTTCTTCCGGTTTGATATTGTACAATTCGCTGTATTGCTTGAAGGTTTCTACTTTGTCCGGTGTAGCCAAATGGATATCGGTAATTCCCAAATTTCTCAATCGGATGCGAACGCCTTCGTTGTGTCCGCCGGAAATGATACAAACATTGTAGCCACTTTCAATGGCAGCTTTCATGGCAAAGCCGTCACGAATATTCATGATTCGTAACATTTCACCGTTAGGCGCTACATGAACCGAGCCATCGGTTAAAACACCATCAACATCGAAAATGAAGGTGGTAATATGATTCATGATTTCTTTATAACTTTTTTCCATGATCGATTATAGATTTGGTGAGCAATTTATAGATTTCTTTTTGGTTTTCGTCAGTCAAAAATGATAAGTGTTTATTGATAGTTTCTGTATCATTTCGCTTGGCCGGACCGGTTTGCGCTTCAGCCGGAGTAAGCGTTAGTGTTTTTTGGGCAGTTTCCTGAATTAAAGGCTTCAAAATATCAAAAGGCAATTGGTTTTCCTCACAAATTTCGTGACCGATTTGATACAAATGATTGACAAAATTTGAAACGTAAACAGCAGCTACATGTAAGGCTTGGCGCTGTAAAGAATCAACCTTGTAAGTATATGTTGCAATCGATTTTGCCAACTCTTCTAAAGTTTGAAAATCCTCAGTTTGTGCGGCTTCCAGACAAATAGGCACCGATTGGTATTCGATGGCTTTGGCTTTGGAAAAAGTTTGCAATGGATAGAAAACGCCACGGCGATTTTTACCGTCTAAAGCTGTCATGTTAACACTACCGGAAGTATGCACAACCAATTGATTGTTGAACGGAATTTGACTTGAAACTTCCGCAATAGCATTGTCAGAAACGGCAATGATGATGATATCCGCTTTTTTCAACAACGACCAATCGCTGATGATTTGTTCCGGTAGCAAAAGACCTTGTAATGCATTCTTGTTTCTGGCAAACGCCTGAATAACTTCAACTTGCTTGTTTTTACCGAAAGCTTTCAGTAAATGATAAGCTACATTCCCTGAACCAATTACAGACACTTGTATCATGCGACAAAATTATCGAAAATTACCATTAGATTCTTCATTTTGAATTAAAGAAATGTACAACTCTTAAAAATGTATTAAAACCCCAAAATTATCAATCAGATATCTATTTATTTCCCCTATTTTTGTATCGCTTTTTAAAAAAATTATTCCAACCTCATGGAAAAAAAATTATACTCCTTTTTATCCTCCACGCGTTTAATGGCTTTTTTGTTTATTGCTTTCGCTGTAGCTATGGCTGCAGGAACTTTTATAGAAAGCAAGTACAACACCGATACTGCCCGAATTATGGTTTACAATGCTTGGTGGTTTGAAGCTATCATGTTGGTCTTCATGATTAATTTCCTCGGCAATATCAAACGTTATCAGTTGTACAAAAAGGAAAAATGGGCTACTTTATTACTTCATTTGTCTTTTATTTTTATCATAGCCGGTGCTTTTATCACTCGTTACATCAGTTATGAAGGTATGATGCCGATTCGTGAGGGCGCTACTTCTAATCAGGTTTATTCAGATAAATGTTATTTGACTGTTTTTGTTGATGGCGATTACCAAGGTAAAATGATGCGTCGCATTTTTGAAGAACCGCTTTTACTTTCTCCGGTAACCGATAATTACTTTAATATCAACAGCAAATTTTCCGATATTCCTTTTGAAATCGAATACCAAGATTTTATTTTAGATGCTAAAGAAAGCATCAAAGATGACGCCAACGGAGATGTATATTTAAAGTTGGTAGAATCGGGCGACGGAACGCGACACGAACATATGCTCAAAGCAGGTGAAGTACAAAACATTCACAATGTTTTATTCGCCTTAGATAAACCAACACCCGGCGCTATTAATATTGACACTAAAAACAATACCATTACTTCACCGTTCGACGGACAGTTTATGCGAATGGCTGATAAGTTAGAAGGAAAAGTAGTGAAAGATGCCACTCAACCTTTGATGTATCGTTCGTTGTACAACATTGGCGGCAGTCAGTTTGTATTGCCTGAATTACCTAAAAAAGGAATCAAATCTTACCAGCCGAGTGGTGATTTTAAAGCCAAAAATGGGGAAGATGCTCTGGTTTTGAAAGTTAAGACTCAAGGAAAAGAACAATCGGTTACTTTGTTGGGTTCTAAAGGAAAGCAAGGCGAACCTAAAGCCTTCAAATTGGGCAATCTAGAATTTACGATTTTTTACGGCTCTAAAGTATATGAGTTGCCTTTCAGTTTAAAATTGAATGATTTTATTGCAAAAAAATATCCGGGTACAGAAAAGAGTTTCTCTTCTTTTGAAAGCAAAGTTACACTCATCGACGGAAAAGAGAAAAACGACCATCATATTTATATGAATCACATTTTAGATTATAAAGGGTTCCGATTCTTCCAGGCTTCATTCGATCCGGACGAAAAAGGAACGGTACTTTCTGTAAACCACGATTTTTGGGGAACCAATATTACCTACATTGGATATTATTTGCTTTATTTCTGCATGATGGCGATTTTATTCACTAAAAATACTCGCTTTGCGGATTTGAAAAGAAAGCTGGAAAATGTGAAAAAGAAGAAACATCAATTAACGGCTGTCTTGGTATTGTTGTTTTCATTGAACGGTTTCGCTCAAGAGCACACCACACATCAAAGAGCGTTGCCAACGCAAAAGCAAATAGACTCCATCATCAACAAATATAAGGTATCCGAAAAACATGCAGCGCAATTCGGGCGATTGGTAATTCAGGACGACGGTGGTCGTATGAAGCCTATCAACACATTTTCATCAGAATTGTTGCGTAAAGTCAGCAAAAGCGATACCTACAAAGGAATGAATTCCGACCAAGCCTTTTTGTCTATGACGCAATTCCCGACGGTTTGGTTTGAAACGCCTTTGATTTATATCAAAAAAGGAAACGACAGTATTCGCAAAATTATCGGAATTGAGCCCGATGCGAAATACGCCACTTTCCGTTCTTTCTTTGATGATAAAGGAAATTACAAGTTATCACCTTATTTAGATCAGGCTTACAAAGCCGCTACCCCTAATCAGTTTGAAAAAGATTTTATAGAAACCGATAAAAAAGTCAATTTACTGAATTCGGCACTCAGCGGAAAAATTCTTCGAATCTTCCCGGTACCAAATGACCCGAACAACAAATGGTTGTCATTTTTAGAAATCAATCATACCACCGGAACCTCATTGGATACCATAAAAGGGGCATTACCGGTGTACTTGGATGCTTTGATGAAAGCTTCGGAAACCCAAGATTACACCCGCGCCAATACGTTTTTAGTTGGGATAGAAGATTACCAAAAAGTATACGGTAAAGCCGTTCGTCCGGCGGAAGATAAAATTGATTACGAGATTTTATACAACAAATACGATGTATTTAAAAACTTGTTTTGGTTGTATATGATGGCAGGATGCTTGATGTTGTCCTTGGTTATTGTGAACATTTTCTTTGAAAAAAAGATTCTCCGATTTACCATTAACGCTTTCCACATTTTCATAGGATTGTTGTTTGGTTTTCACACTTTAGGATTAATTGCCCGATGGTATATTTCTGGTCACGCGCCTTGGAGTGATGCTTATGAAAGTATGATTTATGTGTCTTGGGCTACCATGTTCTTTACTTTGGCTTTCGACCGTAAATCAAAATTAACAGTAGCTTCGGGAACCTTTGTAGCTTCTATGATTTTGATGATTGCGCATTGGAATTGGATGGATCCTGCAATTGCCAATTTACAACCGGTTTTAAATTCGTATTGGTTAATGATACACGTTGCGGTGATTGTAGCGAGTTATGGACCGTTTACTTTAGCGATGGTTTTGGGTATAGTTTCCCTTATTTTGATGTTGTTTGCCAACGATAAAAACAAAGCTAAAATGGACCTTAATATCAAAGAAATTACCTATATCAATGAAATGGCACTGACTATCGGATTGGTAATGTTGACTATCGGAAACTTTTTAGGTGGTCAATGGGCTAATGAGAGTTGGGGACGCTACTGGGGTTGGGATCCGAAAGAAACTTGGGCCTTGATCAGTATTATGGTGTATGCTTTTGTTATTCACGCCCGATTCGTTCCGGCTCTTCGTGGCAAATGGGTATATAACGTAATGGCTATTTTTGCGTTTTATTCGATATTAATGACCTATTTTGGAGTGAATTTCTACCTTACGGGATTGCATTCTTATGCCAGCGGTGATAAAGTAGTAACACCTTCTTTTGTGTATTATTCTGTAGCCATTATTACTTTATTAGCAGTGTTGTCTTATTTCAAACACAAGAAATATTTAAGTAAATAAATAGATTGCATTGTATTTGCTAATCCTATTCAAATAAAACACCGCAAATTCAGCTGATTATTAGCGAATTTGCGGTGTTATTTTTTTACGAAGTCAGTATACTATACTTTTCCTAAAGTATATAATTTTTCGAGCGTTGGCGATTTACTTCCGCCGGCCGGTTCTAAAGTAATACCGAAAGCTTCGGCGCCTTCATTGTTGGCTACTTTAAACAAGGAATTGTCAGCTGTATAATTTTCTAACAAACCGATGCTGGTTGGCGTTAGCGGATTGAGTTTTAAAGCCCAAACTTGGTATACCATGCCTTCCGGTGGCTCCGGTAAACCTGAGGCATCTATATAAACCGTTTGTTGTTCTTTATTCCAATATACTTTAGCGGAAGCTTTGGGATCAATAGCTTGTCCGGCTAAAGGTATGATGGTGGTTTTTGCGTCTCGAACTACATTTAAAACTGTAGTGGTTTCTTTGTTTTTCGATTCTAGCTCAACTATCGTTTGTTCCAACTTCGATTTTTGACTTTCAATCGATTGGATTTGGTTTTGGGTGTTGCTGAGTTTGTTGTATTGGAATCCGATACCAACTAGCAAGGCAGCAGCTGCTGCCCAACCAATATAAGTTGCGGTGTTATTTATTGGTTTTAAATCGACTACTTTACCGTGTTTTAATTCCAATTGCGCTTTTATCTTTTCAAACTGACTGTGTGAGATGAATGGAGAAAAACTACTCGATAAATTAATGATGGCTTTTTCAATTGACACAATTTCGGCCTTGACTTCCGGGTGTTTATTGGCCATGGCACTTACCTGATCGTTCTCTTCTTCGCTCAGCAAACCGTACACATAGAGTTCTAAGATGCCTGATGCTATATATTCTTTTGTTTCCATTATACTTTTAAAAAATTTCGTAGGTCGTTCATACACATTCTGTTTTGGGTTTTAACGGTACCCAAAGGGATTTCCAATTCTTCAGAGGCTTCTTGCTGTGTATAACCTTTAAAAAAGAGTAAGTCGATTATTTGAATACATTTCGGTTTGAGCTTTTTCACAAACTCTAAAATCCCGATGGTATCAATTCTATTGGTCAGTTTGCTGTTGTCGTCTAACAGATGTACGAAATTATCTGCTGATAGGTTTTTTTGACTGTTGTTAAAACCTTTCGAACGAAGTTTATCGATGGCGGTGTTTCGGGTAATGTTGAGCATCCAAGTGTACAATCGGCCTTTACTTTGATTATAAGTGTCGATGTTCTTCCATATTTTGACAAATACTTCCTGAAGCACATCTTCAGCTTCTTCCTGGTCTTTAATCAAATTGGTGATTACGCTGAACAAACTCCTCGAGTACATATCGTACAGCGCAGTAAAAGCCTTTTCTTCCTTCCTCAAAAGCAAGGGCAACAATTCTTCTTGTGTCATACCTATTTTTTTTAATCGTAAATTTAACGAAACTATTTCCATATTAACCAACTATTTGTGCAGAAATACCAATTTCTGTAAATCCAGAGCCAAGTCTCTTTCGTATATGCAAATAGGGAAATCAAATTTGGGATTTGATTTAGGTTTTTTGTTTTGATAGCAGAATAGTTTTCTGTTATGTTTGTTGAAAGTCCGACGATGTTATGTTGTCGGGCTTTTTTAATTAATAAAACTTTAGGAATTGTATAACATCAGGCTCGTGAATAATGAGTAATTTTATAAAAAATTAAGTATATGAAGAACTATTTATATTTAGCCTGCGGCGCTATGTTGCTTTGGAGTTGTCAAAACAATGCACAAAGCAAACCTGTTGCCGTCAATACAAACAATTCTAATACTATGACAACAATAATCCAAGGTGAATCCGTTCATCAATTTAAAGTAACCGATTTATATGGCAAAGAATTTGATTTTGCCTCTTTAAAAGGAAAGAAAATCTTAATTGTAAATACTGCTTCTGAGTGCGGATTAACGCCCCAATACAAAGATTTAGAGTCGATTTACAGCAAATACAAAGACAAGAACTTTGTGGTGATTGGTTTCCCGGCCAATAATTTCGGTGGACAAGAACCGGGCAGCAACCAAGAAATTGCTAAGTTTTGCCAAATGAACTATGGCGTGTCTTTCCCGATGATGGGTAAGATATCTGTAAAAGGAAATGATATGCATCCGCTTTACCAATTTTTAACCCAAAAAAGCAAAAACGGTTTACAAGACAGTGAAGTAGAGTGGAACTTCCAGAAATAC